>NZ_DASUSQ010000001.1:0-20802 GCF_036375055.1 Umezawaea sp.
CGGGTCAGCGGTGGTGGGCTTTCCAGGCTTGTTCGGCGGCGTGGTAGCCGCTCATGCCGTGCACGCCCGCGCCTGGCGGGGTGGCGGCTGAGCACAGGTACATGCCTGGAACGCCGGTGTAGTAGGGGTTTGGGGTGGGTCTTGGGCGTGCGACCATCTGCCACGGGGTGTTGGCGCCGGTGAGGATGTCGCCGCCCACGTAGTTCGGGTTGCCGGCTGCCAGGTCGCTGGTGGACCTGGTCGAGCCGGCCACGATCCTGGTGGAGAAGCCGGGGGCGAAGCGCTCCACCTGGTTGATGATCGCCTGGGTGACGTCGTCGGCGCAGGCGTGGGGAACGTGGGCGTAGGCCCAGATGGGGTGGATGTTCCCGGCGGATCTGGTGGGGTCGGCCAGGTACTGCTGGCCTACCAGGACGAACGGGGTGTCCGGCAGGGTGCCGCGGTGCACCGCCCTGGCCGTGTCGATGACCTCTTGAGGGCTGCCGCCCAGGTGCACCGTTCCGGCTCGTCGGCACGCCTCGGCTGTCCAGGGCACTCCGTCGCGGACGGCGAAGTCGACCTTGAAGGCGCCGCTGCCGTGGCGCCAGCGCCGGTAGGCCCGCCGCACTCCTGCTGGTAGGTGGTCGCCGAGGATGGCCGCCGCGCCGCTCGGTGACGTGTCGAACAGGACCAGGTCGGCGCGGGGCAGGTCGGTGAGGGAGGTGACGGGGTGGGAGGTGGTGATCCGGCCGCCTCGTTCCAGCAGCAACCGGGCCAGCGCGTCGGTGATCGCCCGTGATCCGCCCTCGGCGACGGGCCAGCCGACTCGGTGGCCCGCGGCGATCAGCACGGCCGCGACGGAGGACGTGAGCGGGCGGTTGAGGTCGTGCATGACGTGGGCGGCGATGCCCAGGAACAGGCTCTGTGTCGTGTCGTCGGTCCACGTCCTGCGCAGCAGGGCGGCGGGTGGGAGGGCGCGCAGGCCGAATCTCGCCACGTCCAGGGGTCTGCCGGGCACGCGCAGCAGCGGGCCCAGCAGGTCCGGGGCGGTGTGCTCGACGCGGTCGGCCAAGGGGCCGAAGAGTTGGCGCCACCGCTTCCCGTCGTGTTCGGACAGTCCGGCCGCGGTGGTGTCGAGCGAGCGGTGCAGCGCTCCGCAGGTCCCGTCGTCGAGCGGGTGGGCGACCAGCACGTCCGGGTGGCGCCACCGCAGGCCGTGGCGTTCCAGGCTCAGTCCGCGCAGGAACGGGGAGAGCGCGGCCATCGGGTGCACCGCGGAGCACTCGTCGTGCAGCGTGCCCGCGACCAGCTTCTCGGTCGTCCTGGTGCCGCCGCCGACGCGGTCCGCGGCCTCCAGCACCGTCACCGCCGCCCCGCGCCCCGCCAGCGCCACGGCCGCCGCGAGCCCGTTGGGGCCGGAGCCGACCACGACGGCGGTCGTCGTGTCACGCATCGGCGGCCGGATCGCGGAGCACGGCGGTCAGCTTCGGCTTGTCGTGCAGGACCAGTACCGCGCACAGGATCGTGTAGCAGGCGGCCAGGTACTTCACGAACGGGTAGTCGAACGCGAAGTCCATCAGGGTGATGTTGAGGCCGACCGCGAACAGCGCCGCCGCGCCGACGAAGGTGGTGCGGCGGAACAGGAGCATGGCGGCGGGGATGAACTCGAACAGCCCCGTGACCCGGCCGTAGAACGGGGAGTAGCCGTAGAAGGCCCACACGAGCGAGGTGCCGTCCACTGTGGACTTCGAGATGGTCCAGTCGCCGTAGTGGTACTGGCCGCCCAGCAGCTTCACGCTGCCGTAGGCGAGGAACACGGCGGCCACGAGGAGTCGGACGGCGAGGACCGCCTTGGACTTGGGGCGGGTCCAGATCACGGGACCTCCAGGGTTGGTGGGGACGTCGCGGTGCCCATCGTGGTGAGCGGAGGACCCGCGCGGACCGTCCCACCGGTCCGATCGTCGAGCCTTCGGGAGGAGGCACCTCCTCCCTCGGGAGGAGGCGGAGGTCCGTCGGAGTACCTAGGCTCGGGTGTTGTGACGGAGGACTCGACCTGGCCCGCCGGCGTGCGGTGGGCGATCCGCTTCGGCCCGCTCGCGCTGGCGCCGGTCGCGCTGTTCTTCCTGTTCGAGCCGCGGGGCACGCTGACGCCGGTGGTGTGGGCGGTGACGCTGGTGGGCAGCGCGCTGGTCGTCCTGGGCGACCGGTGGCCGCTGGCCGTGAGCCTCGCCGAGTCGGGGCTGCTGGCGCTGGCCGTGGTCGTGAGCCCCGCGAGCATCGGCATCGCGCAGCTGCTGGCCGGGCTCGCGCTGGGTGAACTCGCGATGAGACGGCCGTGGCTGCCGCGGCTGGCGTGCGGGACCACCGCGGCGTGCGCGGTGGGGTTGTTCTACCTGGCCTCGCAGCCCGGTGCCGAACCGGTGCCCACGGTGCTGCGGGTGCTCATCATGGTGGGGTTCCCGGTGCTGGTCGGGCGGCACCTGCGGTCGTCGCGGGAGCTGGCCGGGCGCTACCGCCGGGAGGGTCTCGACGCCGCGCGCATCAGGGACGCCGAGGTCCGCGCGGCGCGGGAGGCCGAGCGCACGTCGATCGCCCGCGAGCTGCACGACCTGGTGGCCCACCACGTGTCCAGCATCGTGCTGCGCGTCGGTGTGGCCCGGCACGTGCCCCCGGACGTCGACGCCTACCGGGCGGCGCTGGACGACGTGCACGCGACGGGCTCCGACGCGCTCCAGGACCTGCGCGACCTGGTGTCGGTGCTGCGGGCCCCCGGCGCGTCGGACACCGCGCTGCTCGGTCCGGACGCCCTGGACCCGGCGCTGCGGCAGGCGGTCGAGCGGTGCGAGCGGGCGGGGTTCGACGTCACCGGCGCCATCACCGAGCGGGGTGGCGGTCTGGACTCGGTGCGGCGGCTGGCCGTGCTGCGGATCGTGCAGGAGTCGCTGACCAACGTGATGCGCCACGCCCCCGCGGGCGCAGCCGTGGAGGTCGACGTGCGCGGGACCGCCGACCACGTCGAGATCGGGGTGTCCAACGACGGTGCCGCGCGCCCGTGCGCGGGCGGTCGGCCGGGGCACGGGCTGATCGGCATGGCCGAGCGGGTCACGGTGCTCGGCGGCACCTTCAGCGCCGGTCCGACACCGACGGGTTGGCACGTCGCGGCGCGGCTCCCGCGAGCGGGTTCGGGGGCGCACCGGTGATCCGCGTCGTGCTGGTCGACGACCAGCGCCTGGTCCGCGCGGGGCTGCGGATCCTCTGCGACTCCGCGCCGGACGTGGAGACCGTGGCCGAGGCGGCCAACGGGCACGAGGCGGTGCGGGTCGTGGACGAGCACCGCCCGGACGTCGTGCTGATGGACCTGCGGATGCCGGGTGTGGACGGTGTCACCGCCACCGCGCGCATCCTCGAACGGCACCCGCGGACGAGGGTCGTGGTGGTCACGACGTTCGACGACGACGAGCACCTCTACGGGGCGCTGGCGGTCGGCGCGTACGGGTTCCTGCTCAAGGACTCCGCGCCCGAGGAGCTGCTGGCGGCGATCCACCGGGCGGCTGCGGGCGAGCCGCCGTTCAGCCCGGCCGTGCTGCGGCGGGTGGTCAGCCGGGCGGCCGGACGGCACCGGCCCGCCGCTCGGGAGGAGGTGCTGCCGCCGTTGACGCCTCGTGAGCGGGACGTGCTGGTGCTGCTGTCGCACGGGTTGAGCAACGCCGACATCGCCGAGCGGCTGCACCTGGGCGTGACCACGGTGAAGACGCACGTCGGGTCGCTGCTGACGAAGACGGGCGCGGACAACAGGGTTCGGCTGGCGCTGCTGGCCTACGCCGCGGGGATCCGGACGTCCTAGTGGCCCTTGCGGGTGGAGGCGTTGCGGACCCACACCCACAGGGCGAGGGCGGCGAGGCTCGCCACGACGATGATGTCGATGGTGCGCGCGGTGGCGGCGGCGGCCGGTCCGGTCTTCTGCACCACGGAGCCGGTGTTCTGCGCCGGGGCCCGGGTGGTCTCGGTCTGCGCGGCCAGGACGGTGGCGTCCCCGACGAGGGTGATCCTGGCGGGGACGCACTGCGTCAGCGGTGCGGTGCAGGAGGGGGACACGGCGACGCCGTCGGTGGCGACGGCGCTGCCGACGACGACCAGCAGCAGGAAGGCGGCGGCCAGGAACCCGGTGAGCACCGCCGCTCGCACGACTCGAAGGATCACCACGCCAGTCCTCCCCCGGTGGGAACCGATGGACGCCAACGGGTGGGTGTACGGACGGGGCTGAAGGTCGGCTCATCGAGACGGGCGAACGTTATCCCGCCGTTATCCGCTGGGCCCGGTACGTCGCGGCGGCGCTGGTCGCGGAGGCGGCGATGATCGCCGACCCGACGACGATCCCGCTGATCGCGATCGGCATGCCGTCGGTGAGGCTGTAGCTGCGCAGGGTCTGGCCGATCGACCAGATGCCCAGTACGGCCGTGACGACGCTCAGCCACGGGGCGTCCAGCGGCGCCATCGCGCGGACCATGGACAGCACCAGCACCCCGCCGCCGATCGACACGACCACCCAGAACCCGGCGAGGTCCTCGCTGATGACCGAGCGGTCGAACGCCAGGGGCGCGATGATCGACCAGACCGCGGCCAGGAAGCAGATGGTGCTGGAACGACTGGCGACCGCGATCAGCTTCAGCACGACCTCCTCGGCGTGCCACTGGGCGGACTCTTCCACCGGACCCTCCGTGCTTCGTTCGGCTTCCTCCGCAACACTTCCACGACTCGACGGGTGTGTCGATCATGGGGGTCGTGCCGGGGGAGATCACGAGCATGGACGACCGCGCGCTCCTTGTCGAGGTCACGCCCTCCCGCGTCAGCTCCGCGCGGCGCCGAGCACGTCCGCGGTGAACCCCGCCGCGGTGGCCAGGTCGACGAGGTCGCGACCGCGGCCGGCGGGCAGCAGCACCAGCGGGTAGCAGTCCGACTCGATGTCGAGGACGGCGAGGGCCGTGCCCGCCTCGCGCAGCCGGGTGCCCGCCAGTTCGAGGAAGTCGTGGGTGGCGACGTGGATGTCGGTGTCCTCCAGCCAGATCCAGGCCCCCGCGTTCGCCGGGGTGGACCGGAGGGTCCGCAACCGGTCGACGACCTCCCGCGGGTCCTCCTTCCAGTCGACCTCGGCGAGCAGGTCGCGGTCGGCGAGCGCGTCCACGAGGGCGATCCACGCCAAGGTGGGGACCGGTTCGTCGACGCCGCGCTCGTCGAGCTGGTCGGCGTGCGCCCGCAGGTAGGCCTCGGGGTCGTCGTGGGCGCTCGTCACGCGGTCGGCCACGTCGTGCTCGCCGGGCGCGAGCAGTGCGGCGAGCGCGGCCAGGGCGTCTCGAACGGTCGACGGCATGCGGGTCCTCCAGGTGCCTGAGCGGGTGACGACCATAGCGGGGCGCCCGTGACGGCCGGCTCGCAGCGCGATCAAGCCCGCCTTCCTCGGGCGGAAGCCGCAGGTGTCGAGGTAGAACGGTTCGAGGTGGTCGGCGAGGTCGACGTGCGGCCACTCGCACCCGGCGGCGCGGGCGTGGCCGGCGGCGTGGGCGACGAGCTGGCGGCCCACTCCCCGGCGCCGCACCGCCGTGGCGACCAGGGTGTCGAGGATGAACGCGTGGATCGCGCCGTCCCACGCGACGTTGACGAACCCGACCAGGTCGTCCTCCCGCTTCGCGCAGACCCAGCCGAGGCTGTGCCGGTTCACCTGCGTCCACCAGTCGTCGTCGAGGACCCGGTGGTCGAAACCCTCGGCGTGCAGGGCGTTGACGGCGGCGTTGTCGAAGTGGCCGCGCCACTCGTAGCCGAACATCGCGGCGCGGTGGGGAACCGGGCGGCGCGGCGTCCAGCGGGTTCAGCCGAGCAGGCGGGTCAGTTCCACGCGCGAGCGGACCTCCAGGCGGGCGAAGATGTTGCGCAGGTGGTGTTCGACGGTGCGGTGGCTGATGAACAGCTGCGCGGCGATCTCTCGGTTGGTGGCGCCCTCGGCGACCAGCCTGGCGATCTGGGACTGCTGCGGGGTCAGGTCGGTGCTGGGGGCGGTGCGGGTGGGGACGATGGTGTCGCCGGAGGCGCGCAGTTCGGCGCGGACGCGGTTGACGAAGTGCTCGGAGTCGTACTGCTGGAAGATCTTCAGGGCGTCGCGGAGGTGTTCGCGCGCGGCCTTGGGTTGGCGGCTGCGGCGGAGGCGGTGGCCGTAGAACAGCTCGGTCTTGGCCAGTTCCATCGGGGTGCCGCCCGCGCGGTGCAGGCGGATGGCCTCGCGGAAGTGGTCGTCCGCCACGGGTTCGGCGCCGGCGAGCAGGGCGCGGGACCGGTGCGACAGCGCGAGCCTGGCGGGGCAGCCGGTGCTGATCGCCCAGCCCTCGTACTGGCGCAGCACGTTGGCGGCCTTGGCCTGCTGGCCGCACGCCACCGCCGCCTCCACGAAGTGCGGCGCGGTCATCACCTTGATGCCCGGGTGGACGCGGCCGGTGCCGACGGCCAGCAGCCGCAGCCGGTTGAGCGCGTCCACGGGACGGTCGTCGACCAGGTCCACGCACGCGAGCGCCCACGAGCTGAACGTGCTCGGCCTGCCGAGCCCGCGCCGGGCGACGTCGGCGGCGGCCAGGTGCAGGCGGTGCACGGCGGTGGCCTTGTTGCCCTGCAACGCCGCCATCAGCGCCAGGATCGTCAGGTGGTCGACCACGGTGTTGGGCTGCCCCATCGCGGTCGCCTCGCGGACGCCCTCCAGCGAGCTGTCCAGCGCGATGGAGTGCTGGTCCAGCAGCAGTGCCGCGAGCGACCGGTAGACCAGCGCCCACGGCACGAGCGAGACCATGCCGCTGTCCCGCGCGGCGGCCACGGCCTGGGTGGCCAGCTCCAGCGAGCGGGTGGCGTGGCCGAGCACGTAGGCGGCCTGGCTGCCCCAGATCTTCGACCGGGGGTCGGACAGGCCCGTGGCGAGCCGCGTGGCCCGGTCCAGCGCGGGCATGGCGACCCGGTGGCGGCCCGCGAACGTGGCGGCCATGCCTTCGAGGTGGTCGAGCATCAGCTGGGTCACGGGCGGTTCGTCCGGCAGGCGCAGGCTCGCGGCACGGGCGGCGGTCGCGGCGTGGTCGGCCTGGTCGCCCGCGATGCTGCCCGCCTCGGCGGCGAAGACCAGCGCGGTGATGGCGAGGGTGCGGTTGGAGTCGAGCAGGTCGTCCGACGCCTTCAGCAGGCTCCGGACGGCCGAGCCGGGGACGCCGTCGCCGAGTTCGATGCCGCCGCGCACGAACTCCGCCATGCCGCGCAGCTCCCGGCCGCGGGTGTGGGCGCGGGCCTCGCGGAGCATCGCCCGCGACCGGCGCGGCCTGCCGACCGACCAGTGGTCGGCCGCGGCGGCGATCAGGTGGCCCGCCCTGGCCTCCGGTAACCGGGTGAGCGCGGCGGCGCGCTGGTAGGCCTGGGAGGACGCGCCGTAGTCGCCGGAGCGCCTGGCCCGCTCGGCCGCGGCGGCGAGTTCGGCGGCCTGCCCGTCGGTCGCGCCCCGGCTCATCGCCGCGTGGTGCCACAGCCACCGCGACCGGTGCTGGTCGGGGTCCAGGACGCCCACGAGCAGTTCGTGCGCCCGGCGGTGCTCGCTGATCGGCACCTCGGTGGCCAGCACGGACCGGGTGAGGCCGGTCGACACGGCGACGTGCTCGCCGCGCAGCACGAGCAGGCCGCTGTCGCGGGCCTCCTCCAGCGGGTCCAGCTCCAGCTCGGCGTGCACGACGGTGTCGAGTTCGAGGTCCTCGTCGGCCACGGCCAGCAGGACGAGCCGCCGCGCGTCCGGTGACAGCGCCCGGAACCGGGTCCGCAGGCGGGCGCGCAGCACGCTGTCGGGCGGCAGTTCGCCGGTGCGCGCGAGTTCGACCAGCGCGAGGGGGTTGCCGCCCGCGCGGTCGAGCACGTCCTCGGCGAAGTCCTCCGACACGCCGAGGGGGTTGTGGTCGGCGAGCAGGGCCATCGCGGCGGGGTCGTCGAGCGGCCTCAGGGGCAGCACGGGCAGGCCGGTGAGGGGGTTGTCGCCGCGGTGGGGTTCCAGCGCGAACAGCACGGCGAGGCGGTGGTCGGCGACGCGGCGGGCGAGGAACGCCAGTGCGTCCAGCGACGGGCGGTCGAGCAGTCCGGCGTCGTCGACGAGCACGAGCACCGGGCGCTGGGTGGCCAGGTCGCACAGCAGCCGGTGGACCTCGGCGTGCAGGGCGAACGTGCGGCGCGGGGTGGCGCCGGGCGCGAGTCCGACCGCGATCCGCAGCGCCTCGGGGAGGCGGTCGGCCAGCGGGTGCAGGAGCCGGTGCAGGCCCGCGAGCTCCAGGTCGGTCTCGTCCGGCACGCCGTGCGCGGTCAGCACGCGGAAGTCGGCGGTGCGCGCCAGGCGCAGCAGCGCGGTCTTGCCCGACCCGAGCCCACCCGTCACGACCAGGGCCGATCCGCGCCCGGCCCGCGTGGTGTCGAGCAGCTCCCGAACGGCCGCGCGCTCCTGCTGCCGTCCACGCAAAACGACCTCGGGCGCCATAGCGGACAGTGTTGCGCGCGTGTGACGAGATGGGGAAGGGCTCTGCCCGAATTTACCTATCAACGTTAGTTTTGAGGGCCCACGACTGGTGGTTCCACCGATGCCGCGCACGGGTGATCCGCCCAGACTGCTGCGAATCACCACCGTCCGGGAATCGAGACCAATGACGATCACTTCCCACGAGAAGTTGCTGGATGTAGGCGGTGTCACGGTCCGGTTCGGCGGACTGGTGGCCCTGAGCGAGGTCTCCCTGACCATCCGACCGCGGACCGTCGTCGGCGTCATCGGACCCAACGGAGCGGGCAAGACGACGCTGTTCAACGTCGTGTGCGGCTTCATCCGACCGGAGACCGGCGAACTGCGGTGGAAGGACGAACCGCTGCGCAAGCACCGGCCCGACCAGCTCGCGGGGCTCGGGATCGCCCGAACACTACAGGGACTCGGCCTGTTCGGCGGTCTCACGGTGCTGGAGAACGTGATGACCGGTGCGGGCAGGCTGGCTCGCACGGGCGCGCTGGCCTCGCTGCTGGGCACGGGCAGGTCGGCGCGGGACGAGCGCGACCTGCGGGACCGGTCGATGGCCGTGCTGACCGAGCTCGACGTCGCCCACGTGGCCCACCTGCACCCCGGCGCCCTCCCCTACGGCGTGCGCAAGCGCGTGGCGCTGGCCCGCGCGCTGGTGTCCGAGCCCGAGCTGCTGATGCTCGACGAACCCGCGAGCGGCCTGTCCAGCGGTGAGATGGACGAGCTGGCCGACCGCATCCAGGGGCTGACCGAGAAGACGGCGGTCGTGCTGGTGGAGCACCACATGGACCTGGTGATGCGGGTGTGCGACGAGGTGGTGGTGCTCGACTTCGGCGAGGTCATCGCCTCCGGCACCCCCGACGAGGTGCGCGCCGACCCCGCCGTCGCCGACGCGTACCTCGGCACCGCACCAGAGGAGCTGCCCAGTGCTTGAGATCGAGGGCGTGACCGCCCACTACGGGCTGGTGCGGGCGCTGTCGGACGTGAGCCTGAAGGTGGAGGAGGGCAGCATCACCGCCATCCTCGGGGCCAACGGCGCGGGCAAGACGACGCTGCTGCGGGTGATCAGCGGCCTGGTGCGGGCCGGTTCGGGGCGCGTCACCGCGTTCGGCCGGGACATCACGGCGATGCCGACCGACGCCATCGCGCGGTTCGGCGTCGCGCACGTGCCCGAGGGCGGCGGGGTGATCCCCGAGCTGACCGTGGAGGAGAACCTGCGGCTCGGGGCGCTGTGGCGGTCCGACCGCGCGGACCGCGCGAAGGCGCTGGACGAGGTGCTGGAGCTGTTCCCCCCGCTGGTCCCCCGGCGCGGCAAGCCCGCGGGAACGCTGTCCGGCGGTGAGCGGCAGATGCTCGCCATCGGCCGCGGGCTGATGGGCAGACCCCGGCTGCTGCTGCTGGACGAGCCGTCGCTCGGGCTGGCGCCGCTGGTGGCCGCGAGGATCATGGCGGTGCTGCGCGACCTGCGCGCCGACACCGGGTTGACCGTGCTGCTGGTCGAGCAGAACGCGCGCAGCGCGCTGTCCATCTCCGACCACGGGTTCGTGCTGGGGCTCGGCGAGGTGGTGGCGTCCGACGACGCCGCGACGCTGCTCGCCGACGACCAGCTCCGCCACGCCTACCTCGGCTTCTGATCGGAAAGGGAGGCCGATGACGACGTTCGTCAACCTGACGCTGGCAGGCCTGTCCAGCGGGGCGGTCTACGCCGCGCTGGGCCTGTCGCTGGTGATCATCTACCGCGCCACGCGCGTGGTGAACTTCGCCCAGCCCGCGCTCGCGCTGATCTCCGCCTACATCGCCTACTCCGTCACCAAGGGCACCGGCAGCTACTGGCTGGGGTTCGCCGCGGCGATCGTGGTGGGCACGCTGCTGGGGCTCGCGGTGGAGCGGCTGCTGATCCGGCCGCTGCGCGACGCGGGCGAGCTGAGCGCGATCATCGCGACGCTCGGGCTGCTGCTGGTGCTCCAGGCGGTGTCGGGGATGATCTGGTCCAACGAGCCGCACGCGTTCTCCTACGCGTTCGACTTCCGCGGCCGGTTCTCCGCCGCCGACCTGTTCGCCGTGCTGGCCGTCGTCGTGACGGCGGCGGGCGTGCTGCTGCTGTTCAAGTTCACGTCGCTGGGCCTGCGGATGCGGGCGGCGGCGTTCAACCCCGAGGTGGCGCGGCTGCTGGGGGTCCGGGTCGGCGTGATGCTGACCATCGGCTGGGGCCTGGCCTCGGCCGTGGGCTCGCTGGCCGGGATGCTGGCCGTCCCCCCGTTCATCTCCCCGACCACGTTGGACGAGGTGTTCGTGTTCGCGTTGACCGCGGCGGTGCTGGGCGGGCTGGACAACCCGCTGGGCACGATCATCGGTGGCCTGGCCCTCGGGATCGGGCTGTCGTACGTGTCCGGCCTGCTGGGCCCCGAACTGGTGCCGTTGGCGGCGCTGGCGATCCTGGTCTCGGTGCTGGCGGTGCGGCCCGCCGGTCTGTTCGGTCGAGCTACGGCGAGGCGGGTCTGATGCTGAACAAACTCCCCCCGGTCGTCGTCCACCTGCTGGCGGCGGTGGGCGCCCTGGTTCTGCTGGTCCTGCTCACCTTCGCCACGGACCCGTTCACGAACCTGCGGATCGCGACCGTCGGCTACTACCTGATCGCGGTGGCCGGGCTGGCGCTGCTGACCGGGTTCAACGGCCAGGTCTCGCTGGGGCACGGCGCCTTCATGTTCATCGGCGCCTACACGGTCGCGCTGCTGGTGAAGCGGGTGCCCGCGTTCCCGATCTGGGCCGACCTGCTGCTGGCGACGGTCGCGGGCGGTGTCGCCGGACTGCTGGCGGGCGCCGCGGCGGCCCGGTTGCGCGGCCCGTACCTGGCCGGTGCCACTCTCGCGCTGGCCGTGGGCCTGCCCGCCGTGACGCAGCGGTTCCCGGAGCTGCTCGCGGGCAGCAACGGGTTGAGCTTCACGGTCAACAGCCAGCCCGCCGGGCTCGTCGGGACGATCCCGTCGACCCGGTGGCAGGCCTGGATCGTGTGGCTGGCGGTGCTGCTGGCGCTGGTCGTGCTGGCGAACCTGGCGCGCGGCAAGCTCGGCCGGACTCTGCGGGCGGTGCGCGACGACGAGGTCGCCGCCTCCCTGGCGGGTGTCCACGTGGGACGGACGAAGATCCTGGCGTTCCTGGTGAGCTCGGCGTGCGGCGGACTGGCCGGTGGCCTCCAGGCGTTCCTGCTCGGCACGGCCGCGCCCGGCTCGTTCACCGTGGCGCTGTCGCTGAGCCTGCTGGCGGCGCTGGTGCTCGGCGGGCTGGGCAGCCTGTGGGGCGCGCTGTGGGGCGCCATCGCGCTCGTCTACTTCCAGGTGTGGACCGACGACCTGGCCGAGGTGCTGAGCCTGCGCAGCGACATCTCCGACAACCTCCCGCTCGCCCTGTACGGCGTGGTGCTCATCGTGATCGTCCTCGCCTTCCCGGCGGGGATCCAGGGCGGCCTGCGCAAGCTGTGGGTCCGGGTGCGACGCCCGGCCCCTTCTCAACGAGGAGAACTATGAGAAGCAGTCGATCCGCCACCGCGATCGTGCTGGCCTCCGCGCTGGTGCTCGCCGCCTGCGGCGGAGCGGGTGAGACGCCCACGGGCAGCGGCGGCTCCCAGAACGGCGAACCCGCTCCGGGGGTCACCGACACCGAGGTCGTCATCGGCACGCACCAGCCGCTGACCGGGCCTGCCGCGCCGGGCTACAGCAAGATCTCCGTGGGCGCGAGGGCCGTCTTCGACTACATCAACGACGGCGGCGGCATCAACGGCCGCAAGATCACCTACAAGGTCGAGGACGACGGCTACAACCCGACCAAGACGGTCGAGGTCGTCAAGAAGCTGGTGCTGGAGGAGAAGGTCTTCGCGCTGGTCGGCGGGCTCGGCACCCCGACGCACTCGAAGGTGCTGGACTACCTCACCTCCGAGGGCGTGCCGGACCTGCTGGTGTCCTCGGGCGCGCTGATGTGGGACGCGCCGGACAAGCACCCCAACACCTTCGGCTACCAGGTGGACTACACCCGCGAGGGCAAGATCCAGGGCCAGTACATCAGGGACAACCTGGCGGGCAAGAAGGTCGGCCTGCTGGTGCAGAACGACGACATCGGCACCGACACGCAGAAGGGCCTCGACCAGTACATCAAGGACCAGATCGTCGACCGCAAGACCTACGACCCGGCCAACACCGACGTGACGCCGCAGGTCTCGGCGTTGCAGGCGGCGGGCGCCGAGGTCGTGGTGTGCGAGTGCATCCCGGCGTTCACCGCGCTGACGATCCTGACCTCGTTGAAGATCGGCTACAAGCCGCAGCTCGTGGTGAGCAGCATCGGCGCCGACCCGGCGACGTTGACCGGCCTGGTCGAGCAGTTCGCGAAGCAGGGCGGCACGCAGGTGTCCGGCGGGGCGCTGCTGACCGGCATCATCGGCACCCGCTACCTGCCGAGCGTGCGCGGTGAGGACGACCCGTGGACGGCGCTGTTCAAGGAGATCCACGGCAAGTACATCCCGCAGGAGGCGTTCACCGACACGCTGGTCTACGGGATGGTGATGGCGTACACGTTCGGCCAGGCCCTCAAGGCCGCGGGCAAGGACCTGACCCGGCAGAAGATCATGGACGCCATGTCGTCCGGTGAGCTGAAGGGGCCGGGGCTCACGCCGTTCGCCTTCGGCAAGGACAGCCACGCGGGCTACACCGGCGCGCTGGTGTTCCGGATCGAGGCCGACGGCAGCGTGAAGACGTTGCAGGAGGCCAAGGTCACCGACCGGGAGACCGGCGAGGTGAAGGCGTACGACGAGAAGCGGCCGACCCCGCAGGAGGTCAAACTGGTGGGCTAGTGGTTGCACCGATGCGGAGCCCCGCATCGTGGCAGCAGGATGGGACGTGCCGGCAACCGTTGTGGCACAACGGGTTACCGGCACCGTCCCTCCTCCACGATTCGGGGTGTACAACGACGTGCAGCTTCGCAGCGTTTTCACGACGGTGACCCTGACGGCGGCGCTCCTGGGCGCCACCGTCACGGCCTCCCCTGCCAGTGCCGCGGAAAACCCCTACGAACGCGGCCCCGCTCCGACGAACTCCAGCATCGAGGCCTCCCGCGGGCCGTTCGCGACCTCCTCGACGTCGGTGTCGTCCCTGTCCGCCATCGGCTTCGGCGGCGGCACGATCTACTACCCGACCAGCACGGCGTCCGGCACGTTCGGCGCCGTGGCCATCTCCCCCGGCTACACCGGCACCCAGTCCACGATCTCCTGGCTGGGTCCGCGCCTGGCCTCGCAGGGCTTCGTGGTGTTCACCATCGACACCATCACCACGCTGGACCAGCCGGACAGCCGCGCTTCGCAGCTGCTGGCCGCGCTGGACCACCTGACCCAGCGCAGCACGGTCCGCAGCAGGATCGACTCGACCAGGCTCGGCGTCATGGGCCACTCGATGGGTGGTGGCGGCTCCCTGCGCGCCGCCGCCGAACGTCCCGCGCTCCAGGCGGCGATCCCGCTGACCGGGTGGCACACCGACAAGACCTGGGGCGACGTCCGGGTGCCGACGCTGGTGATCGGCGCGGACGGCGACTCGATCGCGCCGGTGGCGTCGCACTCCTCGCCGTTCTACAACACCCTGCCGTCCACTTTGGACAAGGCGTACCTGGAACTGCGAGGCGCCTCGCACTTCACGCCGAACTCGTCGAACACGACGATCGCGAAGTACAGCATCTCCTGGCTCAAGCGGTTCATCGACAACGACACGCGGTACGAGCAGTTCCTCTGCCCGGCACCGTCGACGAGCCTGACGATCGCGGAGTACCGGGACACCTGCCCGCACTCCTCCTGATCGCCACCTCGTGACCGGGGTCCCGCCGCGAGCGCACGCGGCGGGGGCCCGGTCCTCGGCGTGCCCGGTAGCGGCACGGCCCCGGCGGACGATCACCAGAGGGGGCGGGGAGTCCGCTCCGCCGATCGTCCGGGGAGGGCGCATGTCCTGGTTAGCCAAGCTGGTCGCGGTGGTCGCCGCGTTGAGCCTGGTCACGTTCGGAACCGCGTACGCGCGGAACGCACCGGTGGCGGCGGTCATCACGCCGACAGCGGGCGCGAGCGTGCCGGTGGGGGTGCCGGTGCTGTTCACCGGCATCGCGGTCAACGGTGAGACCGGCGGGATCACCTCCGTCGAGCTGAGCGTGGACGGCGGGTCGACGTGGGTCGAGGTGGGCACGACCGAGAGCTGGCGGTACGTCTACACGCCCACGGAGGTGGGTGACCTGACCGTGGTGAGCCGGGCGGCCACGGCGGCGGGGATGGGCGAACCGACCGCCCCGAGGACCGTGCACGTCGGGAGCACCGGCCCGCTGCGGCCGATCAGCGGCCTGTACTACTTCCTGCTGCCGGACGCGGTCTCCGCCGCCGACACCGACGCGGAACCGGTCGAGGTGGGGATGCGGACGCGGTTCGACCGGCCGGGCTCGATCACCGGGGTCGCGCTGCGGCGGGGCTCCTACGCCGGGCCGATCACCGTGCGGGTGTGGTCGAGCGCCGGGGTGCTGCTGGGCGAGCAGGTCACCGCGGAGTCGCGGATCATGCTGACCACGCCGGTCCCCGTGACAGCGGACGAGGACTACGTGGTGTCCTACTACACGCCCGAGGGCGGGTACCGGTCCTCGGAGCACTACTTCACCGGGACCGTGGTGTCCATGCCGTTCACCGCGCCGCACGACGGGGTCAGCGGCGCGGGCGTCTACCGCTACGGCGTCGGCGGCGGGTTCCCGACCGACACCTGGCACGACAGCAACTACTGGATCGCGCCGTACTTCCAGCGGTGACCCGAGCCGTGCGGGCCGCCGCGGACCCGTGGCGGCCCGCACGGCCCCTTGCTTTCCCCAGAGGTCTAGACCACACTTCCGAGCACTCTGGCCGCCGCCACGACCGGATCGAGGGAAGATGGGCAGGTTCTCCTTGTTGGCCCTGGGGACGGCCGCGGCCGTCGCGGCGGGGCTGCTGGCCGCGACCGGCTCGGCCGTCGCGGCCGGGCCGTCGGCGACGTTCCGCAAGGTCTCGGACTGGGGCACCGGCTTCTCCGGGGAGTACACCGTCACGAACGCGGGCAGCTCCCCGCTGAGCGGCTGGAAGGTCGAGTTCGACCTGCCGCCGGGCTCGGTGATCGGGAGCGCGTGGGACGCCACGATGACCAGGACCGAGGACCGGTTCACGTTCGTCGACAAGGGGTGGAACGGGACGCTCGCGCCCGGCCGGACGGCGTCGTTCGGGTTCAACGGCTCGCCGGGCGGGGCCGCCGCGGTGCCGTCGAACTGCCGGGTGAACGGCAAGGCGTGCGACGGCAGCACACCGGACGACACGACGGCGCCCTCCGCGCCGCAGAACGCCCGGTCCACGGCGAAGACGGCGAACACGGTGTCGCTGGAGTGGGCCGCGGCCACGGACGACGTCGGCGTCGCCGGGTACGAGGTCTACCGGGACGGGCTGCCCGCGGCCTCGGTGAGCGGCACGACCGCCACCGTCGACGGGCTGGCGCCGGACACGGCGTTCACCTTCACCGTGCGGGCGAAGGACACCGCCGGGAACCTCTCGGGCCTCAGCGCGGCCGTGGTCGTGAAGACCGACGCGGGTGGCACGCCGCCCGCCGGGTGGCACCCGCCGTACCTGTCGGTCGGCACGGTCTACGAGCCCTTCGACGGCACGGACCGGTTCTTCGACCGCGTCCGGCCGCGCTTCCCCGAGGGCCGGAACGTCGACCACGGGTACCTCTACCTCAACGGCGGCCAGCAGATCGGCGAGTGGAAGGCCCGCGCGGAGCGGTTGGCGGGCAAGAGCAAGGCGAACGGGCTGACGCCGGTGTTCGTCGTGTACGCCATGGGCGGCAACAGCGACCAGCCCGGCGTCATGTGGTCGAACCTCCAGAGCGCGGCCTACGTGAACCAGGTGTTCGGCGGGCTGCGGGAGGTCGCGCGGAGCGCCTCGAACATCATGGGGTCCGGCGAGGTCGGGTACGTGGTCGAGCCGGACACCCTCGGCTACCTGCTCCAGCAGTACGCGGCGGCCTACGGCGGCGACCCCGACCGGATGCCCGCGGCCACCAGCGGCGCCTACGACTCCGGCGCGCTGGTGCGCGGCGTCGACCCGGACTTCCCGAACACGCTCACCGGGTTCGTCAAGGCGGTGAACCACTCGCTCAAGAAGCACACGCCCCACGGCTTCCTGGGCTGGCAGCTCAACCTGTGGGCCGCCCCCGGCGCGCCGGGCAACGGGATCGTGCACTCCACCGAGGCGTTCGGGTTCGAGGCGGGCAAGCAGCGCATCGTCGACAACGCCCGCGCCAACGCCGCCTTCGCGCTGGAGGCGGGCATCGGGTACGCGGCGGAGTTCGTGTCGATCGACAAGTACGGCCTCGACGCGATGTGCGCGGAGCCCGCCCTCGCGGCCGACCCGGCGCGGGCCACGTGGTTCTGGAACAACGACCTGTGGCACAACTACCTGCTGTTCGCGAGGACGCTGCACCAGGCGCTGTCGCTGCCGGTGGTGCTGTGGCAGGTGCCGGTCGGCCACGTCAACGGCACCACCAGGAGCAGCCCGACGGAGTACAACGCGTCCGGCCGGTTCCCGGAGCTGCCGAACTCCACGCAGCGGTGCGAGGACTCCGCGTCGACGTTCTTCTTCGGCGACACGTTCACCGCGACCGGCGCCCGGTTGGAGTACTTCACCCGCAACGAGTGGCGCGACCCGAAGCTGACCGTCAGCGGCGACACCGTGACGTGGGGCGCGCACTTCCAGGAGGCGGCGGACGCGGGCGTCGTGGCGATCCTGATGGGGGCGGGCGTCGGCACCGCCACGCGCGGGGTGCCGCAACCCGCCAACACCCCGGCGGTGCCGGCGGACGCGCCGACCGACGGGTACTACTGGATCACCCGCGTGCAGGAGTACTACGCCAACCCGGTGCCGGTGGGCTGAGGTGGCGGGTACCCCGGCCGTCGGTCGGGGCGCCCGCTCAAGCCTGGTCGCGCCGGTTCCTCGTGACCAGGTGGACGGCGACCGCGGCGACCACCGCGCAGACCACGTAGATCCACGGGCCGCCCAGTCCCAGCCAGTGCGTCGCGGTGGCGGCGAGGACGCCGAGCAGCACCAGCGCGATCACCAGCAGCGGCCTCGGTGCGTTCCGGCGCACGGCGGGTCTCCGTTCCACGGTCGGCGGGTGGGCGTCGGGCATTCGGTTCCCCGATCGGGGGCCGGGCGCACACGGGTGCGGCTGATCGCCCGAACGCACCAACCGTAGCGCCCCGTCGGTGATCCGCGATCACCTCAGGGGGCGGGACGGCTGCCCCCTCGATGCCTAGGAGGGCGCATGTCCTGGTGGTCCAGGCTGGTCGCGGTGGTCGCCGCGGTGGGATTGGTCCTGTCCGGCACCGCGTACGCGGAGGACGCGCCGCGGTCGGTGGTGCTCACACCGACGACCGGGGCGAGCGTCGAGGTGGGTGTTCCGCTGCTGGTCACCGGGACAGCGCACAACGGTGAGGCGGGCGGGATCATCTCCGTCGAACTGAGCGTCGACGGTGGGACGACGTGGTTCGAGGCGGGCACCGGCGAGCACTGGCGCTACATCTACAGACCCACGGCGGTCGGTGAGCTGTCGATCGTGAGCCGGGCGGTGACGGCGTCCACGACCGGCTCGCAGACCGGTCCGGTCACCGTTCACGTCGGCGAGGCGGGCAGTCCGCCACCGGTCGGGTGCGAGTGCTTCTTCTCGCTGCCGTCCGCGGTGGTGGCCGACGACGAGGACCTGAACGCCGTGGAACTGGGGATGCGGACGAGGTTCGACCGGGACGGCGAGGTCACCGGGATCGGTCTGCTGCGCGGCGCGTACGGCGGGCCGGTGACGGCGCGGGTGTGGTCTGGCGCGGGCGACCTGCTGGGCGAGCAGGTCGGTGGGGGGACGCGGATCCTGTTCGACCCACCGGTTCCCGTGAAGGGCGGGGCGGACTACGTGGTGTCCTACCACACGCCCGCGGGCGGTTACGCGTCGACGGAGCGGTACTTCACCGGCACGGTGGTCCACGCGCCGTTCACGGCGCCGCACGACGGGGTCAGCGGCGCGGGCGTCTACCACTACGGCGACGGTGGCGGGTTCCCCACGGACACCTGGCGGGACAGCAACTACTGGGTCGCGCCGTACTTCCGGTCGTGAGCCCACCGGTGGCCGCATAGGGTCGGCCCATGCTGCTGCTCGTTCCGGCCGACCCGCTGCGCCCGACCCGTCCCGACGAGCACTTCGCGGCGGAGGCCCGCGCCGCGCGGGACGCCGGTGTCACCGTGGCGGTGGTCGACCACGACGCGCTGGCCCGCGGCGGTGCCGTGGACCGCGCGGTCGGGCGGGTGCCGGAGGACGACGACGCGGTGTACCGGGGGTGGATGCTGCGCGCCGAGCACTACGCCGGGTTCGCCTCGGCGTTGGCGCGGCGCGGTGTCGGCCTCCGCACGGGTGCCGAGCAGTACCGGCGGGCGCACGAGCTGCCGGGCTGGTGGGCGGACCTGGCGGCGGTGACGCCGGAGTCGGTGTGGACGGAGGGGCCGGGGCGGGCCGGGTTCGACGAGGCCCGACGGGAGCTCGGTGCGGGTGCGGCGGTGTTGCGCGACTACACCAAGTCCGTGAAGCACCACTGGCACGAGGCGGCGTACATCCCCGACCTGGCGGACGCCGAGGCGGCGTGGGCCGTGGCCGCCCGGTTCCTGGAGCTGCGCGACGACGAGTTCACCGGCGGGTTCGTGCTGCGCCGGTTCGAGGAGTTCACGGGGTCCGAGGTGCGGACGTGGTGGGTGGGCGGCGAGTGCGTGCTCACCGGTCCGCACCCGGACAGCCCGCACGACGTGGTGGGGTCGCCGTCGCTGGAGGTGGTGGCGCCCGTGGTCGGGAAGGCGGGGCTGCCGTTCGTGACGGTGGACTTCGCGCTGCGGGCCGACGGTGCGTGGCGGGTGGTCGAGCTGGGTGACGGGCAGGTGAGCGACCGGCCCGTCACGATGGTGCCCGAGGCGTTGGTGGCAGCGCTGTTCGCGGTGTGACGGTGGTTCGCCTTCGGTGGGCCCGGTGGAACGGTCGACCACAACCGAGTCAGGCGGTCCAGCGCGGATCGCGGCCGGTGTGGGCGACGACGCGGTCGAGCTGGGGTGCGTCGGCGGCCACGGGGACGGGTGGGCCGAAGGGTCCGCTGGGGTCGCCGTTCGGTTGGGGGGCGACCAGGGCTTCGAGGACGTCCAGCGAGCGGTCGTCGCAGGTGAAGGGTTGGCCGGTGGCGCGGGCCAGGTCCCAGCCGTGGATGACCACCTCGTCGAGCGCGAACCTGCCCATGACCTCGGCGGGGAGGGTGACGCCGCCCGCCTGGGTGTCGCCCTCCCACGCGTCGGGCTTCGACCAGGCTTCGGCCAGCGCCTCCAGGCGGGCGGGGACGCGCGTGCGCCAGTCGGGGTCCGGGTCGGGGGTGGTGGGCGTGTCGAAGTCCTTGCGGGCGGCGGCGCTGAAGGCCTGGGCGAAGCCGTCGACGTGGTCGATCAGGTCGCCGACGGTGAACTCGGTGCACGGGGTGCGGGCGGCGAGCTGGTCGTCGGTCACGCCCGCGAGCAGGTGCGTCAACCGCGCGACGGCGGGGGTCAGGTCGATCTGGTCGGTCATGGAACGGCTCCTTCGTCGTGGTCTCGCAGGGGGTAGACCGCGACCGCGGCCGGAAGTCATCGCGGGACGGGTCAGTCCAGGTAGAGCGCGCCGAGTCGGGGCAGTCTCCTGGCCATCTCGGTCTCGTCGTCGAAGTCGAAGCCCCAGTCCGGGTCCAGGTCCGGGTAGCGGATGACGCCCGCGCCGCGCGGCAGCTGCTCGCCGGTGGCCTTGAGGTGGGCGTTCCACGCGATGCCGAGCACGTCCTCGCCCTCCAGCTCGTCGCCGTCCGGGGCGGCGGCGATGACGGCGGGCACGTCGGCCAGGGAGTCGGGGTCGGCGACCACCCGGTCGTGCACCTCGCGGCCCTGGGCGACCAGCCAGCCGCGGAAGTAGTCGAAGCCGTCGTCGGAGCACCCGCCGTTGATCAGGTACGCCGCCGCCCACAGCGGGTTGCGGTACGACTCGGCCATGACGTCCCAGAACGCCTGCTGGGCGGCGACGATCTCCGCGGGCGGACGGGTCGCGAGCAGCGCGCTCGCCTGCTCGGCGACCGCCGCCGGATCGGTGGGGTCGGCCGCGCGGGCGCGGGCGGCGGCGATCAGCGCCCAGAACTGGTCG
>NZ_DASUSQ010000002.1:0-106618 GCF_036375055.1 Umezawaea sp.
CTTACCGCTCGACTTGCATGTGTTAAGCACGCCGCCAGCGTTCGTCCTGAGCCAGGATCAAACTCTCCAATAATGAATTGCTTGATCGCTCCGAACAATCACTGACATTACTGTCAGTTGTCCAGTTTGATCTCAAAGGAAACCCATTGACTGGGTTCATATAAGTTACTGGCTATTCGGCACGCTGTTGAGTTCTCAAAGAACACGCGCACACCATCACCAGCCGCAAAACTGCGGCCCGATCCGGGGCATGTGCATATTCAAAGCTGAAGGTTTTGCTTAACTGAAACTAGACGCCCTGGCCAAATCGATCCTTAAGGACCGCCGACTGGGTCTTCCCGTTTCGGAGACTGCCCACTCTACCACAACTTCTGGGAGCTTGGTTCGCACTCTCCGTCTGGCTCCGGCCCGCTGGGCGGTCCGTGTTGGCCTGACTTGGAGAAAGTTACACGTGCCGGAACACCAGGTCAAATCGGGGGTCCAGCAGCGGGCGCACACCAAGAAACCGCAGGTCAAGTCATGTTCACCAACCCTACCAGCACGCTATCGCACCACCGTTCCGCGCAACAGTGTGACCGCCGTCACTCAAAAGAGATCGAAACGGCCGCCGCCCCACAGCGGGACGGCGGCCGTTCCAGCGAAGAAAGCCCAGGTCAGAGCTGTACGTGCACCCCGGCGGTGTTCCGCTTGCCGCGCCGCAGCACCAGCCACTTGCCGTGCAGGAGGTCCTCCTTGCCCGGCGTCCACTCCTCGTCGGTGACCTTCGCGTTGTTCACGTACGCGCCGCCCTCCTTCACCGTGCGGCGCGCGGCGCCCTTGCTCTCGGCCAGCCCCGAGCTGACCAGGAGGTCGACGATCGTCGGCGACTCCGACAGCACCGCGGTGCCGGTCGGGGCCTCGGCCATCGCCGCGTCCAGCGTGGACAGGTCGAGGTCGCCCAGCTCGCCGCGCCCGAACAGGGCCTGGCTCGCCGCGATGACCTGCTGGGTCTCGCGCTCCCCGTGGACCAGGTCGGTGAACTCCTGGGCCAGCCGCTTCTGGGCCGACCGCAGGTGGGGGCGCTCGGCGGTGTCCCGCTCCAGCTCCTCGATCTCCTCCCTGGTCAGGAAGGTGAACAGGCGCAGGTAGCGGATCACGTCGGCGTCGCCCACGTTCACGAAGTACTGGTACCAGGCGTACGGCGAGGTCATCTCCGGGTCGAGCCACACGCTGCCGCCGCCGGTCGACTTCCCGAACTTGCGGCCCTCGGCGTCGGTGACCAGCGGTGCGGTCAGCGCGTGCACCGACCTGCCGTCGACCTTCCTGACCAGCTCGACGCCACCGAGGATGTTGCCCCACTGGTCCGAGCCGCCGACCTGGAGGCTCGTGCCGTACGCGCGGTTGAGCTGGAGGTAGTCGTGCGACTGGAGCAGCAGGTAGCTGAACTCCGTGTACGACATCCCGTCGCTCTCCAGGCGCCGCTTCACGGTCTCGCGGCCGAGCATCACGTTGATCGAGAAGTGCTTGCCGATGTCGCGCAGGAACTCCAGCACCGGCACCTGGCCGGTCCAGTCGAGGTTGTTGGCCACGACCGCGCCCGTCGGCGAGTCGTCGAAGTCGACGAACCGCTCCAGCTGACCGCGGATCCGGTTCGCCCAGTCGGCGACCGTGTCGAGCGTGTTCAGCGTCCGCTCACCGTTGTCGCGGGGGTCGCCGATCATGCCGGTCGCGCCGCCCGCGAGGACGATGGGCCGGTGACCCGCGCGCTGGAAGCGGCGGAGCAGCAGCAGCGGGACGAGGTTGCCCGCGTGCAGGCTCGGCGCGGTCGGGTCGAAGCCGCAATAGAGGGTGAGCGGGCCGGAGTCCAGGTCTTTCCGCAGTGCGTCGAGGTCGGTGGAATGCGCGATCAGGCCGCGCCAGGACAGCTCGTCAAGGATGTGCTCGCTCACGGGGTCGATTCTCCCCTACCTGGTCAAAGCAGTTCACCGTGCAGTGCGGTTTGTGGCAGGCCCACGCCGGGTAGTCGTGTTCCGGGGGTAACCGAGAGGACTCGACCGATGACGTATCCGGATCGTGAACCGCGGCGCCCGGCCGAGAGGCACCCTCAGCCGGGCTACGCCGTCGAGGAGCAGCGGACCGAGCAGATGCGCGTCCGCGATCCCCGTGCCGGGGACCACCCGACGCAGGTCGGTGCGCCCGTGCCGCTGGAGGACGACGTGTCCCGGCGGGAGGACGTGGTGCGGCGCGAGGAGGTCGTGGAACGGCCGCGCGACGACCACGCCCGCGTGAAGACCGTGATGGTGGTGTGCGCGATCATCGACGTGGTGTGCCTGCTGTTCGCCATCGTGCTGGCGGTGCACATCTTCCTGGTGATCGGCGGCGCGAACGCGTCGAACGGCTTCGCGCAGATGATCGAGGGCTGGTCGTCGGCGGTGTCGCTGGGTCTGCGCGACCTGTTCACGCCGGAGAACCTCGGCGCGCGCACGCTGCTGAACGACGGTCTGGCCGCGGTCATCTGGCTGGTGCTGCGGGCCGTGCTGACGAACCTGATCACGCGGCTGGCGCTGCCCGTCGGCCAGCGCCGGGTCTGGTACCGCCGGACCGCGACCTACTAGGACCTCGTCGGTTCGGCACGACGACCCGGTCGGGGTCGTCGTGCCGAACCGTGGTCAGGACGGGCGCCGCTTCGCGCCCCTGCGGAACGTGCTCACGGCGGGCGAGTCCGCGATCCAGTACCGCCACGGCACCTCCATCGCGACCGAGATGCCCACGCGGGGGCCGGTCACGACCTCGGCGTCGGACACCGGGTCACCGGCGTAGAGCCGGACCGACGCCTCCGGCGCGGTGAGGTCGACCCCGTTGTGCGAGCGGTCCAGCCCGAGCACGCTGGTGAGCCGCGCGGGCCCCTTGGCGAGTTCGGCCTGGCCGCGGGCGGACGGGCGGCGGATGTGGGCCAGCTCGGAGCCCTTCACCACCTCGCCCGCGCGGATCAGGACCGCTCCGGGCTCGCCGTCGGTCAGCGAGACCACGTTGCAGCAGAAGTGCATGCCGTAAACGAAGTACACGTACAGGTGACCCGCGGGGCCGAACATCACCTCGTTGCGCGGGGTCTTGCCGCGGTGGCAGTGCGACGCCGGGTCGTCGAAGCCCCGGTACGCCTCCACCTCCACGATCCGCACGCCCACGACGCCCTCGGGGGTCGTGCTCTCCAGGACGCAGCCGAGCAGGAGCCGCGCCGCGTCGACGGGTTCGACGGCGAGCTCCTGCTCGGTGAGCTGCCTACCTGGCACGGCCTGCCGTGAACCCACGCGCGACCGACACGCGGTCGACCAGGTGCTTGAGCTGCTCGGCGACGCGGTCGGGCGAGGTGCCGCCGTGGCCGTTGCGGGACGCGATGGACCCGTGCACGGTGAGCACGTCGCGGACCGACGGCGTGAGGTGCGCGGAGACGTCGGCGAACTCCTGGTCGGTCAGCTCGTCCAGTCCGACGCCGCGGCCCTCGGCGACGCGGACGCACTCGCCCGCGGCCTCGTGCGCGATCCGGAACGGCACGCCCTGGCGGACCAGCCACTCGGCGATGTCGGTCGCCAGGGTGAAGCCGAGCGGCGCCACCTCGGCCATCCGGTCGGTGTCGTAGCGGATCGTCGACAGCATCCCGGCGATGGCGGGCAGCAGGAGCTCCAGCTGCTCGACGGAGTCGAACAGGGGCTCCTTGTCCTCCTGGAGGTCGCGGTTGTAGGCCAGCGGCTGGGCCTTCAGCGTGGCCAGCAGGCCGGTCAGGTTGCCGATCAGGCGTCCGGACTTGCCGCGGGTCAGCTCGGCGACGTCGGGGTTCTTCTTCTGCGGCATGATCGAGCTGCCGGTGGCCCACGCGTCGTCGAGCACGGCGAAGCCGAACTCCGACGTGGTCCAGATGATGACCTCCTCGGCGATCCGCGAGAGGTTCACGCCGATCATGGCCAGCACGAACGCGATCTCGGCGGCGAAGTCGCGCGACGCGGTGCCGTCGATGGAGTTCTCCACGGGCCCGGTGAAGCCGAGTTCGGCCGCCACGGCGGCCGGGTCCAGCCCGAGCGAGGAGCCCGCCAGCGCGCCGGAGCCGTACGGGGACAGCGCGGTGCGCCTGTCCCAGTCCTGGATCCGCTCGATGTCGCGCAGCAGCGACTGCGCGTGGGCGAGCAGGTGGTGGGCCAGCAGCACGGGCTGCGCGGCCTGGAGGTGGGTGCGGCCGGGCATGACCGCGGTCGGGTGCGCCTGCGCCTGGCCCACGAGGGCGTCGACCACGTCGAGCACGCCGTCGCCGACCCGGCGGGCCGCGTCCCGCAGCCACATCTTGAACAGGGTGGCGACCTGGTCGTTGCGCGACCGGCCCGCGCGGAGCTTGCCGCCGAGTTCCGGGCCCGCCCGTTCGATCAACCCCCGTTCGAGGGCGGTGTGCACGTCCTCGTCGGCGATCGTGGGCTCGAACGCGCCGGAGGCCGCGTCGGTCTCCAGCAGGTCGAGCGCCTGGATCATCCTGGTCAGCTCGTCGTCGGTCAGCAGCCCCGCGGCGTGCAGGACGCGGGCGTGGGCCCGCGAGCCCGCGATGTCGTACGGAGCCAGTCGCCAGTCGAAGTGCGTGGACGCCGACAGCAGCGCCATCGCCTCCGCGGGCCCCGACGCGAACCTTCCGCCCCACAGTGCGCTCACTTGTTCAAATCCCTCTTGCTCGGCAGATCCGGGAACTCGTCGAAGGTATCGCCTCGGCGGTCGGTGCCGCTGGCGGCGTCGCCGCGGGGGCCGTCGACGGCCGCGCGCCCGCCGTGCAGGCGGACCCGGACCTCCCCGGAGACGTGGTCCTGCGTGGTCTCGATGAACGCGTCCAGGGCGTTCTTCAGCGGGGAGAACCAGAGACCGTCGTGCACCAGTTCACCCCACCGGCGTTCGGCGTCCCGCTTGAACCGGGCGGTGTCGCGGTCCAGGGTCACGGCCTCCAGCGCCCGGTGGGCGGTGATGAGCGCGACGGCGCCGGGTGCCTCGCAGCACTCGCGGCCGTCGGCGTCGACGAGCCTGCCGACGCCGTGGTCGCGCGCCCGGCGGTTCAGCTCGCGGACGGCCTGGAGCGCGGTGACGGTCTCGCCGTCGAGCGCGACGGGGACGCCCCGGTCGAACGTCACCACGACCTCGTCCGGGTCGTACCACTCGGCGCCGCGGCGCTGGGAGAGGCCGACCACGCGGCCCCACGCGGTCCGGTCGGCCGAGTACGGGGAGGTCCGGGTGACGTCGATGGGCAGGGCGCGCTCCTCGACCCAGCGGATCGCCTCCTCCCGCGTCCAGGAGGAGTACCGCAGGGGCGCGAGCACCTCCAGGTCGGGGGCGAGGGCGCCGATGCCGATCTCGAACCACTCGGCGCGGGCGGAGCCGTGCGCGACGGCCGTCGCGCCGTGCCGCTCGGCTGCCTCGGCGAGGTGCTTGACGACGACCGGGCGGGACACCGCGGACGCCAGCGGGCGCTCGCCGCGGCGGAGGGCGTTCGCGCGGACGGCGGGGAGGCAGTAGTCGGTGGCGAACTCGTCGCGCGCGTCCACCACGACGGCGTCGACGGCACCGCAGGCCAGCGCGCGCCGCCGGAGCACGGCCGGGTCCTCGCCGCCCTGACCGAGGTCGACGGCGACGGCCACCACCTCGGCCCCGGTCCGCTCGGCGAGGCGGCCGAGGGCGACCGAGCTGTCCAGGCCGCCGGAGTAGGCGAGGACCACCCGCTCAGTCATGGTCGTCGCCCTGCTGGCCCTCGGACAGCGACGTGATCCGCTCGGCGAGCTCGGCGCCGGTGAGCGGGTCGCGGGCGACGACGATGATCGTGTCGTCGCCCGCGATGGTGCCGACGATGTCGTGCAGAGCGGCCCGGTCGAGCGCGCTGGCGAGGAACGAGGCCGCGCCGGGCGGGGTGCGCAGCACGGCGAGGTTCGCCGAGTGGTCGACGGAGACGAGCAGTTCGCCGAGCACGCGCGCCAGGCGGGACGTGCCGCCCTGGACGCCGCGCACGGGGCTGCCGTCCTCGGGGATCACGTAGACCGGCGCGCCCCCGTCGGCTCCGCGCAGCTTGACCGCGCCGAGTTCGTCCAGGTCGCGCGACAGGGTCGCCTGCGTGACCTCGATGCCTTCCATGGCCAGGGTTTTCGCCAACTCCGACTGGCTGCGGATGGCCCGCTGCGACACGAGTTCGACGATGCGCCCCTGGCGCGCGGTCCTGGTCATGACTCGGAGTTCTCCAGCAACCAGACCAGCAGCGCCTTCTGGGCGTGCAGCCGGTTCTCGGCCTCGTCCCACACGGCGCTGTCCGGGCCGTCGAGGACCTCGTCGGTGATCTCCCAGCCGCGGTGCGCGGGCAGGCAGTGCAGGACCGTGGTCCTGACGCCCGTCGCGGCCACGAGTGCGGCGTTCACCTGGTAGGGCCGGAACGGGCTGACGCGGTCGAGCCCGTCGTTCTCCTGGCCCATGGACGTCCACGTGTCGGTGATCAGCACGTCCGCGCCGTCGACGGCCTCGCGCGGGTCGGTGACCAGCTCCACGGAGCCGCCGGTCTCGGCGGCGCGCTTCTTGGCGTCGTCGAGGATCCAGGGCAGCGGCACGAACGACGGGGGCGCGGCGATGCGGACGTTCATGCCCGCGGTGGCCCCGCCGAGCAGCATCGAGTGCGACATGTTGTTCGCGCCGTCGCCGAGGTAGGTCGCGGTGAGGCCCGCGAGCTTCCCGTGCCTGCTGCGGATGGTCTGGAGGTCGGCGAGCACCTGGCACGGGTGGAACTCGTCGGTGAGCGCGTTGACGACCGGCACCCGCGACACCGAGGCCATGGCCTCCATGCGCTTCTGCGCGAACGTCCGCCACACCACCGCGTCCACGTACCCGGACAGGATGCGGGAGGTGTCCTCGATGGTCTCCTCGCGGCCGAGCTGCATGGAGCGGCCGTCGATGATGACCGGGTTGCCGCCGAGCTGCGCGATGCCGACCTCGAACGAGAGCCGGGTGCGGGTGGAGTTCTTCTCGAAGATCACGGCGACGGACTTGGGGCCCGCCAGCGGCTTCGCGGTGAACCGGTCGGCCTTGTAGGTGTCGGCCAGGTCGAGCACGGCGAGCTGCTCGTCGGGCGTCAGGTCGTCGTCGCGGAGGAAGTGCCTCGGGGTCATCACGGCTCCAGGAACGTGGGGAAGTCGGCGACGAGCCGAAGGGCGTCGGTCTCCTCGAGCACGAGCGGCGGGGCGAGCCGGACCACGTCGGGCTGGACGGCGTTGATCAGGTACCCGGCGCGCTGCGCGGCCGCCGCGGCCTTGGCCGAGACCGCCTCCCGCAGCGTGATGCCGAGCAGCAGGCCTGCGCCGCGGACCCCGGAGACGAGCGGGTGGTTCAGGGCCTCGATGCCGGTGGCGATCTCCTTGCCGACGGTCGAGACGTGTTCGAGCAGCCCCTCGGACACGATGGTGTCGAGGACGGCGAGCGCGGCGGAGCAGCTCACCGGGTTGCCGCCGAACGTGGTGCCGTGCTGGCCGGGTTCGAGCAGGGCCGCGGTGTCGCCGACGGCGACGCACGCGCCGAGCGGGAGCCCGCCGCCGAGGCCCTTGGCCAGGGTGAACACGTCCGGCACGACACCGGCCTGCTGGAAGGCGAACCAGGTGCCGAGGCGGCCGATGCCGGTCTGCACCTCGTCCAGCACCAGCAGCGCGCCGTGCCGCGAGGTGATCTCGCGGGCGGCCTGGAGGTAGCCGGCGGGCGGGACGACGACGCCGTTCTCGCCCTGGACCGGCTCGACGACGAACGCGGCGGTCTCGTCGTCGACCGCGGCCTCGAGCGCGGCGACGTCACCGAAGGGGATGTGCACGACACCGGGGACGAGCGGCTCGAACGGGGCGCGCTTGGGCGGCTGGCCGGTGAGCGCGAGCGCGCCCATCGTGCGGCCGTGGAACCCGCCCTCGGTGGCGACGACCTTGGTGCGGCCGGTCCGCCGGCTGATCTTGAACGCGGTCTCGTTGGCCTCGGCGCCGGAGTTGCAGAACAGCACCCGGCCCGCGCCGTCCACACCGGACAGTTCGAGCAGGCGCTCGGCCAGCGCAAGGGACGGCTGGTTGATGTAGAAGTTCGAGGTGTGGGACAGCTTCCCGATCTGCTCCGTCACCGCGGCGACGATCGCCGGGTGGGCGTGGCCGAGCGCGTTCACCGCGATGCCCGACACCAGGTCGAGGTAGCGGTTGCCGTCGGTGTCCCAGACGAACGCGCCCTCGCCGCGGTCGAGCGTGATCTGCGGCGTCCCGTAGTTGTTCATCATCGCGGCTTGCCACCGCTGCTGGTCGTTCACGATCCATCCCCCGTGACCATCGTTCCGACACCGCTGGAGGTGAAGACCTCCAGCAGCACGGAGTGCTCCACCCTGCCGTCGATGACGTGCGCCCGCGGGACACCGCCGCGCACCGCCCGCAGGCAGGCCTCCATCTTCGGGACCATGCCGCTGTCCAGGTGCGGCAGCATCTTCTCCAGGTCGTCCGCGCTCACCTCGTGCAGCAGCGACGACCGGTCCGGCCAGTCCGAGTACAGACCCTCGACGTCGGTCAGCACCACGAGCTTCCGCGCCCGCAGCGCGATGGCGAGCGCACCGGCGGCGGTGTCCGCGTTCACGTTGTGCACGACGCCGTCGGCGTCCGGCGCGACCGAGCTGACGACCGGGATCCGGCCCGCCCGCACGAGGTCCAGCACGGCGTCCGGGTTCACGCCCA
This sequence comes from Umezawaea sp., assembly GCF_036375055.1. Lineage (GTDB taxonomy): Bacteria > Actinomycetota > Actinomycetes > Mycobacteriales > Pseudonocardiaceae > Umezawaea. Next base: position 8,724 of record NZ_DASUSQ010000002.1, read on the forward strand.
CGATGTCGCCGACCAGGCCGATGTCCACCGGCTCGCCGTCCACGATCGCGGGGCGGCGGCTCGCGGTGAACAGGTGGGCGTCCTCGCCGGACATGCCGACCGCGTGCGGGCCGTGGGCGTTGATCAGGCCGACGAGTTCCCGGCCGACCTGGCCGACCAGGACCATGCGGACGACGTCCATCGCCTCCGGCGTGGTGACCCGCAGGCCGCCGCGGAACTCGCTGTGGATGCCCAGCCTCGTGAGCATCGCGCCGATCTGCGGGCCGCCGCCGTGCACGACGACCGGGTGCAGGCCCGCGAGCTTGAGGAACACCATGTCCTCGGCGAACGCCCTCTTGAGCCGGTCGTCGACCATGGCGTTGCCGCCGTACTTCACCACGACGACCGCGTCGCGGAACCGCTGCAACCACGGCAGCGCCTCGACCAGGACGGCCGCCTTCTCGCCCGCCGGGTTCACGACGAGTACGCGCTGTTCTCTTCGACGTACTCGTGCGACAGGTCGGTGGTGAGGATCGTCGCGGTCGCGCCGCCCACGCCGAGGTCGATCACGATCTCGATCTCGCGGCCGGACAGGTCGGCCGCGGAGCGGTCCTCGGCCTTGGTGCCGTTGGCGAACAGCGTGGCGCGGTTGATCGTGATGCCCAGCCGGTCCGGGTCGATCACGGCGTCGGCGCGGCCGATCGCCATCGCGATCCGGCCCCAGTTCGGGTCCGAGCCGTACAGCGCGGTCTTGACCAGGTTGTCCTCGGCGACCGTGCGGCCGACCAGGACCGCCTCCGCCTCGGTCGCGGCACCTCGGACGGTGATCGAGACCTCCTTGGTGACGCCCTCGGCGTCGCCCTGGAGCTGCTTGACCAGGTCGCCCGCGACGGCGGTGAGCAGGGCCGTGAAGTCCTCGGCGGTCGGCGTCACGCCCGACGCGCCGGAGGCCAGCACGAGCACGGTGTCGTTGGTGGACGTGCCGCCGTCGACGTCGAGGCGGTCGAACGTCCGGGTGGTGGCCGCGCGCAGGGCCGTGTCGAGCGCGGCGCCGTCGATGACGGCGTCGGTGGTGATGACCGACAGCATCGTGGCCATGTTCGGCGCGAGCATCCCCGCGCCCTTCACGAAACCGCCGATCGACCAGCCGTCGGCGTGCGCCTCCCACGACTGCTTGGCGCGCGAGTCCGTGGTGAGCACGGCGGTCGCGGCGTTGAAGCCCGCCTCGACGGTGCTGTCGAGCGCCTTGGCCGCGCTGTCCACACCGGACCGGACCGCGTCCATCGGCAGCCGCTCGCCGATCAGGCCGGTGGAGCAGACGGCGACCTCGATCGCGCCGCAGTCCAGCACCTCTGCGACCTTCTCGGCCGTGGCGTGCGTGTCCTGGAAGCCCTCGGGGCCGGTGCACGCGTTCGCGCCGCCGGAGTTGAGGACGACCGCGGTGAGCCGCCGCTCCTTGATGACCTGCGCGGACCACAGCACCGGCGCGGCCTTGACCTTGTTCGTGGTGAACACGCCCGCGGCCGCGTCCAGCGGCCCGGTGTTCACCACCAGGGCAAGGTCCGGCGCACCGGTCGCCTTGATGCCCGCGGCGACGCCCGCCGCCGTGAAGCCCAGGGGGCCGGTAACACCCTTGTCGCGGATCATGGAGCCACTCCCACAGTGGACAGGCCGGTCGTCTCCGGCAGGCCGAGCGCCAGGTTCATGCACTGCACGGCGGCACCGGCGGTGCCCTTCGTCAGGTTGTCGATCGCCGCCACGACGACGAGGCGGTTCAGGTCGGGGTCCACCGCGACCTGGATCTGCACCGCGTTCGAGCCGAGCACGGCGCCCGTGGTGGGCCAGTGGCCCTCGGGCAGCAGGTGCACGAACGGCTCGTCCGCGTACGCCTCCTCGTAGACCGCCCGCACGTCCCGCGCCTCCGGGCGCAGCTGCGCCGAGCAGGTGGCGAGGATGCCGCGCGGCAGCGGTGCCAGCACGGGGGTGAACGACACCCCGATCGGCCGGTCCGCGACGGCGCTGAGGTTCTGCACGATCTCGGGCGTGTGGCGGTGCGTGCCGCCGACGCCGTACGCGCTCAGCGAGCCCATCACCTCCGAGCCCAGCAGGTTCGTCTTCGCGGCCTTGCCCGCGCCGGACGTGCCGGACACCGCGACCACCACCACCTCGGGTTCGACCAGGTCGGCGGCGACCACGGGGGCGAGCGCGAGGGAGGACACGGTCGGGTAGCAGCCGGGGACGGCGACGCGCCTGGTCCCGACGAGCTTCTCCCGCTGACCGGGGAGTTCGGGGAGGCCGTAGGGCCAGTGGCCCGCGTGCTCGCCGCCGTACCAGCGCTCCCACGCCCACGCGTCCACCAGCCGGTGGTCGGCCCCGCAGTCGACGACGAGCACGTCGTCGCCGAGCCGGGCCGCCAGGTCGGCGGACTTGCCGTGGGGCAGCGCGAGGAACACGACGTCGTGGCCTGCCAGCACCTCGACCGTCGTGTCCTGGAGCACCCGGTCGGCGAGCGGCAGCAGGTGGGGCTGGTGGGCGAGCAGCGGGCTGCCCGCGTTGCCACCGGCCGTGAGGGCACCGATCTCCACGTCGGGGTGGGAGAGCAGGAGCCGCAGCACCTCGCCCCCCGCGTACCCGCTGGCTCCGGCGACCGCGATCCGCACTGTCATGCGGATAATTATGCATTGCGCTGCAAACTTACTCAACCCTTATTCGGGCCCCTGTCCGGGTGACCCGGCTCGCACCCGCACAGCGCACCCCGACATCCGACCGTACACGGCACCCGACCTCCGCGGGGCGCCGTCTGCCAGCGGAAACACCCCGGCAGCACGCGGGGCCGCGGTCGGCTCGACCACGGCCCCGCGACGCGACCCGGATCAGGCGGGCTTCACCGCGACGAACTCGCCGACGGTGAACACACCCGCGGCGCGCGCGGCGTCGAGCGCCCGCTTGCCCTCCGCGAACACGTCGCTCTCCTCGCCCTCGTAGGCGAACCAGCCCTGGCCGTCCTCCGGCGGGGTGCTGCCCCAGCAGGGCACGTCGGGGTAGAGGTCGACGGCCCGCTCCACCACGAGGCCCGCGTCCTCGATCATCCGCCGGTAGCCCTCGACGGTGCCGTGCCAGGGGATCGAGATGTGGTGCTCGACCGGGTCCATCCACCGCTTGATCTGCTCCGCGGTCCGGTGCTCGCCGAACGGGCGCTGGAGCCAGTCCACACCGACCAGACGTCCGCCCGGCTTGAGGACGCGGGCCGCCGCGCGGAAGAACGCGGCCTTGTCCGGCAGGTGGCAGACCGACTCGTACCAGGTCACGGCGTCCAGGCAGCCGTCGGGCCACGCGGAGAGGGTGCGGTAGTCGTCGTCGCCGATCGTGTGGAACGCGACCTGCTCGCCGAACCCCATCTCGCGGGCGTAGTCCCGCGCCCGCTGGGACAGCCACTCGTTGTTGCTCACGCCGACGAAGTGGGCTCCGCTGACGGACGCCATGTGGACCGTCGCGCCACCCACACCGGAGCCGAAGTCGAGCGCCCAGTCGCCCGCGCCGAGCCCGGCGTCCGCGACCAGCCGCTCCTCCAGGACACGCGCGGCCTCGGCCGGCGAGTGCCCGGCCTGCTCCGACGCCAGGTCACCGTGGTGCCAGAACGGCCCCATCAGCGCTTCGTACGCGGGTCCGGCCACGTCGTAGTAGGCCCGGACGCGCTCTTCCACATCTCCCACTTGCCACCCTCCTCGAATTCCGCAAGAGGGTCGCACCACCCGCTTCGCGGTCGGTACCGCCGTCGGGACGGGACTTGCGTCACGGTGGGCCCCCGGTGCATCATGCTTTCACCAATTAAGTAGTGAAAGGGTCTTGGGTGATCGAGTTCCGGATCGACCGCCGCTCCGGGGTCGCCGCCTACCTGCAACTCGTGCACCAGACGAAGCAGGCACTGCGGTTGGGACTGCTCCAGCCCGGCGACCGGCTGCCGACGGCCAAGGAGGTCATGACGGCGACCGCCATGAACCCCAACACGGTGTTGAAGGCGTACCGGGAGCTCGAACGTGAGGGGCTCGTCGAAGGCAGGCGGGGATTGGGCACGTTCGTGATCGGGACGCTGGCGAGGCCGGGGGCGAGCGACGACGGGCCGCTGCGGGAAGGGCTCGGGGCGTGGCTGGCGACGGCCGAGACCGCCGGGCTGGAGCGGGAAGACGTGGAGGCACTGGTGAAGGCCGTGCTGGACGAGCACTACGGGACGTGAGGAAGTCACCATGGACGAGGGGTCGGCCGCGCTCGCCGCGGCCGGATTGGGCAAGCGCTACCGGCGGGGCTGGGCGCTGAAGGACTGCACGTTCACGTTGCCCGTCGGGCGGATCGCGGCGCTGGTCGGGCCGAACGGCGCGGGCAAGTCGACGCTGATGTCGCTGGCGACGGGGCTGCTGCGCGCGACCGAGGGCGGCGTCGAGGTGCTGGGCAGGCCGGGGTTCCTCGCGCAGGGGAAGCCGCTGTACCAGGGGTTCACCGTCGACGAGATGCTGCGGGCGGGTCGGCTGCTGAACCCGGACTGGGACGACGAGTACGCGCGGCGGCTGGTCGACGAGGCTCGGGTGCCGCTGGGGGCGAAGGTCCGCACGCTGTCCGGCGGGCAGCGGACGCGGGTCGCGCTGGCCGTGACGCTCGGCCGCAGGCCGGAGGTCGTGCTGCTGGACGAGCCGCTGGCCGACCTGGACCCGTTGGCGCGCCAGGAGGTCATGCAGGCGCTGATGGCCGAGGTCGCCGAGACCGGGACGACCGTGGTGCTGTCGTCGCACGTCCTCGCGGACCTCGACGGGATCTGCGACCACCTGCTCCTGCTGTCCAACGGGCGGGTGCGGCTCGCGGGCGACGTGGAGGACCTGCTGGCCGAGCACCGGCTGGTGGTCGGACCGCGGTCGCTGGACGTGCCGCCCGAGGTGCTGGTGGAGCGGCGCGACACCGACCGCCAGTCGACGGTGCTGGTGCGCGGGTGGGAGGGCCCGCCGGGCGTGGAGGTGCTCGACCCCACGCTGGAGGAGTTGGCGCTCGGGTACTTCCGGGCGGGTCGCGTGGCGGCCGAGCGGGGGGTGGCGGCATGACGTGGGTGGCGTGGCGGCAGCAGCGGCTGCTGACCCTGGTGTCGCTGGGGATCGTGGCGGTGGTCGCCGCCGGGATGGCCTGGCTGTGGGCCGACGTGGCCTCGGTGATGCCGATGGACCTCGCGGGCCTCGACCTGCGCTACGACGAGTTCCTCCAGTACGTCCCGATGGTGATGCTGGTCCTGCCGGTGCTGCTGGGGATGTTCGCCGGTGCCCCGGTGTTCGCCCGCGAACTGGAGCAGGGCACGCACGTCTTCGGCCTCACCCAGTCGATCGGCCGGACCCGGTGGTGGACGACGAAGGTGCTCGTCGCCGGTGTCCCGGTGACGGTGGCGATGACGCTGCTCGGGCTGCTCAACGCGAAGGCCCTGGGGCCGTTGAGCACCCTGATGACGAGCAGGCTCCAGACCCCGATGTTCGAGAGCCAGGGGCTCGTCCTCGGCGCGTACACGGCGTTCGCGTTCGCGCTCGGGGCCACGGCGGGGCTGCTGGTGCGCAGCACGCTGGCCTCCATGGCGATCACCATCGCCGGGTACCTCGCGCTGCTGGTCGTCGTCGGCAACGCGGCCCGGCCCCACTACGCCACGCCGGAGTTCGCCCCGTCCGGCGCGGGCGAGCCCGGCGCGTGGCGCGTGGAGATCGGCTACCAGGACGCGCGGGGCAACCCGATGGACTTCTCCCCCGGCGAGTGCGGGCTGGAGTCGCTCCCGGTCTGCATGACCCAGCACGGCGTCGCGGGCCAGTTCACCAGGTTCCACCCGGCCGAGCGGTTCTGGGACTTCCAGCTCCTGGAGAGCGGGATCGTCGTCCTGGCCGTCGCGGCGCTGCTGGGCGTCGGCGCGTGGGCCGTGCGCCGGATCCACTAGGGACACGGCGGTTCCAGCGGCAGGCCGGGGAACTGCCGGGCCCACTGGTCGGCGGTGATGGGCGGTGCGGCCACCGCGCAGATCCGCTCCACGACCCGGTCGACGTCGAGTTCCCACAGCCGCACCGCGTGGTCGCCGCCCGCCGAGGCGAGGGTCCGGCCGTCCGGGCTGAACGCGACGGTCCAGATCCGGTCGGTGTGGCCCCGCAGCACCAGCGGGTCGCGCGGGTCGGCCACGGTCCACACCCGGACCGTCTCGTCGTTGCCCGCGGTCGCCACCCGGCGGCCGTCCGCGCTGAACACCACCCGCTGCACCGGGCCGTTGTGGCCGGTCAGCGTGGCGAGCGGCAGGGGGTGGCGGGGGTCGGCGAGGTCCCAGAGCTTGGCGGTGGCGTCGATGCTCGACGTGGCGAGCACCGACCCGGTGAACGCCACCGAGGACACGGTGCCGCTGTGACCGGTCAACGGCGGCAGGGCGCGCGGGTGGTCGGGGTCCGCGACGTCCCACAGCCCCACCTCCCGGTGGTCGGTGGCGACGGCGAGCGTGCGGCCGTCGCCGCTGATCGCCAGGTGCGAGAACTGGTCGTGCGGGTCGGTGGTGACGGTGCTCCGCAGCCGCGGGCTCCGGGGATCGGCGACGTCCCACAGCGCGACCAGCCCGTCGACGTTCGACGTCACCAGCAGTGCGCCGTCGGCGCTGAACGCGGCCGTCACCACCCCGGTGGACTCGGCGGGCAGCGCGACCGGCTCGGTGCCCGGCCACAGCCGCACCACGCCGTCGAGGTCACCGGTGGCGAGGACGTCGCCGCGCGGCGCGTAGGCGACGACGCCGACCGGTCCGGCGTGCACCGGGAGGGCGCCGACCTCGGTGACGTGGAACGGTTCCGGCCGCCACGTCCGCACGGTCGCGTCCTCGGACCCGGACGCGAGCGTGCGGCCGTCCGGGCTGAACGCCACCGACCACACCGGTTCGGTGTGCCGGGCGACGGCGAGCCCGCCGAGGTCCTCCAACCGCACCACGCGGTCGTCGCTCGTGGTGGCCAGGGTGCTGCCGTCGGGGCTGAACGACGCGGACCACACGGCGTCGGTGTGACCGGTGAACGCCACCAGCTCGGAGGGCGCGCGGACGTCGGAGACGTCCCACAGCCGGGCCGTCTTGTCGTCGGCGGCGGTGGCGAGCGTCCGGTCGTCCGGGCCGAACGCGAGGCCGTGCACCACGCCCGCGTGGCCCGCGGCGGTCGACAGCGCGGCGGGTCGCGTCGGATCGGCGACGTCCCACAGCCGCGCGGTCCGGTCCCCGCCGCCCGTGGCCAGCGTGCGGCCGTCACGGGTGAACGCCACGGCCAGCGCCTCGCCGCCGAGGTCCACCGCGGACAGCTGTCCGCCGGTGGCGAGGTCCCACAGGCGGACCGTGCCGTCCCAGCTCGCCGAGGCCAGCACGCCGCCGCCGATCGCGAGGGCGTGCACCAGGCCGGTGTGGCCCGCGAGCGTGCGCAGCGGCGCAGGCCCGCGGGGATCGGCCAGGTCCCACAGGCGGATCGTGCCGTCCTCGCCCGCGGTGGCGAGCACCCGGCCGTCGGCCCGGAAGGCCACGGCCTCGATCTGGCCGACGTGCCCGGTGACGGTCGCGAGCGCCACCGGGGCGCGGGGATCGGTCACGTCCCAGAGCCGCGCGGTGCCGTCGTAGCTCGCGGTCGCCAGCCGCGAGCCGTCCGGGCTGAACGCGAGCGCGTGCACGGCGTCCTGGTGCCCGGTGAGCCTGCCGAGTTCACGCGGCCGGTGCACGTCGCCGACGTCCCACAGCACCACGACCCGGTCGCGGGCCGCCGTCGCGAGCAGCGTGCCGCCGGGGTGGAAGACCGCCCCCGTGGTCGCCTCGGCGTGCGCGGTGATCCTGGTGGCGTACGGGGCGGCGACCGTGCTGAGGAGGCTGTCGCGCGCCTCGGGCAGCGGCGCCAGCCGGTACGCGGCCAGCCGGAGCTGCGCGGCCAGCGCGGGATCGGTCTGGCCGATCACGTCGGCGTCCGTGACCGCCTTGCGCGCCAGCGTGACCGCGAGCTGCGCGTCGGCCGCGCCTCGGGCGCCGACCGCGACGACCGTGGCCGCCACGGCGACCACCAGCAGCACCGACAGCACGCCGACGAGCTGCCGGAGCCTGCGCGTCCGCCGCCGCGCGGCCTCCCGCTCCGCCGCCTCGGCGGCGAGGCCCGCGTCGAGGAACGTCCGCTCCCGCTCGTTGAGCACGCTCGGGTCGCGCCGCGCCCAGTCCGTCGCGAGGGCCAGCGGAGCACCCCGGTACAGCGACCCCGCGTCCCGCCCGTGCTCCTCCCACGCCCGTGCCGCCTCGGTCAGGTGGCGGTGGACCCGCAGACCGGCTCGGTCCTCGGCGATCCACTCCCCGAGCCGCGGCCACGACCGCAGGACGGCCTCGTGGCTCAGCTCCACCCCGTCGTCGTCCACGGTCAGCAGTCGGGCCCGCGCGAGGCTCTCCAGCACCTCGGCGTGGTCGCCGGTCAACTCCGCGCGCCGGACCCGGCGCTTGGTGTCCTCGACACCGTCACCGGGCGCGATGAGCCGCAGGAAGACCTGGCGGGCCAAGGCCCTGCTCCCGTCGTCGAACCCGGCGTAGACGTCCTCGGCGGACTTCGCGACCGCGCCCGCGATGCCGCCGGTCGCCTCGTAGCCCGCGACGGTCAGCGTGTCGTCCTCGCGGCGGCGCCACGTCTCCAGCAGGGCGTGCGACAGGTGCGGGAGGACTCCGGGTTCACCGGTCGCGTCGGCGACCAGCCGGGCCACGAGGTCCGCCTCCACCACGCAGCCCGCCTTGAGCGCGGGCCGCGTGATCGCACTTCGCAGCTCCTCCGCGGACATCGGCCCGACCAGGAGCTGGCCCGACTCCACGGCCTCGGCGAGGTCCGGGTGGTCGGCGCAGTGCCCGTAGAAGTCGGCCCGCAGCCCCAGCACGACCCGCGTCCGCCTCGGCAGCGCGACGAGCCCGGCGATGAAGGCGGCGCGCTCCTCCTGGTCTCCGCAGAGCGTGAAGACCTCCTCGAACTGGTCGACGACCAGGAGCGTGACCGGGCCGAGGTCGTCGAGCAGCGCGGCCGGGTGCGCGCCCGGCGTGACCAGCTTCGCGGTGCCGTCCGCCGACGCCAGCAGACCAGCGCGCAGCAGCGACGACTTGCCCGACCCCGACGCCCCGACCACGGCCACCAGACCGCGTTCGGCCAGCCGGTCCCGCAGCTTCCCGAGCAGCCGTTCGCGGCCGAAGAACCGATCGGCGTCCCGCTCGCCGAAGCAGGCGAGCCCGACGTAGGGAGCGGTCGACGACCCCGGCTCCGACAGCGCGCGCCACCGCCGCTCCCACTCGCCCTCGTCGCCGCCGCACTCGCGCACGTAGGCGAGGAGCACCGGGAGGCTGGGCAGCCGCTGGCCCCTGGCCGCGTCGGCGAGCGTCGTCGGCGAGTAGTGCGTGGCGCGGCCCAGTTCGCGGTAGCCGGGCGAACCCGCCCGTTCCCGCAGCCGCCTCAGGTCGAACGCGAAGTGCTGCACCGGGCCCGCGTGCGGGTCCACCGGGCTCTCAGGACGCGGCATGGCTCCCCTCCACCGACCGATGATCTTATCGGCCCGATCCTGTCGAGGTCTGTGCCGGTGCCGGGTGGATAGGGGATCGACACCGCTCTGACCGGGTGTCGACGCGGGCCGTGCGCCACGGGCGCGGGCCGCCGCCGGAGTCGTCCGGGATCAGCTCTCCCGGCTCCGCGCTGCCGGGGTCGGCGCTGCGGGGTCAGGGTGACACCGTCGTCCGGCACATCACGACGTCGACCTCGTCCTGGAACGAGTCGTCGGGCACCCGACCGCCGCGCAGCACGTTGTCCAGCGCGATCAGGCCTCCGGGCCGCAGGCGGCGGACCAGTTCCTCGTAGTGGTCGGGGTACCGACCTTGTCGGCGTCGACGAACGCGAGGTCGACCACCTCGTCGGCCAGGAGGTGGTCGCTCACCGCCGGGTTGATCAGGTCCATGACGCCGAACTCGCCCGAGTCGCCTACGGTGACCGGCATGGATCTGGTCGGCGCGGCGCGTGCCGGACTGGCTCGGGTGGCGGACCCGGCGAAGGCCGACGACATGCGCCGCTACATGAGGTCGGCGCTCCCTTTCCGCGGTGTCGCGAAGCCGGAGCGGGCGAGGCTGGCGAAGCAGTTGTTCGCGGCGCACCCGATGCCGGACGCCGAGACGTGGGTGGCGACCGTGCTGGAACTGTGGCGCGGAGCCGAGTACCGCGAGGAGCGCTACCTGGCCCTGGACCTGATCGGCGCCTACCCGCGGTGGCAGGACGTCGGGCTGCTGCCGCTCTACGACGAGCTGATCGTCACCGGGGCGTGGTGGGACTTCGTGGACGAGATCGCGAGCAAGCGCGTCGGTCCCCTGCTGCGCTCGGACCCGGAGGTGGTCGCTCCGCTGCTGCGGACGTGGGCCCGTGACGACGACCGTTGGCGACGGCGCACGTCGGTGATCTGCCAGCTTGGCTCGAAAGCCGCGACCGACACCGACCTGCTGGCCGAGTGCGTCGAGGCGAACATCGCCGACCAGGACTTCTTCCTCCGCAAGGGCATCGGCTGGGCACTGCGACAACACGCGAGAACCGACCCCCACTGGGTTCGAGCATTCGTGGACACCCACCCGGCCCTGTCACCACTGTCCCGCCGCGAAGCACTCAAACACCTCGGCTGACCACGAGCGCCCTGGCTCATACCACTCAACAGAACGTGCATACAGTCGACCAGTATTTGTATGCAGTAGTCATCATGCGATATTGCGAGCCTGGCACAGAGAACCGCAATGACCTGCCACTGCCGACGAGCAGCGTGCAGCAGCTCGGACTGAACACTGACCCGCGCGGCGAATTATGTCCGCAGTCTGTATGCAATCCGGTGCGTACTGCATACAGAAGACGTTGTGCGATCACGCTCGACCACCGTCACCGCAAGCACGTCCTCCCGCAGCTCCAACGTCGCCGTGAACCGCCAGAACTCGCCCCCCATGTCCAGCACCTCCGCGAGCACGGTCCCCCGCAACTCCCGATCCACGGCCACCAGCACCCCACCGTCGAACACGACCACCGTCCCGTCGCGCAGCACCACCGGAGCGGCGACCTGACCGTGCCGCAACGCACGACCGCGATCGAGCCCACCGTCGGGCAACAGCCGCACCACGGCGGAACGGGTCGGCTGCCGCCGATCGCACTCGACCACCCGAACCCCGTCACCGCCACCGTCGCCGTCGACCACGTAGTGGCCGTACGTACGCCACGTCGTCACCAGCGCACCGTCACGGTCGTGCAGCCAGGTGTCGAAGACGTCGTACCCCTCCAACCCCAGCAGGAACCGACCACCACCCACCGCCGCCCCACGCTCCCCGCGCAGCTCGGCGATCCGCTCCCCGGTGCGCAGGTCCAGCAGCAGCGCGGGTCCGAGCAGACCCCACGGGTGGTAGTCCAGCGAGTCGGTCAGCACCAGCACACGATCCGCACTCACGTGCGCCGCCCTGGGCCGGGCACCGCACTCGTGCCGCCACCCGTCACCGATCAGCACGGTCCCGTCGGCCTCGAACGCCCCCAAGGGCGCGGCACGACCACCGGAGACGGGAGCGGGAACCGGCTCAGCGGTCCAGCGGACCAAGCTCAACCCCTGGTCGCGTGACCGGAGTAGGTCAGCGGGAACACGAGGTCCTTGCACGACGCGGGCACGTCGTGCGCCACCTGCACGACCATCTCGACCTCGACCTCACCGGCCGGGGGGATCAGCACGGGCGTGTCCATCGCCGCGACGCTGAGCAGGCCGGACGGGCAGCCCTCGACCTTGTTCTTCGCCGAGTCGACCGGCTGACCGGGGATCGCGGACAGCTTCACCACGATGATGTCGACCGCGTTCGGGTTCGACAGCCTCACCTGCCGCACACCCTCGGTGCCGGGCGTCAGCTCCACGGCCGCGCCGGACACGTCGTCGATCTCGAACGGCTTGAGGTCCGACACCCCGGCCTCGCCCGCGCTCACGGAGTACGCCATGGCGGGCAACTCGGGATCCGGCCACGTCAGGTGCATGGCGGCGACGACGGCCGCCCCGACACCCAGAATGGTCGTGGCGACGGCGACTTCCATCCGCGGGCCCAAACTTCGCATGGCGCAACTCCACAGGCTGTTGCTCCAGGCGGTGGGTTCGCCGCTAGCTCCCTACCGGACCGGCGACCAACTCGCCCGGCAGTTCATCGCTTCGCCCCTCGGCCCAGCGGGCCGCCCGCCAATCTTGGAGAACTTTCAACTGAGACGCAAGGACCATTCATCTAAAGTGAGCCGGGTTCACTAGGGGCTTTGGACCCGCCGAGAGGCTCGCGCAGCGCGGTGATCAGGCAGTTCACCGATATTCCCCGCGACCGCGATTCACCCGGTCGGCCTAGCCAGACCGACCGGGTGACACGACCACCCACCACGCTAGCGCAGGGTTGCCCCGTACCGCTCGGCGAGCGACGCCACGGCCGCGTCCCGCGCCGCGGTGGCCTCCTCGACGGTCAGCGTGCGGTCCGGCGCGCGGAACCGCAGCGCGTACGCCAGCGACCGCTTGCCCTCGCCCACCTGCTCGCCCGTGTAGACGTCGAACAGCCGGATGTCCTCCAGGAGGTCCCCGCCGCCCGATTCGAGCACGGCGGCCACCTCGGCGGCGGGCACGGCCGCGTCCACGACGACCGCGACGTCGAGCAGCACCGGCGGGTACGCCGAGATGATCGGCGCGGGCCGGTTGTCGTTCAGCGGCAGCGCGTCCAGGTCCAGCTCCATCGCGACCGTGCGCTTGGGCAGCCCGAGCGCCTCGACCACCTTCGGGTGCAGCTCACCGGCGTGGCCGACGGGCCAGTCGCCGACGCGCAGCTCGGCGCAGCGGCCGGGGTGCCACGGGGCGAGGTCGGACGCGACCACGCGCAGCGTCACGCCGTACGCCTTGCCGACGAGCTTCGCGGCCTCGACCGCGTCCGCCCAGTCGGCCTGACGGCCCTTGCCCCACCAGCCCGCGTGCTCGCGGTGCCCGGCCAGCACGACGGCGACGTGCACCGGCTGCTGCGGCAGCGCCGCGAACATGGACGCCACCTGCGCGTCGGTCGGACGGGAGGCGACCCCGACCTCCGGCACCGGCACCTGCTGGGTGCGCGGCAGCGTGACCTGGGCGATGTTGAACAGCGCCACGTCCTTCTGGCCGCGCGCGAGGTTGCGCTGCACCGCGTCCAGCAGGCCGGGCAGCAGCGTGGTCGCGAGCGCGTGCTTCTCCGCTTCGAGCGGGTTCAGCACGCTGACCACGTTGCGGCGCGAGTCGTTCGGGCTCAGCCCGAACGTGTCGAACACCGCGGGCGAGATGAACGGGAACGGCAGCACCTCGGTGTAGCCGAACTCGGCCAGCGCGCGGGACACGGTGCGGCGGCGGCGCTGCTGCTCGGTCAGGCCACGGCCGGCCGGGGCGGGCGGCAGCGTGGACGGGATCGTCTCGAAGCCCTCCAGCCGCAGCACCTCCTCGACCAGGTCGGCGGGCTGCACGAGGTCCGCGCGCCACGTCGGCGGCGTAGCGGTGACCAGGGTCGCGCCGTCGTCGCCGGTGGAGACCTCGACCTGGCAGCCGATCTGGCCGAGCCTGCGCGCGGTCACGCCACGGGCGTAGCGCACACCCGCGACGCGGTCCGGCAGGTCGATCGGCATCGTGACCGGGCCGGGCAGCACGGGCGTGCCGACGTCGGTGCGACCGGGCTTGATCGAGCCGTCGCCGTAGTGGTGCAGCAGCCGCGCCGCGCGCTCCAGGGCGACCGGGGACAGCGCCGGGTCGACCGTGCGCTCGTACCGCTTCGCCGCCTCGCTGGGCAGCTTGTGGCGGCGCACGGTGCGGGCGATGGTCGCGGGGTCCCAGATGGCGGCTTCCAGCAGGATGTCGCCGGTCTTGTCGCCGACCTCGGTCGAGGCGCCGCCCATGACACCGGCCATGGAGATGACGCCGCTGTCGTCGGCGATGACGATGTCGTCCGCGTCGAGCACGCGCACGGTGTCGTCGAGCGTGGTGAGCTTCTCGCCCGCCTTCGCGCGCCGCACGACCAGGCCGCCGCGGACCTTCGACGCGTCGAACGCGTGCAGCGGGTGCCCGAGTTCGATCATCACGTAGTTGGTCACGTCGACCGGCAGCGAGATCGAGCGGATGCCCGCGAGCATCAGCCTGCGGCGCATCCACCACGGCGTCGGCGCCGTCGGGTCGACCCCGCTGATCTGGCGCGCGACGAACCGGGAGCACCCGGCGCCGTCCTCGACGTGGACGGGCCACACCTCGCCCTCGGCCTCGGGGACCTCGGCCACGGCCGGGTCGCCGAACGCCACGTCGAACGCGCAGGCGATCTCGCGGGCCAGGCCGCGCACCGAGAAGGCGTAGCCGCGGTCGGGCGTGGGCGTGATCTCCAGGACGGTGTCCTCCAGGCCGAGCAGCTCCACCGCGCTGTCACCGGGCTGGGCGGTGCCGCTGGGCAGCACGAGGATGCCCGAGTGGTCGTCGCCGAGGCCCAGTTCCGAGGCGGAGCAGATCATGCCGTCGCTGGTGTGGCCGTAGGTCTTGCGCGCGGAGATCGTGAAGTCGCCGGGCAGCACCGCGCCGGGCAGCGCCACGACGACCGTGTCGCCCTCGACGAAGTTCGTGGCACCGCAGACGATGCCGTTGACCTGGTCGGGTCCGACCTCGACCTGGCAGTAGCGGATCGGCTTCTTGAACTCCGTGAGCTCGGTGATCTCGACGACCCGCGCGGCGACGATCGGACCGGTGACGGGCCCGAGCGGGCGCACGTCGTCGATCTCCATGCCGATCCGGATGAAGGCGTCGGCCAGCTCCTCGGGCGTGGGCACCTCGGAGAACTCGAGGTGCTCGGTCAACCAGCTAACCGGAATACGCACCGGTCAGGCCTCCGTTCCGAAGGGCAGCGTGAAGCGGACATCGCCCTCGACCATGTCGCGCATGTCGGGAAGGCCGTTGCGGAACTGCAGCGTGCGTTCGAGGCCCATGCCGAAGGCGAACCCGGAGTAGACGTCCGGGTCGACGCCGGTGGCGCGCAGGACGTTGGGGTTGACCATGCCGCAGCCGCCCCACTCGACCCAGCCCGCGCCGCCCTTCTTCTCCGGGAACCACACGTCCACCTCGGCGGACGGCTCGGTGAACGGGAAGAAGTGCGGGCGCAGCCGCGTCTTCGAGCCCTCGCCGAACATGGCGCGCGCGAACGCGTCCAGGGTGCCCTTGAGGTGCGCCATGGTGAGGCCCTTGTCGATGGCGAGGCCCTCGACCTGGTGGAACACCGGCGTGTGCGTGGAGTCCAGCTCGTCCGTGCGGAACGTGCGGCCGGGGCACACCACGTAGATCGGCGGCGTGCGCTCCAGCATCGTGCGGGCCTGCACCGGCGAGGTGTGCGTGCGCAGCACCAGGCCCGAGTCGGCGGGCGCGACGTAGAACGTGTCCGACATCGTGCGCGCCGGGTGGTCCTTGCCGAAGTTCAGCGCGTCGAAGTTGAACCACTCGGTGTCGAGCTCGGGGCCTTCGGCGACCTCGTAGCCCATGGCCACGAAGACGTCGGCCACGCGCTCGGCGAGCGTGGTGATCGGGTGGCGGGCGCCGCGCGGCGTCCGGTCCCACGGCAGCGTGACGTCGACGGTCTCCTCGCGGAGCACGTGCTCGTCCCGCTCGGTCTGCAGCACGGCGAGGCGTTCCTCGAACGCCTTCTTCACGGCGGCCTGGGCGACGTTGACCCGCTTGCCCGCCTCGGCCTTCGCCTTGGGCGGCAGCGCGCCGATCTCGCGGCGCGCGAGCAGCACGGGCGACCGGTCGCCGACGTGCGCGGGCTTCAGCGCGGCGAGGGCGTCGAGGTCGGCCGCGGCGGCGAACGCCTCCTGGGCCTTCTGCACGGCCGCGTCGAGGGCCTCCGGCGCGAGCGCCGCGACCTCCTTGGGGTCGTACGGGTCGTTTGCTCCGGACATGAGTGGTGGACAGCTCCCGTTGGGCACGTCGCGGATAGGCGGAATCGACTCCACCACCCGACACGCGGCGGAGCAGGCCGATAGTAGGCGATCGGCCGAACCGACTTCTCCCGCGTGCCGTTCGTGCGCCCAGCGGGCGTTCTGCGACGTCAGCGGAACGGGTGACGGCCGTCACCGGCACCGGGCCGCGCTCAGGCGTTGCCCCACGGTCCGCGGGCGACGAGGTCCAGCGCCGACTCGGCGGTGGGCTCGACCGCCGTGGTCGCCCGCGCGTCGCGGAAACGCCGCTCCACGCCCAGGTCACGGCGGAACGCGGCGTCGCCGCACAGCTTCATGGCGAGGTCCGTCACGGTGAGCACGGCGTCGGCGGCGGCGAGGGTGAGCTGGCAGACCTTGCGCCGGGCGCGGTCGGGTTCCCAGCCGTGCGCGGCCACTGCGTCGTCGTGCAGGACGCGGACGGCGTCGGTGCGCAGGCGCATCCGCGCGAGGTCGGCCGTCCGGTCCCCCCGGTGCTCCAGGGTGGCGGCGAGGGCGCCCTCCATCAGGCCGAGCGCGACGGAGGAGCCGAGCAGCGCGAACCACGGCAGGGCGTCGTGCAGCACGGTGTCCAGGCCGGCGCCGTCCTCGCCGAGTCGGCAGCTCGCGGGGACGCGGACGGGGTCGGCCCAGACCGTGGTGGCCGCGCCGCCGCGCAGGCCGATGCCGTCGTGGGAGGCGGGGACGAGCAGGTCGGGGGCCTGGCCGGAGACGAGCCAGAGGGTGGTCGTGCCCCCGGCGGCGACGGGTGGGGAGGACCAGACGTAGCTGTCGGCCTCGCCCGCGGAGACCACCCACGTCTTGCGGTCGTGCAGGGAGACGACGTCGCCGCTCCGGCGGGCGGTGCCGGTCGGGGTGAGCGGGTCGCCCGCCTGGAAGACGGCGAGCGTGCTGAGGTGCCCGCCCGCGGCGACCTCGGTGCGGAGGCCGCGGTCGCCGTGGCGGTTGAGCACGGCGACCGCGGCGAAGTGCGAGCGCAGCACGGTCGCCGTGCCGCCGCAGTGGCGGGCGACCTCCTCGACGACGCGGCTCGCCTCGGCCAGCCCCTGACCGCCGCCGCCCAGGCCGCGCGGGACGGTCATGCCGAGGATCCCGGCGCGGCCGAACGCCTCCACGGCCGCGCGCGGGAACCGGTGGAGCCGGTCGGTCCCGACCGCGGCGGGGGCGACGACGGTCCTGGTGATCCGGGTGAGGTCGGAGCGGAGCGACATCGTCCTCCCCTTCGGGGTCAGGTCGGCGGGTAGAGCGAGTAGGACGGGAAGTTGCCGTACAGGCGCTCGCCGGGCGGTCCCTCGGTGACGGCGTGCACCAGCAGCGCGCCGCCGACGAACGCGCCGCGCCACGACGCGCCCCTGCCGCCGAAGACCTCGTCGCGGTCGCCGCGCGACCGGGGCTCGTTGACGCCGACCTTGAACGCCTGGAGGTCGGCGGCCAGCCTCCGGGCCGTGGCCTGGTCGTCGCACGCCAGCGTGGCCACGAGGGCACCGTTGCTCGCGTTCATCGCAGACAGCATTTCGGCTTCTGTATCCACGAGGACGATCGTGTCGACGGGTCCGAACGGCTCGGCGTGGTGCAGGGGTGAGGAGCGCGGCGGCGAGAGGATCGCGGTCGGCGGCAGGTAGGCCGCGGTCTGCTGGCCGGGCAGGAACCGGCCGTCGTCGAGCGAGCCCCGGTAGAGCGGGACGCCGCCCATCCGGACGGCCTCGTCCACCACGTCGGCCAGTTCCTTGGCCTTCGCGTCGGTGATCAGCGGACCGAAGTCGAGGTCGGGCAGCGGGTCGTCCGGGTGCTCGACGGCCAGCGGGTGGCCGAACGCGACCCCGCGGACGGCGGGCAGGTAGACGGCGAGGAAGCGGTCGAACAGCTCCCGCTGCACGACGTAGCGCGGGTAGGCCGTGCAGCGCTGCTTGGCGTAGTCGAACGCCTTGCGGATCTGCGGGCCGAGGCTGTCCCAGTCGCCGAACTCCCAGATGCCCCAGCAGTTCAGGCCCTCCTGCTCCAGCACGTGCCGCTTGTCGGAGTCGACCAGGCTCGCGACGATCTCGCCGCCGACCCCTCGCCCGCCGACGAACGAGAGGCAGCCGATGTCCGGCGAGCCGACCAGCACCGGCGACAGCTCGCCGCCGCCTCCGCTGACCAGGGTGAGCGGCAGGCCGTGGCGGGCGGCCAGCGCGGTCGCCAGCGTCAGGCAGCTCACGCCGCCGTCGGTCGGGGCCTTGGCGATGACCGCGTTGCCCGCGAGGGCCTGCACCAGCACCGCGTGGACCAGGACGCTCATCGGGTAGTTCCAGCTCGCGATGTTGCTGACCGGCCCGCCCAGCGGCGCGCGGCCCTCCAGCATTCGGTCGATCTCCTCGACGTACCAGCGAACTCCCTCGACGCAGCGGTCGACGTCGGCGGTCGCGAGCCGCCACGGCTTGCCGATCTCCCACACCAGCAGCAGCGCCAGCAGGTCGCGGTTGGCCTGGAGGTCGTCCAGCGCGGCCGTGACGCGGGCCTTCCGCTCGGCGAGGGGGACTTCGGCCCACGCGCGGTGGTCGTCGACCGCGGCGGCGACGGCGGCTCGGGCGCTGCCCGCGTCCAGCCTGGGCGGACCGGCGATGGCGCTGCCGTCGACCGGGGTCGTCGCCGGACCGGGGACCCCCTCGCGGCGCCAGCGTCCGCCGTAGAAGTTGAGGAGGCGGTCGTCGTGGAACGCCTCCGGGGCGATCTCGACGCAGCGGGCGTACAGCTCGCGCCACGACGTCCCGGGCTTGAGGATCAAGGACATGCGCGGACCTCCCGGTCTAGCGGTTCTGCACGTGCTGCCAGCCGAAGCGACCCTTGATGCAGAGGTTCCCGTGGGTCACCGAACTGTCGTGCGGTGACGTGACCTTGACGATCTCGTTGTCCTGCACGTGGAGGGTGAGGTTGCAGCCGACGCCGCAGAACGTGCAGATGGTCGTGGTCTCGGTCTGCCGCTCCTCGTCCCACGTGCCGTTCTCGCGCCGGTCGTGCTCGGCCTTGAAGCTCAGCGCGCCCGTGGGGCACACCTCGACGCAGTTGCCGCAGTACACGCAGGCGCTGTCCGGCAACGGGTTCGCGAACTCCGTGGAGATCCGCGCGTCGAACCCGCGACCCGCGACCGTGATGGCGAAGGAGTTCTGCCACTGGTCACCGCACGCGTCGACGCACTTGTAGCAGAGGATGCACTTGCCGTAGTCCCGAACGTAGAGCTCGTTGTCGACCTTGACCGGCTGGCGGACGGTCGCCGCCGTCATCCCGTCGGGGATCTCGTGCTCGCCCGGCTGCCGGTGGTCGCGGTCGTCGCTCGGCGGCGCGGGCGGCCCGAACCGCTCGGGCTCGGCGCCGGTTTCCTCCAGCCAGCCCCGGACCTCCGGCGTGGTGGACAGGTCGGTCGCCGACGCCAGCAGCTCCAGCACGACCTTGCGGCTGGTCCTCGTGCGGTCGGTGTCGGTGCGCACGACCATGCCGGGCTCCACCTTGCGCGAGCACGACGGCACGAGCGTCCGCGAGCCCTCGACCTCCACCACGCAGACGCGGCAGGCGTTCGCGGGCTGGAGGGTGTCGCCGTAGCAGAGCGTGGGGATCGACTTCCCGGCCGCCGTGCAGGCGTCCAGGATCGTGGCGTCCTCAGGCACTCGCACGGGTTCGCCGTCCAGCTCGAACTCGACGAGCCTGCGCGGCAACCCGATGTCGATGGCGGTCATGCGCGGTTTCCCCTCTCCAGCGGCTGTTGCAGGGCACCGAGGCGGTCGATGGCCGACTCGATCGCGTTCCACGCCGTCTGGCCGAGCCCGCAGATGGACGAGTCGCGCATGACCTGGCCGACCTCCCGCAGCACCAGCAGGTCGTCGCCGCCGGTGCTGAGCTTCTTGCCGCCGACGACCCGGTGCAGCGCCTCCTCCTGCCGCACGGTGCCGATGCGGCACGGCACGCACTGCCCGCACGACTCGTCGCGGAAGAACGCGGCGATGCGCAGCAGGAACCCGCCCAGGTCGGCGGAGTCGTCCAGCACCAGCACCACCCCCGAGCCGAGCGTGGTGCCCGCGGCGCGCGCGTCCTCCATCGTGAGCTTGAGGTCCAGCTCGTCGGGCCGGACGAACCCGCCCGCCGCGCCGCCGAGCAGGACCGCCCGCAGCTCCCGGCCCTCCGGCACCCCGCCCGCGAGTTCCAGGAGTTCACCGAGGGTCGCGCCGAACGGGACCTCGTAGACGCCCGGCCGCCGAACGTTGCCCGACAGGCAGAACAGCTTCGACCCGGTCGAACCCTCCGTGCCGATCCGGGCGTAGGCCTCGCAGCCCTCCGTGAGGATCAGCGGGACGTTGACGAGCGTCTCCACGTTGTTGACCACGGTCGGCCTGCCGAACAGGCCCTGCTCCACCGGGAACGGCGGCTTGCTGCGGGGTTCGCCGCGGAAGCCCTCGATGGAGTTGAAGATCGCTGTTTCCTCGCCGCAGATGTACGCGCCCGCGCCGCGCCTGATCTCGATGTCGAACGAGAACCCCTGGTGCCCCATGACGTCGTCGCCGAGGAAACCGCGTTCGCGGGCCTTCGCGATGGCGTTCTCCAGCAGGTGCAGCGCCCTCGGGTACTCGCCCCGCAGGTACAGGTAGCCCTTCGCGCAGCCCGTGGCGAACGCCGTGATGGTCATCGCCTCGACCAGCGCGAACGGGTCGCCCTCGATCAGCACGCGGTCCTTGAACGTGCCGGGTTCGCTCTCGTCGGCGTTGCACACCAGGTAGTGCGGGCGGACGGGCTGCCGGGCCGTGGCGTCCCACTTGCGGCCGGTCGGGAACGCGGCGCCGCCGCGGCCCATCAGCTTCGAGTCCGCGACCTCGCGGATCACACCGACCGGGCCGAGCAGCAGCGCGTTGCGCAGCCCCGAGTACCCGCCGGTGGCGCGGTAGTCGTCCAGGCTGGTCGGGTCGACGACCCCGATCCGCTTGAGCAGCCGCAGATTCCCGTCCCCGTGCTGGGGCACGCGCACCGGCGGCTCACCGTCCACGGTGGAGGGACCACGGGTCGCGACCTCCACCAGCGCCGCCGGTTCGACCGGGGCCAGCAGTTCCTCGGCCGCGGTCTCGCCCGCCTGGAACACCAGCGCGGCGGGCGCCCGCTCGCACACCCCGAGGCACGGGGCGCGCAGCCACGTGACGTCACCGGTCTTGCCGCTCGCCCGGCCGAACGCGTCGGTGAG
Source organism: Umezawaea sp. (assembly GCF_036375055.1). Classification (GTDB taxonomy): domain Bacteria; phylum Actinomycetota; class Actinomycetes; order Mycobacteriales; family Pseudonocardiaceae; genus Umezawaea. The sequence goes on from NZ_DASUSQ010000002.1 coordinate 29,925, forward strand.
CGCGTCGGTCAGCCCCTCCGCGCCGTTGACCCGGCAGGCCAGGTCGACGCAGGCGTGCACGACCCTCTTCGGCCGTTCCACCAGGGAGAACAGCGAGTAGAAGCTCGCCACGCCGTACGCGTCGGCGGGCGGCACCCCCAGCCTCCGGCAGATGTGGTTGAGCGCGCCCTGGCTGATCCAGCCGACCCGGTCGTTGACCGCGTGCAGCGCGGGCAGCAGCAGGTCGCGCGTCGGCGGCCGACCCGCGACCGCCGCGTCCACGGCGGTCCGCTCGTCGTCGGTGGGCGTGAAGCTGAGGAACTGAAGGTCCACGGTGACTCCTCACCTCGGGCTGGCTCAGACGGGCACGACGGTGAACCGGTCGTCCTCGGTGATCCCCGGCGGCAGCTTCTCCACCCGGATCGCGGACGCCTTGTACTCGGCGGTGCCCGCGATCGGGCAGGTCGCCTCGATGGTGATCGAGTTGACGTCGATCTCGTCCGGGAAGTGGAAAGTCATGAACGCCAGCCCCGGCCTGAGCCCGTCGTCGATCCGGACGGGCGCGACGATCGCGCCGCGCCGCGAGGAGATCCGCACCAGCTCGTCCTCGCGCACGCCGAGCCGTTCGGCGTCCTCCCGGCACAGGTCCAGGGTTTCCCCGCGCCGCAGCGGCGACTCGAAGCCGCCCGACTGCACGCCGGTGTTGTAGGAGTCCAGGCGCCTGCCCGTGGTGAGCCGCAGCGGGAACTCCTCGGAGAGGAGGTCGACCGGCGGGCTGTGGTCCAGCACCGAGAACGGCGCGGGCCGCCCGCGCTCGGCCGGGTCGTCCTCCCACAGCCGCCCGTGCAGGAAGCTCGGTTCGAGGGTGTCCTCGCTGTAGCAGGGCCACTGGATCCCACCGAGGTCCGCGAGCCGCTGGTAGGTCATGCCCGCGTGCATCGGCGAGAGCTGCCGCAGCTCGTCCCACACCTGCTCGGCACCGCTGTAGTCCCACTCCTCGTGGCCGAGCCTGCGGGCCAGGTCGCACAGGATCGCGATGTCGTCCCGCGCGCCCTCGGGCGGGTCCAGCGCCTTGCGCACGCGCTGGACGCGGCGCTCGCTGTTGGTGAACGTGCCGTCGCTCTCGCACCAGGCCGCCGACGCGGGCAGCACGACGTCCGCGAGCTGCGCGGTCTTGGTGAGGAAGATGTCCTGCACCACCACGTGGTCGAGGTTCGACAGCCGCTTGCGCGTGTGCTCGGAGTCCGCTTCGGACTGCACCGGGTTCTCGCCGATGATGTAGACGCAGGTCATGTCCCCGCGCTCCATCGCCTCCAGCATCTGCGTCAGGTTCTGCCCCTTGTACGGCGGGATCTTCGAGCCCCACAGCGCGTCGTACTTGGCCCGGACGTCGGGGCTGAGGACGTCCTGGAACCCCGGCAGCCGGTCCGGGATCGCCCCCATGTCACCGCCGCCCTGCACGTTGTTCTGCCCGCGCAACGGGTTCAGCCCCGCGCCGTAGCGGCCGACGTGGCCGCAGAGCAGGGCCAGGTTGATCAACGCCAGCACGTTGTTCGTCCCGTTGTGGTGCTCGGTGATGCCGAGCGTCCACGACATCTGGCCGCGGTCGGCGCGGGCGTAGGCGTGGGCCAGTTCCCGGATCTGCTCCCGGGGAACCCCGGTCACCTCCTCGGCGACCTCCAGCGTCCACGGCTCCACCGACGCCTTGAACTCGGCGAACCCCTCCGTGGCCCGCTCGATGAACGCCTCGTTCGCCAGCCCCGAGTGGATGATCTCCCGCGCCACCGCGTGGGCCAGCGGGATGTCCGTGCCGACGTGGAGCTGGAGCCACCGGTGGCCCCACTTGGCGGTGCTCGTCCTCCTCGGGTCGACCACGAACAGCTTGGCGCCCTTGTGGACCGCCTTCAGCACGTGCTGGAAGAAGATCGGGTGCGCTTCCCGCGCGTTGGACCCCCACAGCACGACCACGTCGGCGTCCTCGATCTCCCGGTACGACGACGTGCCCCCGCCGCTGTCGAACACGCGGGCCAGACCGGCGACGCTCGGCGCGTGGCAGGTGCGGTTGCAGGAGTCCACGTTGTTCGTCCCGATGACGGCGCGGGTGAACTTCTGGGCCACGTAGTTCATCTCGTTCGTGGCCCGCGCGCACGAGAACATCCCGAACGCGTCCGGACCCTTCGCCGCGACGTTCCGCCGGAACCCCTCCGCCGCCCTGGTCAGCGCTTCGTCCCAGGTGGCGGGCCGGAGGACGCCGTTCTCCCGCACCAACGGCTCAACCAGCCGCACGTACGGCTCGCTCTTCCCGCGCTTCATCGCAGACCTCCCGCGCACGTCGCTGATCGTCGACTGTATGCAACATACGTTATTCGAGTGATCGCGTGAAGGGAAGAGGCGAACCCGGTGAGGGCGCAAGGGCCGCCTTGGGAACGCTCACCCGGACCAACGACGGCTCACGGGACGGGACGCACAGGCCCACCACCGCACGCCACATGCACGAACCAGTCGACACAACCGACCGAACCTCAACGAACCAGCACCACCGACCCGCGTCACACAGCGAGCCCGACAGCACCGCCAGCCCTCACCGCTGAAGGCCGGGCGGCTCAGTCACGGCAGACCACCGCCGACGCCCGGCCGAACCGCCGCCACCGCCCGGTTGACACGCCTCACCGGAGCCCGTCCCGCCACTCGACCGACCCATCGAGTTCCCGCCCTGGACGCGGCCGCCGGCCCCACAGCGAAGACCGGGCGGTGCCGCCACCGTGCGACTCACCGCACCCGGTCCCACAACCCAGCCGAATCCCCGCGAACAACCCGGCCCCGGATACGTGCCGCCGAGCCCCACCCGCAGCAAGAACCCAGACGTCTCCACCGCCCGTTTCCACAACTCGCCGGAGTCCGTCCCACCACCCGACCGAACCCGCACGAACGACCCGCTCCGAACACAGCCCGCCGGACCCACCAGCCGCGGAAGACCAAGCGGTGCCATCACCCGTTCCGACGACCCATCAAAACCCACCCCACCACCCGACCCGCTCCGAACACGGCCCGTCAAACCCACCCACCGCAGGACCAAGCGGTGCCATCACCCGTTCCGGCGACCCACCAGAGCCCCCGCGTCACCCGACCCGCCCCACACGACCAGCCTGCCCCGCCTCCACCCCTGGGCACGGCCAGACCCGCTCGCCTCAGCCAATCCGCACCGTCCCGAGCCCGCCCGCCACACCGCGCGACGGGCGGGCACCCGGTCACGCGGTCGGGACGGTGGCCGCCGTGGTGCGGTTGAGGAGGTCGATCGCCGCGTACACGTTGCGCAGCGCGGGCGCGGGAATCCTGGTCAGGTCGGCTATCTCGACCACCGCGCCGATGATCGCGTCGATCTCCAGGGTCTTGCCCGCCTCCAGGTCCTGCAACATCGACGTCTTGTGGTGACCGACGCGGCGCGCGCCGTCGATGCGCTTCTCGATGGACATCTCGGGGCTGCTGCCCGCGGCGCGGGCGATGGCGACGGTTTCGGCCATCATCGTGGCGACCAGCTCGCGGGTGTCCTGGTGGGCGCAGATCTCGGCCATCGTGGCCCTGGTGAGGGCGCTGAGCGGGTTGAACGCGACGTTGCCCATGAGCTTGATCCAGATGTCGTCGCGCAGGTTGGGCTCGACGGGGCACTTGAGCCCGCCCGCGACCATGGCCTCGCTGAGCGCCCGGCAGCGCTCGGACACCCCGCCCGCCGGTTCACCGATGGAGAAGCGGGTGCCCTCCAGGTGGCGGATGACGCCGGGCGCCTCGATCTCGGTGGAGCAGTAGACGACGCAGCCGATGGCCCGACGCGTGTCGAGCACCGCGCTGACGGCTCCGCCGGGATCGACGGCCTCGATGCGGCGGTTCTCCAGCGGATGCCCCGCCAGACCGTGGAAGTACCACCACGGGATGCCGTTCTGCGCGGCGACCACCGCGGTGTCCGGCCCCAGCAGCGGCGCGAGCAGCGGCCCCGCCGACGCGTAGCCGTGCGCCTTCAGACCGAGGAAGACGTAGTCGACCTCGCCGACGACTCCGGGATCGTCGGTGGCGTGCGGGTGTGCGGTGAAGTCCCCGCGAGGACTCAGCACCCGCACACCGTGCGCCTTGAGCGCGGCGAGGTGCGGCCCCCTGGCCACCAGGTGGACCTCTGCTCCAGCGCGATGCAGGGCTGCGCCCACATAGGCGCCGATCGCTCCTGCCCCGAGAACGGCGACTCTCATGTCCTGCCTCGTCTCATCTCCGATTGATTGTATACAGTATACCGATTTGTCGATAACGGGATAGGCCGAAGAAAGTGCATACGAAACGCGATCGAGTGATTACACAGAGTCCGACATCGACGACAATTGACCTGTTGGGCACCAACGTGACGTACCGCACTCTGAACTTTGCATACAACAACCTGTATGCTGAAACCATTCACCCAACGAGCGAGGAGGTGGCCATGAACCAGCCGACACCGTTCCCCGGCGACGTGACCACCGGACGCCGCGGTTCGCGGGCCGCGTTGAGCGGCGCCGCGGCCAAGCGCGTGGAACGACCGGCCCCGCTCCGCCAGGCGGTGTACGAGGCGCTGATCGACCTGATCGTGAACCGCACCCTCCAGCCGGGCCAGCACCTGGTCGAGGTGGAGCTGGCCGAGTACCTCGGGGTCAGCAGGCAGCCGGTGCGCGAAGCGCTCCAGCGCCTCCAGACCGAGGGCTGGGTCGACCTGCGGCCCGCGCAGGGCGCGTTCGTGCACATGCCGACCGAGGAGGAGGCGGACCAGCTGCTCAGCGTCCGCGCCGTCCTCGAAACGCACTCGGCCCGCCTCGCGGCGGAACGCGCCGAGGAGGCCGACGTCGACCACCTCTGGGAACTCCAGGCCAGGGGCCAGGCCGCCGTCGAGGCCAACGACGTCGACGGCATGGTGGCCGCGAACGCCGCCCTGCACGCCTTCATCACCAAGCTGTCCGGCAACACCGTGCTCGCCGAGATGATCGGCATGGTCGACCGCCGCGTGCGGTGGTACTACACGCCGATCGCGGGCAGGCGCGGCGCGGACTCCTGGATCGAGCACGCCGACCTGATCCGGGCCATCTCCGCGAAGGACGTCGACCGCGCGGGCACGATCATGACCCAGCACACCGACCGGACCCGGCAGGCCTACCACGACCGGCCTCGGGGCGATCGGGCGTAGGAGCAGCGTCACCAGCACCCACCTCCACCAGAGGGCGGTGATGGTGACCACCACCGCCCATATTGCATACGAAAGCCTGTATTCTGAATCCATCAGGGCAGGGTCAACGTCGCCCCAGGAGCCCTCACCCGGCGCGCACGGCCCGGACGGGTCATCGTCGACGGGAGAACGCACACCCGAATCCAACCGTCCACTGTGGACGAGAAGTGAGGAGAAGGTCATGGGAAACTGGTTCACCGAGGCACTTCGCCGTCCGCGCGGGTTCTCCGCCGACGGCCGCACCCTCGGCCTGGGGCTGGCCACCGCCATGGAGGAGCAGCGCCGCAAGGACGAGTCCGTCACCGACGTCGAGGACTACCTGCGCCGGACCGCCGCGAAGGACCAGGGCAGCTCGGCGATGCACTGAAGCCGGTTCCCCGCGGCGGCACCGCCTCGCTGAGGACCGGATTCAGGACAACGGACGCAGAACACCGGGGTCCAGGACGCCGAGATCCGGAACAACGAGGTCCACGACGAGCCGCGTACCGGAAAGCGGCACCGCCCCCGCACCGGGTGAGGCGCGGAGGCTGAACCGCACGTCCGATCCGCGCCGAGTGCGACGCGCGAGCGGACCCGAACGACCGGCGGCGAACCGGCCGGGGGACACGACTACCGGAGCACACGACCGGACGCGAGCCAGCCGGGTGGAGCAGGTGCGGCGGACCACACGCACGGCCGGTGGAGCGCGACAGCCGGAACGCGAGTCCTGCCGCGAACCGACCGGATGGAGCGAGCGTGGCGTCCGACCCCACGACGTCCGGCCGCGAACCAGCCAGACGGAGCACGACAACCGAACCGCCGTCCGCCCACGAACCGATGGAACGTGACGGCCAGACCACGAACCGGCCGGAGCGCGAACCGGCCAGACCACGAACGGCCGGAGCGCGAACCGGCCGGAGCGCAACGACCTGACTGAGCGCCCGACACCGCTTCCGCACCGCGAGCGGCACGAACGACCCACCACACCGGCCAAGCCGGGAAGCCCGCACCGGCCAAAGCGGGACGCCCACACCGGCCGGGGCGGGACGCAGGAGCAGGACCCCACGTCCGACACCCCACGCCGGACGAACCGCACGCCCAGCAGCGAACCCCGCTGGGACGTGCCAGCGGAACAGCACGTCCGAAGGCGGGCCGGCCGGGTGGTGGGGCGGGGGGCACCACCCGGCCGCCCGTCACCCCACCTCGGCCTCCGCCTCCCGCGTCACCGCCGCCGCCCGGCGTCGGGTCCCGACGAGGCTCGCGATCGTGGTGATCAGCAGGGTCACCACGATCACGCCGAGGGACAGCGCGATCGGCACCTCGGGCGCCCACGGCACCCCGTGGTGGTGCAGCGCCTCGAAGATCAGCTTGAAGCCGATGAACGCGAGCACGAACGCCAGCCCCTTGCTCAGGTAGACGAGCCGGTCCAGCAGTCCTCCCACGAGGAAGAACAGCTGGCGCAGCCCCATGAGGGCGAACGCGTTGGCCGTGAACACCAGGTACGGCTCCCTCGTGAGCCCGAAGATCGCCGGGATCGAGTCGACGGCGAACAGCAGGTCCGTGGTGCCGACCGCGACCATCACGATCAGCATCGGCGTGACGACCCGCCGTCCGTTCACGCGGGCGGTGATCGCCGCGCCGTGGTAGCCGTCCGAGGTCGGCACCACCCGGCGAACCGCCCGCAGGGCCGCGTTCTCGGCGAACTCCTCCTCGGCCTCCTCCTGCCGCAGCAGCTTCCACGCCGTGAACACCAGGAACGCGCCGAAGACGTAGAAGAGCCAGTCGAACCGGGAGATCGCGCTCGCTCCCGCCACGATGAACACCGCCCGCAGCGCGAGCGCCAGCACGATGCCGACGAGCAGCACCTTCTGCCGGTACTCGCGCGGCACGGCGAACCTGGACATGATCAGCACGAACACGAACAGGTTGTCGACGCTGAGCGAGTACTCCGTGATCCACCCCGCGAAGAACTCGCCGCCGTACCGGCCGCCCGCGAACAGCGTGACCCCGAGGCCGAACACGACGGCCAGGGACACGTAGCCGAGCACCCACAGCACGGATTCGCGGAACGAGGGGTCGCGCGGGTTCCGCGCCACGAGCCAGAAGTCGAACCCGATCACGGCGGCGAACCCGCCGATGGTCGCCAGCCACACCCAGGTGTGCAGGTCCATGCTCACGCCCTCCCAGCGCGGGACCGCCTGCGCTCACGGGCTTCCGCGAGCGACGCGGCGTGCTCGACGTACCGCTGGAACAACCGGTCCGCGGCCGGGTTGCCCGCCCGCACGCGGCGCAGCCAGCCGGGCGCGATCCGCTCGTGCAGCCAGAGGAAGCCGATGGCCCAGCCGACGCTCACCATCGCCTGGTACGCCAGGAACCCCGGCAGGTCCGGCGGCCACGCGGGGGCACCGCCGAGGACGAGCCCGGACAGCACCTCGTGCGCCAGCCGCGCGAGCGGGAAGCCCGCGAACCAGAACAGCGCGGCGGGCGCGAAGACCCCGATCCTGATCCTGCCCGACCCGACCAGCAGGCCGTAGACCCCGCCGAGCAGGGCGAGCGGCACGCCGAGGGTCAGCGCGGTCACCATCGCCCAGCCCGGTGGCTGCCCCACCACCAGCGCCAGACCGCCCGCCACGAAGCCCGCCGTCATGCCGACGACCGCACCGGGCACGGCCAACTCACCGAGTCGCCTCACAGCGGTCACCTCACCCCACCACGACGCCGAACTTGACCAGGCTGAAGATGAGCATCCCCAGGTAGAACACCGCGCCGAACCCGATGATCAGGTTCGTGACGAGCCCAGGGCGGATGGGTTTCGGCAGCATCCTGTTGTTCACCAGCAGCAGCACGACGCAGTACGCGCCCATGGCGAACGTCGACAGGAACGCGAGCACGTCGAGGATCGCGCCGGGTCCGTCGGCCGGGCCCCACAGCAGGATCGCGATGCCGAACAGGATGACGCCCCACAGGAACCCGGCGTAGAGCTTGGAGACGCCGAACCTCTTGGCTCCGGGCACGAAGTGGTAGGCCATGTCCGACTGGCCGCGGGAGAACGAGTCGAACAGGCCGAGCGTGGCGTTGAGGCCGATCAGCGCGATGAACCCGAGGAACACGCCGCCGAGCACCGACCCGCCCGCCGAGGCGAACGCGTCGGACATGGCGTTGAGCGCCGCCTCGCGCTCACCGGACTCGATGAGCCCCTTCACGTCCGGGCTCTGCCGCGACGCGGCCTGCGCCAGCACGGTGAAGGAGATCGTGACGAGCATCGTGATGCCCCAGAACAGCAGCAGCGCGTCGAACGTGACCCAGCGCCGCCAGCCCTTCCACTTCTCCATCTCGTCCGCGTCGGAGGTGTCGAACATGAAGCCGCGGGACGGCATCTCCTCCTCTTCGCCCGCGTGCCGCAGGCCGCGCACCTTCGGGATGTGCGCGCCCATGCCGGCACCGCTGTCGCGCAGGTGCAGCGTGTACCACATCTGCTGCATGCCGGACGGGCCCGCGAACGCGATCGAGCCGACGATGATCGGGAACCACGCGGGCGACATCGCCTGCTCGGGGAAGTAGCCGAAGTGGAACATGCCGGTGATGGTGGAGACGACGTCGGACCACTGGCCGACCATCGCCGCCACGACCGAGGTGCTCACGACGAGCAGCCCGATCAGCATGGCCAGCACGTTCTCCAGCAGCGGGTAGATGACCCTGGCCATGCTGAAGAGGATCCCGACGAGCACCAGGCCCACGCAGGCGGAGACCACCCAGGGGATACCGGTGATCCTCTCCAGCGCGGCGGCGCCTGCCGAGAGGTGGCCGGGCCAGATGTAGACGAGGATCGCGACCACGAAGAAGAACCACATGATCGGCTTGAACACGCGTGCGGCGCCGAAGAAGATGCTCTCCCCGGTGGCCATGGCGTAGCGGGCCATCTCCAGCATCACGACCGCCTGGAGCGTGACGCCGATGAGGAACAGCCACCGGATCTCGGGCCCGAACAGCAGCACGAGTCGGGGCCACATGTACGACTCCCCCATGCCGACACCGAGCGCGACGAGGAAGACGGTCGGGCCTAGCAGGTGGATGGAGGGTGGTGCGTCGGGCAGCTTGCGGATGGGCATCGGTTCCAGTCGCCCCGCTGGCCACACCCGCTCGACCGAGGGCGGAGGGGTGGCTCCGCTCTCGGACGAGCTGGTGGCCGGGGCTTTCGACGAGTCCACGGTTGGGCCTCCCACGGGAGTTGGGTTCTCGACTGACCTCCTGGGCAGCGGTGGTCGGCGCTAGAGCAGCCGGGCGGACCGCGCCCAGCGGTACTTCGCGCCGAGGACCGCGACCGGCTTCTCGGTGGTGTACGGGTACGCGACGACGCCGTGGGAGTACAGGTGGTCGCTGGCCTCCTCGACCTCGACGTCCCCGGACAGCGAGGCCACGACGGGCTTGTCGATGCCGTTGCTCCGGTACTCCTCCACCACTTCCACCACGAGCTTCGCGAACACCATCGGCGGTGTGACGATCGTGTGCCAGTACCCCAGCACCAGGGCGTGGACGCGCTCGTCCGCCAACCCGAGCGCGATCGTGTTGCGGTAGGTCGACGGCGGCTCGCCGCCGGTGATGTCGACCGGGTTGCCCGCCGCGCCGAACGGCGGGATGAACTTCCGGAACGCCGCGTCCAGGTCGTCCGGGATCCCCATGAGCGTCAGGCCGTTGTCGACGCAGGCGTCCGACAGCAGCACGCCGGAGCCGCCCGCGCCGGTGATGATGACGACGTTCTCGCCCTTGGGGGTGGGCAGCAGCGGGATGCCGCGCGCGTACTCCAGCATGTCGTTGAGGCCCGGCGCCCGGATGACGCCGCTCTGCCGCAGGACGTCGTCGTACACGCGGTCGTTGCCCGCCAACGCCCCGGTGTGCGAGCTGGCGGCCCTGGCGCCCTGCGCGGTGCGCCCGGCCTTCAGCACCACGACGGGCTTCTTCTCCGACACGCGCTTGGCGGTCTCGGCGAAGGAGCGGCCGTCCTTGAGGTCCTCCAGGTGCATCGCGATGAGCTGGGTGTTGGGGTCGGACTCGAAGAACGTCAGCAGGTCGTCCTCGTCGATGTCCGCCTTGTTGCCCACGCCCACGATCGACGACACCCCCATGCCCGCGGACCGGCTGAAGCCGAGGATGGCCATGCCGATGCCGCCGCTCTGGGACGTGAGCGCCACACCGCCCTTGACGTCGTAGGGCGTGCAGAACGTCGCCGACAGGTTCTCGGGCGTGTAGTAGTAGCCGTAGATGTTCGGGCCCAGGATGCGGGTGCCGTGCTTGCGGGCGATGGCCACGACCTCGTCCTGGAGCTCGTGGTTGCCGGTCTCGCCGAAGCCGGACGGGATGAGGATCGCTCCCGCCACCCCCTTGGCACCGACCTCCTCCAGGGCCTGCGGCACGAACTTGGCCGGGATGGCGAACACCGCGACGTCGATGTCGCCGGGCACGTCGGCGATGCTCTTGAACGCCTTGCGGTCCAGGATCTCGGTCGCCTTGGGGTTGATCGGGTAGATCTCCCCCTGGTAGCCGCCGTTCACCAGGTTCTTCATCACCGAGTTGCCGATCTTGCCCTCTTCCGCCGACGCGCCGATGACGGCGACGGCGGACGGCCGCATGATGCGGTTCATCGAGGTCAGGATCTCGTCCTGGGTGAAGCGGTGCGGCACCTCCGCCGCGGTCGCGTCGACCAGGATGCGCACGTCGACCGCGGTCGCGCCGGTCGGCGTGGCGAGGACGGGGTTCAGGTCGACCTCGGCGAGCTGCGGGAAGTCCGTGACGAGGTCGGACACCCTGCTGATCAGGTCGGCGAGGGCTTCCCGGTCCACGCCGGGGTTCCCGCGCACGCCGCGCAGGACCTCCGCGGCGCCGATGCCGTCGACCATCGAGGCGGCCGTCGCGACGTCGGTCGGCGCGAGCCGGAACGTCACGTCCTTGAGCACCTCGACCAGGATGCCGCCGAGGCCGAACGCGACGATCTTGCCGAACGTCTCGTCGGTGACCGCGCCGACGATGACCTCCTGGCCCTCGGTCAGCATCTGCTGCACCTGCACGCCGACGATCTTCGCGTTCGGCTGGTGGGACCGGGCGCTGTCGACGATCGTGCGGAAGCCCTCGGCGACCTGCTTCGCCGTCTTCAGGCCGACCAGCACGCCGCCCGCCTCGGTCTTGTGCAGGATGTCCGGTGAGACGATCTTGAGGACGACGGGGAAGCCGATCTCCTCGGCCATCGCGACGGCCATCTCCGAGGAGACCGCGAGCCCCTCCTCGGGCGTGGTGATCCCGTAGGCGTCGCAGACCCTCTTGCCCTCGGGCGCGGTCAGCGAGTCGCGGCCGTCCGCGCTCACCGCCCTGAGCACGTCCTCGACCGCCGCGCGGTCGTAACCCGTTGCTGTGTCAGGCATGTCCGGCTGTCTCCTCGGGTATCAGATGACGCCTGCGGTGCGGAGCTCGCCGAGCTGCTCGGGGCTGTAGCCCAGCGCGCCCAGCACTTCGTCGTTGTGCTCGCCGAGCAGCGGCGAGGTCTCGATGTCGACCGGGGAGTCCGACAGCTTGATCGGGCAGCCGACGGTCTTGAACGAGCCGCGCTGCGGGTGCGGCACCTCGACGACGGCGCCGATCGCGGCGAGGGTGTCGTCCTCGATCAGCTCCTTGGTGGACAGGATCGGTCCGCACGGCACGTTGTGGGCGTTGAGCTGGTCCATCACCTCCCACTTGGTGTGCTTGAGCGTCCAGTCCTCGATGAGCGCGAACGCCTTGTCCAGTTTGGACAGACGTGCCTCCGGGGTCGCCCACTCCGGGTCGTTCGCCAGCTCGGGTTTGCCGATCAGCTCGGTGATGGGCTTCCAGCCGACCGGCTGGATGATCACGTAGATGTAGTCGTTCGGCCCGCCGGGCGCGCACCGCACGGCCCAGCCGGGCTGGCCGCCGCCGGAGGCGTTGCCGGAGCGCGGCACGTCCTCGCCGAACGACTCGTTGGGGTACTCGCCCAGCGGCCCGTGGGCCAGGCGCTGCTGGTCGCGCAGCTTGACCCGGCACAGGTTCAGCACCGCGTCCTGCATGGCGACCTGCACGCGCTGGCCGCGGCCGGTGGACGTGCGCTGGTAGAGCGCGGCGAGGATGCCCGCCACCAGGTGGACGCCGGTGCCGGAGTCGCCGATCTGCGCGCCAGTCGCGGTCGGCGGGCCCTCCTCGAAGCCGGTGGTGCTCATCGAGCCGCCCATGGCCTGCGCGATGACCTCGTAGGCCTTGAAGTCGGCGTAGCGGCCGGGGCCGAACCCCTTGATGGAGGCGTAGACCAGGCCGGGGTTCAGCTCGGAGAGCCGTTCCCAGGGGAACCCGAAGCGGTCGACCACGCCGGGGCCGAAGTTCTCCACCAGCACGTCGGTGTTCTCGACCAGCTTCGTGAACACCTCCTTGCCCTGCTCGCTCTTCATGTTCAGCGTGATGCTGCGCTTGTTGGCGTTGAGCATCGTGAAGTAGAGGCTGTCCACGCCGGGGATGTCCCGGAGCTGGCCGCGGGTGATGTCACCGCGGCCGGGCGTCTCCAGCTTCACCACGTCGGCGCCGAGCCACGCGAGGAGCTGCGTGGACGACGGTCCTGATTGGACGTGCGTCATGTCGAGGACGCGGACGCCCTCCAGTGCCTTTCCCATGGGGAAGTCCTCCCGCTAGAGGGGCGCGCGCTACTTGTACATGGTCTGGTTCATGGTTCCGGGCGCGTACGCGTCCGGGTCGACCCAGACGTTGATCAGCGAGGGCAGGCCGGACTCGCGGGCGCGCCGCAGGGCGGGTGCGATGTCCTCGGGGTCGCGCACCTCCTCGCCGTAGCCGCCGAGCATCGTGGCGAACTGGTCGTACTTCACGTCGCCGAGCGTGTTGCCGACGCGCTCGCGCTCCACGCCGTACTTCCGCGCCTGGCCGTAGCGGATCTGGTTCATCGACGAGTTGTTGCCGACGATGCCGACGAACGGCAGGTCGTAGCGGACCAGGGTCTCGAAGTCCCAGCCGGTGAGGCTGAACGCGCCGTCGCCGAACAGCGCGACGACCTCCTTGTCCGGGCGGGCGAGCTTGGCGGCGAGGACGAACGGCACGCCGACGCCGAGCGTGCCCAGCGGGCCGGGGTCCATCCAGTGGCCCGGAGACTTGGGCTGCACGACCTGGCCGGAGAACGTGACGATGTCACCGCCGTCGCCGATGTAGATCGAGTCCTCGGTGAGGAACTCGTTGATCTCGTGGACCAGCCGGTACGGGTGGATCGGCGACGCGTCCGACAGGAGCTGCGGCAGCCTGCGCTGCCTCGCCTGCTCCTCCACGCCGTGCAGCTCCTCCAGCCACGCCTTGCGGCCCACGGCGCCGTTGTCGACCCGTCCGGAGGCCGCCGCGGCGACCGCGGACAGCACGAGGCCCGCGTCGCCGACGATGCCGAGGTCGACGTCGCGGTTCTTGCCGACCGTGCGGTAGTCCAGGTCGACCTGCACGACCGTCGCCTTCGACGAGAGCCTGCGGCCGTAGCCCATGCGGAAGTCGAACGGGGTGCCGACGATGACGATGACGTCGGCGTTGTCGAACGCGTACCGGCGGGAGAGCTGGAAGTGGTGCGGGTCGCCGGGCGGGAGGCTGCCGCGGCCCGCGCCGTTCATGTAGGCCGGGATGTTGAGCTGCCGCACCAGGTCCACGGCCGCGGCGGTGCCCCGCGTCGTCCAGACCTGGCTGCCGAGCAGGATCGCGGGCTTCTTGGCGCCCACCAGCAGGTCCGCCAGCCGTTCCACGTCGGCGGGGTCGCCGCCGGAACGCGTGGAGGCGCGGTAGCGGCCCTCCTCGGGGACGCGGGCCTCGTCCACGGGAACCTTGGCGTCCAGGACGTCGCGCGGGATCTCCAGGAACGACGGGCCGGGAGCGCCGTGGTAGCACTCGCGGAACGCCATCGACACCAGGTCCGCGATGCGCGCGGTGGCCGGGACGGTGGCGGCGAACTTCGTGATCGGGGTCATCATGTCGACGTGCGGGAGGTCCTGGAGCGAGCCCATCTTGTGCTGGCTCAGCGATCCCTGGCCGCCGATCAGCAGCATCGGGCTCTCCGCGCGGAACGCGTTGGCCACACCGGTGACCGCGTCGGTGGTGCCGGGACCGGCCGTGACGACCGCGCAGCCGGGTGTGCCGGTGATGCGGGCGTAGCCGTCGGCCGCGTGCGCCGCCACCTGCTCGTGGCGCACGTCGATCACCTTGATGCCCTCGTCGACGCAGCCGTCGTAGATGTCGATGATGTGGCCGCCGCAGAGGGTGAAGATCGTGTCGATGCCCTCGGCCTTCAACGCCTTGGCCACCAGGTGTCCACCGGAGATCAGGTCCGGACCGGCTGGGGTGTCGTCGGTGCTGGGCGCAACGGTGCCGCCTGAGGCGGCCTCGGTCGCTGTCCGCGCCATTGCTGGTCAACTCCTTAGTTCGCTCCACTCGGCCGGTCCGGCTGGCCGCTCCGGTGATGTTCTCTGTAGATTGCATACCGTATGGGGTAGGCATATAGTTACGCCTCGTTGGGGCCGATGTCCAGAGGGCGTCAGGAAGATTTCGGTGACGTGACCCGGTCGGCCCGTTATCCCTCCCAGACCGGTCGCCGCACGGGGTCCCAGGCCCGTGCGGCCCGGTCGCGCGCAGAGAGGACGGCCGCCTTGGACCTCTACGAACACGAGGCGAGAGACCTGTTCGCCGCCCACGGAGTGCCGGTGCCCGCCGGGCTCGTCGCCACCACACCGGACCAGGCCCGCGCAGCCGCCACCTCGATCGGCGGAGCCGTGGTGGTCAAGGCGCAGGTCAAGACCGGCGGCAGGGGCAAGGCGGGCGGCGTGAAGTTCGCCCCGTCACCCGACGACGCGGCCACCGCGGCGGCCGCGGTCCTCGGCATGGACATCAAGGGGCACACCGTCCACGAGGTGCTGGTGACCGCGGCCTGCGAGATCGCCGCCGAGTACTACTTCTCGTTCCTGCTGGACCGGGCGAACCGGACCTTCCTCGCGATGGCCTCCGCGGAGGGCGGCGTGGAGATCGAGGAGATCGCCGCGTCCACCCCGTCCGCGCTCGCGCGGGTGCCGGTCGACGCGCTCGCGGGCGTCGACCTGGGCAGGGCTCGGGAGATCGTCGCCGCGGCGGGCCTCCCGGACGAGGTGGCGCCGGTCGTCGTCGCGCTGTGGGAGGTGTTCGTCGCCGAGGACGCCACGCTGGTCGAGGTCAACCCGTTGGCGCGCACCGCGTCCGGCGAGATCCTCGCGCTCGACGGCAAGGTCGTGCTGGACGGCAACGCCGCGTTCCGGCACCCGGCGCACGCCCGGTTCGCCGACCAGCACGCGGGCGACCCGCTGGAGCGGGCGGCGCACCGGAAGGGCCTCAACTACGTCAAGCTCGACGGCGAGATCGGCGTCATCGGCAACGGCGCCGGGCTGGTGATGTCGACGCTGGACGTCGTGGCGGACGCGAGCGCCGGACTGGGCGGGTCGGGACCGGCGAACTTCCTGGACATCGGCGGCGGCGCGTCGGCCCAGGTGATGGCCGACGGCCTGGAGGTCGTCCTCGGCGACCCCGGTGTGCGCAGCGTGTTCGTGAACGTCTTCGGCGGCATCACGGCGTGCGACGCCGTCGCCGACGGGATCGTGCGGGCGCTGGACATCCTGGGCGACCGTGCGCACAAGCCGATCGTCGTGCGACTGGACGGGAACAACGTGGATGCAGGACGCCGGATGTTGCACACCGCAGACCATCCACTGATCACTCTGGCGGACACCATGGACGGCGCGGCCCACCAGGCGGCCACGCTCGCGGCGCGGGGGGGTGTGAGGTGGCGATCTTCCTCGACGAGGGCAGTCGGGTCGTCGTGCAGGGCATGACCGGATCCGAGGGCACCAAGCACACGCGGCGGATGCTGGCCGCGGGCACGACCGTGGTCGGCGGCGTGAACGCCCGCAAGGCGGGGCAGGCGGTCGACTTCGACGGACGAGCGCTGCCGGTGTTCGGCGACGTGGCCGAGGCGATGGCGGAGACGGGCGCGACCGTGTCCGTGCTGTTCGTGCCGCCGAGGTTCGCCAAGGACGCGGTGGTCGAGGCCGTCGACGCCGGGATCGGGATGGCGGTCGTGATCACCGAGGGCATCCCGGTGCACGACACCGCCGCGTTCTGGGCGCACGCGGTGGAGTCCGGCCGGACGCGGATCATCGGGCCGAACTGCCCCGGCGTCATCTCCCCCGGCAAGGCCAACGCGGGCATCATCCCGGCCGACATCACCAAACCCGGCGTCATCGGGCTGGTGTCGAAGTCGGGAACCCTGACCTACCAGCTGATGCACGAGCTGCGGGACTTCGGCTTCTCCACGTGCGTCGGGATCGGCGGCGACCCGATCGTCGGCACCACGCACATCGACGCCATCGCCGCGTTCGAGGAGGACCCGGAGACCGAGCTGATCGTGATGATCGGCGAGATCGGCGGCGACGCCGAGGAACGGGCCGCCGAGTTCGTGCGGGACACCGTCTCCAAGCCGGTCGTCGGGTACGTCGCCGGGTTCACCGCGCCCGAGGGCAGGACGATGGGCCACGCGGGCGCGATCGTGTCCGGCTCGTCCGGCACGGCCGCGGCGAAGCAGGAAGCCCTGGAGGCGGCGGGGATCCGGGTCGGGCGCACGCCCGGCGAGACGGCTGCGCTGGTGCGGGCCGCGCTGGAGGCGTGAACCCCCGGGGCCTTCGGGGCTCGCGCTCCCGAAGGCCCCGGGGGAAGCCCGTTCACACCGGCGCGGGCACGAGACCCAGCCGGTGCGCTCCGGTGTAGACGTTCATCGACGGGCCGCGCAGGAACCCGACCAGCGTCAGGCCCATCTCCGCCGCCAGCTCGGCGGCGAGCGACGACGGCGCGGACACGGCGGCCAGCACCGGGATCCCGGCCATCACGGCCTTCTGCACCAGTTCGAACGACGCCCGTCCGCTGACCACGAGCACGGTCCCGGTGACGGGCAGCCAGTTCGACCGCGCCGCCCAGCCGATGACCTTGTCCACCGCGTTGTGCCTGCCGACGTCCTCGCGCAGGCACAGGAGTTCACCGCCTGCGGAGAACAGGCCCGCCGCGTGCAGGCCTCCCGTCCGGTCGAACACCCGTTGCGCCGCGCGGAGCTTGTCCGGCAGCGACGACAGCGTCGCCGGGTCGACCCGCAGCGGGTCGTCGCGCACCGACCACGTGGACGCCATCCGCACCGCGTCCAGGCTCGCCTTGCCGCACAGGCCGCACGACGACGTCGTGTAGAAGTTGCGCTCCACCGACGGGTCGGGTGGCGCGACGCCGTCGGCGAGGCTCACGTCCAGGACGTTGTAGGTGTTGACGCCGTCGGCCGTGGCGCCCGCGCAGTAGCGGATCGCGGCCACGTCCGACACCGCCCTGGTCACGCCCTCACCGACCAGGAACCCCGCGGCCAGGTCGAAGTCGTCACCGGGGGTGCGCATCGTGACGGACAGGGGTTTCCCGCCGACCCGGATCTCCAGGGGTTCCTCCACGGTCAGGGTGTCCGGCCGCGCGGTCGCCTTCCCCTCCAGCACGCGCAACACCCTGCGTCTGGTCGTCACTCTTCCCATTGGTCCACCAGTTCGTCGTCGGGTCGTGGCAGAGCGCCAGGCAGTCGGTCAGCAGCCGGTGCAGCACCTCGTCGCGGCGGTCCCCCGCCCTGAGGGCGATGATCCTGGTCGCGTGCGCGACGACGGTGGGCGCGATCAGCCTGCCGCGCAGCGGTTTGACGCCCGCCAGCGCCGCGCAGTGCAGGACCAGGTCCACGACCGGCGCTCGGGTCGTGCGCAGGAGCCGCGCGGCGAACGGGAACAGGAGTTGCCTGCCGTCGTCGGTGCACTCGTCGTTGACGGACCTGGCGATCGACGCCAGCACCGGGTGGACGGCGGCCGGGCGGTCCGACCAGACCTCACCCGCCAGCGTCGACACCAGTTCCAGCAGGCACTGGCCGTGGCCCGGCGTGGGGTGCCTGCCGCGCGACAGCCTCGGCGCGGCGGTCATGGCGTGGGGAGGAGTCGGGAGCGGCCCGGCTGCACCAGCGCCCTGGTGAGCAGCGCGCCGATCAGGCCGACGAGCCCGGCCGCGACGAACGCGACCGGGTAGCCGTGGCTGGTGACCACCGCGCCCGCGACGCCGATGCCGAGCACCCCGCCGAGCGCCTTCGCGCTGTAGAGGAGGCCGAAGTTCTGCAGGCCGCTCTCCTCGCCGAAGAACTCGCGGACCAGCGCCACCAGCAGGGTGTAGCAGCAGCCCGTGCCCAGGCCCGCCAGGCACGCGCCCCACAGCAGTGCGGCCGGGCTGTCGTGCGTGCCGCCCCAGAGCAGGACGAACTGGGCGGCGCTGCCGGTGAGCAGCGACAGGTACCAGGTGCGTCTGCGGCCGAGGTGGTCGGAGACGCGGCCGACCAGGACCCGGCCGCCGCCCGTGCAGGCGGCGAGCGCGCTGAGCGCCACCGCGGCCCACAGCGGGTCGGTGCCGCTGAACGTGGCCAGGAAGGCAAGGTCGAACAGCGACACGGCGGCCGCGAGCGCCACCGCGAGGAACATCGGCGCGCCCGCTCCGCTGCGCAGCGCTTCGGCGGGCAGGTACTGGCGGACCGCCGACTGGTTGCGCCGCCGGGCCTTGTCCAGCGCCCACGCGCGGGGTTCGACGTGCGCGGGCCACCAGTGCCGCGGCGGGTCCTTCAGCGTCACGCCCGCGGCGACGATGAGGACGAGCACCACCAGGGCGGCGATGTCGAGGAACGGGATCCTGCTGCCTGTGTCCAACACGAAGCCCGCGGCCAGCACGAAGGGCACGCAGCCGTAGGCGAACGCGCCGCTGACGATCCCCACCTTCGACGTCACACGCTCGGGGAACCAGCGGACCACGGTGCCCACGCAGGCCGCGTACACCAGGCCCGCGCCGACGCCTCCCAGCAGCGAGTAGCCCAGGTAGAGGACGGGGAGGCTGGTGGCGTGGGCCAGGGTCGCCAGCCCGGTCCCGCAGAGCACGCCGCCCGTGACCACGGCGAACGCCGGGGACAGGCGGCCCCGGTCGCGCAGCCGCGCGGCGGGGAACGCCGTGGCCGCTTGGCAGACGGTCCACAGCGCCAGCGCCCAGACCACGTCGGTCAGCCGGTGGGTCTCCACGAGCACCGGCACCACCGCGCCGAACCCGTACTGCTGGACCCCGGCGGCGAGCATCGCCGCCCAGGCGGACCACAGAACCCAGTTCCTCGACCGGCCCACCAGGTCCCGGTCCGTCTCGCCCACGCGGTAGCGCCTGCCGTAGACGTCCCGCATCTCCTGTGGTTCGGGCATACTCCCACCCCACTAACATTGGAGATCGTATACAGTATTAAGTAGCCTCTTGTATAACACCGCCCGTGCCGGATGTCCACGTCGGGAGCAATCTCATGACCAGCTGGCCAGAAGCCCGACAAGCGGCCCGAGACGCCGCGAAGCCCTTGGAGGCCGTGGAGGTGCCGCTGGCGGACGCGCTGGGCGCCACGCTCGCCGAGCCGCTCACCGCACACACCGCCATGCCCGCCTTCGACACGTCCGCGATGGACGGGTACGCCGTCGCCGGTCCTCCACCGTGGTCGCTGGTGGGGGAGGTTCGGGCGGGCGGGCGCCTGCTTCCGACGGGTGCCGGGTGGGTGGAGACCGGGCGGGCGAGTGCGCGGTGGGCGGCTGACGCATCGTCGACCGGGGTGGGTGTCGGCTGGACGGGTGTCGATCAGGCGAGTGCCGCGGAACCGACGCGGACGGGCGACGGGCGGGGGAACGCTGTTCGAGCGAGTGCCGCGGACCCGACGCGAGCAGGTGCCGCAGAGCCGCCGAGAGCGGAGGGACAGCGGATGGGCGCCGCGGAAACGATGCGAACAGGCGGTGAGCGAGCAGACGCGGGCCAGACCAGTGCCGTGGGGCCGGTGCGAACAGGAGCCGCAGAGCCGCCACAAGCGGAGGGGCAGCGGATGAGTGCCGCGGAAACGATGCGGACAAGCGGCAGGCGAGGAAACACTGTTCAAACGAGTGCCACGGAACCAACGCGAGCAGGTGCCTCAAAGCCGCCACCAACGGATGACCAGCAAGTGGGCACCACAGCACCGATACGAACAGGCGGCGGGCGAGCGAACACTCTTCAAGCGAGTGTCGCGGAACCGGTGCGAGCAGGTGCCGCGGAGCCGCCACCAACCAATGGCGGGCGGTTGGGTGCCGCGGAATCGACCCGCGTGGACGTGGTCGATCAGACTGGGCCCCCTGCGCAGTCCGCTCAATCGTGTGAATCGCGCGCAGACGCACGCCAACACGCACAGGCTTCGGGACACTGTATGCAGTCGACTGGACACCTCATCCTGTCGCCCGGTCAGGCTGTCGGTATCGCTACCGGCGCCCCAGTCCCCCGAGGCGCTGACGCGGTGCTGCCGATCGAGCGGGCCGTTCTCGTCGGCCGCACGGTCACCGGTGAGGTCCGCGCCGGTCAGCACGTTCGTCGCAGGGGTGAGGACTGCGAGCGGGGTCGGGAGCTGCTGCCCGCGGGCACGGTCGTCTCCCCCGCCGTTCTCGGGCTGGCCGCCGCTGCCGGTCACGACGTCCTGCGCGTCCACCGGAGGCCGCGGGTGGCGGTGGTGCTGACCGGTGACGAGGTGGTTCGGGCGGGAACACCGGGGGTCGGTCAGGTGCGGGACGCGATCGGGCCCGTGCTCCCCGGCGTGCTGGCCGCGGCCGGTGCCGAACTGGTGGACGTCGTGCACGTCCCCGACCAGGCGGAACCGCTGGCCGATGCGCTGCGGAGACAGGGCGTCGACGTCCTGCTCGTGGGCGGTGCGACCTCCAAGGGTCCAGCCGACCACCTGCGGACGGTGCTCGGAGAGCTGCGCGCCGACGTCCGGGTGGCCGGGGTCGGGTGCAGGCCGGGGCATCCGCAACTCCTGGCCGTCCTGCCGGACGGCCGGTGCGTCGTCGGGCTGCCGGGCAACCCGTTCGCGGCGCTCGGCGCGTGCGCCACGCTGGTGGAACCGCTGGTCGGAGCGTTGGCGGGGCGGTCGGTGAAACCGGCGGTCACCGCCCACCTGCGATCGGACGTGGTCGCGCACCCTCGGGACACCCGACTGGTTCCCGTGGTCCTGTCCGGTTCGACGGCCGCACCGGTCGGCCATGACCGTCCGGGCACGCTGTGGGGCGCGGCCCTCGCCGACGCGCTCGCCGTCGTCCCCCCGCGGTGGTCGGGCGGCCCGGTCGAGGTGCTGCACTTGCCCGGCTAGTGGAAACGAACGCCTGCGAGGCCACGCGGCGCACTAGGATCCGAGGTCCAGGCCACGCGACCCCGAGGTGAGCAGCACACCCATGTCCCACACCTTCGGTGTCGACCTGCGCGGAATGATCGACCTGCTCAGCCACCACCTCTACAGCAGCCCCCGCGTCTACGTGCGAGAACTGCTGCAGAACGCGGTCGACGCCATCACCGCGCGCCGCGCCCTCGACCCGGACGCTCCCGCCGAGGTGCACATCGAGCCCGTCGAGGTGACGGGGGGTGTGCTGCGCGTCACGGACACCGGGATCGGTCTGTCGGAGGACGAGGTCCACGACCTGTTGTCGACCCTCGGCAAGACGTCCAAACGAGACGACCTGGGGTTCGCGCGGCAGGGTTTCCTCGGGCAGTTCGGGGTCGGGATGCTGTCGGCCTTCCTCGTCGCCGAGGAGATCAGGTTGACCACTCGGTCAGCCGGGGGCGGTCCCGCGGTGCGGTGGACGGCGGACGCGTCCGGCAACTACCGGGTCGAGGTCGACGACGGCGCGCACGACGCGATCGGCACGACGATCGAGCTGGTGCCGAACCGCGACGCGGAGCACTGGCTGACGACGGACATGGTGCGGGTGCTGGTGACCGAGTACGGCGACCTGCTGCCGGTCGTGGTGCGCGTCGCGGGCGAGGTCGCGACGACCGGCGAGCTGCCGTGGGGGCGGCGGTCGGAGGAGACCGGCACCGACCTCGGCGAGCGGATGGCCGACTACGGCGAGGAGCTGTTCGGGTTCCGGCCGTTCGACGCCATCCCGATCGAGGTGCCCGCGGTGGGGCTGACCGGGGTCGCGTTCGTGCTGCCCGAGGGCGTGCACCCCGGCACGCGCCAGTCGCACCGGGTGTACCTGAAGCGGATGCTGGTCGGCGACGGCGTCGAAGGCCTGCTGCCGGACTGGGCGTACTTCGTGCGCTGCGTGGTCGACTCGTCGGCGCTGCGGCCGACCGCGAGCCGGGAATCCCTGTACCAGGATGAAACGCTGCTGGCCGTGCGCGACGAGCTGGGCAAGCAGGTGCGGGACTGGTTGGTGCGCCTGGACGCGACCGACCCGGACCGCACGTCGCAGCTCCTGTCCGCGCACCACCTCGGCATCAAGTCGCTGGCGCGCGCGGACGACGAGATGCTGCGGCTGGTCGAGCGCTGGCTGCCGTTCGAGACGACCGAGGGCGCGGTGCCGCTGCGGCAGTTCCGCCGGATGCACGGCACCGTGCTGTACGTGCCGAACGTGGACGAGTTCCGCCAGCTCGCCCCGGTCGCGCAGGCGCAGGGCATCGGGCTGCTGAACGCGGGCTACGCCTACGACGTGGAGATCCTGGACCGGTTGGTGGCGCTGGACGGCGCCGTGGCCGCGCGCCAGGTCGCGCCAGGCGAGCTGCTGGCCGCGCTGGACCACCCGGAGCCGCTGTTCGACTCCGAGCTGAAGTCGCGGCTGGCGGAGGCGCGGGGCGTGCTGGACCGCCACGACTGCGAGGCCGTGACGCGCGACTTCGACCCCGTGTCGCTGCCCGCGCTGCTCATCTCCAACGTGGACGGTGAGCGCAAGCGCGACGCCGAGGAGATCTCCGGTGAGGCGGACCCGCTGTGGGCGGAGCTGCTCGGCGAACTGCTGGGCGAGGCGTCGACGGCCAGCCAGCAGCTCGTGCTGAACTGCCGCAACCCGCTGGTGCGGAGGCTGGCCGCGCTGTCGGACCCGTCACTGGTCGAGCTGACCGTGGAATCCCTGTACGTGCACGCGCTGCTCCAGGCGCGGCGCCCGATGCGGCCCAAGGACACCGCAGCGCTCAACCGATCGTTCTTGGAGTTGCTCAACCGGGCCGTGGGGGACCGATGACCGACAAGCTGGCAGCCGAGGAGCAGTTCACCGAGGCCTACCACCTGCCGCCGGGCATGGCCCGGCACGAGGCGCTCGAACGCGCGGCGCGGGTCGCGGACGCGGCCGACCACCAGCAGCTCGCGGTGTCGTGCCGGGTGGCGCTGATCCGCTCCTGCTACGACCTCGGCCGCTACGACCTGATGCTGGCGCCGTTCGCGTGGTGCACCGCGGCGGAGAAGCGCGGCCCCGAGGACTTCGGGCGCTGGGAGTCGCACACGTTCGACTGGTGCCACAAGTGGATCGCCAACGGTCTGCGGCGCGACCCGCGGTTCAGCCTGGCGCAGCTCAACGCGGTGGTCGACCAGTTCGAGAACCGCTACCGGCAGCACGGCTTCTCGATGCAGCCGGTGCACGGCGTGCGGGCGACCCTCGCGCTGCACGTCGGCGACGACGAGGCGTACCGCGAGCACCTGACGAGGTTCCTCGCGCTCGACCGCGGTCCGATGAGCGACTGCGAGGCGTGCGTCGTGGAGGACCAGGCCGCCCACCTGACCCGCCTCGGGCGGCACGCGGAGGCCGTGGCGCTCGCGGAACCCGTGCTGCGGCAGGAAACCACGTGCTCGACGCAGCCGCAGGGCATCCTGACGGCGCTGCTGCCCGCGTTCGTCGCGCTGGGCGACCACGAGCGGGCGAGCAACGCGCACCTGGTGGCGTGCAGGCTGATCAAGGACGACGAGCTCACGAGCTACCTCAACGCGCACCTGGAGTTCTGCGCCACCTCGGGCCACGCGGCCAGGGGCGTGGACCTGCTCTCCGGGCAACTCCACCGCGTGCACCAGTCCACCAGCCCGGCCGAGGCGATGGACTTCGCCGCCGCCGCGGCCCTGCTGCTCAGCCGCGTCGGCGAGGACGTCCGGTTCGAGGTGCCGCAGGTCGACGGCGTCACCACCAGCAGCATGAGCGCGGGGGAACTGCGCGCCGAGCTGGAGGCGTCCGCGCTGTCGTGGGCCGAGCGCTTCGACGAGCGCAACGGCACGAGCGCCGTCGGCGACCGGGTGCGCGAAACGCTGGAGCGCCCCGACACCGGGCACGTGCCGCTGGCCGTTCCCGTCCTCACGCCCGCGGACGTCGTGGAGGAGCTGGACGAACTCGACCTCCCGTCGGACCCGGTCGAGCTGGCGGAGCGCGCCAACGCGGCGTTCGACGCGGGCGACTTCATCACCGGCAGCAGGCTGCTGCGGTCGCTGCCCGCGGACATGGACGCGCTGCTGCCGGACGCGCTGGCCGCGCAGCTCATGGCGAAGCGCTTGACCGCGAACGCGTCCCGGATCCCGCGCGAGCAGCTGCTGACCGGGTTCGCCGACGTCGTCGCCCAGCTCGCCGACGCGGGCGAGGCCGACCTGGCGAACCGCTACCGGGCTCGGCTGGCCGTGTGGCGGCTGCTGGAGGACGGGCTGGAGGCGAGCACCGCCGTGGCCCAGGAGTGCCTGACCGAGGCCGACGCGCACGGCAGGCCGTTCACCGCCGTGCTGGCCCGGCTCGTGCTGGCGGAGCTGCTCGACCACGCGCACGAGCACGAGCCCGCCGAGTTCCTGCTCGCCGAAGCGCACGCCCAGGCCACGGCGGAAGCGCCGGAGCTGGTGACCAGGGTGCGGGTGGACCAGGCCGAGCACCTGGCCCGCTGCCAGGACTTGGAGGGGGCGCTCGCCGCGGTCGCCGAGGTGCTGGCCGAGGACCTGCCGGAGAGCGTGCGGTTCGACGGGACGCGGATCAAGCTGCGGCTGGAAACCGTTCTGGGGCAAGGGGATGCGGCCGTGCGCACCGCCAACGCCCTGGTGGCGAGGGCGGCCCGGTACCCTGGGCGGTGGCGCGCTGAAGCGCAGCGGCTGCGGGCCGTGACCGTCGAGGAACTCGGCCTGGAGGCCACCCACCTGGGCGAGCTGCGCGAGGCCGTGGCCGCGTGCCGCGAGTACGGCGGCGACGCGCACACCGCGCAGGCGTGCTACTCGCTGAGCGGTGGCTACCTCAAGACCGGCAGGCTCGTGGAGGCGGCCGAGACGCTGGAGGAGGCGCTGAGGCTGGTCCAGTCGGCCGGGGTCGAGGCGGAACTGGGGCTCCAGGTGCGTTTCCGGCTCGGCCAGACGTGCGCGCAGCTCGGCGAGAACCAGGCCGCGCTGCGCCACCTGACGATCTCCCTGGAGCACATCGGCCCCGACGAGCACTGGCAGCGTGCGGTCGCGCTGGACGCGCTCGCCAACGCGCGCCGCAGGCTCGACCAGCTCGTCGAGTCGTCGCACACCTACTCCGAGGCCGCGCGGTTCTGGATGCTGATCGACCAGCCCGGTGAGGCCGCCGGGTCGTGGGTCGAGGCGGCGAACGTGCTGCCCGCGGGCGAGTCCACCGAGGGTCTGGCCGCGCTGGCCGAGGCGGAACGCCTGCTGCCCGGTATCGAGGACAGCGGCGTGCGCACGCACATCGCCGCGCGGATCGCCGCGATCAGGGCGTTCCTGCACGCGCAGGCTGGCGAGTACGACCTGGCGATCGAGCAGAACGCCCTGGCCGAGCAGGCCGCGATCGACCTGGAGGACGAGGGCTGGCAGGCGTTCCTCGTCGCGCGCGGTGGCCGGTTCCGGCTCCGGTCCGGTGACGCGGCGGCGGCGGAGACCGCCGCGCGGCGAGCCGCCGCGCTGCTCGGCGACGAGACTCCGGGCGAGGTGGTCGCGGAGGTCGTGTCGGTGCTGGAGGACGCGCTGACCGAACTCGACCGTCCAACCGGGACGGACCCGCTGGTGCGGGCGTTGACGGCGCGACTGGAGGGCTGAGGCGTGCGGTGGGTCGCCGTGGTCTCGCTGCTGCTCGCCGTGGTGGCGTGCGGGTCGCCCTCTCCCCCGCCCGCGGTGTCGTCCACGACGCAGGCCCCTCCCCCGCGTGATCCGGTGGTGCAGTGCGCGGACCGGCTGCTCTACTGGCTGGACCGGATCCGCACGTCGCCGGACGCGAGCGGGCTCGACTACCAGTCGATGGGGTTGACCGGTGCGGAGTACGAGGAGCTGATCAAGCTGCGGGAGCTGCCGCCCGCGCCGACCCCGCCGACGGCCGAGGCCACGGCGGCGTGCACCCGGCTCGAAGCGCTGCCGAAGCCGTCCACTGGATCGGCGTGGCCGGGTTAGCGCGGGTTCGCGCCCCGACTCACACCTTCCGCAGCGCCTTCGCCGAGGCGTAGAGGCACACCGCGGCGGCCGTCGCGAGGTTCAGGCTCTCCGCGCTGCCGTAGATCGGGACCTTGAGGGAGGTGTCCAGGGTCGCGATGACGGTGTCCGGGAGGCCGTGGGCTTCGCTGCCGAACACCCACGCCGTGGGGTGGCCGAGGTCGCCGCGGTGGTCGGCGGTGTCCAGGTCGTCGGTCGCGTAGCCGTCGGCGGCGACGAGCGTGAGACCCGCCGTGCGGCAGGCGTCGAAGACCTCGTCCGCGTCGCGGGCGCGGGTGATGGGCAGGTGGAACAGGCTGCCGGTGGAGGCGCGCACGCACTTGCCGTTGTGCGGGTCGACGGTGTCGCCCGCGAAGATCACCGCGTCGGCGCCCGCCGCGTCGGCGACGCGGACGACCGTGCCCGCGTTGCCGGGGTCGGTGACGCCGTGCAGGACGGCGACCAGTCGCGGCGTGCCGCGCAGCGCGACGTCCAGCGGCACGTCGACCGGATCGCACACGGCGAGGAGGCCCTGGGGCGTCACGGTTTCCGAGAGGCCTGCGGCGGCCTTGTCGGTGATCACGCTGATCCGCACGCCCGCGTCGACCGCGGCGTGCACGATCGGCTGGTTGCGTTCGGCCGCGGTGTCCGTGACGAACAGCTCGTGGACCCGGCCGCGCCCCGAGGCGGACCAGGCGAGCGCCTCGCGGACGGCTTGGGCGCCCTCGGCGAGGAATTGTTCTGCGCGGTCCCTGCCCGGACGGCGGGTCAGCCTCCGAGCAGCAACGACCCGAGGTGTCCGTTCGGTGAACGGAGCTGCCTCGGGTCGTTGTGCGCGAGTGTGGTCGCTCAGGCCTTGTCCTCGGCCAGCGGCGCGTTCACGTCGTCGGGCATGGCGGCCTTGGCCAGCTCGACGATCGCGGTGAAGGCGGCCGGATCGCTGACGGCCAGCTCGGCCAGGATCTTGCGGTCGACCTCGATCTCGGCCAGACGCAGACCCTGGATGAAGCGGTTGTAGGTCATGCCGTTCGCGCGGACCGCGGCGTTGATGCGCTGGATCCAGAGCTTGCGGAAGTCGCCCTTGCGCGCACGGCGGTCGCGGTACGCGTAGCCGAGCGAGTGGAGCACCTGCTCCTTGGCCTTGCGGTACAGCCTCGAGCGCTGGCCGCGGTAGCCGCTGGCGAGCTCAAGGGTGGTACGGCGCTTCTTGTGGGCGTTCACGGCCCTTTTGACGCGTGCCACTGTTCATCCTGTCGATCTCGTGGGGCCCGGCGGGTGGCGCCGGGGCCCCGGTGTCCAAGGGGGTGGGGCAGGCTCAGATGCCGAGCAGCTTCTTCAGGCGAGGCACGTCGTTCTTCGCGACCTCGACCGTGCCGCTGAGCCGCCGGGTCAGCTTGCTCGACTTCTTCTCGAGCAGGTGGCGCTTGCCCGCCTTCTCGCGAAGCAGCTTGCCGCTACCGGTGACCCTGATCCGCTTGGAGGTCCCTTTGTGCGTCTTGTTCTTCGGCATTTCCGTCCTCGTCTCGTGCTGCCACCGGGATGGGGCGGCCATGCGCCTTGCGGCCGAAGCCGCAAGATCACTCCTGCGCTGTACCCGCGTCCTGCTCGGACGCGACGTCCACACCGTCGCCGTAGTCCGGCTTCAGGGGACGGGTCTTCGTGGTCTTGTGCGGCGCCAACACCATGATCATGTTGCGGCCGTCCTGCTTCGGGTTGGACTCGACGAAGCCCAGCTCGGCGACGTCCTCCGCCAGTTTCTGCAGCAGCCGGTAACCCAGTTCCGGACGCGACTGCTCGCGACCGCGGAACATGATGGTCACCTTGACCTTGTTACCACCGGACAGGAACCGGGCCACGTGGCCCTTCTTCGTCTGGTAGTCGTGCGGGTCGATCTTCGGCCGGAGCTTCTGCTCCTTGATGACCGTCAGCTGCTGGTTGCGGCGTGACTCGCGGGCCTTCTGCGCGCTCTCGTACTTGAACTTGCCGTAGTCCATGAGCTTGCAAACCGGCGGCCGAGCCTGCGCGGCGACCTCCACGAGGTCAAGATCCGCTTCCTGGGCGAGTCGGAGCGCGTCCTCGATGCGAACGATCCCGACCTGCTCGCCGTTCGGTCCAACTAGACGGACCTCCGGCACCCGAATGCGGTCGTTGATGCGCGGCTCGGTGCTGGCGGGAGCACCTCGGTTCGAGGGACTTGTCATTCACGTCCTTTGAGACTCGTTGTGCGCCAAAAACAAGAGCCCCGACACCATTGCTGGTGCGGGGCCCGCCTCCGACCGATCACCCGAGCCGACGCGCGAACGCGTCAGGCAGAACGGCACGGTGGCCTTCTGCTGGGACCGGAACCCGGCCGCCTTGACGGCTGCACGGGTGGGAGCGGGGCTCCACTTGCCGCCCTCGCACGAACGAGGGCTGGTCGCGCCGTAAAGAGTAGCAGATGCGGTTGTCAACCCCCGAATCGGCGACCCACTCGGGCGTCTTGCGACAATGGCGGGGTGACCGAGCAGCCCGAAGTCGACGTCCGCGACCTGTCCGAGGTGCCCAGCATCGAGGTGATCAGCAGGGCGGCCGTCATGCTGCTGTCCGCCGCCGCCGAACGCCTCGGCCTGGCCGACGAGGATCCCGACACGAGCCCCCGCCGCGACCTCGACGAGGCGCGCAGGCTGATCACCGCGCTGGCCGGGTTGATCACCGCGTCGGTCGAGTACCTGGGACCGCACGCGGGGCCGTTGCGGGACGGGCTCCAGTCGGTGCAGCGGGCGTTCCGGGAGGCGTCGGTGGTGCAGGACGCGCCGGGCGCCGGACCGGGTGAGAAGTACACGGGTCCGGTGTACTGACCGCTCGACCCCGACGACAGCAGGCAGTCGTCTGCATGCAGGCGGTCTGCGGGTGGGTTCGGTGACGCGAGCACCTGGATCACGAGGTGGGTCCGGTGAGGGCCTGGCGGCGGTAGACAGGGGCGAGGGTTCCGGGCCGGCTTGACGAGCGCTTGAGCTGAGCGCTTGAGCTGGGCGGGTGGACTGGGCGGGCGGGCTCGCGGGGGTCAAGATCGGCCTACAGCCGCACGACCAGCATGCCCACAGGCCCCAGGCCAACGCGACGACCCGCTCACCCCTGGCGAACGGGCTCGCGTGGACTTGGATCGACTCACCGGCACAGCAACAAGCAGGCGCACAGCCACCGATCAGCCTGCCGAGCAGTCGACCTCGGCGATTGGACCCGCGGAGTCCGGGACAGGCCTATCGGTGCATCGACTCCGGCGACGGTAGGCAGCCCGCATTCTCAGCCTTGCCTGCTGGCTCCAGACAGCGGTGAACAGGCTGACGCTCCAGCCCATCCCCCGTTTGATCCGCCCACAACGAACCTAGGCGCGCCCACTACTAGCCGACTGGATTTTGCATACAGAATTCCGTAGACCAGATACCGTAGGCCAAAGGCCGGCAGGCGGCCTACCCGCGAATGCCCAGCCGCGCCAACCTGCGCGATGCCAGCGTCGCGATCACCTCGGGGTCCCCGCGCCGCCAGCCGTCCACCGGATCGCCGTCGAACCTCGCCAGCTGCGCGAGCGACATGGTGTTGAGCGCGTGCAGTGCCAGCAGGTCGGTGCGGCCCGTGTCGCGGAGCCGCCTGGCGGCGAACGCCCTGCGCGCGAACCGCACCCGCAGCGGCAGCCAGGTGATCAGCAGGAACACGACGGGCAGGACGATCAGCGCCACCGTCAGCCACAGGGCGACCGTCTCCACCGCCTCGATCTGCGAGCGGCCGACGTCGGACAGGGTCGTGCCCGCGTCGGTGCCCTTGCCCAGGGCGCCTGCCAGGTCGTCACCGACCACCGGCACGCGGCCCGCGCTGCCCGCCGCGTCGGAGAAGGCGTCGTGGACGCGGTTGCCCGCGCTGACCAGGCCGTCGCCGGGGGCTCGGGCGGCGAGGACGCCGTCCCGTGCGCCCAGCGCGAACCAGACCCAGAACGCGACCCAGCCGAGCGCCAGCACGTCGGCGATGACCTGACGGGTGAACCGCGCGGCGCCGTCCGCGTACCACTTCATGCGCACCACTTCATGCGCAACGTCTATCAGCACAGCGGTTCGACGGGTAGCGCCGGGTGGCCGCCCGCTAATGTGCGGTCGGTGTCCACGACGTTCGGCGACCTGCTCCGCACCCACCGCGTCCGTTCCGCTCTGACGCAGGAGGAGTTGGCCGCCGGGTCCGGTGTGAGCGTGCGCGCGATCAGCGACATGGAGCGCGGTCGGGCGAAGGGGCCGCAGCGGCGGACGGTGGAGGCGCTGGCGCGGGTGCTCCGGCTCGACGGCGAGGAGCTGCGGGAACTGGTCGACACCGCGAAGGCCGGGCGGATGCGCCACCAGGCCCCGGCGGCGCCGTGGGCGCTGCCGCCGGACGTGCCGGACCTGACGGGGCGGGTCGAGGAGCTGCGGCGGCTGGAGCGGGTGGCGGCCGGGGGGCGGGCCACGGAGGTCGTCGTGGTGCACGGGCCGCCGGGCGCGGGCAAGACGACGCTGGTGGTGCACGCCGCGTACCGGTTGGCGGACCGCTTCCCGGACGGCTGCCTGTTCGTGAACCTGCGCGGCATGGACGCGCGGCCGGTGCCGCCGGGCGAGGTCATGCACAAGGTGCTGCGGACGCTGGGGGTCGCGGAGGACCGGATCCCGGCGGTCGACGAGGAGCGCGCCTCGCTGTACCGGGCGGAGCTGCGCGGGCGGTCGACGGCGCTGGTGCTGGACAACGCGGCCGACGAGGCGCAGGTGCGGCCCCTGCTGGCGACCGGGTCGTCGTCGCTGGTGCTGGTCACGTCGCGGCAGACCCTGGGGGGGCTGGAGGTGGGTACCAGGCTCGCGCTGGACGTGCTGTCGAGCGCGGAGTCCGTGCGGCTGCTGGGCGCGATCACCGGTCTGGAGCGGGTGTCCGCCGAACGGGCGGCGGCCGAACGGGTCGCCGACCTGTGCGGGCACCTGCCGCTGGCGCTGCGGATCGCGGGCAACCGGCTGGCGAGCAGACCGCGCTGGACGGTCGGGCACCTGGCCGAGCAGCTGGGCGACGAGGGGCGCAGGCTCAGCGCGCTCACGTCCGGCGACCTGCGGGTTCGGGCCGCTTTCCTGATGTCGTACCAGCACCTGAACGCGCGGGCGGCGCTGGTGTTCCGGCGGATGTCGCTGGTGCCCGGCGGGGACGTGACGCCCGCGCTGGTCGCGGTGGCGGCGGGGGTCGAGGAGGACGCGGCCGAGGAGACGCTGGAGGAGCTGGTCGACGCGAGCCTCGTGGAGGTGTCGGCGACCGCGGGCCGGTACGTGTGCCACGACCTGCTGCGGGTGTTCGCGCGGGAACGGCTGGGCGCGGACGAGACGGACGAGGCCGTCGACGAGGCGCGGTGGCGGACGATCGACTGGCTGCTGCGCGAGGCGCGGGCGTCGGCGCGGGTGTTCGGGCCGAACGGGGCGGCCGGGGACCGGGAGAAGGCGGCGGCGTGGCTGCACCGGGAGACGGGCCACTGGATCGGCGCGCTGCGGTTGGCGCACGCCGCGCGGCGGCACCGGACGGTGCTGGACGTGGCGACGGCGATGCACTGGTACTCCGACCAGCGCGGTGACGGCGTGCTGTGGCACGAGGTGTTCCGCTACGGCGTGGACGCGGCCCGCGCGCTCGGCAGCAGGCGCGACGAGGCCGTGCAGCTCAACTTCCTGTGCTGGACGCTGTGCGTGCTCCTGGACCAGCAGAACGCGGCGCTGGTGGTGCACGAGCAGGCGTGGGCGGCGGCGGTCGACTGCGGTGACCCGCTGGAGCAGGCGTGGGCGCTGTACTACCGGTCGGCCATCGAACGGCGCCTGGGACGGTTGGACGAGGCGAGGGCGTTCGCCGTGCGGGCCGTGGAGGGGTTCGAGGCGGCGGGCGACGAGCTGTCGGTGCAGTTCGCCCTGTCGAACCTGGGGATCCTGCTGCACCTGTTCGGCCGGTACGCCGAGTCGGCCGAGGTGCACCGCAAGTGCGTGGCCTTCCACCGCGCCCGCGTCGAGGAGAAGCCGGACGGGCACGACCGCGAGACGCTGGCGGTGAACCTGCTGCGGCTGGCCGCGAACCTGATCGCGCTGCGGGACTGGGACGGGGCGCGCGCGGCGTCCGAGGAGGCGCTGGTGCTGGCGCGGTCGTCGCAGGCGCGCAACACCGAGTCGGACGCGCTGTTCCGGCTCGGCGCGGTGCTGCACGGGCAGGGCGACGCGGCGGACGCGGTCGTGCGGCTGCGGGAGGCCGTGGCCGCGGTCAACCCGATGCGCACGACGGCGCTGGTGGAGATGCTGGGCCTGCTCGCGACCGCGCACGACGACCTCGGCGAGCACGACCTGGCCAGGTCGTGCCGGTCGCGGGCGCTGGACATCTGCTCGCGGTCGGAGACCGCGACGACGCGCGCGTTCGCCGACGAGCTGCGCCGGGCGCTGGACGCCCCGCCCGAGGTGCGGCGCGACGGGCACGCGTGACGCGGACCGGGACCGCCACCGGAGGGCGGCCCCGGTCGTCGGGTCAGTCGCCGAGCACGGCCAGCGCGTCGATCTCCACCAGCAGGCCTGCCGGGAGGCCCACGTACACGGTCGTGCGGGCGGAGTACGGCTCGGTCATGAACTCGCCGTAGGCGTCGTTCATCTCGCCGAAGTGGGCGGTGTCGGTGAGGTACACGCGCAGCATCACGACGTCGTCGAAGCTCGCGCCCGCGGCCTCCAGCACGGTGGCCACGTTGCGCAGGGTCTGCGCGGTCTGCTCCTTCACCGTGTCGCCGACGATCGCACCGGTCTCGGCGTCGAACGCGACCTGACCGGCGACCTGGAGGATGTTGCCCTTGCGGACGGCCTGCGAGAACTTCGCGATGGGCTTGGGCGCGGAGTCGGTGTGGATCTCGATCTTCGGCAAGGTGGGAACCTCTCTAGTCGCGCGGCGTGTAGCCGCACTCGATGGACGCCGCTCGCGCCGTGGCGAGCAGGTTGGGCACGAGGGCCAGCAGGCCCTCGAGGTCGAGCAGCACCTTGGGGACGGACATCGAGACGGCCGCCACCACCTCACCGCGGGAGCCGCGGATCGGCGCGCCGATGCAGTGGATGAAGTCCTCGTGCTCGGAGTTGTCCATCGCGTACCCGCGGTCGCGCACGCGTTCCAGCTCGGCCAGGTACGCGGTGGGGTCGGTGATCGTGTTCGCGGTGAGCCTCGGGTACTCCATGGACTCGGCGATCTCGCGCCGCTTGGCCTCCGGCAGGTCCGCCAGCAGCACCTTCGCCACGGCCGTGCAGTGCAGCGGCGCGCGGCGGCCGACGCGGGAGTACATGCGCATCGGGTGCGTGCTGTCGTACTTGTCGATGTAGATCACCTCGCCGCCCTCGTAGCTCGCGAGGTGGACGGTGTAGCCGGTGAGCGCGTTCAGCTCGCGCAGCGCGGCTTCGGCGCTGCGGCGGACGTCCCGCTCCTCCAGCGCGCGGTTGGCGAGGTCGAACAGCGCGGTGCCGAGCCGGTAGTGGTGCACGCCCTCGCGCTGCACGAACCGGTGCGACTCCAGGGTTCTCAGCAGCCTCAACGCGGTCGACTTGTGCACGTCGACCACGCCGGACAGCTCCTCCAGCGTCTTGGGGCCGGTCGCGAGCTCGCCGACGAGCGTCAACGCGCGGTCCAGGCTCTGGCTCATGGGCTCTCCCGTAGGTGCGCCGCAGCCCAGGTGGGCCCGTCGGCGTCGAGCAGCGGTCCGGTGACCGCGGCGGGCAGCGGCCGCCCGACGTCCTCGGTGGTCAACAGCACGGCGGCCGCCTGGAGGTGACCCGCACGCAGTCGCCTGGCCGGAGGGTTCCCGGCCAGGTGGGCGGCAAGATAACCCGCCGCGAACGCGTCACCCGCGCCGACCGGCTCGACCACGTCCACGCGCAGCGCGGGCTGGTAGGTGTGGACGTCGCCCTCGACGAGCGTGGCGCCCCTCTCCCCCTGCTTCACGACGATGCTCGCCGGGTCGGGGAGCAGGGCGCGCAGCTCGTGCGGGTCGCCGGTCCCCCACACCGCCTCGGCCTCGTCGGCACCGGCCAGGACCACGTCGGCGGCGTTGGCCAGCTCGCGCAGCACGGCCGGGTCGCGGTCGCGCCACAGCGCGGGCCGCCAGTTGAGGTCGAACGACACCAGGTGACCGTCCCGCGGTCCGGTCAGGACCTCCCGCAGCAGTGCGAGGCAGCTGTCGGACAGGGCCGCGGTGATGCCGCTTACGTGCACCAGCCGCACGTCCGCGAGGTCGACGCCGTCCAGCGCCCCCGGTCCCAGCGCCGAGGCGGCGGACCCCCGCCGGTAGTAGCGGACCGGGCTCCCCGAGGCGTCGGCCTCCTTCACGTACAGGCCCGTCGGCCGGTCCGGGTCGACGTGCACGGCGCTCACGTCCACGCCCGCGCCGCCGACCTCGTCCAGCACGGCGCGACCGAACGCGTCCGCGCCGACCGCGCTCACCCACGAACTGGTGACGCCCAGTCGGGCGAGATGACAGGCCACATTGGACTCGGCGCCGCCGATCGCCCTGCTCCAGTGTCGTACGCCGTGCGCGGGACCGGGTTCGGCAGGCACCATCACGACCATCGTCTCGCCCAGGCAGACCACACCGCCCGCTTGTTCGAACCTCATCCGCTTCTTTCCTCCGGACTTGCTCGTTGACGGCGGGTCAGGCGAATGTTACACACTTCAGCATCACATCGCGCAATAGCCGTTGCAAAATATGCAACGTGAGGAGCGAGACACGTGCACTCCGCCGACATCGATCGGACCGCGGTAGCCGCGCTGCGCGCGGAACGCGTCGACTGGCAGTTCAAGGGCTTGCCGAGCTCGACGTTCGGCGCCACCGTGGGCGAGGTCGCCGACCGGCGCCTCGACCTGTTCGCCGACGGCTTCGTCGGCCCGCTGGTGGTGCTCGACGCCGAAGCGCTGGAGCACAACCTCACGACGATGGCGGGGTGGTGCGCCAGGCACGGCGTCGCGCTGGCGCCGCACGGCAAGACCACGATGGCGCCGCAGCTGTTCGCCCGCCAGCTCGACCACGGCTCGTGGGCGATCACGGCGGCCAACGCCAGCCAGCTCAGGGTGTACCGGGCGTTCGGCGTGAGCCGGGTGCTGCTGGCCAACCAGCTCGTCGACCCCGCCGCGCTGCGGTGGCTGGCCGACGAGCTGGCGGCCGACCCGGCGTTCGAGTTCACCTGCTGGGTGGACTCGGTGGCAGGGGTGCGGGCGATGACCGAGGCGCTGGGGTCCGCCTCCCGACCGGTCGACGTGCTCGTGGAGCTCGGCGCGACCGGCGGCCGGACCGGGGCGCGCGACGCGGACACCGCCGTCGCGGTGGCGCAAGCGGTTGCGGAGAGCCCGGCGCTGCGGCTCGTCGGCGTCGGCGGGTACGAGGGCGCGCTCGCGCACGACGCGTCCGAGCAGGCGAAGTCCACAGTGGACGCCTATCTTGACGCGGTGCGCGACCTGGTGCTGCGGCTGCACGGCGAGGGCCGGTTCGACGGCGTCGACCAGGTGATCGTCACGATCGGCGGCAGCGCGTACTTCGACCAGGTCGCCGCGGCGCTGACCCGGCCGTGGCCGGAGGACCTGCCGGTGCTGCCGGTGGTGCGCAGCGGCGCCTACGTGACGCACGACGACGGTTTCTACCGCGGCATCTCGCCGCTGGGCAGGACCGAGGGCGAGCAGCCGTTCCGGTCCGCGCTGCGGGCGTGGGCGCAGGTCACGTCGAAGCCGCAGGCCGACCTGGCGCTGCTGACGATCGGCAAGCGCGACGCGTCGTTCGACGAGGGCCTGCCGGAGCCCCAGGTCGTGCGGTCGGCGGGGGTGGAACGGCCGCTGAGGGGCGCGACCGTGACGGCCCTGAACGACCAGCACGCGTTCCTGGCGATCGGCGACGACACCGTGGAGGTCGGGGACTGGATCGGGCTCGGCCTGTCCCACCCGTGCACCGTGTTCGACAAGTGGCGGCTCATCCCCGTGGTCGACGGCACGACCGTCGTCGACCTCGTCCGGACCTACTTCTAGGGAGCAGGCGTGGACATCGTCTTCAAGGGCGCGCGGGTCGTGGACGGCACCGGCGCACCCGAGCACCGGGCGGACGTCGGCGTGCGCGACGGCCGGATCGCGGAGATCGGCGACCGGCTGTCCGGCGGGCGGACCGTCGACGCCGACGGGCTCGTGCTGGCTCCCGGTTTCATCGACATGCACTCGCACTCGGACCTCCAGGTGCTGGCGAACCCCGACCACCTGGCCAAGGTGTCGCAGGGCGTGACCAGCGAGGTGCTCGGCCAGGACGGGCTGTCGTACGCGCCCGTGGACGACGCCGTGCTGGAGACCCTGCGCGGTCAGCTCGCGGGCTGGAACGACGACCCGCCGGGCTTCGACTGGAACTGGCGGTCGGTCGGCGAGTACCTGGACCGGCTCGACCGGGGCATCGCGGTGAACGCCGCCTACCTGGTGCCGCAGGGCACCGTGCGGATGCTCTGCGTCGGCTGGGAGGACCGGCCCGCGACCGACGCCGAGGTCGACCGGATGCGGACCGTCGTCGCGCGGTCGCTGCGGGAGGGCGCGGTGGGGCTCTCGTCCGGCCTCACCTACACGCCCGGCATGTACGCGAGCACGTCGGAACTGGTCCAGCTCTGCCAGGTCACCGGGTCGCTGGGCGGCTACTACAGCCCGCACCACCGCAGCTACGGCGCGGGCGCGCTGGAGGCGTACGCGGAGATGGTCCAGGTGTCGCTCGACTCCGGCTGCCCGCTGCACCTCGCGCACGCCACGATGAACTTCCCGGTGAACGAGGGCCGCGCGGGTGAGCTGCTGACGCTGCTCGACGACGCCATCGCGGCCGGTGCGGACATCTCGCTCGACACCTACCCGTACCTGCCCGGCGCGACCTACCTGTCGGCGCTGCTGCCGAGCTGGGCCACCGAGGGCGGCCCCGAGGCGACGCTGGCCCGGCTGTCCGACGCGGACGCGCGCGAGCGGATCAGGGTGGAGATCGAGGAGACCGGGTCGGACGGCTGCCACGGCGTGCCCGTCGACTGGAACTCCATCGAGATCAACGGCGTGCGGCGCGCGGAGAACGCGCACCTGGTCGGCCGCAGCGTCGCCGCGTCGGCGACGAGCGCGGGCCGGGCGGCGTCGGAGGTGTACTTCGACACCCTGGTGGCCGAGCGGCTCGGCACGTCGTGCCTGATGCACGTCGGCCACGAGGGCAACGTGCAGGCGATCATGCGCCACCCGGCCCACACCGGCGGCAGCGACGGCCTGCTGGTCGGCGACCGGCCGCACCCGCGCGCGTGGGGCACCTTCCCGCGCTACCTCGCGCGCTACGTGCGGGAGCTGGGCGTGCTCGGCCTGGAGGACTGCGTCTCCCACCTCACCGGGCGGGCCGCGAAGCGGCTGCGCCTGACCGACCGCGGCCTCGTGCGCGAGGGCTACGCGGCGGACCTGGTCCTGTTCGACCCGGAGGAGGTCGCGGACACCGCGACCTTCGACAAACCCCGGCAGGCGGCTGCCGGCATCCCGTACGTGCTCGTCAACGGGGTGCCGGTGATCGACGGCGGTACGCACACCGGGGCGCTGCCCGGCCATTCCCTGCGCAACAACGGGAGCACGATGTGATCAACTGGCTGCAACACGAAACGGGCGGCCTGCTGACGCTGTCCGCGATCAGCATCGCCCTGCTGCTGATCATGATCATCCGGTACAAGGTCGAGCCGTTCATCGCCCTGCTGATCGCCGGTCTGCTCGTGGCGCTCGCCGCGGGCCTGCCGGTGGAGACCCTGGTCGGATCGGCCCAGAAGGCGTCGGGATCACTGCTGGAGGGCGGCTTCGGCGGCATCCTCGGGCACATCGCGTCGATCATCGGCCTCGGCACGCTGCTCGGCGCGATCCTGGAGGCGTCCGGTGGCGCCCAGGTGCTGACCGGGTCGCTGCTGCGGGCGTTCGGCGAGAAGCGCGCGCCGCTCGCGATGGGTCTGGCCGGTCTGATCTTCGGTGTGCCGGTGTTCTTCGACATCGGCATCTTCGTGCTGGCGCCGCTGGTCTACGTGGCGGCCAAGCAGGGCGGCAAGTCGATCGTGCTGTACGCCATGCCGCTGCTCGCGGGCCTGTCGGTCATGCACGCGTTCATGCCTCCCCACCCCGGCCCGGTGGCCGCGGCCGGTCTGCTGAAGGTCGGCCTCGGCTGGATCATCATCATGGGCCTGGCCTGCGCGATCCCGGCGTGGTTCGTCGGCGGCATCCTGTACTCCACGTGGATCGGCAAGCGGATCAACGTTCCCGTGCCCGAGGAGATGCTGGCCGCCGCCGAGGAGGCGCGGGGCGACGACGAGGTGGAGAACCCGCCGTCGCTCGGCCTGGTGCTGGGGATCATCGCGATCCCGCTGGTGCTGATCCTCGCGGGCACGTTCGGCAGCATCCTGCTGGCCAAGGGCTCCCGCCTGTACGGGGTGTTCACGTTCTTCGGCACGCCCGCGGTCGCGCTGACCATCGCGGTGCTGCTGGCCACGTGGCTGCTCGGCTACCGCCGCGGCATGACCCGCGACCAGCTCACCGAGCTGACCGGCAAGTCGCTGCGCCCGGTCGGCATGATCCTGCTCGTCGTCGGCGCGGGCGGCTTCTTCGGCGCCGTGCTCTCCGCGACCGGCGTCGGCAAGGTGCTCGCCACGTCGCTGTCGGACATGGGCCTGCCGGTGATCGCGCTGGCCTACGTCATCAGCTGCGGCATGCGCATCGCGCAGGGGTCGGCCACCGTCGCGATCGTCACGACCACCGGCATCGTCGCGCCGGTCGTGGCGGACCTGGACTACTCGCAGCCCCAGCTGGCGCTGCTGGTCATGTCGATCGCGGCGGGCTCGATCATCGCCTCGCACGTGAACGACGGCGGCTTCTGGATCGTCTCGCGGTACTTCGGCCTGTCGGTCAAGGAGACGCTCCAGACGTGGACCGTGCTGGAGACCGTGCTGTCCGTGGTCGGCTTCATCATGGCCGCGGGGCTCAGCCTGGTCGTCTAACCGCCCTCCCGCTGACGAAGGCCCGCCCGGCGAGTTCGCCGGGCGGGCCTTTCGGCGTATTCGGTCACCCGTTCAGCCCAGCTCGGCGCTGTCGAATAGCGACATCGATCATCTCGCCAAAAAATGAATCAACTTTAAGACCGTGCCGCACTAGTGCGGTCTTGGCCAACGACATCCACGACCGTGCACCACAGCCCGGAAATCCACTCCGCAGCGTCTACAACCTGGCCGCGAATTCACCCGAAACGGGGAACGCGACCACACTTTCTCGTCAATGATGGATGTGCCGCCGGGCTGGAGGTCACCGACCGCCCACACCCTCGATTGGGTGCCACCACTACCGAATCAACCGTTCCCTGCGGCAGACTTTCGACCGCACCCGAAGTCGCGTCTCATGATCCCGGGACAGGTCGACGTGCTTTCGGCAGTGCGAAACCGGCGTTCGTGGAATTGTTTCACACCCTTTTCCACGCCGCCGTGCCCCGGCGAAAGAATTCTTCCACACAGGGAGTGGAATGCAGATGGCAGGAACCCAGTACACCCTTCGCGTCATCAACAACTCATCGAACCTCGTCGACATGTGCACCTACCAGAAGGACCCGGACATCGGCGTCCCGAACGTCATGTCGCTCGCCTGGTTCGCGAAGCCCGCGCACCCGACGACGACGGTCGTGTTCCGCTGGACGATCGACTACTCGTTCGTCTGGTCGGAGACGGGCAGGCTCATCCCCGGCGTCTTCTTCGACGCCTCGCAGTCGTGGCCCGCCGACCCGAAGGTCGTCGGCGTCTCGTCCGAAACCCAGGCGGGCAACCAGATCGGGCTCTCCCACGAGGGCGGCGCCTACAACTTCACGAAGACGCCCACCGCCGGAGCGCAGGCGGGGTCGCTCTACGTCAAGGAGGACGCGAGCATCCCGCTGAAGCAGGCCAGCGTCGGCATCGGCATGTCCGGGTCGGGCACGTTCGTCGTCCAGTCCCAGCCGAACCTGAACCTGACCTTCACCCCGCACCCGGTCTACTACCTCGCCGCGGGCACCTACACCCAGGGCGAGGTGCTCGACATCGGGTCGGTCACCAACCCGACGCCCATCCGGTTCCCGGCGGGCATCTACTCGGTGACCGCGACGCTCAACGAGGACAACACCTGGACGGTGAACCCGACCAGCGGCCTGAACGCGTTGGAGCACAAGCAGGTCATGGGCTCCCGGCGGGAAAGCGGTTCGGCGGTGAAGCGATGAGCGAGACCACCGGAACCACGTCGCGGGACGGGGACAGCGGGGCGCTGGAGTTCCCGGAGGGCCACTACACCGACGTGAGGATCTACCCGATCCTGGGAGGTCCCGGTTCGCTGAGCGGCGGCACCGGCACCTTCTCCTCGTTCGGGACCTTCTCGGCCGGGCAGTTCAGCCCCGGTGACCTGCCGAGGATCGGCGACCACTACAACATCATGGCCACCCACGAGGGCGTCAACTACAACTTCTCGCGGTGGAAGTGCACCCACTCGGGTGGCACGAGCGACTTCCGGGAGAACTAGCCCACAGCGCGAGGGGCCCGTCGGGTGCGACCACCCGGCGGGCCCCTCGTCGTGGGACTAGACGCCTGCCTTCTTGCCCTCCGGGGTGGAGGCGAACCACGTGCCGCCGACGCCCTGGCCCTTGGCCTCGCCGCAGACCTCGTCCTCCGCGAAGGTGTACAGCGGCTTGCCCGCGATGGTGAGCTGCTTGCCGCCGTCGTCACGGGTGATCGTGCTGACCAGGACCTTGTCGACGCCCTGGACCTCGAAGCCGTCGGACGTCACCAGGGCCGGGGGCCACTTGACCGCGCAGTCGCCGGAGCAGTTGGAGACGTCGGCGGCGTCCTTGTCGAACGTGTACAGGGTCATGCCGCCCTTGTCGGTCAGCACGGTGCCCAGGTTGCCGACCGACGCCGTCGTCAGCGCGATCTCCTTGTTCTCGGTGGCCTTCTGCCCGTCGGGGGCCGCCGCGAACCACGTGCCCTTGAAGCCCTGGCTCTTGGCGTCGCCGGGGGCCTTGTCCTCGACCGACGTGTAGAGCGGCCAGCCCTTCGCCGTGACCTGCTTCTTCCCGTCCTTGCGCAGCACCGTGCCGAGGGAGGCCTTGTCGACGCCCTTCACCGCGATGTCGTCCGACGTCGTCAGCACCGGCGGGAACTTCGCCGCGCAGTCGCCCTCGCAGTTGGAGACCGAGGGGCTGGTGGTGTCCTTGTCGAAGCGGTACACCGTCAGACCGGCACCGCTGGTCAGCACCGTGCCCAGACCGGGAACGACCGCCGTCGCGAGCACCGGCTCGGCCCCCTCAGCCGTGTTCTGGCTGGCCTTCTCGCCCTCCGGCGTCGCCGCGAACCACACACCGCCGACACCCTGCCCCTTGGTGTCACCGGGCCCGGTGTCCTTCGCGAACTCGTAGAGCGCCCACCCCGCGACCGTCAACTGCTTGGTGCCGTCCTTGCGCGTCAACGTCGACACCAGCGCCTTGTCCACGCCCTGCACCTCAAGATCCCCCTCGGGGGCGAGCGCGGGCGGCCACTGCGCCTCGCAGTCGTCGACGCACGTGGACGTCGGTGGATCCGTCCGGTCCTCGTCGAACCGGTACAACGTCTTGCCGTTGCTCCCGGTCAACACCTGACCGAGGTCCCCCACCGTCGCCGACGTCAGCGCGACGACCTTGCCCTGCACCAACTTCTGCGCGTCGGAGGCGGCGTTGGGCGAGCCCGCGGTGGTCGCGGCCTGGCCGCAGGCGCTCAGCAGCGTGAGCCCGAGAACAGCCGCTGCCCCGAAAATGGACGCACGAATACCAGACATGGTGCCAACCTCCTTGGATGGTCGCTCGCACCCCTTGTTCACGGCGACCGACTGCCCACAACACGGACAGCCCCGGAGAATGGTTCAAAACTCGTCGAAGATTTTTTCCAGCCCCACGACCAGCACCGACGGTCACCGCCGCGACACGGCCCCCTTGGCGAACCCGGCCAGGTACGTCACCAGCCCCCGCCGCCCGTGCCGCATCATCATCTGGTGGTTGGCCACCAGCGCGGGCCGCACCAACGGCCCGAGCGCCCGGAGCAACGGCTTCCCCACCACCACCTCCTGCTCGTACACCAACCGAGCCCCACCACCCCACGACTGGACCCGCCACCCGACCGTGCCGTTCAGATCACCGGAAAGATCAGCGACCAGCACGAGCCGCTCCGCATCCCTGGTGTGGTGACTGGCCTCGAACACCAACTCGTAGGGAAGAACGGACCGACAACACAACTCGGCCCGCTCCTCCCCCACCTGAACAGCCCGACGCACCTCAGGCCACCAGAGCGGGTAACTGGCGAGATCCGCGAGAACGTCAAAAGCATCAGCGGGCGGACAGTCGACCAACCAAACGCTGCGAAAACGGTAGTGGTGAGAAAACACCGGGCAAGTATCACCAACCCACCAGCCA
Organism: Umezawaea sp.; assembly: GCF_036375055.1. Lineage (GTDB taxonomy): Bacteria > Actinomycetota > Actinomycetes > Mycobacteriales > Pseudonocardiaceae > Umezawaea. The sequence continues at coordinate 72,930 of NZ_DASUSQ010000002.1, forward strand.
ACTTGCCCATCAGGCAGAACCACTTCACCCGTTCGGCGGCCGAACTCTACTCAGAGCACATCCCCAGCACCCGCAACCAACCCACAACCCAAAGCGGGCCACCGCCTTCCCTGGAGCAGTGGCCGATTTACTCGGGGGATTTGCCCCTTGCCCTGGTAGATCGGGCAGGTGACACCACCTGCCCGTGAGCCCGATCAAGGGGGCAGATCGAGGGGTCCCCGAGTCACACCGGCCACCACCGCTGGGACTGGAGAAAACTAGTGCCTACCCGCGAAGTGGGTGTGGCCGATCCGCTTTGACCTTGGGTTCGTCATCCGCAGGCACGAACCGACCGACGAGCAGTGGTAGACGATCGAGCCGCTGCCCGTCTCGGGCGCGCAAGGCCGTCCGCGGATGGACAGCCCTCGGGTGACCGACGGGATGCTGTTCAAGGCCACGACAGGTGACACCTGGCGGGGCCTGCCGCAACGGCACCCTCACCACGCTGGTCGGGAAGGCGCGGGTGGTCTCCGAGGCGATCGACGACCTCGACCGCGAGGTGTCGGTGCGGTCCGGCATCGTGCATGGCCTGCATCGCGTTCCGACGACCGGGCCCCGGCCGCCCGGTGACCAGGCCCGCACCGCCTGCACACGACGCACCGTGGTCGACCGCTGCTTCAACCGGCTCAGGCAGTTCCGCGCCATCGCCACCCGCTTCGACAAGACCCCCGTGCCCTACTTGGCGGTCGCTGTCGGCCGCGCACGGCGTCCGGGCAAGGCGACTCCACGGCACACCGGACCGTCCGCCTCACCGCCGGATCACGGCGGTGACCCCGGAGAGGACCGACCACCAGGCCACCAGGCCACCAGGCCACCAGGCCACCAGGAAGAAGGATTCCGCCAGCGGCCGGTCTCGTCCGTTCCCGCGCGCCACAGACAACGCGACACCGTCGACCGAAGCCATGGCGTGGCCGGGCCACCCGCATGGCCGCCCGACGGTCGCCCCTAAACCCCAACCCCCTCCAACACATTCCTCAAGAACTGCCCCGTGTAACTGGCCTCCACGCCGGCGACCTGCTCAGGAGTCCCCTCCGCGATGACCATCCCGCCACCGGACCCACCCTCGGGCCCCATGTCCACGACCCAGTCCGACGTCTTGATGACGTCCAGGTTGTGCTCGATCACCACAACGCTGTTCCCCTTGTCCACCAAGCCGTTGATCACCCCGAGCAGCTTCCGGATGTCCTCGAAGTGCAATCCGGTCGTCGGCTCGTCGAGGATGTACACCGTCCGCCCCGTCGACCGCTTCTGCAACTCCGAGGCCAGCTTCACGCGCTGGGCCTCACCACCCGACAGCGTCGGCGCGGGCTGACCGAGGCGCACGTACCCGAGCCCCACGTCGACCAGCGTCCTCAGGTGCCGGTGGATCGCGTTGATCGGCTCGAAGAACGAGGCCGCCTCCTCGATGGGCATGTCCAGGACTTCGGAGATCGTCTTCCCCTTGTAGTGCACCTCCAGGGTCTCCCGGTTGTACCGGGCCCCCTTGCACACCTCGCAGGGCACGTACACGTCCGGCAGGAAATTCATCTCGATCTTGATCGTGCCGTCGCCCGCGCACGCCTCGCAGCGCCCGCCCTTGACGTTGAACGAGAACCGCCCCGGCAGGTAGCCCCGGACCTTCGCCTCGGTGGTGGAGGCGAACAGCTTCCGGATGTGGTCGAACACCCCGGTGTAGGTGGCCGCGTTCGACCGAGGCGTGCGCCCGATGGGCGACTGGTCGACCTGCACCAGCTTGTCGACCTCCTCCAGACCCTTGATCCGGGTGTGGCGGCCGGGGACCTGCCGAGCCCCGTTCAGCTTGTTCGCCAGCACGGTGGCCAGGATGTCGTTGACCAGCGTCGACTTGCCCGACCCCGACACCCCGGTGACCGACACCAGGCACCCCAGCGGGAACGACACGTCGATCCCGCGCAGGTTGTGCTCCCGAGCGCCGACCACGGTCAGCTGCCGCTTCTTGTCGACCTTCCGCCGGGCCTCCGGCATCGGGATCTGCTTCCGACCGGACAGGTACGCCCCGGTCATCGACTCCTTGTTCTTCAGCAGCGCCTTGTACGGCCCGCTGTGCACCACGTGCCCGCCGTGCTCGCCCGCGCCGGGCCCGATGTCGACCACCCAGTCGGACGTGCGGATCGTGTCCTCGTCGTGCTCCACGACGATCAGCGTGTTCCCGAGGTCCCGCAGCCGGATCAGCGTGTCGATCAACCGGTGGTTGTCGCGCTGGTGCAGCCCGATGGACGGCTCGTCCAGCACGTACAGCACGCCGACCAGCCCGGACCCGATCTGCGTCGCCAGGCGGATCCGCTGCGCCTCGCCACCCGACAGGGTGCCGGACGCGCGGTCGAGCGACAGGTACGTGAGCCCGACGTCCAGCAGGAAGTGCAGCCGCGCCTGGATCTCCTTCAGCACGGCGCCCGCGATCATCGACTCGCGCTTGCCGAGCTTCAACCCGTCCAGGAACTCCGAGCACTCGGACACGCTCATCGCGCAGACCTCGGCGATGGACTTGTCGCCCTTGCGGCCGTGGTGCAGCGTGACGGCCAGGATCTCGGGCTTGAGCCGCGTGCCCTGGCACGTCGGGCAGGGCACCTCCCGCATGTAGCCCTCGTACTTCTCCCGCATGTACTCGGACTCGGTCTGCTCCTGGCGGCGCTCCAGGAACGGGATGACGCCCTCGTAGTTCGCGTAGTACGAGCGCTCGCGGCCGTACCGGTTCTTGTACCGGACGTGGACCTGCTCGTTCACGCCGTGCAGCACGGCCTTCTGGACCTTCGCGGGCAGCGAGCGCCACGGCGTGTCCATCCGGTACCCGATGGCCTCGCCGAGCGACTCCAGCAGCCTGATGAAGTAGTCGGCCGTCTGCCCGCCCGCCCACGGTGCGATGGCGCCGTCGCCGAGCGACAGCTCGTCGTCCGGCACCACCAGTTCGGGGTCGACCTCCTTGCGCACGCCGAGACCGGTGCACGCGGGGCACGCGCCGTAGGGCGAGTTGAACGAGAACGAGCGCGGTTCGAGGTCCTCGATCGCGAGCGGGTGGCCGTTGGGGCAGGCCAGGTGCTCGGAGAAGCCGCGCTCCCGCTCGGGGTCGGTCTCGGGCAGGTCGACGAACTCCAGGACGACGAGCCCGTCGGCCAGCCTCAACGCGGTCTCGACCGAGTCGGTGAGGCGCTGCTTGGAGCTGGCCTTCACCGACAGCCGGTCGATCACCACGGAGATCTCGTGCTTCTCCTGCTTCTTGAGCTTCGGCACCTCGGCCAGCGCGTACACCGTGCCGTCGACCTTCGCGCGCGAGTAGCCCTGGGCCTGGAGCGCGGAGAACAGGTCGAGGTACTCGCCCTTGCGACCGCGGATGACCGGCGCGAGGACCTGGAACTTGACGCCCTGCTCCATCGCGAGGACCTGGTCGACGATCTGCTGCGGCGTCTGCTTGCTGATCGGCTCGCCGCACGTCGGGCAGTGCGCCTTGCCCGCGCGGGCGTAGAGCAGGCGCAGGTAGTCGTACACCTCGGTGATCGTGCCGACGGTGGAGCGGGGGTTGCGGCTGGTCGACTTCTGGTCGATCGACACCGCCGGTGACAGGCCCTCGATGAAGTCGACGTCCGGCTTGTCCATCTGCCCCAGGAACTGGCGCGCGTACGCGGACAGCGACTCCACGTAGCGCCGCTGGCCCTCGGCGAAGATCGTGTCGAACGCGAGGCTGGACTTGCCCGAGCCGGAGAGCCCGGTGAACACGATGAGGGCGTCCCTCGGCAGGTCGAGGTCCACGCCCCGCAGGTTGTGCTCGCGAGCGCCGCGAACGACAAGGCGGTCGGCCACTGGGTTCCCTTCGGCTACGGGTTTGGCGGTCCGGTACGGCACACGCCGGGTTCGTGCGGTACCGAACACACGTTCGAAAAAGCGTACTAAACACCACTGGTGTCCGCGCGACGGGTCGGCCCCCGGGCGGGGGCGGCCTGGCCGCGGGAGGTGAGCCGACGACCATGCTAGGTGGGAGCACCGACAAAAACGGCGCGGGTGCCCCTGACCTCAGGCGACGGACCCGCCGAGCCCGCACCGGGGATCCCCGTGGCCCCCTGCGCCCCACCAGCCCCACGGATCACGGCGTCAAGAGACCTAGTTCACTCGTTCGTGTGGGACTTGCGGCCCTCGGCACGCGCCCCTGGCCGTGAGTAGAGTCGAAAGCACCGCCACCTGGGACATCCCGTGATCGACGCTCTTCCGACCCACGGCGAACACTCCTAGGCTGGCCGCCACACGACACCGAGCCTCAACGTCGGGGAGAGGCACCCACATGAGCTTTGCCAACACCGGTTCCCAGGTGCAGCCCGCGGTACCCGCGCCCAGGGAGCAGTCCGCCGCGGCGCAGCTCGCCGGCGCGCACCTCGCCGCCGTCGACCGGGCCACCGAGGCCTTCTACTCCGCCGTGGCGGAGCTGGACACCTCCGCGGTGCGGGGTCCCAGCCTGCTGCCGGGGTGGACGCGGGCGCACGTCATCACCCACGTGGCCCGCAACGCCGACGCGCTGGTCAACCTGCTCACGTGGGCCAAGACGGGCGTGGAGCACCAGGCCTACACCAGCCGGAGCGACCGCGACGCGGACATCGAGGAGGGGTCGACCCGCACGCTGCAACTGCTGCGCGCGGACCTGGACTCGGCGTGCCTGCGGTTCGCCGCGGCCGCCGAGACCGTGCCCGCGTCGGCCTGGGAGGCCGAGGTCTCCCCGCCGAGCGGCGGGGTGGTGCTCGCCCACCAGGTGCCGTGGCTGCGGCTGCGCGAACTGCTGTTCCACCTGGTCGACCTGAACGTGGGCGTCGACTTCGACGACGTCCCGGAGGAGTTCCTGGAAGACCTGGTGGACGGCCTGGTCGGGCACTTCGTGGACGAGCCGGACGTGCCGCCGGTGCGTCTGGAGGTCGCGCTGCCGGACGGCCGTCAGCGGGTGTGGGAGTTCAACACGGCGGGCACGGACAGCTCCGTCACGGTCAGCGGTGACGCCTCGGACGTGATCGGGTGGCTCAGCGGCCGCCACGACGGCGCGCGGCTCAGCGGCGACGTGCCGAGGCTCCCGGCCTGGCTGTGAGCGGGGCCACCGCCGACGAACCGGGGTGCCAGCAGCCGGACCGCGAGCAGCAGGCGGATCAGCACCGGCCCCCGGCTCGCGGCGGTGAGCCGGGAGAACGCGGGGCGCTCCACGAACCTGGTGAGCAGCCAGCCGAGCAGCAGGGCCGTGCCGAGGAAGGCGCCGAGCCTGGTCACCGGTCCGGCGCCGAGGCGAGCGAGGTAGGCCATCACGACGTAGCCGATCTCCTGGTGCACCAGGTACACGCCGTAGGTGGTGCCCGCCAGCCACCTGATCGGCGTCGCGAGCACGCGGACCGGCCCGACGTTCCAGTCCGGCCCGGCCGCCGCCGCGGCGAACCCGAGGATCAGCACGCCGAGGCCGAGCGTCGACCCTGGGTTCGAGCTGTGGACGGCCTGCGCGGACAGCGCGGCCACCACCAGCGCGGCCAGGTGACCGCCGCCGAGCCTGTTCTTCGACCACAGCCAGACGGCGACGCCGATGGTGAACAGCTGCGCGCGGTGCACGCCCAGCCCGTCGTAGACCGTGCGCACGACACCGGGGTCGTTCGTCCAGACCCGCATGACCAGCGGTCCGAGCACGAGTGTCCACAGCAGACCCCGCAGCCACCGCCCGCGCACCCTGGAGAACAGCACGGCACCCGCGACGAAGCCGGTGATCTGCACGGGCAGCGTCCAGTACGAGTAGTCGACGAGCGCCGCGCCGGGCACCCAGTTCTGGAGCATGAGCACGTTCAGCACCAGGTCGCCGACCGTGAGGCCGCTCCAGCCGGTGGGCGCGAGCCAGCGCAGCACGGAGAACGTGACGACCGCCACCACCAGGTAGGCGGGGAGGAGGCGCGCCAACCGGTTGCGGAGGAACCGCACGGGTTCGCCCTTCGCCAGCGACGCGCAGGCGAAGTAGGCCGACATCACGACCAGCCCGCTGGCCCCCATCTCCAGGGGGAAGGTGAACGGCGGAGCGCCCACCTCGGGGTGCACGTGCGGGCCCGCGTGCGTGGCGTGCTGCAACAGGACCGAGAACACGGCGAGCACGCGCAAGACGTCCCAGTTGATCTGCCTTGCGGAGGCGCGTGAGGAGTTCGACACGAGGGGGAGGACCTGTCCGGAGGGTGCGGAAACGATCTTCGTTGAGCCTAATGGGTCAACCTGTAGGGACCCTGAAGGAGTACGCGTTTCCGTGGCCGAGCGACTACGGTCGGCCATTGTGGACGTACAAGAGGACTACACCGGGCACGTCGACCCCGGCGGCCCCGCCGCACGCCGGACCCTGGACGCGCTGACCATCACGAAGCTCTCCGTGGGCCCGATGGACAACAACGCCTACCTGCTGGTCTGCCGGGCGACCGGCGAGGCCCTGCTGGTCGACGCGGCCAACGACCCCGAACGCCTGTCCGACCTGGTCGGGCACTCGCAGGACCGGCCGAGGCTCAAGACGATCGTCACCACCCACCAGCACGCCGACCACTGGCAGGCGCTGGGCGCGGTGGCGGGCGCGAACGGCGCGAACACCGTCGCCCACGCCCTCGACGCGGACCCCCTGCCGGTACCGCCGGACCAGCTCGTCGAGCACGGCGACACGGTGCTGGTGGGCGAGGTACCGCTGACCGTGATCCACCTGCGCGGTCACACGCCGGGCTCCATCGCGCTGCTGTACCGCGACCCGGCCGGTCACGGGCACCTGTTCACCGGGGACTCGCTGTTCCCCGGTGGGCCGGGGAAGACGGCGGACCCGGAGAAGTTCGGGTCGCTGATGGACGACCTGGAGACGCGGGTGTTCGGGGAGCTGCCGGACGACACGTGGTTCTACCCCGGCCACGGTGACGATTCGACGCTGGGTGCTGAGCGTCCGAAGCTCGGGGAGTGGCGCGAGCGCGGCTGGTGATCTCCACCCGATCGGGGCTGCCTGTGGTTCTTCGGGCGGCCCCGATCGCGGTTGGCGGCGGCGACCCGGCGCGTAGGCGGAACCGCGCGGCTGGGCGTCCCCGCCGCGGCGCGTGGAATCCCGTGAGCCGGCCGGAAGGCTCCGCGACGCCACCCCCCGGCAGGTTCCCGTGCCGTTCGACGAGCTCCTCGGCGGTCAGCCCGCGGCGAGGAGGGGAGCGGAGTTCGGCGACCTCAACGCCGTTGCGCGTCACGCGGTACGTCTCGCCCGCCCCCACCTCGTCCACGACGGCTGCGACGTGGTCGCGGAACTCCCGCAGGCCGATGACCTTCACCGGGCGATTGCGGCCCGTGCGGCGCATCGGGCGAGCAGCACCCTCACCTGGCGGTCGCGGACTTCGGCGCTGGTGAACCCGGCCGACGAGGTGCGGCGGGCGGGAACGCACCCCGGCGGTGGACGCGGACGACGATCTGTCCGACGACGGCGGTGAGTGACGGACGACCCGGCCACCCGCACCCCAGCCGACCCCTCCCCCACGACCGGCCACCTGGCTGCCGGATCCGCTGGACGACGCGGTGCTCCGCTACGGGGACGGCGCGCGCTGGACGTTCCACACGATCGGGCGACCGCGCGCAGGTGGTGGCGCGGGCGGCCGGAGCCGCGTCGGCCGCACCCCGGCTCGACGTCGTCCGACGGGTGATCGGCGAGCCGGTCAGCCCCCGGTGATGTTGACCATCCACGGGATGCCGAAGCGGTCGACGCAGGCGCCGAACTCGTCGCCCCACATCTGCTTCTCCAGCGGAACGGTGACCAGGCCGCCCTCGGACAGCTTCTCCCAGTACCCGCGCAGGTCGTCCGCGTCGTCGCCGCTGAGGCTCACGGTGATGGTGGTGCCGGGGTTGTGGTCCATGCCCGGCGGGGTGTCGGCGGCCATCAGGGTGAAGCCGTTCTCGGTCTCCAGCATCCCGTGCATGATCTTGTCGGCGAACGCCTCGTCCTCGGCGCCGCCGAACTCGCCGAAGGTGTTGAGCACGAGGGTGCCGCCGAAGACGGTCCGGTAGAACTCCATCGCTTCGCGCGCGTCGTCCTCGAAGCTGATGTAGGGGTTGAGGCGAGAGGCCATTGCCCGCTCCTTCGTCGCGATTGGACAGCATCCTGGCAGACCAGCGTGGGTGCCGCCATCAGGAGCAAGGCCTGACCGGTTCAGGACAGAAAGCTCCTGTGCGAACGGTGTCGCGTGGTTCCATGGCCGCACGAACAGGCGACAACGTTGTCAACGAGCGGGGGCTGGTGTGGGCGAATTCCTGCTCAACCGTCGGCGGTTGCTGGGGCTGATCGGGGCGAGCGCCGTGATCACCGCGTGGGACGGGTCCGGGGCGGGGGCCGCGCCCGCGGCAGCCGATCCGGTGGCGGACACCTACTACCGGGTGCTGCTGCGGCACACGCGGTGGTCGGAGACGCAGTTCGACGCCACCGCCGGGCACTACCGGCGGACGGACTTCGGGTTCGCGGTGGTGCTGGGCAACGCGGTCCTGGTGACCAGGGGTGCCTACGACGCGGGGACCGCCGGTGTCGAGCGGGACGTGCTGCGGGCGCGGACAGTGGCGACGATCCGGCACTTCGCGGCGTCGAACGCGCTCGTCGGCGGCACCGAGTGGGGCAAGACCCTGTTCTGGGACACGACGTTCCAGTCGTACTTCGTGCTGGCGGCGCGGTTGCTGTGGGACGACCTGGACGCCGCCACCCGTGAGGCCGTGGACACCATCGCACGGGCCCAGGCCGAGTACACGACGTCGCTCGGGTCCGGCGACGACCCGCGGTCCGGAGACTGGACGCCGAACGGACCGGCGGGCGGGTACCGGGGCGACACCAAGCTGGAGGAGATGGGCGTCTACGCGCAGTCCCTCGCTCCGGGGCTGGCGTGGGCGGCGACCGTGCCGGAGGCGTGGCGGGCGGCGTTCGGGCGGTGGAGCCGGAACATGGCGGGCCTGCCCGCGGCCGACCTCGCGAACCCCGCGCTGGTCGACGGGGTGGCGGTGAGCGCGAACACCGCGACGAACCTGCACGACACGTACGTGGTGGAGAACCACGGGTCGTTCGGGCCGCACTACCAGGAGGAGCTGTGGCGGACGTCGGCGCGCAACGCCGTCCACTTCCTGCTCGCCGGACGGCCGCTGCCCGAGGTGATCACCGCCCAGCCGAACGGGGAACGGCTGTGGCGCACGATCCTGGGCACGATGAGCGACGCGGGCGAGCCGCTGATGCCGATGGTGCGCGACCGGGAACACCTGTACGGGCGGGACGTCATCCCGCTGGCGTTCCGGGCGCAGGTGCTGGGCGACCGGTACGCGGCGCGGGCCGAGGCGGACCTGGCGGCGCGGTTGGAGGCGTACCAGGCGTACCCGCCCGCGGACCGGATGGCGAAGTTCTCCGGTGAGCCGAAGTACGAGCCCGAGGCGCGCGCGGAGATCGCCATCTCCTACCTGCTGCACGAGTTGCGCCCGCGACCGGTGCCGGTGGGGTCGGCGGAGCTGTTCCGGTTCGCCGCCGGGGCGACGGACTTCGGTGCCGGGCCGGGGTTGCTGGCGCAGCAGTCGGAACGGGCCTGGGCCGGGACGGTGAGCAAGGCCGGGCTGGTGAAGTTCGCCTGGCAGCCCTCGCACGACGACTGGCTGTTCGTGATCAGCGGGACCACGCCGATGTTCCTGCCGTCCACCGCGCTGGCGGTGCGGGAGCGGTTCGCCAGGGCCTACACCGGGGTCCGGGACGGGTTCGACGCGACCGCGAGCGTGTTGACGTTCGACAGCGGACGGGCGGGCATGGCGACGCTGCCCACCGGGACGGTCGTCTACGCGACCTCCGGGGTCGCCGAGGGCGAGGGCCGCGTGTCGGTGCACAACCTGGCGATGCCGGGCGTGCCCGGTCTGGACGGCGACCGGGTGTTCACCGCGGCCGAGGGCAGTGCGACCGTGCGCGCCGCCGAGGGCGTCGGTCGCCGCGACGACCTGGTGTTCGCGCGGACGTCCGCGCGGCACGTGCGGATGGTCGGGGTGGTGCCGCACCCGGTGTACGGCTATTCGCTCTACTCCTTCGAGGTGGGGGACGGCGGTGGCGCGGACCTGGCCCGCGGGCGCGCGGCGTCGGCCTCCTCGTCGGACACCGGGCGCGAGCCGGGGTTCGCGGTGGACGGGGACGCGGGCACGCGGTGGGCGGTCTCGCGGGCGGACCGGCCCCGGTCCGACAGCTGGTTCGCGGTGGACCTCGGGGCCGCGGTGCCGGTGGACCGGGTGCGGCTGCACTGGGAGGCCGCCGCCGGGCAGGCGTACCGGGTCGAGACCTCCGCCGACGGGGTGGTGTGGGACGTGGTGGCCACCTATCCGCGCGACGACCTGCGCAGCACCGGGAAGTGGCTGGACGTGGACGGGCGGGCCGGGTTCGTCGTGCACGGTTCCCCGGCCCCGATCGCGGTGCGGGGCGGGACCGTGACGCTGTCCGACGGGCCCGCCGCCGGGTTCCTGGTGGAGGGGTACGTCGGGGCCGACCGGGACCTCGCGGCCATCGCGGGCGCCGGAGCGCCGGTGTGCCCGGACGGGGTGCGGGCGAGCGCGGCCGACGGGTACCTGAGCCTGTTCAACCTCGGCGCGCGGCGGGTGACCGGGGTGGTGTCGGTGCGGCAGTCGCGCACGGCGGTCAAGGTGTACCAGGGGGTTCAGCGCACCACCGCGGTCGGCACGGACCACGACGTGGTGCTGGAGGCCGGGTCGGCTCGGGTCGAGGCGCCCCGGTTCACGGTGCGGCGGATCGGGGGCGGGGCCGTGCCGGCGGGGGTCACCGTGGCGGTGCTCGACGGGCAGCGGGTGCGGGTGACCGGGCCCGCGGCGATGCTGCTGGTCGCGCAGACCGGCGGCGTGGAGCTGCCGGTGGTGCCCGGTGTCGAGGTCGTGTTCCCCAGCGGGCGGCCGTACCCGCTGGCGGACCTGGCCGCGGGTCGGGTGACGTTCCCGTCCGCTCCCCTGCCCGCCGGGATGTCCGATCCCGGCGCGGCGGTCGACGACGACCCGCGGACGTCGTGGACGCCCGGCCCCGGTGGGCGGGTGGTGGTGGACCTCGGTGCCGTGGCCGCGGTCGGGGAGGTCGTGGTGACCTGGACCGCCGGGGCGGTGCCCGCGGCGACTGTGGCGACGAGCGTGGACGGACGCGCCTACGACCCCGCCGCGGCTCTCGGGCGGGGTCGCAGGGCGACCGCGGTGGTCGGCGCGTCCGCGCGGTACGTGGCGGTGAGCACCTCGTGGAAGCGCGGGCAGGCCCGTGTGGTGTCCGTCGTGGTGCGGCCGGGATCAGCCGGGTGACGTGGTGAAGGGGTGCAGCAGCCCGGAGTAGGCCTTCGGCAGCGGTGCGGCGTACTCGCCGTGCTTGTTGGTGGTCAGGGCCATGGCGACCAGGGACTGGACCTGGAGCGTCGCGGCCCTGACCCCGTCGACGACGGGTGCGCCCAGCGCCTTGGTGAGGTCCGCGCAGAGGTCCGCCATGCCCGCGCAGCCGAGCACGACGGCGTCCGCCCCGTCCCGTGCCAGCGCGGACGCGCAGGCCTCGGTGAGCTTCTCCAGGGTGTCCGGGTCCTGGTCCAGCTCCAGCACCGGGATGTCGACGTCGTGCACGCCCGCGCAGAACTTGGTGACGCCGTAGCGCTCCACCAGGTCCCAGGCCCGGCCGCGGGTCCTCGCCAGGGTGGTCACCACGGTGAAGGTGCGCCCGAGGTAGGTGGCCGTGCGCATGGCGGCCTCCGCGATGCCCACGACCGGGCCCGCGGCCAGTTCCCGCGCCGCGTCCAGGCCGGGGTCGCCGAAGCAGGCCAGGACGTAACCGTCCACTCCGGACCGTTCGCCCTCGGCCACCTCGGCGAGGACGCCCGGAACGCTGAGGGCCTCGTCGTAGTGGCTCTCGATCGAGGCCGGGCCCATCGCCGGGCTGGTCGACTCGATCGTCGTGCCCGGCGCGGCCACCGCCAGTGCCGCGCCGTGGATGCCGCGGGTCATCGCGGCGCTGGTGTTGGGGTTGACGACCTTGATGCGCACGGTCACCGCCTGCGCGAGAGGACGGCGTGGACGGCGAAGCCGAGGGCCATGCCGATGAACCAGGTGTACGGGGCCGCGCCCTTCATGCCGGGGCCGGTGGTCCACAGGACCGGGACCATGGCGACGGCCGCGCCGACCACCGTCGCGACGACCGCGGGCGGGTTGAACCCCTTGCTGTACCAGTAGCTGCCGGCGGTGGACATGGTGAACAGGTCGTCCACGTCCACCTCCTGCCTGCGCACCAGGTAGTAGTCGGCGATCAGGACGCCGAACAGCGGGCCGATGAACGCGCCCAGCGTCTCCAGGGTGTAGTGGATGACGTCGGGGCTGTTGTAGAGGTTCCACGGGGTGATCAGCACGGAGCCGACCGCGGCGATCATGCCGCCCGCCCGCCAGGAGATCCTCTGGGGGCTGACGTTGGAGAAGTCGAACGCCGGGGAGATGAAGTTCGCGACGATGTTGATGCCGATCGTGGCGATGGTGAAGGTGAGCGCGCCCAGGACGATGGCGAGCGTGCTGTCGATCCTGGCGACCGTCTGGACCGGGTCGATGATCAGCTCGCCGAAGACCGGGACCGTCAGCGACGCGGTGACCACCACGAGGATGGAGAACACCAGGAAGTTCACCGGGAGGCCGAGGAAGTTGCCGCGCTTGACGGCGGCGAACGTCCTGCCGTAGCGGGAGAAGTCGCCGAAGTTCAGCATGGGGCCGGAGAAGTAGGAGACGACCAGGGCGATGGCGCCGAGCATGACCGGCACGGCCTGCATCCCGGTGTGCTGGACCTCGCCGAGGTTCAGGTCGATCGAGTCCCAGCCCGCCCGGTGCAGCAGGTAGCCGGTGAGCAGGAACATGACGACGTAGACGGCCGGACCGCAGAAGTCGATGAACTTGCGGATGCTCTCCATGCCGGTCCAGAACACCGCCGCCTGGAGGATCCACAGCACGGTGAAGCAGGCCCAGCCGAGCAGCGGCAGGCCGAGCAGGCCGTACTCCTGCACGTTCGCGTAGGGCATGAGGCCGGGGAACAGCTTGAGCAGCGCCACCTCCAGCGCGGCGGAGGCCAGGTAGGTCTGGATGCCGTACCAGGCGACGGCGATCAGGCCGCGGATGACGGCGGGGATGTTCGCGCCGCGCACGCCGAACACGCTGCGGCAGATGACCGGGTACGGGACGCCGGTGACCTGGCTCGGCTTCGCGACCAGGTTGCAGAAGAAGTGGACGATGCCGATGCCGATCAGCAGGGACACCAGCACCTGCCAGCTGTTCAGGCCGAGCATGAACAGGCTGCCCGCCGTGATGTAGCCGCCGACGCTGTGCACATCGGACATCCAGAAGGCGAAGATGTTGTAGGAGCCCCAGGTCTGCTTCTCCAGCGGGACCAGGTCCTCGTTCGCCAGGCGCGGGTCGTAGCTCGGCTTCACGACCCCGGTCACGGAACTGGCGTCGCCGCCGGGGTCGGGTGGGAGGAGTTCCTCCGCGTGCGGCACGATCTCGGTCATGATCACTCCCGGCTCGCCAGTCCATCACGGCTACGCCAGGTAAAACTAGGAGCGCGATGTTACGCAACCATCACGCGAAACATATATTCTGCCACGGCAGGGGTTCCGGCCGTCCTAGTCCGGTTCGGCGAACAGCCCGGTGTGCCTCGGCAGCAGCTCCAGCGAGGACTGGAGCCGCCGGTGGTGGGCCTGCGCGGCGTCCAGGAGCGCCTTCCCGTCCCGCGCCACGAACGCGGCGAGCATGGCGTCGTGGTCGCTGTGGAGCTGGGCGCGTTCCGCCTCCGGCACGTGCGCCATGGGGCGCAACGGCTCGGTGACGTTCCAGGCGGCCTCGAACATGCCGAGCAGCCGGAGCATCCCGCAGGGGGCGACCAGCGCGAGGTGGAAGCTGCGGCTCTCGCGGTGGTAGGCCTGGACGTCCCCGGCCCGCACCGCCTCCTCCAGGTTCCGGTGCGCCGCCCGCGCGGTGTCGTCGTCCCGCGCGGTCGCGGCGGCGACCGCCGCGCTCAGCGCCGCCGCCTCCAGCACCCCGCGCACGAGGTACAGCTCGTGCAGTTCGCGGGCCGTCAGCTTGGCGACCGTGTAGCCGAGGTTGGGCCGGTGCTCCACCAGCCCCTCGCCGATCAGCGTCTTCAGCGACTCGCGCACGGGGATGCGGCTGACGCCGAACACCGCCGCGACCTCGTCCAGCGGGATCGGCGTGCCGGGCGGGACGCCGCCGTCGAGCAGGCAGCGGCGCAGCTCGGCCAGGATCGCGGCCTGCGAGCTGCCGGGGCGCTCGCTGACCAACCGCGTGATCAGCACGGACGGGTGCTTCCGACCTGGCATGAGCGCCTCCTCGCCGAGGACGTGCAGGCTACGCGCCGCGCGTTGCCACCGGATGACCCCGCGGACGGGGTTCCCGTTCGCGGGGCCGGAACGCCCGCCGCGTCCTACAGTGCTGACGTGGCCACCTGGGACGAGGTACACCGGATCGCGATGGCGCTGCCGGAGGCGGAGGAGCGGTCGCCGCGCGACTGGCGGGTGAAGGGCAAGGGGTTCGTCTGCGAGCGCCCGTTGCGCAAGGCCGACCTGCTGGAACTGGGAGCGGACGCGCCGTCCGGGCCGGTGCTGGGCGCACGGGTGGCGGACCCGGGCGTGAAGGAGGCGCTGCTGGCCGACGCGCCGGACGTCTACTTCACCACGTCCCACTTCGACGGCTACGCGATGGTCCTGGTCAGGCTCGACGAGATCGGCTCGGCGGAACTGGAGGAGCTGGTCGTCGAGTCGTGGCTGGTGCGGGCGCCGAAGCGGCTGGCGAAGCAGTACCTCGACGCCACGGGCCGACCGCCTGCGGCGACCTGAGGGGTCGCCCGCGCCGGACGGTGCTCAGCGAGCGGGTTCGATGATGTACACGATGCCGCCGGACCCGCCCGCCACCGAGCCGTCGGCGGCGTAGCGCTTGGTGCGCAACCAGATCGTCTCGAACTGGGCGCGCGGGTAGACGCGGCGCACGGCCTCGTTCGAACTCGACGCCGGGTCGTTGGCGATCACGTCGCCCGCCCTCGTGAAGCCGATGACGACCATGATGTGGCCCGCGGTGCCGTAGCCCGCGCCGTCCAGCTCGTCCTCGCGGAACGACTGGGACGTGATCACCGGGACGCCGCGGGCGACGTACCGCTCCAGCTCGGTGAGCGACCGCAGCCGCGTGACGTGGCCGCGCAGGCCGAAGCTCGCGGCGTACGCGGTGTTGAACGGCCAGTTCCCGGCGCCGTCGTAGTCGAGGTCGTAGGTGTGCTCCGCGGCGTGCTCGACGCGGGGGTCGGGCAGGTTCGGGTCCAGCTCCTCCGGCTTCGGCCCCCGGCCCCAGTACTCGACCACCATCGCCGTGGACGTGGGGCTGCACCAGGCCTCGCCGCCCGCGTGCAGGTTCTGCGAGTACCGCGGCACGCGCAGCTCGACGCCGCGGGCCGGGCCGGGCGCGCTGGTGGGCACGGTGAACCTGTCGGGGACGGCCGACGCCATCGCGCCGACCATCGACAGCGTCGGCGTCACCGGGGTGCCCGCCTTGCGGTAGAGCGTGACGCGGAGCTGGAACTCGCGCTGGGCGTGGCCCTCGGCCGCCTGGAACGTGTCGACGTCGACGTACCCGTGCTCGTCGGACTGCCCCGGCACGGACGTGCGCTCGATGTCGGAGTCGCCGTAGGCCCAGCGCCCCATGACGTACCAGTCGGTCCCCGGGCCGCGGAGGTCGACCCGGATCCACGTCCCCGCCGGGGTGTCGGCGTTCCAGGACGGGACGATCTGCGTCGCGCCGAAGCGCGTGGGGTGGACCGGCGACGTCCACCGGGCGTAGTCGTAGCCCGCCTCGCGACCGATCGGCCGGTCGACGACCAGGCCGCCCGACGCGGGGCGCACCCCTTCGGAGACGCCCTGCGCGAAGGCCGCGGAGCGCCACTCGTGGTGGTCGACCGGAGCGTTCGCGACCGGTGTGAGCAACGAGGCTCCCAACAGCAGCACGGCGAGCACGGGCCACCTCCTCATCGGTGCCGATTAACATGCTATCGCCGTTATCGGTTAAGCAACAACCGCTCATCCGGGAAACCTGTCCGCTTTGTCGGCGTGATCAGCCGTTGACACGACACCGGTTGCCGCGCAACTCTGTGAGAGCGCTCTCACAACTCCATCCTGAGGAGGAGACAGCCGGTGCACGTCAAACGCAAGGTGTTCTCGCTGGTAGCGGCCGTGGCAACCGCCGCGTCCGGAATGACCGCCCTGGCGACCGCGGCCGAGGCCGTTCCCGCCACCATCCCGCTCACGATCACCAACAACTCGGGTCGCGGCGACGCGGTCTACATCTACAACCTGGGCACGGAGCTCTCGACCGGGCGCCAGGGCTGGGCGGACGCGAACGGCGGGTTCCACCCGTGGCCCGCCGGGGGCAACCCGCCGACCGCCGCGCCGGACGCGTCGATCGCGGGGCCCGCGCAGGGGCAGTCGAAGACGATCCGGATGCCGAAGTTCTCCGGCCGGGTCTACTTCTCCTACGGCCAGAAGCTGGTCTTCAAGCTGACCACGGGCGGCCTCGTGCAGCCCGCCGTGCAGAACCCGTCCGACCCGAACGCGAACATCCTGTTCAACTGGTCCGAGTACACCCTGAACGACTCGGGCATCTGGCTGAACAGCACCCAGGTCGACTTCGTCTCGGCGCCCTACAACGTCGGCGTGCGGCCCGCGAGCGGCGCGACCAGGACCACCGGCAAGTTGAAGCCCGGCGGCTACACCGCCTTCTTCAACTCCCTGCGCAACCAGCCCGGCGGCTGGGCGAACCTGATCCGGACCCGGTCGGACGGCACGATCGTCCGCGCGCTGGCCCCCGGCCACGGCATCGAGGCGGGCGCGCTGCCCGCCAACGTGCTGAGCGACTACGTGAACCGGGTGTGGACGAAGTACTCGTCCTCCACGCTCACCGTCACGCCGTTCGGCAACCAGCCGAACCTCAAGTACTTCGGCCGGGTCTCGGGCAACACCATGAACTTCACCAACAGCGCCGGCCAGGTCGTCACGTCGTTCCAGAAGCCCGACTCGGACAGCATCTTCGGGTGCTACAAGCTCCTGGACGCCCCGAACGACCAGGTGCGCGGCCCGATCTCGCGCACCCTGTGCGCCGGGTACAACCGCTCGACGCTGCTGTCCAACCCCAACCAGCCCGACGCGAACAACTCGGGCTTCTACCAGGACGGCGTGACCAACCAGTACTCCAAGAAGATCCACGCCCAGATGGTCGACGGCAAGGCGTACGGCTTCGCCTTCGACGACGTCGGCGCGCACGAGTCGCTCGTCCACGACGGCAACCCGGCGCAGGCCTACCTCACGCTCGACCCGTTCAGCTAGACCGGTGAGGACGACCGGGCGCGCGGAGCCCCCTGCACCGGCTCCGCGCGCCCGGTCACCTCTCCGCGGTCGCGCGGTCGTGCAGGAACGTGAGGACGACGAAGAGGACCGCGCCGCAGAAGAGCGCGATGTCGGCGATGTTGCCGACGAACCAGCCGTTGTAGTCGATGAAGTCGACGACGTGGCCGCGGGCGAAGCCGGGGTCGCGGAACAGGCGGTCGAGCAGGTGGGTGAACGCGCCGCCCAGCAGCAGCGCGAGCGCGACGGCCCGCAGCCGCGGCTGGGGCTGGGTGGCCAGGCGGGCGAGGACCACCACGGCGACGGCGGCGAGGATCGTGAAGACCCAGGTCGAGCCGCTGCCGATGGAGAACGCGGCTCCGGGGTTGTAGAGCAGGCGGAGCTGGAGGAACTCGCCGAGCAGCGGGATCGGCGCCTTGCCGGTGAGGGCGGATTCGGCCCAGTACTTCGACGCCTGGTCGAGCACGAGCACGGCCACCGCGATGCTCAGCACGACCGCAAGCCGTCGGGACTCGGTGGGGGCTGGGGTATCCGTTTCCGTCACCGGAGGAGG
Source organism: Umezawaea sp. (assembly GCF_036375055.1). GTDB lineage: Bacteria > Actinomycetota > Actinomycetes > Mycobacteriales > Pseudonocardiaceae > Umezawaea. The sequence continues at coordinate 90,948 of NZ_DASUSQ010000002.1, forward strand.
GTAACCGTTCGGCTCGACCCGCCGGTTCGGCGGCGAACACACTGGTCGGGAGGTCGCGGCTCCGGGACCGTTCACGGCGGTTCAGGCACAATCGGAGGGGTGACCGAGCGAAAGCCCGCCGACGTGACCTTCGAGTCGTGGGTCGACCGGCAGATCCGCGAAGCCACCGACCGGGGCGAGTTCGACGACCTGCCCGGCGCGGGCAAACCGCTGCCGGGTGTCCAGGGGCCCGTCGAGGAGCAGTGGTGGCTCAAGGACTACCTGCGGCGGGAAGGCCTGCCGAGCGACGTCCTGCTCCCCACCCCGCTGCTGCTGCGCAAGGAGGTGGAGGCGCTGCCCGGCACCGTGCGCGGTCTGAGGACCGAGGCGGAGGTGCGCGAGTTGGTGGCCGACCTGAACCACCGGATCGTGGACTGGCTGCGCTTCGGTGACGGGCCGCGGGTGCCGCTGGCTCCGGTGAACGCGGACCGGACGGTGGAGCGCTGGCAGGAGGAGACCCGCCGCCCGACCCCCGCCGCGGTCCCGGTGCCACCACCGCCCCCGCCCCCGGTCCGCTGGTGGCACCGCTGGACCCGCCGGTGAGGTTCCCGCCCGCCGACGGGGCACGGCACCCGCGGCACCCGGTGAGCGGCGCGGAGTAGGACGCCCCGCACCACCGGCCCCGCCCGCGAAACTCCCGCCCAGCAACAGGACACACCACCCGCAGCACCCGGTGAGCGGCACGAAGTCCAACGCCCCGCACCACCGGCCCCGCCCGCGAAACTCCCGCGCAGCGACAGGACACACCACCCGCGGCACCCGGTGAGCGGCGCGAAGTCGAACGCCTCGCACCACGGGACCGCCCGCGAGACTCCCGCCGTCGACGGGACACGGCACCCGGTGAGCGACGCGGGTAGGACGCCGCACCGCTGGACCCGCTGGGCTCCCGTCCGTCGACGGGACACCCCAGCAGAGCCCGTCGGGTGGCCGCGGTGGGTGGCGGCGCGAGGTTGGACGGCCCGCACCGCTGCCCGAGCCGCGTGGCACCCGACCCGCGCCCCTCGGGTGGCGCGGTCAGCCGCGGAGCACCTCCCCCAGGCGGGCGATGCCGGTGGTGATCACGGTCGGGCTGTTGGTGGTGAAGGACAGGCGCAGGGTGGCGTGGTTCGGGGTGGTCGCGTAGAAGGCCGCGCCGGGGACGTAGGCGACGTCGTGGGCCAGGGCGGCCTTGAGCAGGTCGGCGGTGTCGGCCTCACCCGGCAGGGTCACCCACACGAACATGCCGCCGTCCGGGTCGGTCCACGTCGTGCCGGGCGGGGTGGCGGCGGGCAGGGCGGCGACCATGGCGTCGCGCCGGGCGCGGTAGGCGGTTCGGAGACCGGTGATGTGGGCGTCCAGGTCGGTGGCGGCCAGGTAGATCGCGGCGGCGGCCTGGTCGACGGTCGACGTGTGCAGGTCGGCGGCCTGCTTCACGATCACCAGCGTGCGCAGCAGGGTCGCGGGCGCGCGCAGCCAGCCCAGCCGGAGCCCCGGAGCGCCCACCTTGGAGAAGCTGCCCAGGTGGACGACCTGTTCCGGCGCCCCCGCGGCCAGCGGGAGCAGGGGCTCCCCGCGGTACCGGAGTTCGCCGTACGGGTCGTCCTCCACGACCCACAGCCCGTGGGCCGACGCCAGCGCGGCGATGGCGGTCCGGCGCTCGGCGGGCAGCGTGCGGCCGGTCGGGTTGGCGAACGTGGGCACCAGGTACACCAGTGAGGGCGACTCCGCCCTGATGACCTCCTCCAGCGCTTCGGGGACCATGCCGTGCTCGTCGCCGGCGACGAGCACGACCCTGGCCCCCGCCGTCCGGAAGCACTGGAGCGCGGCCAGGTACGTGGGCTCCTCCACGGCGACGACGGCGCCCGGCTCCAGCAGCGCGGTCGCCACCAGCGTCAACGCCTGCTGCGACCCGGTCGTGACCAGCAGGTCGGCCGCGGTGGTGGGCAGGCCTCGGCCGGTCATGCGGGCGGCCACCAGCTCGCGCAGGTCGGCGTTGCCCTCGGTCGGCGCGTACTGGAGGTTGCGCCGACCGACCGGCTCGCACAGCGCCTGGTGGAACGCCGCCCGCACCCCGTCGAGGTCGAACAGCTCCGGCGCGGGAAGCCCGCCCGCGAACGAGATCACCTCCGGCCGGTCGACCAGGGCCAGCAGGTCTCGAACGGGCGAACTGGACACGTGCTTCACCACAACGACTCCTCGAATCCGCGGTAGGGCCCGCTCGCGGGGGGGCGGTGGTTCCGCCTGGCACGCGCGCGGGGTCGGCTGCACTGGTCGAGGAGCCGCCCGCAGAATACCGGTCAGGCCCTGGTGATCACCGAGAACTCCGTGCCGAACGGGTCGGTGAGGGTCGCGATGCGGCCGTAGAGCATGTCGCTCGCCTCCCCCGCCCCACCGCCTCCGGCGACGGCCCGCGCCACGGCCTCGTCGGTGTCCGCGACCTCGAACGTCGTGGCCCACCGGGATCTCGTGGCCTCGGGGTTGCCGAAGATCCCGGCGACCTCGTGGCCGTCCGGCCTGCGCAGGAACGTGAAGTCGAAGTCCGGCATGTCCTCGTTGCGGTCCAGCGCGAACCCGAACACCGACGAGTAGAACTCCCGCGCGGGCTCGGGCGACGGGGTGGCGAGGTCGTTGCGCACCAGCGAGTTCGGCTCGTTCACCACCTCGCACCCGATGTGGTCGCGCCCCTGCCACAGCCCGAACCGCGCCCCCGTCGGGTCGATCGCGATCGCCATCCGCCCCTGCGTCATCACGTCCACCGGCTCGACGGTGACCCGGCCACCCGACTCGACGACCCTCTTGGCCGCCGAGTCGCAGTCGTCGGCCGCGAAGTACACGTTCCACCAGAACTCGGTCTCCCCCTCGTTCGGCGCGAGCGCGGCCACGCGCCGCCCGTCGAGCAGGGCCGTCGTGTAGTACCCGGCCTCGGGCCCGGCCGAGGCGAACTCCCAGCCGAACAGGGACCCGTAGAACTCCTTCGCCCGCTCCAGGTCGGGTATGCCCAGGTCGATCCAGGTGGGCGTGCCGTTGGGCTGCACGCCGGTCACGTAGCTCATGGTGTCCTCCGGTAGTCCTGACCAGGTCGTCCGGACCATAGCGACGGGCACCGACAAAGTCAGGAGTCGTGCTCCCGCACGAACCCCAGCACCCGATCGGTGATCGGCCGGGTGTCGTCGAACTGCCCCAGGTCGTGCCCCACGTCCGGCCACACCTCGACCACGGCGTGCGGCACCAGTTCCCCCAACCGGGTGGCGGCCGACACGGCGTCGTGCACGACGTTCCGCGCCCCGAACACCGCCAGCACGGGCACCCGCACCGCCCGCAGTTCCTCCGACGGGAGCGGCACGAGCAACGGCAGCCTCGACCGGTAGGCCTTCACGCCGAGCAGGACCACCCGCACGTCCGGCCGGTCGAGCAGGTCCCGTCCCATCGTGAACACCAGCATCCGCCGCACGAGCCGTTCCGACCGCGTCACCCCGGCGAGCAGCCCCCGCCACATCACCCCCGGTGAGTACCGCGACGTCACGGTCGTCGGCTCCAGCAGGCTCAGCGTCGCCACGCGGTCCGGCGCGTGCACGACCAGCCTCGTCCCCAGCCAGCCGCCCTCGGACGCCCCGACCACGTGCACCCCGCTCAACCCCAGCCCCGCGAGCACCTCGTCGAGCGCGCGGGCACGGTCGGCCGCGGAGCGGAACGGCACCGTCTGCACGCTGCCGCCCGCCTCGCCCAGCGAGTCCACGGCGTACACCGGGCCCGCCCCGGTGAAGGCCCCCAGGAACGGCTTCCACGGCGCCGAGGTCGAGTTGAGCCCGTGCAGCAGCACGATCGGCGCCCCCTCGGACGGCCCGTACCGGTAGACCCTGGTGGTGCCGAACGACGTCGGCACGTCGTGGACCTCCTCGGGCGGCGTCAGCGCCTCCCGGTAGGCCTCGAAGAACGCCGCCTCGGCGGCCCGGTCCCGAAACTTCCCCACGCGTTTCCCCATGAGGGCCACGGTGCGCGGCGGACCGGGGATAATTCTGGACGAACGCTTGAACCCGCTGCTCAGGGGGATCTGTGGAGTTCCGGGTGCTCGGTGGGGTGGAGGCGTGGCGCGAGGGTGCCCGGCTCGACGTCGGTCCGGCGAGGCAGCGGTGCGTGTTGGCCGCGCTGCTGGTGCGGCCGGGCGTGGTCGTGCCGGTCGACCTGGTGGTCGACCGCGTCTGGGGCGACCGGCCCCCGCAGCGGGTGCGCGGCACCCTGCACACCTACCTCACCCGGCTGCGCCGCGCGCTCCCCGGCGTCCCGATCACCCACCGGTCGGGCGGCTACGTGGTGGACGTCGACCCGGAAACCGTTGACCTGCACCGGTTCCGCTCGCTCGTCCGCCTGGCCCGCACGGCTCCGGACCAGGACGCGGAGGTGCTCTACGCGCGGGCCGACGCCCTGTGGCGCGGCGAGCCGTTCGAGGGCCTGGACACGCCCTGGCTGACCGGGGTGCGGGCGGAGCTGGAGCGGGAGCGGCACGCCGTCGACCTCGACCGCGCCGACCTCGGCCTGCGCCGCGGCGACCACGCCGCGCTGATCGCACCGCTGACGAGCCGCGTGGAGCGCAACCCGCTCGACGAGCGGCTGGTCGCGCAACTGGCCACGGCGCTCTACCGCGCGGGCCGCCAGGCCGACGCGCTCGACCAGCTCCGCCGGACGCGGGCACGGCTGGCGGACGAGCTGGGCGTCAGCCCCGGCCCGCACCTGACCGACCTGCACCGGCGCGTCCTCGCCGCGGATCCGCGGCTGAGCGAACCCGTGCCGCGCCAACTGCCCGCGCCACCCGCCGAGTTCACCGGTCGGGCCGCCGAACTGGCCGCGCTGGACCCCGGCGCCCCGCTGCTGCTGATCACCGGGACCGGCGGGGTGGGCAAGACGTGGCTGGCGCTGCGCTGGGCGCACGGGCAGGGCTTCCCCGACGGGCAGCTGTTCGCGAACCTGCGCGGGTTCGACCCGACGGGCGAGCCGCTGGACCCGGACACGGCGCTGCGCGGCTTCCTGGACGCGCTCGGCGTCCCCGCCTCCGCGGTGCCGCCGGACGCCGGGTCGAGGGCGGGCCTGTACCGGAGCCTGCTGGCGGACCGGCGGATGCTGGTGGTGCTGGACAACGCGCGGGACGCCGCCCAGGTCGTGCCGCTGCTGCCCGGCACGTCGGCGTGCACCGTCGTGGTCACCAGTCGCGACCGGCTGGACGGGCTCGTCACGGCGCACGGGGCGAAGCCGGTGCACCTGGACGTGCTGTCCGACGTGGACTCCCGCGCGCTGGTGGCCCGGCGGCTGGGCACGCAGCGGGTCCCGGACGCCGACCTGCTGGCGTGGTGCGGCGGCCTGCCCCTGGCGCTGGCGCTCGTCGCCGGACGGGCCCTGGCGCACCCCGGTTTCCCGTTGGAGCGCGCCGACCACGGCGACCTGTCGACCGTGCTGTCCTGGTCCTACCGGGCGCTGCCACCGGAGGAGGCGTCGGCGTTCCGGCTGCTGGGCGGCCTGCCGGGACCGGACATCGGGGTCGACGCCGCGGTGGCGGCGACCGGGCGGCCGGAGCACGTCCTGCGGGCGCTGGAACGGGTGTCGCTGCTCACAGCAGGCTCCCCCGGCCGGTACCGGATGCACGACCTGGTCCGGCGGTACGCGGCCGACCTGCCCGACCCGGACCGGCCCGCGGCGCTGGCGCGGCTGCTCGACCACCACACCCGCACCGCCGGTGCGGCCCGGCTCCCGCTGGACCCGGAACCCGCGCCGATCCCGCTGGCCCCCGTGGGTTCCTTCGCCGACGACACGGCCGCGCTGCGCTGGTTCGACGCCGAGCACGAGAACCTGCTCGCCGCGCTGCGCGCCACCGACGACGACCTCGCGGCGTGGCACCTGGTGTGGGCGCTGCACCCGTTCCACCTCCGCCGCGCCCACCACGGGCACCAGGTCGACGCCTGGCGGCGGGGGCTGGACGCCGCGCGGAGGCTCGGCGACCCGCACGCGCTCGCGGTGGCGCACCAGCTCCTCGGGCACGCCTGCTCGCTGGTCGGCGAGCTGGACGAGTCGCTGGCTCACCTGGAACGGGCGCTGGAGCAGGCCGGGGACCGGCGGTTCGAGGGCCACGTGCGGCTGTGCCTCGCGGCGACGTGGTTCCTGCGCTCCGACCGCGGTCGTGCCCTGGAGCAGGCGTTCGACGCCGTGCGGCTCTTCCGGGCCGTCGGCGACCGCGTGTGGGAGTCCGTGGCGCTCACCGCGGCCGGGTCCGCCACGGCGCGGCTCGGCGACCTCGACGGGGCCCGGCGGCACTGCACGACGGCGCTGGCACTGGCCCGCTCGCACGGCAACCGCCACGGCGTGGCGGGAGCGCTGGACGCGCTGGGCATCGTGGCGCACGAGGACGGCAGGCACGCCGACGCCGTCGAGCACTACCTCGAAGCCCTGGCGCTGCACGCCGAGCTCGACGCACCGCACAGCGCGGCCGAGACGCTGGACCGCCTCGGCCACCCGTACTCGGCGCTGGGCCGCACCGGGGAGGCGCACGACGCGTGGCGCCGGGCATCCGCCCTCTACCGGTCCCAGCGCCGGACCGCCGACGCCGACCGCGCGGCTAGCCGAGTGCCACCGGGGTCGTGAGCACGCGGTCGTACCCGACCTCGCGCGGCGACCCGACGACGCAGAAGCTGCCCGACAGGCGGGTGTCCTCGCTCGACGCGCCGACGTGCACGTCGACCACGCCGGGCTCCACGATCCGCCGACCCGAGACGCCGGTGAACGAGGTGCGGTCCGCGTGGACCGTGAACGTCACGCGCACGGACTCGCCCGCCTCCAGCTCGACGCGGGTGAAGCCCACGAGCTGCCGCACCGGCCTGGTCACCGAGGCCACCGGGTCGTGCAGGTAGAGCTGCACGACCTCGGCGCCCGCGCGCAGACCGGTGTTCTGCACGACGCAGGAGACCTCCACCTCGCCGTCGATGGGCACGGTGTCGCGGGACAGCTCCAGCCTGCGGTAGGTGAACGCGGTGTAGGACAGGCCGTGGCCGAACGGGAAGCGCGGCGTCGGGTCGACCGAGCTGACCCCGCCGGGCCCGCCGAGCTTGGGGTGCAGGTAGGTCGACGGCTGCCCGCCCGACCCGTTCGGCACCTGCACGGGCAGCTTGCCGGACGGGTTGACCCGCCCGCTGAGCACGCCCGCGATGGCGCCCGCGCCCTCCTCACCGGGGAAGAACGTCTGGAGGGTCGCCGCCGCGCCGCGGAACTCGCCGAGCGCGTACGGCCTGCCCGCGACCATGACCGCCACCACCGGCACGTCCAGTTCCAGCAGCGCCGTGAGCAGGTCGCTCTGCACGCCGGGCAGCGTCAGGTCCTCCGCGTCGCAGCCCTCGCCGGACGTGCCGCGGCCGAACAAACCGGCGCGGTCGCCGAGCACGGCGACGCACACGTCCGCGTCGCGGACGACCCGGATCGCCTCGGCCAGGCCGCCGAGGTCGTCCCCGTCGACCGCGCAGCCCTGCGCGTGCACGACCTCCGTGTCGGGGAACTCCTCGCGGATCGCCTCCAGCACGGTGAGGATCTCGACGCCGATCGGCACCTCCGGGTGCTGCACGCCCACGTGGCTGGGGAACGAGTAGCAGCCCATCAGCGTGAGCACGTCGTCCGCGCACGGACCGACGACGGCGATGCGGCGCGGGGCCGCCAGCGGCAGGGTGTTGCGGTTGTTGTCCAGCAGCACCACCGACCGCTCCGCCATCGTCCTGGCGAGGTCGCGCATCGCGGGCGGGTCAAGGTCGATCGACTCGGGCGCCGGGGTGGGCGCCCAGTCGGCGTCCAGGAGGCCGAGTTCGCACTTCTGCCGCAGCACGCGGGCGACCGCGCGGTCGACCAGCTCCTCGGACACGTCGCCGTTGCGGACGAGGTCGAGGAGGGGGTCGCCGAAGCAGCGGACGGTCGGCAGCTCGACGTCGACACCGGCCGCGAGCGCCAGCGCGGCGGCGTGACCGGGTGAGGACGCGACGCCGTGGGCGCTCTCCAGGAACGAGACGCCGAAGTAGTCGGCCACCACGACCCCGTCGAAGCCCCACGTGCCGCGCAGCAGCTCGGTCAGCAGCATCGGGTTCGCCGCGGGCGGCACGCCGTCGACGTCGGCGTAGGAGTGCATGACCGACCGGGCCCCGCCGAGCCGCAGCGCCATCTCGAACGGCGTCAGCACCACGTCGGCGAACTCGCGCGGCCCCATCGAGACGGGGGCGTGGTTGCGGCCCGACCGCGACGCCGAGTAGCCCGCGAAGTGCTTGAGCGTGGCCACGACCCCGGTCGACTCCAGGCCGCGGGTGTAGGCGGCGCCGAGCAGCCCGACCAGGTACGGGTCCTCGCCGATCGTCTCCTCGGTGCGCCCCCAGCGGGGGTCGCGGGTCACGTCGAGCACCGGCGCGAGGCCCTGGTGCACGCCGATGCCGCGGAGCTGCTCGCCGATCGCGGTGGCCATCCGCTCGACCACGTCGGGGTCGAACGTCGCCCCCCACGCCAGCGGGATGGGGAACACGGTCGCCTGCCAGGCGGTGAAGCCGGACAGGCACTCCTCGTGCGCCATCGCGGGGATGCCGAGCCTGCTGCCCTCCACCAGCCTGCGCTGGGTGTCGGCCAGGACCCTGGCGCCGACGGCCGGGTCGAGCGGGCTCGTGCCGAAGACGCGGGTGAGCTGCCCGAGACCGGGTTTGGTCAGCTCGGACCACTCCGGCAGCGGCTCGGAGAACTCGTGCTGGGCGGGGGCCACCTCCGCGGCGTCGGGGGACACCCCCACCCAGACCCCGACCAACTGGGCGAGCTTCTCCTCGACCGTCATGTCGGCGAGCAGCAGGTCGACCCGCTCGTCGACGGGACGGCTCGGATCGGCCCACGCCGCTCCGGTGGTGCGGGAATCGGGATGCACTCCAACTCCTCCTCAACGCAAGTTCCTGAATTGTGACCGATACTATCGGAAACACTTCGAAACACAATGAGCTGGGAGAACGGCTCAAATGGGCCACGAAAGTGACCCTTGACACCCTATTGGCGTAGCCCTACTGTCTGCGCAAGTCGAACAGGTTTCGAAATGTTTCGAACTCGGCACCGTGGCAGAGAGGAAGGCGGTCGCATGTTCCGCCGGTCTAGAACACACGCCCTGATCACCATGGTCGCGATGGTCGCCGCGGTAGCCGCGTGCGGTACCTCGGGCCCCGCGGCGGGAAGCGGCGGTGGCGGCTCCTTCAAGGTGTGGGCCTTGCAGGACCCGGTGCTCAACCCGATCGAGAAGACGTCGGTCGAGGGTTCCGGGGGCACGCTGGAGACCTTCGGCAACGACCCGTACAAGCAGAAGCTGCGGGTCGCGATCGGCTCGCCCAACGCACCGGACGTCTTCTTCAACTGGGGCGGCGGCAACCTCAAGGAGTACGTCGACGCCGACAAGATCGCCGACCTGACCCCGCTGCTGGACGAGAACCCCTCCCTCAAGAGCGCGTTCCTGCCCAGCGTCCTGGACGGCGCGAAGATCAACGGCAAGTACTACGGCCTCCCCATGCGCGGTATGCAGCCGGTCGTCCTCTTCTACAACAAGGACGTCTTCTCCGCAGCGGGCGCCACGCCACCGACCACCTGGGACGAACTGCTGGCCCTCGTGGACAAGTTCAAGGCGGCGGGCGTGCAGCCGATCGCGCTGGCGGGCTCGCAGGCGTGGACCGAGCTGATGTGGATCGAGTACCTGCTCGACCGGATCGGCGGGGCCGACGTGTTCAAGAACATCAGGGACAACGGCCCGGCGGGCTGGAAGGACCCCGCGGTCCTCGAAGCCGCCACCAAGGTGAAGGAGCTCGTCGACCGCGGCGGCTTCGGCACCAACTACGCTTCCGTCGGCTACGACGTGGGCGGCGCGTCGACCATCCTCGCGCAGGGCAAGGCGGCCATGCACCTGATGGGATCGTGGGAGTACGTGAACCAGCTCGGCCAGAGCCCGGACTTCGTGAAGAACGGCAAGCTGGGCTGGGTGCCGTTCCCGACGCTGCCGGGTGGCAAGGGCAAGCCGGACACCGTGGTGGGCAACGCGTCCAACTACTACTCGGTCACGTCCGCGTCGAAGACGCTCGACGCGTCCAAGAAGTACGTCGCGACCGCGCTGAACGACGAGAAGTACGTGCAGTCGCTGATCGACGCCGGTGACGTGCCCGCGGTGACCGGGGTGAAGGACAAGCTCGCGAAGGCGGCGAACTCCGAGTACACCACGTGGATCTACGAGCTGGTCGAGAAGGCGTCGGTGTTCCAGCTCTCCTGGGACCAGGACCTGACCGCGGACCAGTCGACCAAGATGCTGACCCAGTTGCAGGAGCTGTTCCTGGGCAAGACGTCCCCGCAGGCCTTCGTCGACGCGCTGGCGGCGGGCTGACGATGCACCAACGACCTTCGTTCTGGTACGCCGCACCCGCTTTCGCGTTCTTCGCGCTGTTCGCGGCACTGCCCATGGTCCTCGTCGTGGTGCTGAGCTTCACGTCGTGGGACGGGCTGGGCACACCGCAACCGAACGGGGTGGACAACTGGGCGCGGCTGGCCGACGACGGTCAGGCGTACGACGCCGTGGGTCGCACCGCGATCCTCATGGTGGTCTCGTGGCTGGTCCAGACGCCGATCGCACTGCTGATCGGCGTCTGGGCCGCGGGCCGCCAGCGCTCCCGCGCGGTGCTCAGCTCCATCTTCTTCCTGCCGCTGCTGCTGTCCACGGCCGCCATCGCCCTGCTGTGGCAGGTGATGCTCGACCCGAACTTCGGCGTGCTCCAGTCGCTCGGCGGACCGCTCGGCGACGTCCAGTTCCTCGGCAACCCGTCCATCGTGCTGTACACGGTGGCGTTCGTGATCACCTGGCAGTACGTGCCGTTCCACACGCTGCTCTACCAGGGCGCGGCACGGGCGATCCCGAAGACGCTGTACGAGGCCGCCACCATCGACGGCGCGGGACGGGTGCGGCAGTTCTTCCACATCACGCTGCCGCAGCTCCGCTACACGATCATCACGTCGTCGATCCTCATGATCGTCGGGTCGCTGACCACGTTCGACACCGTGCTGATCCTCACCAACGGCGGACCGGGCACCGCGTCCCGGATCGCGCCGCTGCACATGTACATCACCGGCTTCAGCGGGTTCGAGATGGGTTACGCCAGCACCATGGCCGTGCTGCTCGTCGTCGTCGGGACCGGGTTGTCGCTGCTCGTGATGCGGGTGACCGGCTTCCGGTCCATGACCAGTCAGCAGGAGGGCGCGTGAAGCGCAACTGGCCCGCGGGGGCGTCGGCGCTGGTGTGGCTCGTCCTCGTCGTGGGACCGCTGTACTTCATGGTCGCGGCGAGCCTGCGCGGCCGGGCCGACTACCTGACCTCCAGCCCGCTCAAGCCACCGTCGGACCCGACGCTGGACAACTACCGGACCGTCCTGGGTGGAGGGTTCGGCGGCTACCTGTTCAACAACGTCGTCGTCACCGCGGCGACGGTCGCGATCGTGGTGCTGCTCGGGGTTCCCGCGGCCTACGCGGTCGCGCGGAGCCGCAGCAAGCTCGTGCAGCGCGGGTTCACCCTGCTGCTGGCCGGGCTGGCGATCCCCGCGCAGGCCACGATCATCCCGGTCTACCTGCTGATCACCAGGCTGAACCTGTACGACAGCCTCACCGCGATCATCCTGCCGACGGCGGCGTTCGCGCTGCCGGTGGCGACGCTCGTGCTGACCAACAGCCTCCGCGACGTGCCCAAGGAGCTGTACGAGGCGCAGACGATCGACGGGGCGAGCGCGTTCGGCGTGCTCCGGTACCTGGTGCTGCCGCTGGCCAGGCCCGCCATCGTGACCGTCGTCGTCTACACCGCGCTCAACGCGTGGAACGGGTTCCTGTTCCCGCTCGTGCTGACGCAGTCGGAGTCGAGCCGCGTGCTCACGCTCGGGCTGTGGAACTTCCAGGGCCAGTTCGGCACCAACGTGCCCGCGCTGCTGGCCGCGGTCACGCTGTCGGTGATGCCGATCTTCGTGGTGTACCTGATCGGCAGGCGTTACCTGCTCAGCGGCCTGACTGCCGGATTCGGCAAATAACTGTCGATAGTTTCGGGCCGGCAGTCTGCTGACGTAGACTGCCGGCATGTCAGCGAAAGCCGAGCCCTCCGCAGCCGGCGGGCCCGTGTCGGGAAAGATCACCATCGCCGACATCGCAACAGAGGCTGGCGTGTCGGTACCGACAGTTTCGAAGGTGATGAACGGCCGCACGGATGTCGCCGCCCACACGCGGGAACGCGTCGAGGCGATCATCCGGCGCCACGGGTACCAGCGCAGGGGCGACGACAGGTCGCGTCGGTCCACCCTGGTCGAACTGATGTTCCACGAGCTGGAGAGCGCGTGGGCGTTGGAGATCATCCGGGGCGCCGAGCAGGTCGCCCGCGAGCACGGGCTCGCCGTGGTGATGTCCGAGTCGCAGGGCAGGCTGACTCCCGGTCACGGCTGGTTGGAGAGCGTGATCGCGCGCAGACCGCTCGGTGTGATCGCGGTGTTCTCCGACCTGAGCGCGACGCAGCTCGCGAAGCTGCGTGCCCGTGACATCCCGGTCGTCGTGGTCGACCCGGTCGGCGAACCGGGTCCGGAGACCCCGTCGATCGGCGCGACGAACTGGAACGGCGGCCTCACCGCCACCCGCCACCTGCTCGAACTGGGGCACACCCGGATCGGCATGATCGGCGGCCCGGAGCGCGTGCTGTGCAGTCGGGCCAGAGTGGACGGTTACCGCGCCGCGATGGAGACCGCGGGCCTGACCGTCGACCCCGACCTGGTGCGGTACGGCGACTTCCACGTCGAGTCGGGCTTCAAGCAGGCGACCGTGCTGCTGTCCCGACCCGACCGTCCTACCGCGATCTTCGCGGGCAGCGACCTCCAGGCGCTCGGCGTGTACGAGGCGGCGCGCGCCGCAGGCCTGCGGGTGCCGCAGGACCTCAGCGTGGTCGGCTTCGACGACCTGCCGCTGGCCGAGTGGGTCGGCCCGCCGCTCACCACCGTGCGGCAGCCGTTGCAGGACATGGCCTCCGCGGGCACGAGGCTGGCGATCACGCTGGCGCGCGGCGAGAAGCCTGAGCACCGGCGGATCGAGCTGGCCACGACGCTGGTCGTGCGGCACAGCACCGCTCCTCCCGCGCCCTGACCCGTTTCGTCCCGTACTAGATAGTATGGGACGAAACAGTCCGGCCTTGGAGGCAGTTTTGGGCGAGACCGTCGTGGTGGTCGGGGCGACCGGCAAGCAGGGCGGCGCGACAGCGGCCCACCTCCTCGCGGGCGGGTGGCACGTCCGCGCCCTCACCCGGAACACCACAGGTCCGGCGGCCCGCGCACTGGCCGAAGCCGGTGCCGAGGTCGTGGCCGCCGACATGGACGACCCGTCGTCGCTGGTCGCGGCCATGACCGGCGCGCACGGCGCGTTCAGCGTGCAGCCCGCGCCGCACGACCCCGGAGCCCCGGTGGGGTACGGCACCGAGACCGAGGTGCGCTGGGGCCGCGCGGTCGCGGACGCGGCCAAGGCCGCGGGCGTCGAGCACCTGGTCTACGCGTCGCTCGTGGAGGCCTCCGCGCGCACGGGCGTGCCGTCGTTCGACAGCAAGTGGGAGGTCGAACGGCACATCGCGGCCATCGGCCTGCCCGCGACCGTGCTGCGCCCGGCGACGTTCATGGAGGGCCTGGCCGTCTCGAAGGACGTGCTGGACGGCTCGTTCACGCACCTCCTCGACCCGGACACGAAGTACCAGATGATCGCCGTGGACGACATCGGCGCGTTCGCCGCGCTCGCGTTCGGCGACCCCGAGACCTACGTGGGCCGCTCGCTGACGATCGCGGGCGACGAGCGCACACCCCGTGAACTCGCGACGGTCCTGGGCCGCGCGCTCGGCCACCCCGTCGCCTACCACCAGATCCCGCTGGACATCATCAGGCAGCACGACCCCGGCCTCGCCGACGTGTTCGACTCCCCCGCGGCGGACCGGGCCGACGTCCCGGCGCTGCGAGCGCTGCACCCAGGGCTGATGACGTTCGAGAGGTGGCTGTCCCGGCACGGCCGGGCGCAGCTCGCGGCGCTCTAGCCCAGCCCGAACCGGGCCACGTGGTGCCACAGCATCTTCACCAGCCGCGGGTGCTCGTGGCCGCGCGCACGCCCGATGATCCGCGCGTCGAGGAACCCGTCCACCGCCAGCCTCCTGCCGAGTTCGACGACCTCCGCGCCCCGGTAGTCGGCCGTCAGGTCCCGAACGGGCAGGCGGAACCCGCGGTGCCACTCGACCGCGCACGGCAGTTCGCCCGCCAGGTCCTCGACGGCCGTGCCCCGGAAGCACGGGTCGAGCACGATCGCCTCCACGTCCCGGTCGACGCGCACCGGACCGTGGACGTGGGCTTCGACGTAGTCGTCGAGCAGGTCCCGGTCGTCCGCCTCGACCAGTTCGATCAACGACATCCGTTCCGCCACGCCGAAGTGGACCGGCTCGAACACGCTGTCGGGGTAGCAGAACGTCGTGCGCGTCAGCGTGTCCGCCGTGAGCCGGAGGTGCGCCGACCCGAACCGGATCGCCCCGCCCTCCGGCCGACGCCGGTGGTTGAGCGCCCCGTACTTCGGTCGCCGGGCGGCGGGCGCCTCGTCGTACACGCCGCCGAACAGCCTGCTCTCCCACCGCCACCGGTCCCCACCCGGATGCGCCGTCAACCCGCCGTTGCTCGTGCCCGTCTCGAACTGCGACCGGTACACGCCGTCGCGCACGATCTCCGCGAGCGCGCGGTCGGGGTGGAAGTGCAGGTCGACGCGCAGGTCCGGGTCCATCGGCGGCCCGCTGGACAGGGCCGCCACGTGCTCGATCGCATCCACACCGATGATTGTCCGGTCCTCGGGAGGTCTACCCCTGTGACGAGAGGAGATTCCCATGAGCCTGCCCGAGGTCGTGTCCCGTTCGGAGTGGTTGGAGGCCCGCAAGGCGCTCCTGGTCAAGGAGAAGGCCGCCACGAGGGCCCGTGACGAGCTGAACGCCGAACGCCGCTCGCTCCCGATGGTCCTGGTCGACGAGGACTACGTCTTCGACGGCCCGTCCGGCGAGGTCCGCCTGCTCGACATGTTCGAGGGCCGCCGCCAACTCGTGCTGGGCCACTTCATGTTCGACCCGAGCTGGGACGAGGGCTGCTCGTCGTGCAGCGCGGGGGCCGACGAGGTGTCCGACGGCCTGGTCAGGCACTTGGCCGTCCGCGACACGTCGATGGCTTTCGTCTCCCGCGCGCCGCTGGCGAAGATCGAGGCCTACCAGGCGAAGAAGGGCTGGACGTTCCCCTGGTACTCGTCGTTCCGCAGCGACTTCAACTACGACTTCCACGTCACCCTCGACCCGTCCGTCGCCCCGGCCGAGTACAACTACAGCCCGGTCGAGGACGCCACCCCCGGCGAAGCACCAGGTCAGAGCTTCTTCCTCCGCGACGGCGACCGGGTGTTCCACACGTACTCGACGTTCGCCCGCGGCACCGAGGCGACCGGCGGGTCGTACTACTACCTGGACCTGACCGCGTTGGGCAGGCAGGAGGAGTGGGAGCTGCCCAAGGGCCGCAGCGACAACGCCCGCGCCGCGATGCCGAACTTCGAGAGCTGACCCCGCG
>NZ_DASUSQ010000003.1:0-52933 GCF_036375055.1 Umezawaea sp.
CTTCCTCGACAAGATCACGCGCCTGGTCAAGGTGCCGCTGATGATCGACTCGACCGACGCCGCGGTGATGGAGCGCGCGCTCACCTGGTGCCAGGGCAAAGGCATCCTCAACTCGATCAACCTCGAGGACGGTCTCGAGCGCTTCGAGAAGGTGCTGCCGCTCGCCAAGCGCTACGGCGCCGCCCTGGTCGTCGGCCTGATCGACGAGCGCGGCATGGCGGTCACCGTCGAGCGCAAGATGGAGGTCGCGCACCGCAGCTACCGCATCTTGACGGAGGACTGGGGCATTCCGCCGGAAGACCTCTGGTTCGACCCGCTCGTGTTTCCGTGCGGTACGGGAGACGAGGCGTACCTGGGCTCCGCGAAGGCCACGATCGAGGCGGTGCGCCGCATCGACCAGGAGCTCCCGCTTTCGAAGACCATCCTCGGCATCTCCAACGTTTCGTTCGGGCTTCCGGGGGCTGGTCGTGAGGTCTTGAACTCGGTCTTCCTCTACCACAACACCAAGGCGGGGTTAGATGCCGCGATCGTCAACACCGAGAAGCTCGCCCGCTACGCCGAGATCCCGGCCGAGGAGCGCGCCCTCGCCGAGCGGCTGTTGGAGCTCGACCTGGGCGACGCCGAGGCCGGCCAGGCCGCGGTCGACGCCTTCGCCGCCCACTTCCGCGGCAAGAAGTCCGCGCTCGAGACCCGCCAGCCGCGCAGCGAGCTCGAGCTCGCCGAGCGCCTGGCGCGCGCCGTGGTCGAGGGCTCGAAGGAGGGCCTGATCGAGGATCTCGACCTGGCGCTCGCTGACGAGCGCTGGCCGCAGCCCCTCGACATCATCAACGGCCCCCTGATGGCGGGGATGGCCGAGGTCGGCCGGCTGTTCAACGACAACGAGCTGATCGTGGCCGAGGTCCTCCAGAGCGCCGAGGTGATGAAGGCGGCGGTGGGGTACCTCGAGCGCTTCATGGAGAAGGCGGAGGGCGCCGCGTCTTCGAGCCGCGGCAAGGTGATCCTGGCGACGGTCAAGGGCGACGTCCACGACATCGGCAAGAACCTGGTCGACATCATCCTGACCAACAACGGCTACGAGGTCGTGAACCTCGGGATCAAGCAGCCGATCACCACCATCCTGGACGCCGCCGCCGAGCACCGCGCGGACGCCATCGGCATGTCCGGTCTGCTGGTGAAGTCCACCGTGGTCATGAAGGAGAACCTCGCCGAGATGAACTCGCGCGGGGTCGCGGCCCGGTGGCCCGTCCTGCTCGGCGGTGCCGCGCTGACCAGGGCGTACGTCGAGAACGACCTCACCGAGATGTACCTCGGGGACGTCCGGTACGCCCGCGACGCCTTCGAGGGCCTGCGGCTCATGGACGCGATCATGGCGGCCAAGCGCGGCGAGCCCGCGGCCGTCGACCCGGAGGCCGGGGCGAAGGCCGCCGAGCGCAGGGCGCGGCGCGAGCGGTCGCTGCGGATCGCGGCCGAGCGCAGGGCGAAGGCCGAGGCGCAGGAGACCGCGCCCGTCCCCGCGCGCTCGTCCGTCGCGGTGGACGTGCCGATCCCGACCCCGCCGTTCTGGGGCAGCCGGGTCGTGAAGGGCATCCCGGTCGCCGACTACGCCGCGCTGCTCGACGAGCGGGCCACGTTCATGGGCCAGTGGGGTCTCAGGGGCGCCCGCGGCGGCGGCCCGACCTACGAGGAGCTGGTGGAGACCGAGGGCAGGCCGCGGCTGCGGTACTGGATGGACCGGTTGACCACCGAGGGCGTGCTCGCGCACGCCGCCGTGGTCTACGGCTACTTCCCGTGCGTCGCCGAGGGCGACGACCTGGTGGTGCTGCGGGAGCCGCGGCCCGACGCCGCCGAACGGCTCCGCTTCACCTTCCCGCGCCAGCGCCGCGACCGGCGGCTGTGCCTGGCCGACTTCTGGCGGCAGCGCGACGCGGCCGTCCGGGAGGGCGTGGTCGACGTGGTCGCGTTCCACCTCGTCACCATGGGGCAGCCGATCGCCGACTACGCCAACGAGCTGTTCGGCAAGGACGCCTACCGCGAGTACCTGGAGGTGCACGGCCTCGGCGTGCAGCTCACCGAGGCGCTCGCCGAGCACTGGCACCGGCGCGTCCGCGAGGAGCTGCGCTGGCCCGACGGCGGCCCGGTCTCCGCCGAGGACCCCGCCGACGTCGAGCAGTTCTTCAAGCTCGGCTACCGCGGCGCCCGCTACTCGTTCGGCTACGGCGCCTGCCCGGAGATGGAGGACCGCGCGAAGGTCGTCGAACTCCTGGAACCCGACCGGATCGGCGTCGTGCTGTCCGAGGAACTCCAGCTGCACCCCGAGCAGTCCACCGACGCGTTCGTCGCGCACCACCCGGAAGCGAAGTACTTCAATGTCTGATGGTCGACCCGCCGGTGTCCTCTGGGACATGGACGGCACCCTGCTCGACTCCGAGAAGCTGTGGGACATCCCGCTCTACGAGTACGCGGAGAAGCTGGGAGGCACGCTGTCGCTCGCGACGCGGCAGGCGATGGTGGGCTCGAACGTCCCCACCACGCTGGCGCTGCTCTACGGCGACGTCGGTGTCGAGCCGACGCGGGAGGACCTGACCGACGCCGCCGCGTGGATCGCCCGCCGCACCGAGGAGGTGTTCCGCGCGGGCCTGCCGTGGCGGCCGGGCGCGGTGGACGCGCTGCGCGCCGTGCGGGACTCGGGCGTGCCGATGGCGCTGGTGACGTCGACCGAGCGGGCGCTGACCGAGGTCGCGCTCGACACGATCGGCCGCGAGCTGTTCGACGTGACGGTGTGCGGGGACGAGGTCGACGGCCTCAACAAGCCGCTGCCCGAGCCCTACCTGAAGGCCGCCCGGCTGCTCGGCGTCGAGCCGACCGCGTGCGTCGCGATCGAGGACTCGCCGACCGGTGTGGCCTCCGCCGTCGCCGCGGGCTGCACGGTGCTCGTCGTGCCGTGCGACGTGGAGGTCGAGCCGGGGGAGCGGCGGGTGTTCCGCGAGTCGCTCGTGGGTGTGGACCTGGACGTGCTGTCCGCGCTGTGACGCCGGTGGTGGGAGGGGAGCCCTTCCTCGTGGGGCTCCCCTCCCACCCCGTGCTCAGACGGCCGTGACCGACCTGATCTTCGTGGTGCGGCGGACCGCCGGGTCGATCAGCAGTCCGAACGCCACGCCGAGCCCGATCCACAGGGTCGCCGTCTCGGCCAGCGAGGCGAGGCGGAAGTCCCAGAGGACGCTCGACGGCATGTCGGCGGGCACGGCGTCCGGCGGCGGCGGGAACACCAGCAGCAGGACCGTCACCGCGGCGACCGTCGCGAGCAGCACCGCCGTGGCGCGCACCGGCGCGGCCAGGTGGCCGAGCCGCGAGGCGAGGAAGCTCGCCCCGTACGCGACCGCGATGCCCGCGACGATGAGCCCGAGGTACAGGCCCGTCCGGTAGTCGACCGTCGACGGGTCGCCGACGGCGGGCGGGTTCGCCGGGTACTTGACCGCGGGCAGCAGCGCCGCGACCCCGAACGCCGCCAACCCCAGCGTCGCGCTGCGGAAGAACGGCTGCCCGTCGGTGAACCAGCGCCGCGTGCAGGCGAAGACCGTCGCGAACAGCGCGCCGACCGCGAGACCGACGACGACCGCGGCCAGCACGCCGCCGAAGACCTGGGTGCCCCGGCTGAACAGCTCGCCGTGCTCGTGCGCGTCACCCTCGACGTGCTCGGCCGCCGCGCGGGCCTCCTCGACCGCCAGCGCGGCGCGGATCGGCACCTCGACGACGAACAGGCCCACGAGTCCCGCCGCGAGCCCGGCGATGCCGCCCGCGGCCACACCGCGGGTCAGCAGTCCGGTGTAGGTGGTTGCCATGCGGGCGCCGCCTAGTGGCACGGGACGCCGAGGGCGTGGCGTCCGTCGTGGAAGAACTCGTGGACCGTCTCGGCGGTAGCGCCCAGCGCGACACCGTTCTCCTGGAGGACGACCCAGGCGACGATCAGGGCCACGAGTGCGACGGCGAACGCCCATTTGGGCACGGTGGTGGACGGTGTCAGTGCGGGGCTCGTCATGACGGGCTCCTCCATACCTCGTGGAAGGTCAACGGTGTACTCGGCGCCGCAGCCGGTCTCCTGACTCCCAGGTCACCGCTAGCCCGCGTCTTCCCAGCAGAACTCTTCTGCCAGTGACGTTCCCGGCGGGGTCGCTACCCGGTCACAGTGGCGAGGACCGCGCCGGATTCACACCGGCTTCCCGTCCACTGCGGCGGTGGAACCGTAAAGGTCCCACGTGCTCCGGCACAACCGACCAGACGAGTTGTCGTGTGCGCCACCTCGGCGAACGGACAGTCACCACCGCGACGGGCGCTACCTCGCGGGCAGCGGGCAGTCCCCGCACGTCCCGCCACCGTCCAACCGGTAGTAGAGGCAGCAGCTGCGCCGCCGGAACACCACCTCGCCGGGGAACGGCACGAACTCGCCCGCTCCCCGCAGCGGCGGCTCCGCGAACAGCGCGGCCCCCACCGCGAGGCACTCCTCGGCGCTCGCCGTCCCGGACCGGGCCAACGTCCGCAGCCCACCCGCCGCGGACGACACCGCGTTCCCCCACAGCAGCCCGGCCGCCACCCCGCTCTCCCGGCGGATCGCGTCGACCACGGGCGCCATCGCCTCGACCACCCCCGGCCGGGTGACCGGGTCGGCCAACCGCACCTGCACACCGCTTTCGGGGGAGTACCGCCACCACACGTTCGCGGGCCGGACGTCCGGCACCGCACCGCCGAGCACGTGCGCGGCCACCACCGGGCACAGCAGCCGAGCCGTGTAGCTCAGGAAGAACAGGGACGCGGCCACCCTCCGCTCCGCCGTCCGGTACCGCACGCCGATGGCGTCGAGCGCGTCCCCCAGAGCCGGCCCGCCGTCGAGCAGCGCCTCACCGGAGGCCCAGGTCGAGTCGGGCCTGCCGACGTCGAGCACGAAGAACGGACTGATGCCACGCGCCTGCCGCAGTGTGGCCAGCACCCTGGCGAATTCCGACACGCCCCGAAGCTACCCGGCCACCACCCGCGCCTTCAGCCGCCCGTCGGCGGGGGCTACCCCAGCGCGACCACCGCGTCGACCAGTGCCGTGCCGTCGAGCAGCACGCGGTCGTTGTGGTCGGCGTCGACCGCGACCACCGAGGCGCGCGCCGCCCGCGCGACGACCAGGCTCAACGGAGGCGGCACCACGGTGTCGGCGGTGCCGTACACGACCGTCGTCGGCACCCCCGCCCTGGCGACGTGCTCGGCCACCGGGAAGCGGTCGCGCAGCAGCAGGCCGACCGGCAGGTACGGGTGGTGCACGCGTCCGGCCGAGGCGAGGTCGACGAACGGTGAGCGCAGGAGCAGGCCCGCGGGCGGGTGTTCCACGGCCAGCTCGGCGACGACCGCGGCGCCCAGGCTCTCGCCGAAGTACAGCATCCGGTCGGGGGTGACGCCGGAGTCCAGCAGGTACCGGTGGGCCGCGCGCACGTCCAGCGCCAAGCCCTCCTCGGTGGGGCTGCCGGGGTTGCCGCCGTAGCCTCGGTAGTCGAACAGCAGGACCGCGAACCCCGCGTCCACCAGCGCCGCCGCCAGCGGGACGCGGTCCCCCCGGTCGCCCGCGTTGCCCTGCGCCACGAGGACCGTGCGACCGGGGCCGGGGAAGTGCCACGCGCCGAGGTCCAGGCCGTCGGACGTGCGCAGCACGACCGGCCGAGCACCGGGCGCGAGCGCCGGGGCGGTGTCGTCCGGGAAGTAGACCAGGTGGCGCTGGAACACCCAGAGCGCGCCGACGAGGACCACGGGCACCAGTGCGGCCACCGCGAGGCGCCACACGTCAGGCCTCCGCGGGGCGGTGGGCGAACGTGCGGCGGTAGTCGTTCGGCGTCACGCCGACCGCGCGGTTGAAGTGGTGGCGCAGCAGCGCGGCCGTGCCGAACCCGCTGTGCCTGGCGACGTCGTCGATGCCGAAGTCGGTGTCCTCCAGCAGTTGCCGGGCGCGCAGCACGCGCTGGGCGGTGAGCCAGCGGTGCGGGGTCGTGCCCGTCTCCGCGACGAAGCGGCGGGCGAACGTGCGCTCGGACAGCGTGGCGCGCCGCGCCAGGTCCGCCACCGCGTGCTCGGTGTCGAGGTGCTTGAGCATCCAGGTGAGCAGCGGGGAGAGGCTGTCGGCCGTGCAGTCCGGCACCGGGAGTTCGACGTACTGGCGCTGGCCGCCGTCGCGCTGCGGGGCGACGACCATGCGGCGGGCGATGGCGGTGGCGACGGCCGAGCCGTGTTCGCGGCGCACGAGGTGCAGGCAGGCGTCGATGCCGGACGCGGTGCCCGCGCTGGTGATGATGTTGCCGTCGTCGACGAACAGCACGTCGGGGTCGAGCCTGGCGAGCGGGAACCGCTCGGCGAAGTTCTCCTTCTCGCGCCAGTGGGCGGTGCAGCGCCGTCCGTCGAGCAGTCCCGCCGCGCCGAGCAGGAATCCGCCGCTGCACACCGAGAGGAGGGTCGCGCCCGCGTCGGCGGCGTCGCGGAGCGCCCGCAGGACGGCGGGCGGGTACTCGTCGCGGATGGTGAACGCGGGGACGGCGACCAGGTCGGCGCCGACGAGCGCGTCCAGGCCCAGCGAGGGGGTGATGGTGACGCCGACCTTCGTGCCCAGCGGCGCGCCCGGCTCCTCGCCGCACACCCGGAACTCGATCGGCGGAACGCCGTCCGCGGTGCGGTCGACGCCGAAGACCTCGCAGATGAGCCCGAACTCGAACGTCTCGACGCCGTCGATCAGGACGCACGCGACGGTGTTCAGCATCGCCCCAGCATAGTTGGCAGGATTTTGTCGCACAACGTCAGAGCTGCCACTGTTGGCGGGATGTTGTGCAGCGAACACTTAGTGCCATGACAAGCGCACTGATCGTCCTCGCAGTCCTGGCGCTGGTGGGCTACGGCCTGGAGCGCCGCACGAGCGGCCGGTCCGGGCCGCGTCCGCGGCTGGCGGGCAGCTCCGACGTCCTCGACCGGGACCTCCAGCGGGTGGCCGCCGACCTGCGGGTCGCGCCCCCCGCCGAGCGCGCCGCCACCGCGCGCGACCGCCGCGTGCTGGTCGTCCGCCGTGCCGGTCTCCCGGTCTGACCCGGTGCGCCGGGCCCGGTGACGGGGCTCGGCGCACCGCACTACTCCGCCGACGGGTCCGGCAGGCCCGCGGCCACCTGGCGCAGCGCGTTGCGCACGAGCTGGGTGATCGGCGCGGGCTTCGCGGTGGTGAGCCACTTGTCCGTCGCCACCTCGACCGCCGCCCACACCGTCGCCGCCACCAGTCGCGGGTACAGGTCGCGCCCGACCCTGGTGCCGGTCCGCTCCGCCACCACCTCGGCCAGCTCGCGCTCGGCGATCGCGTTCGTCTTGAGGAACTCCCCGAGCAGGCTCGGTTCGCTCGTCATCAGCCGGATGCTGGCCGTCCACTCCGGATCGGGGCTCTTGCGGTCCGCCCGGTACGGCGAGAGCGCCGCGTAGGTGATGGCGTCCCACAGCGGCTCGGACGCCGGACGGCCCCGCAGCACCTCGGCGACCCCGCGCGCCCGGTCGAGGTGCCTGGCGGCGATGGCCTCCGCCTTGCCGCCGAAGTAGTTGCTGAACGTGCGGTGCGACACCCCTGCCGCCGCGGTGATGTCCTCGATCAGGGCGTTCTCCACGCCGCGCTCCACCGCGAGCCGCACGGCCGCCCGGATCATCGCTTCTCGCCTGGCCGACTTCTTCTGGTCCCGCAGGCCGAGTGGTGGGGTCGTCATCGCGCCACGATAGTGCCGATCTTGCCCGCTGTGCAAGATTGCGCGGAGTGCAAGACGACCTCCCCCGGTCGCGCGGAGGTGTACCCCGTCAGTCCACTGGGTGGACATTCGTGCCCAGATGCACTGCGTCCGGGCGCGGGGTGGGAGGATTCCCGCTCGTGAAGACCTTCGACGAGCTGTTCGCGGAACTCAGCGAGCGCGCCCACACCAAGCCAGAGGGGTCCGGCACCGTCGCAGCACTGGAGGCCGGCGTCCATGCGCAGGGCAAGAAGGTGCTCGAGGAAGCCGGCGAGGTGTGGATCGCCGCCGAGCACGAATCCGACGAGCGCCTGTCCGAGGAGATCTCACAGCTCCTCTACCGGCTGCAGGTGTTGATGCTGGGCCGCGGGCTCACCTTGGACGACATCTACAAGTACCTGTAAGAGGGGATCCCCATGCTGCGCGTGGCTGTTCCGAACAAGGGCGCGCTCGCCGAGCGCGCCTCCGAGATGCTCAGGGAGGCGGGCTACCGCCAGCGCAACGAGCAGCGCGACCTCACCGTCATCGACTCCGCCAACGACGTCGAGTTCTTCTTCCTGCGCCCCAAGGACATCGCGATCTACGTCGGCTCCGGCAGGCTGGACCTCGGCATCACCGGGCTCGACCTGATGCGCGACTCCGGCGCCAGCGTGGAGCCGCGCCTGTCGCTCGGCTTCGGCGGGTCGACGTTCCGCTACGCGGGACCGAGGGGCACCGACTGGCAGCTGGCCGACATCAAGGGCAAGCGCCTCGCCACGGCGTACAAGACGCTCGTGCAGGCCGACCTGGAGAAGCACGGCATCGAGGCCGAGATCATCCGGCTCGACGGCGCCGTGGAGATCTCCATCCAGCTCGGCGTGGCCGACCTGATCGCGGACGTCGTCGGCTCCGGCCGCACGCTCCAGCAGCACGACCTGGTGCCGTTCGGGCACACGATCTGCGAGTCCGAAGCCGTGCTCATCCACTCCTCGTCCGTCGAGGACTCGGCGGCGAAGCAGCAGCTCACGGCCCGGTTGCAGGGTGTCGTGTTCGCCCAGCACTACCTGATGCTGGACTACGACTGCCCGCGTTCGCTGCTGGACGAGGCGCTGCGCGTCACGCCCGGCCTCGAATCGCCGACGGTGGCGCCGCTGGCCGACCCGGCCCAGGTGGCCGTGCGCGCCATGGTGCCGCGCAAGGACGCCAACCAGCTCATGGACGAGCTGTCGGCGCTGGGCGCGAAGGCGATCCTCGCGTCGGACATCCGGTTCTGCCGCCTGTGACGGCGGAGGGCGCCCACCACGGCGTCGCGCCGGGCCGTTCGGTCTAGCGCGACGCCGCGTCCGGCGGGGTCGAGGCCACCACCTCGGCCCCGCCGAACGCGGGCTCCCGGTTATTCCACGTCGGCGGAGCCGCCGAATCCGGACGTCCTGCCGCTGGTCACGGGTCGGGTGGCGGGTTCGGGTCCGCCATCCTCTGTTCACAGAGTGTCGTTCGTTCGCTACGGTGCGATCTGGGAGCGTTCCCAGACCCCTGCTTCGCAATCCTCACTGTGGAGGACGTGTGAACTTCCGAAAGGCACTACCCCAAGCGCTCGGCGTACTCGTGGCGGTGACCGCCCTGCTCACCTCGGTCGTCGTCGGCGTCGCGGGCGCACACGGATCGACCACCGACCCGCCGTCGCGCAACTACGGCTGCCACCAGCGGTGGGGCAGCAACTTCCAGGATCCGACGATGGCCACCAAGGATCCGATGTGCTGGCAGGCCTGGCAGGCCAACTCGAACGCGATGTGGAACTGGAACGGCCTCTACCGGGAGAACGTGGGCGGCAACCACCAGGCCGCCGTCCCGGACGGGCAGCTGTGCAGCGGCGGGCACGCCGAGGGTGGCCGCTACAACTCGCTCGACGCCGTCGGCGCGTGGCAGGCGGCGACGAAGAGCAGGCAGTTCACCCTGACGATCACCGACCAGGCGCGGCACGGTGCGGACTACCTGATCGTGTACATCACGAAGCAGGGCTTCGACCCCACGCGGCAGGCGCTCGGGTGGGGTGACCTGGAACAGGTCGTCAGGACGGGCCGCTACGCGCAGGCGGGCTCGTACGCGACGGCGGTCAACGCGGGCAACCGGACCGGACGCCACGTGGTGTACACGATCTGGCAGGCCAGCCACCTGGACCAGTCGTACTACTTCTGCAGCGACGTGATCTTCCAGTAGCGCGGCCAGGGGTGCGGCGGG
The DNA here is from genome assembly GCF_036375055.1 of Umezawaea sp. Classification (GTDB taxonomy): domain Bacteria; phylum Actinomycetota; class Actinomycetes; order Mycobacteriales; family Pseudonocardiaceae; genus Umezawaea. The sequence goes on from NZ_DASUSQ010000003.1 coordinate 9,990, forward strand.
CGAGGACCGCCGCACCCCGTCGCGCTAGCCCTGGTAGACCCGCACGTAGTCGATCCCGAGCTGCTGCGGGAACGTCGTCGACCCGTCCGGGTTGCCCGGCCACTGGCCGCCGACCGCCAGGTTCATGATCAGGTAGAACCTGTTGTTGAACACCCAGGTCCGGCCGCCGAGGTCCGCGGGGGTCCTGGTCTGGTAGACCACGCCGTCGACGAGCCACTGGATCCGGTTGGCGCTCCAGTCGATCGCGTAGGTGTGGTAGGCGGCGGACCACGGCTGCCCGTTCGGCGACTGCCGCGCGGCGCCGATCCCGCCCGCGCCCGAGTAGCCGGGGCCGTGCAGCGTGCCGTGGACGGTCGTCGGCTCGCGACCGATGTTCTCCATGATGTCGATCTCACCGCAGTTGGGCCAGCCGACCTGCCCGATGTTGGAGCCGAGCATCCAGAACGCGGGCCAGATGCCCTGCCCGTACGGCAGCTTCATCCGGGTCTCGATGCGGCCGTAGGTCCAGTTGATCCGGTTGTTCGTGGTGAGCTTGCCGGACGTGTACTGGCAGTTGCCGCCGTTCCAGCAGGGTGCGCCGGAGTTCTCGCGGCGGGCGGTGATCACCAGTTGGCCGCCGCCGTTCAGCGCGACGTTCGAGGTCTTGTCGGTGTAGGCCTGGAGTTCGTTGTTGCCCCAGCCGTTCGAGCCGTTGCCGATGTCGTAGGCCCACTTGGCGCTGTTGGGCTTCGACCCCGACGGTCCGTCGAACTCGTCGGACCACACCAGCGCGGGCGCGGCACCGGCCGGTGGGGTGAGCGGGGCGAGGGGTAGGGCCAGCAGCGAGCCGGCCACGACGAGCAGAACACGACGCAGGGTGGACACTGTGCCTCCTCGTGACATGCAGGGGGCGTCAGTGGGAGCGCTCTCACCTCAGCTTGTTCACGCAGTGTCGCGCTGTGACTCCACCAGGTCAAGCGAGCGACCGGTATTAGCGCTCCCGGACGTACAGCGACTGCGCCGTTCTCCCCACGGGCCCCAGCAGGTCGTGCACGACGCTCGTCGCCACCCCCACACCGGTGGGCCCGACGACCGTCGCCGCCTCCAGCGCGAACCACGACCCCCGCGGCTCCCGGTGGAGGTGCACGGAGAGGTCGGTGTTGATCGCGAACCACTTCCGGATGTCCAGCCTGCTCGACACGCCGCTCGCCGAGTCCGCGATCGTGAACAGCCGCTGCACCGCGGTCGTCTCCTCGCCGTCGACGGTCGGCAGCAGCGGCTTCCCCCACACGATCGCGTCGCCCGGCGTCACCATGTCGCCGTCCACCGTGCGCCAGTCGACCGCGTCGAGGTAGCCGCACGACCAGTCCGCGGGCATGACGATCCTCGGGCAGGCGGGCGGTTCCGGCAGCATCCCGGAGAACCCGGACGCGACGGCGGCCGTGTCGCCGCTCGTGATCCGCCAGGCCTGCGCCCGGAGCACGACCCGGCCCTCGTGGCTCAGCTCGGCGCCGAGCAGCTCGACCGAGCGGCCGGGGCGCAGGACCGACGCGCTGACCTCCAGGTCGGCCACCGGGACCGGGCCGAGCACGTCCAGGACGACCCGCGAGAGGAGCGCGTCCTCACGCGGAGCGGTCTTCTCCAGCTCGCGCACCAGCAGCGCGGACGGCGGGCCGAGGTGCTGGCTCTCGGTGCTCCACGGGCCCGCGGTGTGCTCGGTGGACCGGTACCGCGAGGCGGTGAGGCGCTCGTAGAAGCCCGCCACTAGTCGACCCTGTCCAGGGGCGTCTCCACGCTGCCGTCCGGCTCCGGCCAGCCGGGGTACGGGGGCGGTGTCCCGTCGAACGCCGGGCAGAAGGCCTTGTGGTCGCAGTAGTCGCACAGCTTGCTCGGGTTCGGGCGGAAGTCGCCGGTCTTGCCCGCCTTGAGGATCGCCACCCAGATGGCCTCCAGGGTGCGCTCGAAGCGGCTCAGCTCCGCCTCGTCCGGGGTGTAGGCGAGTGCCTGGCGGTCGCTCAGGTACATCAGGCGCAGCTGCCGGGGGACCTCGCCCCGCAGCTTCCACAGCATCAGCGCGTAGAACTTCATCTGGAACATCGCCTTGGCCTCGCCGATCAGCCTGGGCGCGGCGCCGGTCTTGTAGTCGACCACGCGGATCTCCCCGGTGGGGGCCACGTCGACCCGGTCGATGTACCCGCGCAGCAGCACCCCCGACGGGAGTTCGGACTCGACCAGCAGCTCGCGGGCGTCCGGTTCGAAGCGGGTGGGGTCCTCCAGCTCGAAGTAGCCGTCCAGGAGGCCGTCGGCCTCGCGCAGCCACTTCTCCAGGGCCGGGTCGTCGGTGCCGGAGAAGAGGTTGGCGAACTCCGGACGCTCGTTCCTCACCCGCTCCCAGGCCGGGGCCAGGAGGGCCTTCGCGGTGCTCGGGGTGCGCTCACGGGCGGGCAGCGCGAACAGGTCCTCCAGCACCGCGTGGACGACCGTGCCTCTCACCTGGGCTTTCGTGGGGACCTCGGGGAGGCGGTCGACGGCCCGGAAGCGGTAGAGCAGCGGGCACTGCTTGAAGTCGCCCGCTCGTGACGGGGACAACGCCGGTCGACGGGGTGGGCGGGAACTCGTCGCGACCGCACTCGTCGCCGCTGGATCGGACATGGGACGAACGATAGGGGAGGGGTCCGACAGTGCTGGACCGCGCTGGTCGTCGGTCGTGGACGACGGGGTGGGGCGGTGCGGGCGGACCGGGTGGCCGCCGGTTCGTCGGTGGTCGTGGTTCCCGCTGGTCCTGCCGCGTGTCACGGCAGTCGTACACCGTTCGTCCTAGGCTTGCGCGATGGCCACTACGGGGAGTTGGCGGCGGCAGGTGGAGCGGGACGGCGGGGTGCTGCTGTTTCGCGCCGCGGGCGTTCCCGTGTTGTTGGCGCCGTCCTGGTGGCTCGGGTCCGCCGCGATCGTGTTGATCTACACGCCGCTGGTGGGGCGGATACTGCCCGAGGTCACCGCTCTCACCGCGTTCTTGATCGCCGGTACCTTCACGCTCTTCCTGGGGCTGTCCGTGCTCGCCCACGAGCTGGGGCACACGTTGACCGCTCTTCGGCTCGGGTTGCCCGTTCGGCGGTTGCGGTTGTTCCTGCTGGGTGGGGTGTCGGAGATGATGCGGACGCCTGCTCGGCCGGGGCACGAAGGGCTGGTCGCCGTGGCCGGGCCCGCCGTGTCCGTGGGGTTGGCCGGGGCCTTCGGGCTCGCCGCCGCGGTGATGGAGCCCGGCACGCCGTTGTGGTTGGTCGTCGCCCAGACCGCGTTCGCCAACGCCGCCGTGGCGGTGTTCAACCTGCTGCCGGGGCTGCCGTTGGACGGTGGGCGGATCCTGCGCGCGGGGATCTGGGCCGCTACCGGGCGGCGGGCCTCCGGGACCAGGGCCGCTGTGCTCGGGGGTGGTGTCGTCGCGGCGCTGCTGGTCCTGTGGGCGCTGTGGGGGATCCTCCAGGGCGACGAGGACGCGTGGGTCCGGTTCGGTGTCTGCGTGCTCACCGCCTGGTTCGTCGTGGCAGGCGCCAAGGGGGAGATGTCGGCCGAGCGGCGGCGCAGCTGGCCCGACGGGCTGACCTTGGCCGAGCTGGTGCAGCCGGTGTTGCAGCTGCCCGCCGAGAGCCCGGTGTCCGGTGCGCTGACCGCGTCCGCCGGTCGCGGGGTCGTGCTGGTCAGGGCCGACGGGGTGGCGGTCGGGCTGTTGGACCAGGACCTGGCGCGGCGGCTGAGCTCCCGCACGCCGCACGCCCCCGCCGAGCAGGCCGCCGAGCCGATCCGGCCCGAGACGGTCCTGCTCGCCGACGAACCCGGTGAGGAGATCGTCGACCGGGTGCGGGGGACGGCCGCCTGGCAGTTCCTCGTCGTCGACCTCGAGGGGCGGCCCGCGGGGGTGCTGAGGCGGGAAGACCTCAGTGCCGCGCTGGACCGTCGCTGACCAGGCCCGCCTCCTGGGCCAGGATCGCCGCCTGCACGCGCGAGCGCAGGTCGAGCTTGGTCAGCACGCGCGACACGTGGGTCTTCACCGTCGTCTCGCCGATGTGCAGCCGCTTGCCGATCTGCTGGTTCGACAGGCCCTCGCCCAGGCACGCGAGCACCTCGGTCTCGCGCTCCGTCAGCAGGTCGAGGCTCTTCGGGCGGTCGACCTGCCTCGGCGCCACCGCGGCGAAGTCGCGCATCAGCCGCCTGGTCACCGACGGGGCCAGCACGCCGTCGCCCGCCGCGACCAGGCGGACCGCCTCGACCAGCGCGGCGGCCTCCACCGACTTCAGCAGGAAACCGGCCGCGCCCGCGCGCAGCGACGCGTGCACGTACTCGTCCATGTCGAACGTCGTCAGCACCAGCACCTGGCAGACGCCGTCGGCGACCAGTTCGCGCGTGGCGGCGATGCCGTCCATGCCGGGCATCCTGATGTCCATCAGCACGACGTCCGGCTTCAGCGCGCGGGCCATCCGGACGGCGGTGGCGCCGTCGGCCGCCTCGCCGACGACCTCGATGCCCTCACCGCCGCCGAGGATCATCACGAGCCCGGCCCTGATCGCCGAGTGGTCGTCCGCGACCAGCACCGTCGTCACAGCGACCCCGCCAGGGGCAGCTCGGCGCGGACGCGCCACAGGTCGTCGACCCGGCCCGCGTCGAACGTCCCGCCGACGGCCTGCGCCCGTTCCGCCATCCCCACCAGCCCGCTCCCGGTCCCCGGCGTCGAAGGTCCGCGCCACTGGTTGGTCACGGTAACGGCCAGCCGCCTGCCCGCGCCGTCCAGCGCCACCTCCACGCGCGCGCCCGGCGCGTGCTTGAGCGCGTTCGTGAGCGACTCCTGGACGATCCGGTACGCCGCCAGGTCGACCGCCACGGGCAGCTCGGCCGGGGCCTCGCCGGTCAGCTCGACCGTCAGCCCGCCCGCGCGCGCGGAGTCGACCAGCCTGCCCACCTCGCTCAACCGCGCCGACGCGGGCTCGTCCGGCTCCTCGTCGTCCGCGCGCAGCACGTCGATCATGGTCCGCATCTCGGCCAACGACTGGATGCTGTTCTCCCGCACCGACTTCAGCACGGTCTTCACCGTCTCCGGGTCGCGTTCGGCCATCGACAGGACGGCCTCCGACTGGATGGCGATGGCCGACAGGTGGCCCGCGATCACGTCGTGCAGGTCGCGCGCCATGCGGGACCGCTCGGCCGTCACGGCGGCGCGGCGGTCGAGCTGCGCGATCCGCGCCACCTGCTCGGTGTAGGAGCGGTGCTGGCGCAGGTTGACCGCCCACCACACCGGCATGACCAGCACGGAGAAGATCTGGAGCCCCGAGCCGACGGCGGTCCGCCAGCCGTCCACGGTCAGCGCTATGCCGATCGCTATGCCGATCGCGGTGGTCACCACCAGCCCGGTGATGAGCTGGCCGGTCCGCTTCGACCCGCGCAGCGTGGCCATGTGCAGCAGGTCCATCAGCACGATGACCACCGGCGCGCTCAGCCCGAGCGCCACGTCCACCGACGCCGCCGACAGGGCGATGAACGCCCCCGCGAGCGGAGCGCGGGTCCGCAGGAGCTGCCCGGTGCAGGCGATGCACAGCACGAGCAGCCGCCAGCCCAGCGGCACGTCGGAGGGCCCGGCCCACAGCTCGTAGAGGTCGAACCGGTAGAGCAGGGCACCGACGGCGAAGCACGCCGTCGCGACGATCGCGTCGCGGGCGGGGTCGGGGAGTCGGCGCACGGAGCCATCACAGCACACGGTCCCGGCGGGGCGAGTCCTACGAAGTGATGACACCCCATCGGTACGACCGGCGGACTACAGGACGCCCCCCGGCCAGCAGGCTGGTGGCAACACACCGAACGACTACGACAGCCCAGGAGGCAGTCATGCTCGCGATCGTCGCCCAGGTCCTCGGGTTCGTCATGCTGATCCCGCAGGGCATCCTGCCCATCATCTTCCTCGCCGCGGACGTCCAGTCGAAGAGCTGGTTCCTCGCCCTGTACGTGCCGGAGCCGCTGAGCCTCCCGGTCGCCATCGCCTTCGTGGTCGTCGGCGGGCTGCTCGCGTTCTTCGGTACCAGGAGCGTCATCCGCTGGACGTGACCTCCCGGTGTCGGTGCTCATCGCGGCCCCTGAGACCATCGTGCGCTGTCCAGTCCCCGCACGTAGCAGGAGGTTTCCCGCGGTGAGCACCGCCAGTGGCCCGTTCCGCCCCGGTGACCGGGTGCAGTTGACCGACCCGAAGGGACGGCACTACACGATCGTGCTCGAACCGGGCAAGGAGTACCACACCCACCGCGGCGCCCTGCCGCACGACAAGCTGATCGGCGAGCCCGAGGGCTCCGTCATCCAGTCCGTCGGTGGTACGTCCTTCCTGGCCCTGCGGCCGCTGCTGGCGGACTACGTCCTGTCCATGCCGCGCGGCGCGCAGGTGATCTACCCGAAGGACGCCGCGCAGATCGTCATGTACGGGGACGTCTTCCCCGGCGCGCGCGTCCTGGAGGCGGGCGCGGGCTCCGGCGCGCTCACCTGCTCGCTGCTGCGGGCGGTGGGGGAGAAGGGCAGCGTCATCTCCTACGAGGTGCGCCAGGACCACGCCGACCACGCGATCCGCAACGTCGAGCAGTTCTTCGGCGAGCGCCCCGGCAACTGGTCGCTGACCGTCGCCGACCTGGCCACGCACACCGGTGAGGTCGACCGGGTCGTGCTGGACATGCTCTCCCCGTGGGAGCAGCTGGAGACGGTGTCGAAGAACCTGATCCCCGGCGGCGTGCTGGTCGTCTACGTGGCGACCACGACGCAGCTCTCCAAGGTGTGCGAGGCGCTGCGCGAGCAGCAGCACTGGACCGAGCCGCAGTCGTGGGAGACGCTCGTGCGCCCGTGGCACACCGTGGGCCTGGCCGTGCGGCCCGAGCACCGGATGATCGCGCACACGGCGTTCCTGCTCACCACCCGCCGCCTCGCCGACGGCGTGACGCCGCCGCGTCCGCAGCGCAGGCCCTCGAAGGGGTGAACCGACCGCCGTGCGGGCCTCGTGCCCGCACGGCGGTCCGGCCTACTTCTCGGCGTCGGGGTTGAAGGTCCCGCAGACCTTCCAGTCGCCGTCTTCCTTGATCATCTTCATCGTGGTCGTGTCGTCCTTGATGAAGTCCTTGAACTCCTCGGGGACGTTCTCGAACGTCACCTTGAGCGTGCCGGTCGCGGTGTCGCCCGACTCCGTGACGTCGGTGACCGCGAACTTCGCCCTGATGTCCTTGAACTCCTCGCCCGCCGAGCTGGGGACGGACTGCGGCAGCTTCGCGATCTTGTCGGCGTCGGCCTTGCAGTTGAGCGTCTTCAGGACGGCGACGTCCATGTCCTTGCCCTTGTTGAGCTCGGTCACCAGCGTGTCCGCTGTGGCCTGCGCGGAACCCCCGGACAGCAGGAAGAACGCCGCGCCGCCGCCGACCAGCGCCAGGACGACGACACCGATGATGATGAAGAGGGCCGGATTTGTCCTCTTCGGAGGCCCGTAGGGCTGGCCGGGAGCCCCCGGCTGGCCGAAACCACCCGGTTGGCCGTACGGGGGCTGGCCGTACTGGCCCTGCGTGGCGTAGGGCTGCTGGCCGTAACCGGGCTGGCCCTGCGGGGGTTGTGGCGCGAAACCGCCGGGAGGAGGGCCGTAGCCGGGTGGCTGTCCACCCTGTGGGAAACCCTGGGGCTGCGCAGGATACCCGCCCGGCTGCTGGCCGAAACCGGGCTGCTGGCCGAATTGCCCTGGTTGCCGGCCCTGCGGATCCGGTTGCTGACCGTGGGGACCAGGCTGTTGCGGCGGGACGGACATCACGTTCTCCTAGAACTTGCCGCTGGTGGCGTGGACACTGCCCGGTAACACGCCGGTGGACGAGTACAGGACGCACGGTAGCGGGTAGGCCGATCCCCCTGACACCGAGATGGAGCAGTCCATCCCCTCGGGAGTGTCGTTCGCGACGCCACACGACTCCCGACCACGTCGGGGATAGCCGCTTTTGTCGGTGATCGCCGGTACCGTTGCTGATACGAACACGGGAGGAGGGTGCCGACATGCAGCACGGTCATCCCGGCAGCCAACCCGATGAGGGTGGCGAGCTGAACACGGGCAACAACTCAGATGAGCTGACAGCGCAGGTCAGGTTCCTGGAGGACGAGATCGCGCTGCTGCGCCGCAAGCTGACGGAGTCCCCGCGACACGTCCGCCTGCTGGAGCAGCGATTGGCCGAGGCATCCGAGCGCGTCAGCCAATTGACCGAGCGCAACACGAAGCTCATTGACACCCTCCGAGAGGCGCGCGGCCAACTGCTGGCCCTGCGCGAGGAGGTCGACCGCCTGGCGCAACCACCCAGCGGCTACGGCGTTTTCCTCGAGCAGTTCGAAGACGGCACGGTGGACGTGTTCACCTCAGGCCGTCGCATGCGGGTGTCCGTCTCACCCGCCGTCGAGTCCCCGACGCTGGTGCGCGGTCAGTCGGTGCGCCTGAACGAGGCGCTCACGGTGGTCGAGGGCGGCAGCTTCGAGCAGACCGGCGAGGTCTGCACGTTGCGGGAGATCCTGGAGGGCGTCGAGCCGGAGAACTCGGTCCAGCGCGCGCTCGTCGTCGGCCACGCCGACGAGGAGCGGGTCGTGTGGCTGGCACAGCCGCTGATCGACTCGCCGCTCAAGATCGGCGACTCGCTGCTGGTCGACTCGAAGGCGGGCTTCGCCTACGAGCGGGTCCCGAAGGCCGAGGTCGAGGACCTCGTGCTGGAGGAGGTGCCGGACGTCCTGTACACCGACATCGGTGGACTGGGCAGGCAGATCGAGCAGATCCGCGACGCCGTGGAGATGCCGTTCCTGCACGCCGACCTGTTCCGGGAGTACAAGCTCAGGCCGCCGAAGGGCGTCCTGCTGTACGGGCCCCCCGGCTGCGGCAAGACGCTGATCGCGAAGGCCGTCGCCAACTCGTTGGCGAAGAAGGTGCTGGAAGCCAGGGGTGAGACCGGGAAGCAGGCCAAGTCCTACTTCCTGAACATCAAGGGCCCGGAGCTGTTGAACAAGTTCGTCGGCGAGACCGAGCGGAGCATCCGCCTGATCTTCCAGCGGGCTCGGGAGAAGGCCTCCGAGGGCACCCCGGTCATCGTGTTCTTCGACGAGATGGACTCGATCTTCCGCACCCGCGGCTCCGGTGTGTCGTCCGACGTCGAGACGACCATCGTGCCGCAGCTGCTGTCGGAGATCGACGGCGTCGAGGGCCTGGAGAACGTCATCGTGATCGGCGCCTCCAACCGCGAGGACATGATCGACCCGGCCATCCTCCGGCCGGGCAGGCTCGACGTGAAGATCAAGATCGAGCGTCCGGACGCCGAGGGCGCCATGGACATCTTCAACAAGTACCTGACGCCCGACCTGCCGATCCACGCCGACGACCTCGCCGAGTTCGGCGGCGACCCGAAGGCCTGCATCGAGGGCATGGTGCAGCACACGGTCGAGCGCATGTACGAGGAGACCGAGGAGAACCGGTTCCTGGAGGTCACCTACGCCAACGGTGACAAGGAGGTCCTGTACTTCCGGGACTTCAACTCCGGCGCCATGATCCAGAACATCGTCGACCGGGCGAAGAAGGCGGCCATCAAGGCGCTGCTCGACACCAAGCAGCCCGGTCTGTCGGTGCGGCACCTCCTCGCCGCGATCGTCGACGAGTTCGCGGAGAACGAGGACCTCCCGAACACGACGAACCCGGACGACTGGGCTCGCATCTCCGGCAAGAAGGGGGAGCGGATCGTCTACATCCGCACCCTCGTCACCGGCAAGACCGCCGACTCGGGCCGTGCCATCGACACGGCCACGAACACCGGCCAGTACCTGTAGGTCCACAGCGACCGGTGAAGCCCGTCCGCCGCACGGCGGGCGGGCTTCACCGCGTTCAGGGCGCGGTCCCGACCAGGCCCGACTCGTAGGCGATGATCACGAGCTGGGCGCGGTCGCGGGCCTGGAGCTTGCCCAGCAGCCTGCCGATGTGGGTCTTCACGGTGCCGACGCTCAGGTGCAGGGTCTGGGTGATCTCGGTGTTCGACAGGCCACGGGCGATCAGCAGCAGCACGTCCCGCTCGCGCTCGGTGATGCCCTCCAGCGAGCGGGTCGGCCTGCGCTCCGGCCGCTTGCCGAACTCGGCGATGAGCCGCCGGGTCACGGAGGGCGCCAGCAGGCCCTCACCAGCGGCGATCGTCCTGATCGCGGCCAGCAGCTCGGTCGGGGGCGTGTCCTTGAGCAGGAAGCCGCTGGCCCCGGCCCGCAGCGCGGCGTACACGTAGGCGTCCAGGTCGAACGTGGTCAGGATCAGCACCTTCGCGGTCGAGGAGATCCGGCCGGTGGCGTCGATGCCGTCCATCTCCGGCATCCGGATGTCCATCAGCACCACGTCCGGCTCGGTCTCGCGGGCCAGGTCGACGGCCTCGCGGCCGTTCGCGGCCTCGCCGACGACCCGCAGGTCCGGCGCCGAGTCCACCAGCAGCCGGAAGCTGCCCCGCAGCAGGGCCTGGTCGTCCACCACCAGCACCTTGATCATCCGAACGGCACCTCGGCCAGCACCCGGAAGCCGCCCTCGCGGCGCGGACCGGCCCGGAAGTCGCCGCCGTACACGGCCACCCGCTCCCGCATCCCGGCCAGGCCGTGCCCGCCACCGCCCGCGAGCGCCCGTTCCCCCGGCCCGTTGTCGGTCACCTCGACCGTCGCGGCGGTGTCCGTGACGGTGATCGACACCGTGCAGTCCGCGGGAGCGGCGTGCTTCACCACGTTCGTCACCGACTCCTGCACGATCCGGTACACGGTCAGGCCGACGCCCTCCGGCAGCGCCGCCCCGCCGGTCGTCGTCAGGGTCACCGGCACGCCCGCCATCGCCGCGCGGTCCACCAGCGCGGGGAGGTCGGCCAGGCTGGGCGCGGGGGCCAGGTCCGGCGTCTCCGACGACCGCAGCACCCCCAGCAGGTGCCGCATCTCCGTCAGGGCCGCCCGGCCGGTCCTCTCGATCACGCCCAGCGCCTCCTTCGCCTCCGCGGGCTGCTCGTCCGCCACGTGGTTCGCGATGCCCGCCTTGACGGTGATCATGGTGAGGCTGTGGGCGACGATGTCGTGCAGCTCCCTGGCGATGCGCAGGCGCTCCTCGGTGAGCGCGTGCTCCGCCTGCTCCGCCGTCGTCCTGGCCACGAACCGCCTCCTGAGCCTCGTCGTCCAGCCGAGCGCCCAGGTGGCGGCCATGAGGAACCACACCGTCACGGTGATGCCCAGGTCGTCGGGCCACGGCTCGGAGATCGCCAGGCACACCGCCGTCAGCGCCGCGCCGCCCGCCAGCACCGGGGCGGACCGGCGCCGGGGCAGCGCCACCGCGACCATGTACAGGGCGAACAGGGTCGGTGTGTAGACCTCCAGGGTGATGTGGAGCAGGGTCGCGGTGTTCTGGGCGACCACCACCACCGCGAACGCGGCCAGCGGCCACCGGCGGCGCACCGCCAGGGGAGCGCCCACCAGCACGGCCAGCGCGTAGCCGAACGGCACCGGCCCGTGGGTGATCTCCACGAAGGTGAAGTAGAGCAGCGTCGCGACGACGGCCGCCACCACGTCCGTACCGACCGTGTAGGCCACCGGCAGCCACTTGACCAGGCGGGGAGGTGCAGTCACCGGTCGACCGTAGCGACGACCGCGCGACCGGGGCATCGGACCGTGGTCCGATCCCGGCCGTGGTCGCTGGTCCGATCCGCCGCGACCGCCCCCGCGCCAGGCTCGTCGGCATGATCGAGGTACGCGAACTCACGAAGCGCTACGGCGCGGTCCGGGCTGTCGACGGACTCTCCTTCGAGGTGAAACCCGGCTACGTGGCCGGGTTCCTGGGGCCCAACGGCGCGGGCAAGTCGACCACCATGAGGGCCGTGCTGGGGCTCGACGCGCCCACGTCCGGCGCGGCGCTGGTCAACGGCAGGCGGTACGCGGAGATCAGGCGGCCGATGTTCGAGGTCGGCGCCCTGCTCGACGCCAACGCCGTGCACGGCGGGCGCACCGCCGTGAACCACCTGCGGTGCCTGGCCCGCAGCAACGGCATCGGCGTCAAGCGGGTGGCGGAGGTGCTGGAGCAGGTCGGCCTGGCCGGTGCCGCCCACCGCAGGGTGGGGGCGCTGTCGCTGGGCATGAAGCAGCGGCTCGGCGTCGCCGCGGCCCTGCTCGGCGATCCGGGCGTGCTGCTGTTCGACGAGCCGGTCAACGGGCTCGACCCCGAGGGCATCCGCTGGATCAGGGGGCTGATGCGCGGACTGGCCGCCGAGGGCAGGACGGTCCTGGTGTCCAGCCACCTGATGAGCGAGATGGCCGTCACCGCCGATCGGATCGTCGTGATCGGGCGCGGGCGGCTGATCCTGGAGTCGTCCATGCGCGAGCTGGCCGACCGGTTCAAGCGCGACGTGCTGGTGCGCACGCCGGACGTCGCCGGGCTGCGGCGGGTGCTGGAGGCGGCGGGCGCGGCGGTCGTCGTGGACGACGGCGCGCTGGTCGTGCGGGCGCTGGAGGCGGGCGACATCGCTGACCTGGCCGCCCGGCACGGCATCGCGGTGCACGAGCTGACGCCGCGCAGCGCGACCCTGGAGGACGCCTACCTCGAACTGACCGAGGACAGCGTGGAGTTCCGCACCTCGGAGGTGGCCCGGTGATGGACGTGGTGGCGTCGGAGTGGCTCAAGGTCCGCACCGTGCGGTCCACCTGGTACCTGCTGCTGGGCGTGGTGGGGGTGCTCGCCGTCGGCACGGTCGTCTCGATCCTGATGACCGCCGAGTGGGACCGGTCGACACCCGAGATCCGGGCGGCCTTCGCCTCGGCCGACCCCACCGTCTTCGTCGTGCCGTTCGCGCAGTTCGCGTTCGGCGTGCTCGGCGCGCTCGTGGCGACGTCGGAGTACACCAACGGGATGATCCGCACCGTCCTCGCCGGGGTACCGAGGCGGCTGGTGGTGATGGCCTCCAAGACGGTCGTCGTCGGGGTGGGAAGCCTGGTGCTCGGCACGGTGGTGTCGCTGCTCTCCTACGGCGTCGGCGCGGTCGTCACCGGCGACCGGCCCGCGCCGATCGCGGTCGAGCCGTTCGCCGAGGCGCTGCCGTCGCTGCTCGCCAACGGGGTCGGGTCGGCGGTCATCGCGCTGGTGGGGCTGGGCTTCGGGCTGCTCACGAGGTCGACGGCCGGGGCGCTGGTCACGCTGTGCGTCCTGATGTTCGTCATCCCGATCGTGGCCGTCCTGCTGCCTGCCCCGTGGAACAACCGGGTGGTCTCGGTGACGCTGCTCTACCTGCCGTCGCAGTTCTCCGGGGCGCTCACCGGGCAGCTGTCGCAGGCGGAGGCGTTCACGGTCATGCTCGTCTACCTGGTCGTGGCGCTCGGGGCGGGCGCGGTGGTCCTGGTGCGCCGCGACGCCTGAGCGACCCCCTGCGACCCGCGCGCGACGCGAGCCGCTAGGTTCTCGGAGATCGTCGAGCCTGGAGGACACCCTTGCGTCGCGCGCACGTCGCGGTCGTGGTCGCGACCACCCTCGTCCTGACCTCGTGCTCCCTGGACCAGCGCCCGCTGCGCCGCGGGTTCGCCCAGGACGGCACCCCCGCCGCCACCACCACGACGACCGCGTCGCCGACGGCGAACGCCGCGCCCGCGTCGTCGTCCGCCGCGCCGAGCGCGAAGTCCCGTCCCGCGGCGGAGTTCGCGGCACTGGTGCTCCCGCGGGCCGCGCTCACCGAGGACGGGTTGGACGTGCGGGAGTCGGCCGCCGCCGCGCCCTCGGAGCCGGAGTCGGTGTGCGGCGAGCAGGTCGGCGCTCCGGGGCGGCTGGAGGACGGGTACCGGGTCACCACGCGCAGCCAGAGCGGCGCCAGCACGCTGGAGCAGCGGATCGCGGCCTACCCGCCGGGCGCGGCCGAGACCGTTGTGGAGCGGGCGCGCGAAGCGTTGTCGTGCACCGAGGTCGAGCTGGGCGCGCTGTCCGGAGTGGACGACGCGGCGGGCTGGTGCGAGGAGCTGGCGGGCGGTCGTGGCGCGTGCACGGCGGTGCTGGCCAAGGACGACCTGGCGATCACGCTGCGGCTGGAGACGATCAGCGTCGCCAGGGCGCGGGACGTCGTCACCCGGCTGGCGGGCGCGGGCGCGGGGCTGCTGGCGAAAGCCTGACGACACCGCCGTCGAGGTCCACCGGGCCGCGCGGGGGAGCGGCGTCGCCCTCCTCGTCGCGCAGCAGCGCCTCGGTCCGGCGCTGGTCGAGTTCGGCCTGCTTGGTGGCGTAGAAGAGCAGCGTCACCTGGTCGAAGGCCGCTCCGCTGAGCACGGGCGCCCCACCCCGGCGGCGCCTCGCCCAGCGCACGAGGTGCTCGCCGACGGCCAGCAGGAACAGCAGGCAGGCCAGGCCGGGGATCGACAGGGCGAAGAACACCCCCACGGTCAGTCCCCCCGTCTCGCGATCCACTGGTGGAACAGGGCGCGCCCGTCCGGCACCACCGGCCAGTCCGGGTCGTCGACGGCGGTCCGCAGGTCGTCCAGGTCCATCCACCAGCCCTCGGCCACCTCCTCCGGCTGGTGCGTGAACGGGCCGTCCGTGCGGACCTCGTAGACGTGGGCGGTGTACCGGACGGGCGGGTCGACGAACCTCGACACGAACGAGCGGGTCAGCGGCGCGCCGCGCACGCCCAGCTCCTCGGCCAGTTCGCGTTCCGCGCACGCGTCCGGGGTCTCGCCGTCCGCGAGCACCCCGCCCGCCCAGCAGTCGTACAGGCCGGGGTAGACGTCCTTGGTGTCGGTGCGCCGGTGCACGTACACCCGCCGCCCGTCGAGCGAGCGCACCAGGATCGTGGCGCACGCGTGCCACAGGCCCTCCCCGCGCACCCGGCCGCGCGGCGCGCCGGGCCGGGGGAGGCCCTCCTCGTCGAAGACCGCGACCAGTTCCCGTGCCGATGTCACCCGGTTGTCCTCCCGTGGTCGTACACACCATTGCTACCACGGTCCGACGCCCGGCGACGCGCTCGATTCCTACGGTCGTGACGCACACCGTCACGAGGAGGAGCTTTGCCCACAACGATCGGACTCGGCCTCGCCGAGTTCCGCCACCGCCCCGGCCGCGCGCTGCTGCCCGGTGTCGCCCTGGTCGTCGGCGTGGCGTGCCTGACCGCCTCGCTGGTGCTGAGCGACGTGATCGTCGACTCCGCGGAAGCGGGCACCCCGGTCGTGCCCTCGGCGGTCACCCTCCAGGTCGGCGTGGTCCACGACCCCGACCTGGCCTTCGACGCCCAGCCGAAGCTCGACCAGGCCACCGCCGACCGGATCGCGGCCGTGCCCGGTGTGGAGCGCGTGGTGCCGGTGCGCCGGGTCGAGGTCGACCTGCTGCTGAACGACGGCCGCGCGGGCACCCGGCGCGCGAGCGGTGACGTCGAGGTGGACCGCGACGGGCTGCGGCGCGTCCCGATCGGCGAGGGGCGTTCCCCCGCCGCGGACGGTGAGATCGCCGTCGACAAGGTCACCGCGGCGAAGCACGACCTGCGGCCGGGATCGACCGTGCGGGTCGCCGACGCGCGGGGCAGGACGCTCGACGTGGTGGTCGGGGGGATCACCAAGCGCGGCGGGCTGGCCGACGAGGCGTCGGTCGTGGTCGGCGAGCAACTGGCGCTGAAGCTGGACGGGAAGCCGACCGTGACGGACCTCCAGGTCGTCGGCGGCGACCGGGCCGCCGTCGCGGCGGCCGTCGGGCCCGCGTTCCGGGTCTCGCAGGTGTACGACGAGGACCGGAGGGAGGGGAGCACCGGCGACAGCGGCTCGCTGGCCGCGATCCTGATCCTGTTCGCCATCCTCGCGCTCGCCACGGCGTCGTTCGTCGCCGCGGCCACCTTCCGCGCCGTGTACCTCCAGCGCCAGCGCCAGACCGCGCTGCTGCGCTGCCTCGGAGCGAACCGCAAGCCCCTCGTCGTGGCGAACCTGGTCGAGGCGCTGTTCACCGGCGCGGTGGCGGGCGTGCTCGGAGCGCTGGCCGGTGGGCCGGTGGCGGTGGGGCTGTCCAAGGTCTTCGACGCCACGGGCATCTCGGAGCTGTTCGGCACGGTCGCGCTGAACCCGTCCCCGCTGCCGCAGGGCCTCCACGTGGGCATCGGCGCGGCCGTGGCCGGGTTCCTCAGCGTGTTCGCCGCCCTCCGGCCGTCGCTGGCCGCGTCGCGGGTGTCGCCGCTGGCCGCGCTGCGCACGTCCGAGGGCGCCACCCCGGACAGGTCGGTGGCGCGCCGCCGCACGGTGTTCGGGATCCTCCTGGTGGTCGTGGCGGTGGCGATGGGGCTCATGGCCGTCGCGGCGCAGCGCTCGGTCGCGGCGATGTTCCTGGTGCTGTTCTCCGGGATCATCGGCGTCTTCGGGCTCTTCGGCGTGCTCGGACCGGTCGTCGTGCCGCGGCTCAGCATCCTGTTCGGCGGGATCGCCGCCAGGGTCGGCGGCGCGCACTGGAAGCTCGCGGCGGCCGAGGTGCGCCGGGAGCCGCAGCGGTCCGCGTCGGTCGCGATGCCGCTCGTGCTGGCCGCCGCGATGGTCACGTTCTTCGCCGTCACCGTGGGCACGGCCCGCGACATCGAGGCGTCGCTGTCGACCAGCCCCCGGCCGGACGTGGTCGTGTCCGACGTCGGCGAACGGCCGCTGCCGGGTGACGTGGCCGAGGTGACCGACCGCCCCGAGGTGGCGGGCAGGGCCGTGCTGCACAGCGCCGACGGCAAGCGCGCCGACGGTGATCCGTTCACGGCCGTGGGCGCGGACCCGACGCAGCTCGCGGCGTGGCTGAACGCGGAGAACAGCGGGGCCACCGGGGTCGCGGACCTCCGCGGGGGCACGGCGCTGGTCTCGGAGTGGTCGCTCGACTCGTGGAACACGGCGGTCGGGCAGCAGGTGGCGCTGGACGGCCTCGCCTCGGGACCGCGCACGGTCACCGTCGTGGGCACCATCCCCGGCGAGCTGATCGGCTACGCGAGCATCGTGGTCGCCGACCCCACCATCGGCCCCGCCACCAGCGTCGTCGTCGCGCTCAAGCCGGGCGCGGACGCGTCGGCCTACCAGGCCGCGGTGCGGGCGGCCCTGCCGGACGCGCCCACGGTCGAGGCGGAGACGGCCGTCGACGAGGCCGCGCGGAACCAGCGCTACCTGGACCTGGCCACCGTGATGCTGATGGTGCTGCTGGGCCTGTCCGTGGCCGTGGCGGTCACCGGGATCGGCACCACGCTCACCATCTCGGTGCAGGAGCGGCGCAAGGAACTGGCGCTGCGCCGGGCGCTCGGCGTCACCAAGGGCGGGCTCCAGGCCGGGATCGTGGCCGAGGCCGTGCTGCTGTCGCTGGTCGGTGTGCTCGGCGGCGGTGTGGTCGGGCTCGTCTACGCGCAGCTGACGATCACCGCGGCCGGGGTGTCCACCTTCCCCAGCGCGGACTGGCTCTCGCTGGCGCTCGGAGGGCTCGTGGTGGTGGCGCTCGCGGTGCTGTCGGCCTTCGGCCCGGCGCGCGGGGCGTCGAGGATCCGGCCGGCGGCCGGGCTCGCGTCGGGGTGATGTTCGACCGAATGCCCGTCGCCGCGCCCCACTTGTCCAGACCATTCTGGATCACGTGGACCGAGTGGTGGGGTTTGGCGGGCTGGTCGTCGCCGGAGTGGTCGCGCTCGCCGTGGTGCAGGTCGCCGCGGCGAGCGCGGACCCGGTGGGGGACAAGGGGCTCGTGCTGCTCACCGGCGACCGGGTGGTCGTCGGCGACGGCGGTGCGGTGAGCGCGGTGGAGCCGGGGCCGGGGCGGGAGGCGCTGGTGTTCTCCACCTACGAGAGAGCCGGGCACCGGTACGTGGTGCCGGAGGACGCGCTCGCGCCGATCCGCGGGGGACGGCTGGACGAGCGGATCTTCGACGTCACGGCCCTGCGGGACGCCGGGTACGGCACCGACGGGCGACCGGTGCCGCTCATCGTGAGCCACCCGCCGGGATCCCCGCGCACCGCGGACCTCGCGGCGATCGGGGCGAGCACGGTCGAGGCGGCGGCGGACGGGTCCGCGTGGCGGGAGCTGCTGGAGGGCGGCGCGCGGAAGGTGTGGCTGGACGGGAGGGTCACGGCGTCGCTCGACCGCAGCACCCGCCAGATCGGCGCGCCCGCCGCCTGGGAGGCCGGGCACACCGGCGAGGGCGTGGTGGTCGCGGTGCTGGACACCGGCGTCGACCAGACGCACCCGGACCTCGCGGGCCAGGAGGTCGCCGAGCGGAACTTCAGCACGGCCGCCGACACCGTCGACAGGTACGGCCACGGCACCCACGTCGCCGCCACCATCGCGAGCAGGGGCGCCGGGTACCGGGGCGTCGCGCCGGGGGCGCGGCTGCTCGACGGCAAGGTGCTCGACGACTCGGGCGGCGGGTCGGAGTCCGACGTGCTGCGGGGCATGCAGTGGGCCGCGGAACAGGGCGCGCGGGTGGTCAACATGAGCCTCGGCACCGCCGACTCGGACACCCTCGACCCGGTCGAGGACGCCGTGAACACCCTGTCCGCCCGGTACGGGACGCTGTTCGTCGTCGCGGCGGGCAACTCGGGGCCGGACGCCACGACGGTCGGCTCGCCGGGCAGCGCGGACGCCGCCCTCACCGTCGGCGCCGTCGACCGCGACGACGCGCCTGCACCCTTCTCCAGCCGCGGACCGAGGGTCGGCGACGGGGCGATCAAGCCCGACATCACCGCGCCGGGCGTCGGGATCGTCGCCGCGAAGGCCATCCACGGCCGGATCGGCACCCCCGTCGACCCCGGCCACGTGTCCGCGTCCGGCACGTCGATGGCCACCCCGCACGTCGCGGGCGCCGCGGCGGTCCTGGCCGGGCAGCACCCGGACTGGACCGGGGAGCGGCTCAAGTCGGCGCTCACCGCGTCCGCGAGGCCCACCCCCGGACTCACGCCGTTCGAGCAGGGCGCGGGCCGGGTGGACGTGGCCCGCGCGATCACCCAGGAGGTCGGCACCGTGCCGTCGTCGGTGTCGCTGGGCACGCACGTCCACCCGCACGACGACGACCAGCCGGTGACGAAGTCCATCTCCTACCGCAACTCCGGGACGGCGGACGTCGTGCTGGACCTCGCCGTGGAGGCCGCCGCGCCCGCGGGGATGTTCACCCTCACACCCGCGCGGCTCACCGTGCCCGCCGGGGGCGGGGCGACCGCGTCGGTCACCGGCTTCACCGGCGTGGACACCGCCGACGGCACCTACCACGGCGCCGTCGTCGCGACCGGCGGCGGCACGACCGCGCGCACGCCGATCGTGATCGTCCGCGAGGCCGAGAGCTACGACCTGACCCTGAACCACGTCCAGCGGCCGGGAGCGCCGTCGGGCAACTACAGCACCACCGTGCGCAACCTCGCGACCGGCGAGGAGGTCCGGCCCCACGAGCCGGACGGCAGCGTCACGGTCCGGCTGCCGAAGGGCCGCTACCTGGTCGACAGCACCGCGGGCGGGCCGACGTTCGACTGGCTCGTCCAGCCCTTCCTGGTGCTCGACCGGGACACCGCGGTGGAACTGGACTTCCGGACCGCCCAGCCGATCCGGATCACCGCCCCCGACCCCGTCGCGTTCGTGCGCGGCGCCGCCGTCTTCCACGACCACAGGCTCGGCACCGGGGCCGTGGTCGCCAAGGGCTCGCTGTCCGGCGGCGACGCGAGCCTGAACCGGATGCGCGTCGCGCACGTCGGTCCGCCCGCCCCGGCGGACGAGGCGTTCCGGACGCTGATCAGCACCCAGTGGGCCGGGGAGGGCGACGACTTCTACGGCCTCGCCTACCACGGGACCGGCACGTGGCCGACCGGGTTCACCCGCGCGCCCGCCAAGGCCGACTTGGCGCACGTGCGGGCCGAGGTCGCGTCGGGCAGGCGCCTGGTGAAGCCGTACCCGAGGACCGGCGCCGCGGTGGCCGACCACGGGCTCGCGCTGCCCGTGTCCGGGCCGCGCGACGAGTACCTGAGCACGGAGAGCAGCGCCTGGCGGATCGACGGCCGCGACCTCGCCGAGGACGGCTCCACCACGGCGTTCGAGTGGCGCGGGCCGGTCAGGGAGCACCGGCCCGGTCGGACCTCCGTGCAGCGCCCCGGCGGCGGGGTGCTCGGCCCGGCGTTCCCGCCGACCCGCGACGCGGGGCGCTGGGTGAGCCGGACCGGTGACGTGCTGCACGTCGACGTGCCGCTGTTCGGCGACCGGGAGGGCAACGCGGGCTTCTCGGCCGTGGACCCCCGCACCACGGTCGTCCACCGCGACGGCCGCGAGGTCGCCAAGACCTCCGGCACGGGGGCCGCCGACCTCACCCTGCCCGCCGAGCCGGGGACCTACCGGCTCAGCACGTCGGCGACCCACGCGGGCTCCGCGGTGTCGGCGGCCTGGACGTTCCGCTCGGGCCGCACCGACCGCACCACCCCGCTGCCGCTGTCGGCCGTGCGGTTCGACCCCGACCCGGCCGACGCGGTGGCCGGGAGGACGGTGACCGTGCCGGTGTCGGTGACCTCGCAGACCGGCGTCGCGCCGAGGTCGCTGACCGTGCGGGTGTCCTACGACAGCGGGAGGACCTGGCGGCCCGCGCCGCTGCTGGGCCGCGCGCTGGTCGTGCTGCACCACCCCCGGACCGCGACGTCGGTGTCCCTGCGGGCCACGGCGGTCGACCGGGACGGCGGCACCGTCGAGCAGACGATCCTCGACGCCTACCGGCTGGGCTGACGGCTACGCGGGGCCGGGACCGCCCGGCCCCGCGTACAGCCAGTCCAGCTCGGAGTGGTCGTCGTCGGCCCGCAGCGCGAACATCCGGTCGCGCACGGCGGTCAGCAGCGGGTCGGCGGTGTGCCACAGCTCGCCCCACGGCCGCGCGGAGGTCTGGCACCGCACCGCCTTGGGCAGGCGGGCGCGCTGGAACGCCTCCAGGTCGCCGCTCGGCAGCACCCGGCCCAGCTCGACGGCGTCCTCCAGGGCCTGGCAGGCGCCCTGGCCGAGGTACTGGAGCATCGGGTGGGCCGCGTCGCCCAGCAGCGCGAGCCGCCCGGTGACCCACGTGTCCAGCGGCTCGCGGTCGTACATCGCCCAGAACCGGTCGCGGCCCACCCGCGCCACCGCGTCCCGCACCGGCTCGCACGTCCCGGCGAACGCCGCGTCCAGCTCGTCCACCCCGCCCCACCCGGCCTCACCCGCGTGGAAGCGGGGACTGCGGAACACCGCGACCTGGTTGACCAGCGCACCCGCCCGGACGGGGTACCGCACCAGGTGCACGCCGGGCCCGATCCACAGCACCACGTCGTCGCCCGCGTCCTCGCCGCGCGGGGCCGTGCCGCGGTAGGCGGCGTACCCGCCGCACACCGGCTCGTCGTCGCTCAGGTGCCGCCGCAGCCCCGAACGGAGCCCGTCGGCGGCGAGCAGCGTGCGGGTCCGGTAGGTGGTGCCGTCGGCGCACGTGACGTCCGCGCCGTCGGACCGGACCCGCGACGACACGACCTCCCGACCGGCTTCGAGGGTGATCCCGTCGGCGGCCCGGCAGTGCGCGAGCAGCACGTCGAGCAGGTCGCCCCGGTGCATGACCAGGTACGGGTAGCCGTACCGGTCGCGGAAGGCCCGACCCAGGTCGAGCCGGGTCAGCAGCCGTCCGCTCACCGCGTCGCGCAGCACGCCCGCGCCCGGTCGCACGGCCAGCGGGAGGACGTCGTCCAGCACGCCCAGCGCGTCCAGCGCGCGGCTCGCGTTCGGGCCCAGCTGGAGCCCGGCGCCGATCTCGCCGAACTCGGGGGACTGCTCCAGCACGTGCGCGGGCAGGCCGCGGCGGGCGGCGGCCAGGGCCGTCGCGAGTCCGCCGATCCCCCCGCCGACGATGAGCAGCGGCACCTCGACAGGGCTCAACGCGGGTCCTTCCGTCCGTGGCGAACGCAGACTATTGGCAACGCCGTATAGCCCCGAGCAGGGGCGGACGCCGTAGGCTGGGCCCATGAGGCGGATCATGGGAACCGAAGTCGAGTACGGCATCTCGGTGCCGGGGGATGCGACGGCGAACCCGGTGCTGACCTCGACACAAGTGGTGCTGGCCTACGCGGCGGCCGCCGACATCCCGCGCGCCCGCCGGGCCCGCTGGGACTACGAGGTGGAATCACCGCTGCGCGACGCGCGCGGGTTCGACCTCGGCGTGCCGGGCAACCACCCGATCGACACCGACGTCGAGGACCTCGGCGCGGCCAACGTCATCCTCACCAACGGCGCCAGGCTCTACGTCGACCACGCGCACCCCGAGTACTCCGCGCCCGAGGTCACGAACGCCCGCGACGCCGTGATCTGGGACAAGGCGGGTGAGCGGATCATGGAGCAGGCGGCGATCAAGGCCGCCAGCGTCCCCGGCCAGCCCCGGCTCCAGCTCTACAAGAACAACGTCGACGGCAAGGGCGCCAGCTACGGCACCCACGAGAACTACCTGATGTCCCGCAGCACGCCGTTCACCGCGGTGATCGCCGGGCTCACCCCCTTCTTCGCGTCGCGGCAGGTCATCACCGGCTCCGGCCGCGTCGGCATCGGCCCGACCGGCGACGACGAGGGCTTCCAGCTCTCGCAGCGGTCGGACTACATCGAGGTCGAGGTCGGCCTGGAGACCACGCTCAAGCGCGGCATCATCAACACCCGCGACGAGCCCCACGCCGACGCGGACAAGTACCGCAGGCTGCACGTCATCATCGGCGACGCGAACCTCGCCGAGTACTCCACGTTCCTCAAGGTCGGCACCACCTCGGTCGTGCTGGACATGATCGAGGCGGGCAGGCGCTTCGACGACCTGCGGCTGCTCGACCCGGTCCGCGCGGTGCACCAGATCAGCCACGACCCGACCCTCAAGGTCAAGGTCGAGCTGACCGGCGGACGCAAGATGACCGGCCTGGAGCTCCAGTACGCCTACCACGAGCGCGCGGTGAGGTTCGTCGAGGAGGACACGGCGGGCGACCACGCCGCCGACCGCGACGTGCTGCGCGTCTGGGGCGAGGTGCTCGACGCGCTGTCCCGCGACCCGCAGGAGTGCGCGGACCGCCTCGACTGGGTGGCGAAGCTGCGGCTGCTGGAGGGCTACCGGTCCCGCGACAACCTGGCCTGGGGCGCGCCCCGGCTCAAGCTGGTCGACCTCCAGTACTCCGACGTGCGGCTGGACAAGGGCCTGTACAACCGGCTGGTCGCGCGCGGCTCGATGAAGCGCCTGGTCAGCGAGGACGAGGTGCTCGCGGCCGTGAAGTCGCCGCCGGAGGACACCCGCGCGTACTTCCGCGGCCGGTGCCTGGAGCGCTACCCCCAGTCGGTCGCCGCCGCGTCGTGGGACTCGGTGATCTTCGACCTCGGTCGGGAATCACTCGTCCGGATTCCCACCCTTGAGCCCCTTCGGGGCACGAAAGCCCACGTCGGAGCCCTCCTGGAGGCCGCGGAGACGGCCGAGCAGCTGGTGGACGCCCTGACGAGGGGCTGATCATCGAACCCGTGTGGCAGGCACTGATTGTCGGTCCTGCTGGGTAATGTTGTCGGTGGGCCCGGTCAGCCGGGTTCACCGCCGACGGAGTTGGCGGTAGCTGACAGTCGGCCTGGCCGACGCGGGAGGCTGAGATGGCACAGGAACAGGTTCAGCGCCAAGGCGGCGGTGACGGGGACGACGGCGACGGCGCGGCCGCCGCCGGTCAGGAACGACGCGAGAAGCTCGGCGAGGACGTCGACGCGATCCTGGACGAGATCGACGACGTCCTGGAGGAGAACGCCGAAGACTTCGTGCGGGCCTACGTGCAAAAGGGCGGCGAGTAGCGGCACCGGCCGCCAACCAGCCGACTCGGGGACAGGAGACGAAGCCACACATGGAAAACAGCTCGTCCGGGCGGTACCCGTCCGCGTCGTTGCCCCCGGCGTACCTGACGCCGGGGTCATCGTCGTTCACCGACTTCCTGCGCGCCCAAGCGCCCGAGTTGCTGCCGTCGGGGCGGAAGCTGCCCGAGGGCAGCCACGTCCAGGCCCCGCACGGGACGACGATCGTCGCCGTCACCTTCAAGGGCGGCGTGCTGATCGCGGGCGACCGGCGGGCGACCATGGGCAACGTGATCGCCCAGCGCGACATGAAGAAGGTGTTCGTCACCGACGACTACTCCGCCGTCGGCATCGCGGGCACCGCGGGCATCGCGATCGAGATCGTGCGCCTCTTCGCGGTCGAGCTCCGCCACTACGAGAAGATCGAGGGCGTCTCGCTCTCGCTCGACGGCAAGGCCAACCGCCTGTCCGCGATGATCCGGGGCAACCTGGACGCCGCGATGGCGGGCCTCGCCGTCGTGCCCCTGTTCGCGGGCTTCGACACCGAGGCCGCCGACCCCGAGCGCGCGGGCCGGATCGTGTCCTACGACGTCACCGGCGGCCGCTACGAGGAGACCCAGGGCTACCAGGCCGTCGGCTCCGGCTCGCTGTTCGCCAAGTCGTCGCTGAAGAAGCTCTACGACCCGGACGCGGACGCCGACGGCGCCGCGCGCGCCGCCGTCGAGGCGCTCTACGACGCGGCGGACGACGACACGGCCACCGGCGGACCGGACACCGTGCGGCGCATCTACCCGGTGATCGTCACGATCACCGCGGCCGAGGGCGCCGTCCCGCTGTCCGACGAGCGGACGGCCGCGGTCGCCGAGGCCGTCGTCGAAGGCCGCAGGGTCTAGCCGTGCCCACCACCATCCGTCGAGGTCAGGAGCCGCGCCAGTGACGATGCCGTTGTACGCCTCCCCCGAGCAGATCCTGCGCGACCGCTCGGAGTACGCCAGGAAGGGTATTGCGCGGGGCCGCAGCGTCGTCGTGCTCAGGTACGCCGACGGGATCCTGTTCGTCGCCGAGAACCCGTCGAGCACGCTGCACAAGGTCTCCGAGATCTACGACCGCATCGGCTTCGCCGCCGTCGGCCGGTACAGCGAGTTCGAGAACCTCCGCCAGGCGGGCATCCGGTTCGCCGACATCCGCGGGTACCAGAACGACCCGCGCGACGTGACCGGCCGCTCCCTGGCCAACGTGTACGCGCAGACGCTCGGCTCGATCTTCACCGAGCAGATCAAGCCCCTGGAGGTCGAGATCTGCGTCGCGGAGGTCGGCCACCTGCCCGAGCAGGACACGATGTACCGGCTCACCTACGACGGCTCGATCGTCGACGAGCCGCAGTACGTCGTGATGGGCGGCCAGGCCGAGGCCACGACCACCGCGCTGAAGGACCTCTTCAGCGACGGTCTGGCACTGGCGGACGCCGTCGGTGTGGCGGTGCGCGGCCTCAGCGCCGGGTCCACGTCCACCGGCAACGGCAAGCCCGACCTGCTGGACCGGGGGAAGCTCGAAGTGGCGGTCCTGGAACGGGACCGGCCGCGCCGGGCGTTCCGCCGGATCGTCGGGGCGGCGCTGGACGCGATGCTGCCGGGCGAGGAGCCCGAGGAGCCCGTCTCCGAGGCGCCCACGTCCGACAAGGGCGGGCCCGCCAAGCCCACCAAGGACGTGAACCTGCCGCCGAACGACGACAAGGCGTAGTCCTTCCAGGGCGAGCGGGGCATCTCCGGGTCGGAGGTGCCCCGCTCCGCCGCGCGGACCGTCCTGCTAGGACACCGAGGCCAGCACCTTGTCGAACGCGCGGGTGAGCGTCACGGCCGTGCCCGCGGTGGCGTTGACGAAGTAGACCTCCACGGTCCGGTCACCCGCGGCGATGTCGCCCTCGACGGTGTTCCCGCCACGGGTGCAGGTCTTGGCGCCGGTGACGGTCGAGTCGGCGAGGGTGCCACCGCCGTCCGCGCAACCGCTCTCGAACCCGGCCCGCACCACCGCCGCGTCGGCGCCGGTGACGGTGTCGACCCGCAGGACCAGCGGGTCGCCCGCCTCCTGCGGGGTGGCCGCGGAGGTGTAGACGCAGGTCAGTGCCTTCACCTCGGGCCGGGTCTCCAGTTCGTGGTCCTCGCGCACGTCGGCCAGGTCGAAGACCAGACCGGTCGCCGTGGACAGGTCCGACGCGTCCAGCGGGCAGCGGGGACCGGCCGTGGCCGACACCTCGGTGGCCGTGGCGCTGGTCGCCGCCGTGGGCGTCCCGGACGTGGAGCACGCCGCGGTGGCCAGGCAGAGGGCGGCCGCGATCAGCAGAGGGCCCGTGGTGCGTCGCATCGTTCTCCTCATGTCCGTGGTGGACGGGAGCATCGTCCTCGGGGATCCGTCCGGGCCGCACCGTGACGCGATCGTGTCCGCGCGGTAAGGGCGTTGCGGCGCCTCCGCCGCCTCGTCCACGATGGTCCGGTGGTCGTGGTGCGCGAACTGGGGACCGAGGACTGGGCCGACTGGCGGGAACTCCGCCTGGCGGCGCTGCGCGACGCTCCCGAGGCCTTCGGCGCGACGCTCGCCGACTGGCAGGGCGAGGGCGACTCGGAGCGGCGCTGGCGCGCCCGCCTCGACAGCGGCCACAACGTGCTCGCGCACCTGGACGGCGTCCCCGCGGGCATGGTGAGCGGGATGCCGCGCGGGCACCGGGTCGTGCTGGCCTCGATGTGGGTCGCCCCGTTCGCCCGAGGCCGCGGGGTCGGTGACGCGCTGGTGGCGGCGGTGGTCGAGCGGGCGGAGGGCACGGTGTTCCTGGACGTCGTGAGGACCAACACGGTCGCCGCGGCGCTGTACCGCAGGCACGGCTTCGTCGACGACGGACCGGGCGACGGCGACCTGCGCCGGATGGTCCGCCACCCGTCCCGCTCCCGGCTCGCGCCGCGCGCCCACCCCTGACGCTGGACCACGCCACCCGGCGCCGACCGGAGGACCGCCCGCACCCGGTTGCGAGCCGATCAGTCCGCGGTGGACTGATCGGCTCAGCTCGTTGTGCCCCAGGGGTTTCACCGCCCGGCGGGGAACCGGCACTCCCAGTCCTGCCCGACCACGTCCCGGCCGAACAGCCGCTGGGGCCGCTCGGCCACCAGCGCGAACCCCTGCCGCTGGTAGATCCGCCGGGCCTGGTCGAGCCCCTCGACGGTCCACAGCACCATCCGCCGGTAGCCCGACCGCCGGGCGAAGCGCACGCACTCGTCCACCAGCCGCGCGCCGATGCCCAGGCCGCGCGCGGACGGCTCCACCAGCAGCAGCCGCAGCTTCGCCGTCTCGTCGTCCTCCCGCACGCACAGCACCGAGCCGACCGGTTCGCCGTCGACCTCCGCGATCCAGGCCGCCTCGCGCTCCGGGTCGTGACCGCCGCCGAAGTCCGCCACGACACCCGCGACG
This sequence comes from Umezawaea sp., assembly GCF_036375055.1. Taxonomy (GTDB): domain Bacteria; phylum Actinomycetota; class Actinomycetes; order Mycobacteriales; family Pseudonocardiaceae; genus Umezawaea. Next base: position 37,234 of record NZ_DASUSQ010000003.1, read on the forward strand.
AGCGCCTCGAACGTCGTGTCGAACCCGCACTCCTCGGAGTAGCGGGCGCCGTGCCGCTGCACGATCCACCCGAGGTCGCCGGGGCGCGGGGGCCGCAGCGCGTAGGCGGGCGGGGGAGCGTCGCCCAGCGTGCGGCGGATCGTCGTCATGGCGGTGACCAGCCTGCGCCGGTCCGACTCCGGCACCTCCGCCAGCAGCGCGGCGACCTCGTTCGACGACCGCTCGTCCAGCGCCGCGAACACCGCGCGGCCGTGCTCGGTCGGCCGGACCAGTTGGCGGCGGCCGTCGGTGGGCGACGGCTCGCGCACGGCGAGCCCGTCGGCCTCGAAGCGGTTCAGGATCCGGCTGAGGTACCCGGCGTCCAGGCCGAGGTCGCCGCGCAGGGCGGCGACCTCGCACCGGTCGCGGTGGGCCAGCTCGAACAGGACCCTGACCTCCGTCGCCGAGTACGGCGAGTCCAGGTACCGGTCCAGCAGACCGATCACGCGGGTGTAGAAGCGGGTGAACGCGCGCACGTCGGCGACCGTCATCGTTGACCACCTCAACAAAGTCGTTGACCAGGTCAACCATAGCGCCGGGTGCGCGTCCGTCACACCGGTTCGTCGACGCCGCGCACCGCGTTGCGCACCACGGCGGGCAGCCGCAGCCGCTCGTCGCGGCACAGCGCGCGCAGCTCGGCGGCACGGGCGTCCGGGTCGAGCGTCAACTCGGCCAGCCGGTCGAACAGCGCGAGCGCGTCCTCGCCGATCTCGTCCTCAGGCTCCGGCATCGCGCCCCAGGTGTCCCACGGCAGCACTTCCACGCCCAGCAGCGCCGTCGCGTCCCGCACCAGGTTCGCCGCGATCCACCACAGCCCGGACTCGCCGAGCACCGAGAGCCCGAACAGCGCCGGATCCGCCTCACCCGCCCGGCAGCGCCGCCACGCCTCGCCCGCGACCAGGAAGCGGTCGCGGGGCACGTCGGTGACGTCGAAGTCGATCGGGAACAGCGCCCGCTGCACGTCGTCGACCTGGCCGTCCACGAGGACCCAGCGGTCGCCGTTCCAGTGCTCGGCGACCCAGTGGTCCTCGAAGGTGCCGCCGCCGAAGTACCCGCCGAACCCGCACCGGGCCCGCGCGGGCACGTCCAGGGCGCGCAGCGCGGTCACCAGCAGCACGGTGAAGTGCCTGCAGTTACCGGGAACGCGGTCCTTCGGCTCCCTGGACTCGGTCAGCGGTCGCCCGTCCCGCTCGGTGATCCGCCCCAGCAGGTCCTCGACGCGCCGCAGGTGCACCGTGGCGCGGTCCTCCTCCGACAGCACCACGTCGTAGGACGGCGCGAGGTGCTCGTGGATCAGCAGGCCGTGGCCGACGGCCGCGAGTCCCGCGACGTCGTGCGGCAGCCGGGCCAACAGCCCCGCGTGCGCACCGGCCGACGTCATCGGGCCGGGGCGGGTGCAGTCGGTCACGAGCGCACCTCGCGCGCCCGCTTCACGTAGTCCACCAGGTCGGAGCCCTCGGGCCAGCCGAGCTGCCGGTCGACCGCCCCCTTCGACCCCTCGTACGCGGCGTCCGCCGCCGCCACGATCGCCGGGTCGCCGCCGTGGAACGCCGACCCGATCTCGTCCCAGCGGCCGGTCAGCTCCTGCACGCGCGGGTCGTCGACCGGCACGCCGTCCTCCTGGAGCTGCCGAATCCGCTGCGCGAGGCCGAACCACTCCAGCTTCATCGACTCGATCGCCTCGGGCCCCAGCGCGGCCCTGCGCCCGGCCATCAGCTCCTGCTGCTCGCGGGTGTAGTGCTCGTCCAACATCGAGATCATCTCCAGAGTCGTCGTCAACTGCTCCGGATCGGGCGTCCCCGAGGTGTCGAGCCTGCTCAGCAGCCCGCTGATCCGCGTGCGCAGCCGCGCGACGCGGGTGGCCCGCTCGTCCAGGTGCGCCAGCTGGCCCACCAGCACCGCACGCAGCGCCGACACGTCGTCGACGGGCCGGGCGAGCACGCTCCCGATCTCCTCCAGCGACAACCCGAGCCCGCGCAACGCGCACACCCGGTACAGCCGCCGCAGGTCGCCCTCGGTGTAGCGGCGGTGGCCCGCCCCGGTCCGCTCGCTCGCCGGCACCAACCCGATCTCGTCGTAGTGGTGCAGCGCGCGCACGGTCAGGCCGGTGGCGCGGGCCAGCTCACCCACGCCCCACCGCCGCTCGACACCCTCGTCCCCGGTCATGACGACGACGCTACGAACCTCACACGACGTGAGGTCAAGCCCTCAGGGCCGGTAGATCGCGAGCGCGGCCGGGTGGGAGCGGAAGCGGAACCTGTCGCCCGTCGGACCCACCTCGCCGTCGGTCGCGATGGCCACGTCGGAGCCGAACACGCGGACGTCGAGCGTGCGCGTCTCCATGTGCCGGTAGGTGCGGCTGCGGTGCAGCGAGCCGAGCACCGCGCCGATGAAGAACCTGGTCCGCGAGTAGCGGGCGTCCGCGCGGATGTACCGGACGTCCATCAGGCCCGCGTCGAGCTTCGGGCGGGTGGTGGGGGCGAAGCCCTTCGGCAGGTACGGGCCGTTGCCGACGAACAGCATCCACACGCGGTGCGGCTCGCCGTTCAGCTCCATGTTCAGCGGCTGCGACGAGCGCAGGACCTTGAACATGGCGATGCCCGCGGCGGGCCACTTGCCCCAGCGCTTCTCCAGCTTCTCCCGCAGCCGCACCATGTCCGGGTACCCGCCGAGGCTCGCGGTGTTGACGAACCAGATGCGGTCGCCGCCGTCGACCTCCACCGCGGCCAGGTCGACGCGCACGCCGTCGCCCGCGCGGACGGCCGTCTCCGCGTCGGCGAGGCCCTCGACGCCGACGTCGCGGGCGAAGTGGTTGAGCGTGCCCGCGGGCACCAGGACCAGCGGCAGCTCGTTCTCGGCCGCGACGGCGGCGACCGCCGCGACGGACCCGTCGCCGCCCGCGACGCCGAGCGCGGCGGGGTGGTGGTCGTCGATCACGGTGTCGAGCTGGTCGATCGGGATGACGGTCGCCTTCGGCCAGGCCTGCTGGATCTGCTCGGACGGGTCGGCCGTGGTGGGGCCGGAGCCGGGGTTGACGACCACCACGAGGCCCTCGCCGTCGACCAGTTCGTCCAGCGTCGTGTGCTCGTACGCCGACGCGGGCTCCTCGCGGCCCAGCGGCCACCAGCGCTTGGTCAGCAGACCCGTGCCGACGCCGATCGCCGCGCCCGCCGCCACGTCCGACGGCCAGTGCACGCCGGTGTGGACCCGCGAGTACGCCACGGCCGCGGCGATCGGGGCGATCACCGCCGCCGCCCTCGGCGAGTCCATCGCGATGGCCGTGGTGAACGCCGCCGCCGACGCCGCGTGACCCGACGGGAACGACGACGACGTGGGCCGCTTGGTCAGCCTGCGCGCCATCGGCACCAGGTCGGCGGCGGGCCTGCGGCGGGGGAACAGGGTCTTGCCGACCGCGTTCGCGCTGAAGCTGGCGCCCGCGATGGCCACCACGCCACGCAGCGCCGCCTTCCGGGTTATTCCTTTCCTCGTGGCCAGCACCGCCGCGATCACGAACCACAGCACCCCGTGGTTGGCCGTCTTCGTCAGCCTCTTCAATCCCGCATCAGCCGAGGTCAGAGGCAGGTTCGCGCTCCGACGCACCAGCTTCTGGTCGATCAGCCCGACCCGCATACCCGACTTGCGCACTCGTCTCAGCACACCGCGACGTTAGCCCGAATCGGGCACGCCGCCCGTTTGGATCACTGATGGTGGAGCGTTTTGCGCCTACTGTTGAGGGATGCAGCGGCGGATCTTCGGCATTGAGACTGAGTTCGGGGTGACCTGCACCTTCCACGGGCAGCGCAGGTTGTCCCCGGATGAGGTCGCGCGGTATCTGTTCCGCCGGGTCGTGTCGTGGGGGCGTTCCTCGAACGTGTTCCTGCGCAACGGCTCCCGGCTGTACCTCGACGTGGGCTCCCACCCGGAGTACGCGACGGCCGAGTGCGACGACCTGGCCCAGCTCGTCACCCACGACAAGGCGGGGGAGCGGATCCTCGAAGACCTGCTCGTCGACGCCGAACGCAGGCTCGCCGACGAGGGCATCGGCGGGGACATCTTCCTGTTCAAGAACAACACCGACTCCGCGGGCAACTCCTACGGCTGCCACGAGAACTACCTGGTCGCCCGCGCGGGGGAGTTCTCCCGCATCGCGGACGTCCTGCTGCCGTTCCTGGTGACCCGCCAGCTCATCTGCGGAGCGGGGAAGGTCCTCCAGACCCCCCGCGGCGCGGTGTTCTGCCTCTCGCAGCGCGCCGAGCACATCTGGGAGGGCGTCTCCAGCGCCACGACCCGGTCCCGCCCGATCATCAACACCCGCGACGAGCCGCACGCCGACGCCGAGCGCTACCGCAGGCTCCACGTGATCGTCGGCGACTCCAACATGTCCGAGGTGACGACGCTGCTCAAGGTGGGCAGCGCGAACCTCGTGCTGGAGATGATCGAGCAGGGGGTGCAGTTCCGGGACTTCTCCCTGGACAACCCGATAAGGGCCATCCGCGAGATCAGCCACGACCTCACCGGCCGTCGCACCGTCCGGCTCGCGGGCGGCAAGGAGGCGTCGGCGCTGGACATCCAGCGCGAGTACTACGAGCGGGCCGTCGAACACGTCGCCAAGCGCTCCCCGGACCCGATGGCCGAGCGCGTGCTCGAACTGTGGGGCCGGACGCTCGACGCGATCGAGGCCGAGGACCTGTCCAAGATCGACCGCGAGATCGACTGGGCCATCAAGCACCGGCTGATGCAGCGCTACCAGCTCAAGCACGACATGGACCTGTCCAACCCGCGCATCGCGCAGATCGACCTGGCCTACCACGACATCCGCCGCGGCCGGGGCATCTTCGACCTGCTCCAGCGCAAGGGCCAGGTCGAGCGGGTCACCGACGACGGCGAGATCGAGGCCGCCAAGGACACCCCGCCGCAGACGACGAGGGCGAAGCTGCGCGGCGACTTCATCGCCGCCGCCCAGGCCGCCGGTCGCGACTTCACCGTCGACTGGGTGCACCTGAAGCTGAACGACCAGGCGCAGCGCACCGTGCTGTGCAAGGACCCGTTCCGGGCGGTCGACGAACGCGTCGAACGGCTGATCGCCTCCCTGTAGTCCCGCTCCACCACGAGGGGATCCCCACTTCGGTGGGGATCCCCTCGTGGCACGCGGTGGGGCAGCACGGCCGCAACCGGGAGGGGCGGGCACGCGGGTGTCGGGTGCGGTGGTCGCGGTCGTGCAGGCGTCGGCGGTCCCGGCGGTGGCCTCGACCGCCGACGGCCCCTCGTGGGTGCCCACGCCGACCGGGACGGACGCGCAGCTCCGCGGTCGCGCGGGTCAGCGGCAGCCGGGGGACCGTGCCGCCGGCGGTCGACGGCGGCGCCACCTGGACGTCGGTCGGGCCGCCGGACACCGCCGCCCTGGAGTTTCGCGACGTCGAGGCCTTCGACGCGCGGTTCGCCACCGGCGGCGGGGCCTCGGCGCGGGTGCTGCGCTCCTCGGACGGCGGGGGTGGTCGGGCGGCCTCGCCGTGAACGGGCCGTTCATCGGGGTTCCCGGTGGGGACGGGGGTCGTCCGGTCGTCCGACGGGGTTAGGGTTGGCGCCGTGTCCACCACCCGTGCCGAACGGCTCGTCAACCTGGTCTTGTGCCTGCTGTCGACCCGCCAGTTCCTGAGCGCCGAGCGGATCCGGGGCATCGTGCCCGGGTACGCCGACGCGCTCAGCGACGAGGCGTTCTACCGGATGTTCGAGCGGGACAAGACGGAGCTGCGCGACCTCGGCGTGCCGCTGGAGGTCGGGCGCACCGGGTCGTTCGAGACGACGGACGGGTACCGGATCGCGCGGCGCGACTACGAGCTCGGCGACATCGACCTGGAGCCGGACGAGGCCGCCGCCGTGGCGCTCGCCGCGCGGCTCTGGGACTCGCCGCAGTTCACCGGGGCCGCGCACGGGGCGCTGATCAAGCTGCGCGCGGCGGGCGTGGACGTCGACCAGGACGTGCGGGCCGCCGTGGAGCCGAAGGTGCGCACGAGCGAGCCCGCGTTCCCGTCGCTGCTGGCGGCCGTGCAGGCGGGCCAGGTCGTGGAGTTCGACTACCGGCGGCTGCCCGCCACCGACGTGTCGACGCGGACGATCGAGCCGTGGGGCGTGGTGGCGCGGCGCGGGCGCTGGTACCTGGTGGGGCACGACCGCGACCGCGACGCGGCGCGCTGCTTCCGGCTGTCGCGGGTGGTCGGCGACGTGCGCACGGTCGGCAAGCCCGGCGTGGTGGAGCGGCCCGTCGACGTCGACCTGCTGAGCTTCGTCGCGACGACCCAGAACGACCCGCAGCCCGCCTCCCCGACCCGCCTGTGGGTGGCCAAGGGCCGGGCGCAGGGGCTGCGGCGGCGGGCTGACGTCGTCGGCGAGCAGCTCGTGGACGGCAGGCCGGGTGACCTGGTGGAGATCGAACTCCGGTTCCCCGACTCGGCGGCCCGGTGGATCGCGGGCTTCGGGCCGGACGTGCTGGTGCTCGAACCCGAGGTGCTGGCCAAGGCGGTGCGGGAACGGCTGCTGGGCGCGCTGCGCTCGCAGCGCGGTGCGGAGGTGGGGTCGTGAGCGCGTCGTCCGAGCGGGTGCCGCGCCTGCTGGCGCTGGTGCCGTACCTGCTGGCCAGGCCGGGCATCCCGCTGCGCGAGGTCGCCGAGGACTTCGAGGTGCCGGAGAAGCAGCTCCGCAAGGACCTCGAACTGCTGTGGATGTGCGGGCTGCCGGGCTACGGGCCCGGCGACCTGATCGACCTGTCGTTCGAGGGCGACACGGTCACCGTCGGCTTCGACGCGGGCATGAGCCGCCCGCTGCGGCTGACCGCGGCCGAGGCGACGTCGCTGCTGGTGGCCCTGCGCGCGCTCAGCGACACGCCGGGGATGCTGGACGCCGAGGCGGTCCAGCGGGCCGTCGCGAAGATCGAGGCCGCCGTCGGCCAGGCGCAGCCCGCGGGCGTGACCGTCGGGCTCGCGATCCGCGAGGCGCCGGAGACCGCGCAGGTCAGGGACTCGCTCCAGGACGGCGTCCGCCGGGAGCGGGCACTGCGGCTGCGGTACTACACGCCGTCGCGCGACGAGATCACCGACCGGGTCGTCGACCCGCTGCGGATGCTGCTCGTGGAGGGCTACAGCTACCTGGAGGCCTGGTGCAGGCAGGCCGACGGCGTGCGGCTGTTCCGGCTCGACCGGATCGACGAGGTCGAGGTGCTGGACGAGCGCGCGGCCCCGCCGCCGCACGTGCGGCTGACCGACACCTCGGAGGGGCTGTTCCAGCCCGACCCGTCGCAGCGCATCGCCGTGCTGGTGCTCGAACCGGACGCCCGGTGGGTCAGCGAGTACTACCCGGTCGAGGACGTGATCGAACTCGGCCGCGGCCGGGCGCGGGTGATGATGCGCTACACCGACCTGTCGTGGATGGTCAGGCTGACCCTCGGGCTCGGCGGGGACGTGCGCGTCGAGCACCCCGCCGAACTGGCCGACGAGGTCGTCCGCCAGGCGACCGAGGCACTGCGCAAGGTGGAGCACCTGCCGGCCACCTGAGACCAGTACGGTGAGGGGGTGCCGTACTTGCCGAGCCTCGTGCTCGTGGTCGTAGGAGTGGTCGCGCTCGTCGCGGTCGTGATCCGGGTGGTCGGTTCCCTTCGTGACTTCACGAAGGTCAGCTCGCGAGTGAGTGACAATGTTGGCGACGGTGTGGGGTTGCTGAAGGCGCGGTCGGCCGCGCTCGGGGTGGCCTTCGCCGAACGGCGCAAGCACCAGCCCCGCGTACGATCGACGGACCGGGGGAGACAGGAGGACCACCGTGGGTAACCTCGGAGCTACAGAGCTGATCATCATCGCTGTGGTGATCATCCTGCTGTTCGGCGCGAAGAAGCTGCCCGACATGGCGCGCTCGCTCGGCAAGTCGGCGAAGATCCTCAAGGCGGAGACCAAGGGTCTGCGCGAGGACGACGACCAGCAGCAGCAGGCGCCGCAGCAGCAGTACGCGCAGCAGCCGCCGGTTCAGCAGCTGCCGCCCGCGCAGCCGCCCGTCGCGCAGCCGCCCGTCGCCCAGCCCACCGTGCAACCGGTTGTGCAGCAGCAGCCCGTTGACCAGAAGAACACCAACAACTGAGCTGAAGGACGGACCAGACGGTGGGCGCAAGTCCCGTCCGGTGGCTGGTGCAGCTCCGGGACCGCAGGAAGAACTCCGGCCGTCGGGGCAATCCCGACGGCACCATGTCCCTCAAGGACCACCTGTACGACCTCCGGAGCCGACTGGCCTGGGGGCTGCTGTTCATCGCCATCGGCGCCGTCTTCGGCTTCATCTGGTGGGGGTGGCGGATCTTCGGGCTGCCGAGCCTCGGTGACGTCGTCATCAGCCCGTACTGCGGGATCCCGTTGCAGGACCGGCTGCACCAGGGCTCCGACAGCTGCCAGCTCCTCCAGACCGAGCCCTTCGAAGCCTTCATGATCCAGTTGAAGGTCGGTGCGGCTGCGGGCATGGCGCTGACCGCGCCGCTGTGGCTCCACCAGGTCTGGAAGTTCATCGCGCCGGGCCTGTACTCGAAGGAGCGCAAGTTCGCGCTGACCTTCGTGTTCGTGGCGTCGCTGCTGTTCATCCTGGGCGCGGTGCTGGCGTTCTACGTCGTGCCGCAGGGCTTGAGCGTCCTGGTCGGGTTCGGCGACAACAAGTTCCTGACCGCGCTGTCGGGTGGCGCGTACATCAACTTCGTCCTGGCCCTGCTGCTGATCTTCGGGGTGAGCTTCGAACTGCCCCTGGTCGTGGTGATGCTCAACCAGGTCGGCATCGTGAGCTACGAGAAGCTGAGCAAGTGGCGTCGGGGCATCATCTTCGGCCTGTTCATCTTCGCCGCCATCGCCACACCGGGGACGGACCCGATCTCGATGGTGGCACTGGCGGTGGCGTTGACGCTGCTGTTCGAACTCGCGATCCAGATAGCCCGCGTGCACGACCGGCGGGCGGCGAAGAAGCTGGCGGCCGAGGGCCTGGCCGAGTTGGACGACAACGAGCCCGCGCCGTTCGACTACACGCCCACCTCGATCGAGGAGGAGCCGGTTCCGCCGCCCAAGGCGGAGGCGAGGCGCGTCGACTACGACGACGCGACCTGAGGCCGGGCCCCGCCACCACCGGCGGGGCCCGCTCGCGTTTCCGGGGCGGCGGAACGAAGTCCTCGCCGTGATCGCCGTGACCGGTATGCTCCCCCGACCGCCTCGACCGACCGGATGGGATCACGCACCATGACGCACGCGGCCCTCCTGGTGTGCCCGACGTCCGGCAAGGGCCGGGCCGCGCGGATGGCGGGCACGGTCGCCGCGAGCCTGCGCGAGGCCGTGGACCGGCTGGACCTCCACGTCGGCTACAGCGCCGCGGACACCGCCCGGCTGGCCCGCAAGGCCGTGGCCGACGGCGTCGACGTGCTGGTGGTGCTGGGCGGCGACGGCGGGGCGCACCTGGGCGTGCAGGCGTGCGCCGAGAGCGGCACGGCGCTGGCCGTGGTCCCTGCGGGCACCGGCAACGACCTCGCGGCGGTCCTCGGCACGACCGGGGTCGCCGACGTGGTCTCCCGGCTGCGGTCGGGGGAGCGCAGGCGACTGGACCTCGGCCTCGCCTCGAACGGCACGTGGTTCGCGACGGTGCTGTGCGCCGGGTTCGACTCGGCGGTCAACGAGCGCGCGAACGCCATGCGCTGGCCAGCCGGTCCCCGGCGCTACGACCTGGCGATCCTCGCCGAACTGGCGGCGCTGCGGGCGCTGCCGCTGGTCGTGGAGACCGAGCACGGCGTGGAGGAGGTGGACGCCACGCTCGTCGCGGTCGGCAACACGCCCAACTACGGCGGGGGCATCCCGATCTGCCCCGGTGCCGACCCGGCGGACGGCCTGTTCGACGTCACCGTGGTCACCGGGGTGAGCCGCACGGCCCTGGTGCGGATGCTGCCGACCCTGCGGACCGGCGGCCACGTGGAGCACGTGGCCGTGCGGACGCTCCGCGCTAGATCGGTCCGCCTCGCGGGTGACAACGGCTGGGTCGGGTACGCCGACGGCGAACGCGTCGAGGCCCTGCCGCTGACCGTCGAGTGCCGTCCGGGTGCGCTGTCCGTGGTGTCCGCCTAGGCCTGTCGGCCGATTTCCTTCTCGTGCGGTCTCCGTTACGGTCTGTGTCTGGGAACGCTCCCAGAACTCTAAGGAGTCACCGTGCCAAGGTTGTCGCGCGTGCTCGCCGCCCTGCTCGCCGGGGTGTCCGTCGGAGCGCTGGTGCTGGTGGGCGGCAACTCGGCCGCCGCGGCGCCCGCGTGCGTCGTCACCTACGAGCCGAACCAGTGGCAGGGCGGGTTCACCGCGAACGTCGGCGTCACCAACAACGGTGCCCCGGTCACGTCGTGGACGGTGACCTGGACCTACGCCGGCAGCCAGCAGGTCACCTCCGGCTGGAACGCCGACGTCCGCCAGACCGGCAAGCAGGTCACGGCGAAGAACGTCGCCCACAACGGCGCGCTCGCCACGGGTGGCAGCACGCAGTTCGGTTTCCAGGCCACGTTCTCGGGGACCAACGACGCGCCGGTCGACTTCGCGCTCAACGGCGTCGCCTGCAACGACCGGCCGCCGACGACCACCACCACGACGACCACGACGACGACCACCACCCCGCCCCAGCCCGGCACCTGCCCGACGGGCGCGGTGTGCGACGACTTCGAGCGGCAGACCGGCACGTCGCCCGGCGGGCTGTGGACCGTGGGCGCGGCCAACTGCACCGGCACGGGCACGGTCTCGGTGGACACCGCGGTGGCGCACGGCGGGTCCCGCTCGGTCCGCGTGGACGGCAAGGCGGGCTACTGCAACCACGTGTTCTTCGGCACCTCCGTCACCACCTCCGGGGTCCTGCGCGTCCGCTACTACCTGCGGCACACCACGGCGCTGCCCATGAGCCACGTGACGACGGCCGCGCTGAAGGACTCCGCCGACAACGGGCGCGACCTCCGGTTCGGCGGGCAGAACCAGGCGCTCCAGTGGAACCGCGAGTCCGACGACGCCACCCTGCCCGCGCAGAGCCCCGCCGGGGTGGCGCAGAGCGCGCCGCTGCCCGTGGACCGGTGGAACTGCGTGGAGTTCGAGGTCGACCGCGCGGGCGGGCTCCGCACGTGGCTCGACTCGCGCGAGATCGCGGGTCTGGTGGTGGACGGCGTGCCCACGCCCGACGTCGACCAGCAGTGGCTCGCCCGCTCCGGCTGGCGTCCGGCGCCGGTCGACCTGCGGCTGGGCTGGGAGAGCTACGGCGAGGGCGCCGACACCCTCTGGTTCGACGACGTGGTGATCAGCGGGTCCCCGATCGGCTGCTGAGCACGGTCACCCGGACGGCGTGGGGCGCAGCCCCGCGACGAGGGTCGCGACCATCCGCCGCGCGTCGTAGCGGGAGCTCTTGCCCGACCCCGCGCACAGGCTGCCGATCCCGAGCATCAGCTCGTGGGCGTCCTGCCCGGAGCGGACCTCGCCCGACGCCGCCGCCGCGTCGAGCAGCCTGCCGCACACGGGCACGAGCCGGTCGAGGAAGTACGAGTGCAGGGGGTCGAAGCAGGGGTCGTCGGACTGGAGCACGACGGCGAGCCCCTGCTTGGTCACCACGAAGTCGACGAACAGGTCGGCCCACCGCTCCAGCGCGGCGTACGGGCTCGGGCCCTCCGCCAGCAGCGCGGGTTCGGCCTCCACCAGTGATTCGACCTGGTGCCGGTAGACCGCGACGATGAGGTCCGCCCGCGTGGGGAAGTGGCGGTAGATCGTCGCCGTCCCCACGCCCGCCTCCGCCGCGATGGCCCTGATGGGCGCCTCCACGCCGGAGGTCACGAAGACCGCCGCCGCGGCGGCGAGCAGGTTCTCCTCGTTGCGCCGCGCGTCCGCGCGCTTGGTCGTCACACCCGTCCTCCTTGCTAACCGGGACAGTGTCCCATATCTTAAGCGGGACAGTGTCCCGTTTATGGCTGGAGAGAACCTTGACAACATACGTGCTGGTACACGGCGCCTGGCACAGCGGACGGGCCTGGGACAGGGTGGTCCCGCTGCTCGAATCGGCAGGCCACCGGGTGTACGCGCCCTCGCTGACCGGCTACGGCGACAAGGCCCACCTGCTCGGCCCCGAGGTGGGGCTCGACACCCACGTCGACGACGTCGTCGGGCTCATCACCGGCGAGGACCTCACCGACGTGGTGCTCGTGGGCCACAGCTACGCCGGGCTGGTCGTCTCCTCCGCCGCCAACCGGGTCCCGGACCGGATCGGACGCCTGGTGTACCTCGACGCGATGGTCCCCGAGCACGGCGAGACCGCCGCCGACGTCATGCCGATGAGCCGGTTCCTGATCGACCTGGCGCTGGGGTCCGAGAGCGGCTGGCGGGTCCCGCCGCTCCCCGAGACGCCCGATGGCCTGTTCGGGGTCACCGACCCGGACGACCTCGCCTGGCTGCGCTCGATGCTCTCGGACCAGCCGGTGCTCTGCCTCCAGCAGCCCGTCCACCTGGACGACCCGGCCGTGGCGGCGATCCCGCGCGCGCACGTCCACTGCACGGTCGGCAGGCCGGAGGGCTTCGAACACCGCCCCGTTCCGGCGGGGGAGGAGGTGTACGAGCTGGCCACCGGCCACGACTGCATGATCACCACGCCGGGCGAGCTGGCCGGACTGCTGCTCAAACTGGCCTGAGACGCCGAAGGGCCCTCGGGGACGCCGTTGTCCCCGAGGGCCCTCCAGGCACCGATCGTCAGGCGATCGGGCGGTCGGTCGGCTCGATGGGGCGGGGGAGCAGGTCGCGGCCGGTCAGGTACGCGTCGACGCCCGCGGCGGCCGAGCGGCCCTCCGCGATGGCCCACACGATCAGCGACTGGCCACGGCCCATGTCACCCGCGACGAACACGCCGTCGACGGTCGTGGCGAAGGAGCGGTCGCGGACGACGTTGCCGCGCGCGTCCAGCTCGACGCCCAGGTCCTCGACCAGACCCGCCTTCTCCGGTCCGAGGAAGCCCATGGCCAGGGTCACGAGCTGGGCCGGGATGACCCGCTCGGTGCCCTCGACCGGGACGAACTTCCCGGCCTCGAAGGCGACCTCGACCAGCTTGAGCGACTGGACGGCACCGTCCTCGTCGCCCTGGAACTCCACCGTGGACACCGCGTAGACCCGCTCGCCGCCCTCCTCGTGGGCGGAGGACACCCGGTAGACCATCGAGTACGTGGGCCACGGGTTGTTCGCGGCCCGCACCTCCGGCGGCCTCGGCATGATCTCCAGCTGGGTCACCGACGCCGCGCCCTGCCGGTGCGCGGTGCCGACGCAGTCCGCGCCGGTGTCACCGCCGCCGATCACGACGACGTGCTTGCCCTCGGCGTGGATCGGCGACCGGTCCAGGTCGCCGCGCGCCACCCGGTTCGCGGGCGGCAGGTACTCCATCGCCTGGTGCACGCCCTTGAGCGAACGGCCGGGGATCGGCAGGTCGCGCCACGCCGTGGCGCCGCCCGCCAGCACGACGGCGTCGTAGGAGGCCCGCAGCTCCTCGACTGTGACGTCTACCCCGACGTTGACCGACACCCGGAACTCGGTGCCCTCGGCCCGCATCTGGTCCAGCCGCCGGTCCAGCCGCCACTTCTCCATCTTGAACTCGGGGATGCCGTAGCGCAGCAGCCCGCCGATCGCGTCGGCCCGCTCCAGCACCACGACGTCGTGGCCCGCGCGGGTCAACTGCTGCGCGGCGGCCAGCCCCGCGGGCCCGGAACCCACCACGGCGACCTTCTTGCCGGTGCGGACCTCCGGCACCTGCGGGGTGACCCACCCCTCGTCCCACGCCCTGTCGATGATCGAGATCTCGACGCGCTTGATGGTCACCGGATCGTCGTTGATGCCGAGGACGCACGCGGTCTCGCAGGGGGCGGGGCACAGCGTCCCGGTGAACTCCGGGAAGTTGTTCGTGGCGTGCAGGCGCTCACTGGCGTCGCGCCAGTCCTGCCGCCACACCAGCGTGTTCCACTCCGGGATGAGGTTGCCCAGCGGGCAGCCCTGGTGGCAGAACGGGACGCCGCAGTCCATGCAGCGCCCGGCCTGCTTCTCCAGCCGCTGCCCCTCGAACTCCTCGTAGACCTCGCGCCAGTCCTTCAGGCGCAGGAACACCGGCCGGGTGGTCGGCACCTCGCGCTCGGTGGTGAGAAAACCCCTCGGGTCAGCCATGAGCGGCCTCCATGATCGCCTCGTTGACGTCGCGGCCGTCGCGCTCGGCCTGAGCCTGCGCCGCCAACACCCGCTTGAAGTCCTTCGGCATGACCTTCGTGAACCGCTCCGCGGCCACGTCCCAGTCCGCCAGCACACCGCGCGCCACGGCGGAGTCCGTCTCCGCGTAGTGGCGCTCGACGACGTCGTGCAGGAACTCGCGCTCGTCGTCGGTGAGCGGGTCGAGGTCGACCATCTCCGGGTTGACCCGCTGCGGTTGCAGGTCGAGCACGTAGGCGATGCCGCCGGACATGCCCGCCGCGAAGTTGCGGCCGGTCTGCCCGAGCACGACCACCCGGCCGCCGGTCATGTACTCGCAGCCGTGGTCGCCCACGCCCTCCACGACGGCCAGCGCCCCGGAGTTGCGGACGCAGAAGCGCTCGCCGACCCGGCCGCGCAGGAAGATCTCGCCGCCGGTCGCGCCGTAGCCGATCACGTTGCCCGCGATGGTGTTGTGCTCCGCGACGAACTGCGCGTCGGCCACCGGCCGGATGGTGATCCGGCCGCCGGACAGGCCCTTGCCGACGTAGTCGTTCGCGTCGCCGACCATCTCGAGCGTGATGCCGCGCGGCAGGAACGCGCCGAGCGACTGGCCGGCCGACCCACCGAAGGTGAGGTCGATCGTGCCGTCGGGCAGCCCCTCGCCGCCGAAGCGGCGGGTGACCATCGAGCCCAGCATCGTGCCGACGGTCCGGTTGACGTTGCGCACCGGCAGCTCGAGGTTGACCGGCCGCGCGTCGAGCAGTGCCCCCTCGCACAGCTGGATCAGCGTCTGGTCCAGCGCGACGTCGAGTCCGTGGTCCTGGTCCCGGATGCGCCGCCGTGCCGCGCCCTCCGGCAGCTGCGGCACGTGCAGCACCGGTCCGAGGTCGAGGCCGCGCGCCTTCCAGTGGTGCACCGCGGGCACGACGTCGAGCATCTCGGCGTGGCCGATCGCGTCGTCGAGCGAGCGGAAGCCCAGCTCGGCGAGGTAGCCGCGGACCTCCTCGGCGAGAAAGACGAAGAAGTTCTCCACGAACTCGGGCTTGCCCGTGTACCGCTCGCGCAGCGCCGGGTTTTGCGTCGCGATGCCGACCGGACACGTGTCGAGGTGGCAGACCCGCATCATGATGCAGCCGGAGACGATGAGCGGGGCGGTGGCGAAGCCGTACTCCTCGGCGCCGAGCAGGGCCGCGATGACGACGTCCCGGCCGGTCTTCATCTGGCCGTCGGCCTGCACGACGATGCGGTCACGCAGCCCGTTGACGAGCAGCGTCTGCTGCGTCTCGGCCAGCCCCAGCTCCCACGGCCCGCCGGCGTGCTTGATCGAGCTCAGTGGCGAGGCGCCGGTGCCGCCGTCGTGCCCGGAGATGAGCACCACGTCGGAGTGCGCCTTGGCCACCCCCGCGGCCACCGTCCCGACGCCGACCTCGCTCACC
>NZ_DASUSQ010000004.1:0-126468 GCF_036375055.1 Umezawaea sp.
CGACCGCCGCGGAACCCCAGAAGCCCCGGAACGCCGGACGCTGAGGCATTCCGGTCGCTGAGGCATTCCGGCTGCCGAGGAAGCCCGGCTGCCGAGGAAGCCCGGCTGTCGCGGCATCCCGGCTGTCACGGAAGCCAGGCCGGTGCGGGCCCTGGTTGCGCGGCATCCCTGTCACCCGAACACCGGACGACCGCGGAACCCGGCTATCCCGACACCCCGCCACCACGACCACGACAGAACCCCGGCCACCGCGAGACCCTGCCACCGCAAGACCCCGGCCACCGCGGAACCCCGGCCACCGCAGAACCCCGGCCACCGCAGGACCGGGGTCAGCGTGAGACCGGAGCCATCTCGGCACCCGGCCTCGTCGTGGTCGCTGGCGGTCAGCGGCGCGGGCGGATCGGGGTCGCCGGTTCGATGACCGGGCTGCGGATGTGTTCGTAGACGACGCTGGTGCGAACGTCGGCGACCTCGGGTCGCTGGGTGAGGCGGTCGATGACGAAGGCGTAGAGGAACTTGTTGTCGGGTACGGCGACGTGGATGAGGAAGTCCTCGCCGCCCGCCACGACGAACACGCCGACGGTCTCCGGGAGGCGGGCCGCCCATTCGCGGAACGCCTCGATGTTGACCCGCGACGGCGGGCGGACGCGGACCGAGATCAGCGCCTGCACGGGGCGGCCGACCTCCTCCAGGTCGAGGTCGACCAGGAAGCCGCGGATGACACCGCGTTCGCGGAGCGAGCGGACGCGTTCCAGGGAGGTGGACGGGGAGACGCCGGTGGCGGCGGCCAGTTCGCGGTTGGTGCGCCGTGCGTCGTGCTGCAGTTCCCGCAGGAGTGCCTGATCAAGTTCGTCCAAGTCGGCCATGCCGCCCCTTCCGCCGAATTAAGTTCGACGACGATATCGGACTCCGGATTTCGTGCTTAGTATCGCCGCATCAACACGCATACGTGTGGCGAAAGCCCGTGTGAAGGAGTCACATGACCACCGCCGTCGTTCCCGCCCTGGAGCCCCACGAGATCCGCACCGACCTGCCCACCCGCAACGCCAGGCTGAAGTGGGTGATGGTCGTGGACACCGCGCTCGGCGCGGGGCTCATCGCGAACGCCGCCGTGTGCATGGCGGCGGCCGTCGGGCACGCCATCCCGACGCTGCTCGGGCCCGGCACGACGGACGCGTCGGGCACGCACCACCCCGGCCTGCCGTGGACGGGGTGCTCGATCCTGGCCGGGGACTCCGCGACGGTCGGGGAGGTCCGGTCCAGGGCGATGACGAAGGAGGGGCTGCTGGTGGTCGACATGCCCGAGCAGGCGCAGACCAGCCGGGTGTACGACGAGTACCTGGCCGCGGTGGCGGGCACCGAGGCCGCCGACCTGACCTACTACGCGGTGAGCATCGTGGGGCCGCGCAACAAGGTGGACAAGCTCGTCGGCAAGCTGTCGCTGCTGCGCTGACCGACGCCCGGTGCGGCCGGGTGGCCGCTAGTCTGCTGGCCCCCGACTAGTGCGAGGTGCGCGATGACCGATCGTCCCGCCTGGGTGCCGGACTCCATCAACACCGAACTCCCCAGCGCCGCCAGGGTCTACGACTACCTGCTGGGCGGCGGGCACAACTTCGCGGTCGACCGCGTCGTGGGTGAGAAGGTGTTGCGGGTACTGCCGAACGGCGGCCAGATCGCCGGGTCGAACCGGGCGTTCCTGCGGCGGGCGGTCCTGTTCATGATCGAGCAGGGCATCACGCAGTTCCTGGACCTCGGGTCCGGGATCCCGACGGTCGGCAACGTGCACGAGATCGCCCAGCAGGCCGACCCGAGCGCCCGCGTGGTGTACGTGGACTACGACGAGGTCGCCGTGACCCACAGCGAACTGCTGTTGCAGGGCAACGACAACGCGACCGTCGTGGCGGCAGACGCGACCAGGCCGGAGCGCGTGCTGGCCGCGCCCGCGGTGCGGACGATGCTGGACTTCGACCGGCCCATCGGGCTGCTCGTGGTGGCGGTGCTGCACTTCGTGCCGGACGAGAAGGAGCCGCACGAGGTGCTGGCCCAGTACTTCGACGCGCTGCCGCCCGGCAGCCTCGTCGCGCTGTCGCACCTGACCGCCGACGGCAAGCCGGAGGAGATGGCGGAGGTCGTGGCGGCGATGAAGAACAGCCGCGACCCGATGTACTTCCGGTCGCACGCCGAGTTCGCGGGCATGTTCGACGGGCTGGAGGTGCTCGACCCCGGCGTCGTCAGCGCCCCGCGCTGGCGGCCCGAGGTCGACTACGACACCAGCCCCGAGGACGTCTACGCGGGCGTCGGCCGCAAGGTCTGAGGACGAGCGGACCGGCCGTCAGGGCACGAGGACGAGGCGGATCGGGTCGCCGACCCGGTTCGCCAGCATCCGCACCGCCTCCGCCGCGTCCGCGAGCGGGACGTGGCCGCTGATCGACTCGGCGAAATCCAGGCGGTGGTAGGCGGTCAGGTTGACCAGCGCCTCCACGTCCTCCGGCGCGGACCCGTAGTGGCCGAGGAGCCGCTGGCCGCGCACGCTGAACCCGATGCCGTCGGTCAGGGTGAGCGGACCGCCCACCAACCCGACCAGCACCAGCGCGCCGCCGAGCCCGAGCACCTCGGCGGCCTGGTCGCGCACCGCCGGGGCACCCGCGAAGTCGAACGCGTGGTCGAGGCCGCGGCCGTCGGTGGCCGTGCGGACCCGCTGGACGAAGTCCGGCGCGGCGGGGTCGAGGGCCAGGTCCGCGCCGAACACCAGCGCGCGGTCGCGGGCGCTCGGCAGCGGGTCGACCGCGACGATCGGCGCGGCCCCGATGGTGCGCAGCACCTGCACGGCGTGCGCGCCCAGACCTCCCACTCCCCACACGCCCGCGGACTGCGCGGGCCGGACGCCCGCGGTGGAGTTGATCGCCGCGTAGGGGGTGGACACGGCGTCCGGGATGATGGCGGCCTCGTCGAACGGCAGGTGGTCGGGGATCGGCACGAGCGTGTCGTGCCTGGCCAGCGTGTACCGCGCCCACCCGCCGTCGTAGTTCACGCCCCTGGTCAGACCGGTCAGGCACGGGCGGCCTCGGACGCACAGCTCGCAGCGACCGCAGCTCTGCCCTGCCTGGAGGATCACCCGGCGGCCGACCGTGACCGACGGCGGCACGTCCGAGCCGAGGACCGCGACCGTCCCGGACACCTCGTGGCCGAGGGTCAGCTTCGGCCGGTCGTTGTTCCACACCCGGAGCGTGCCGTCGATCAGGTGCAGGTCCGACAGGCACACGCCCGCGGCCGCCACCTCCACCAGCACCTCGTCGGGGCCGGGTTCCGGGATCGGCACCCGCTCGACGGCGAACTCCAGCGTGGCGAGGTTGAGGCGGGCCGCGAGCATCACGGTTCGAGTATGGGGGCGCTCCCGGTGATCCACCCGCCGGTTGGGGCAGCGCTGGGGCCCCTACATCTCCCGCAGCAGCCCCACCAGCTCCCGCGGGATGCCGTGCGTCTCGTGCAGGTACCGGAGGTCCCGCTCGGTCAGCGGGTCGCGGTAGCGCGACAGCAGGGACCGCCCCCGCGTCACCAGCGAGCGGAAGCGGCGCTCCTCCTCGCGCAGCACCTCGAACACCGGGACCGGCTCCTGCCCGAAGTGCGTGAGCGTCGAGCGCACCAGCGGTTCCGGCAGGTCGGACAGGGTGCGGTCGGGATCGTCGCGCCACAGGGCGGTGAGCACGCGCCGCAGCAGCCTGCGCAGCACGTAGCCCCGGCCGGTGTTCGACGGGGTCACGCCGTCGCCGATCACCACGACGCTCGACCGCAGGTGGTCGACGACCAGCCGGGGATCCGCCAGGTCCCACGGCAGGCCGCTCACCCACGGCGTGAGCAGGTCGGTCTCGAACACCGAGCGGGTGCCCTGAAGGACCATCAGCAGCCGCTCCAGCCCCATGCCGGTGTCCACCGTGGAGTCCGACAGGGGCGTGAGCGAGCCGTCGGGGTGCCGCCGGTAGCGCATCATGACGTGGTTCCACACCTCCACCCACCGGTCGTCGGTGGTGGGCGTGCCGGTCGGCGGGCCGTCGCCCGTCCACACGAACACCTCGCTGTCCGGCCCGCACGGCCCGGTCGGCCCGTTGGACCACCAGTTGTCCGACACCGTCAGCTCGACCGGGACGCCGAGCGAGGTCCACGTGCTCAGCGACCCCGTGTCCGGGCCGACCTGGTCGTCACCGCCGAACACGGTGACGTGCACCAGGCCGGGGTCGACGCCGAACCCGTCGCGGAGCAGTTCGAAGCCCCACCTCAGGCTCTGCGGCCCCTCGTAGGAGCGCAGCGACCACGACCCGAGCATCTCGAACACGGTCAGGTGCGTCGGGTCGCCGACCTCGTCCAGGTCGGTGGTCCGCAGGCAGCGCTGGACGTTGACCAGCCGGTCTCCCAGCGGGTGCTCCCGGCCTTCGAGGAACGGGGTCAGCGGGTGCATGCCGGACGTGGTGAACAGGACGGGGTCGCCGGGTGGCGGCAGCAGCGACGTGCCGGTCAGCCCGCGGTGGCCGCGCGAGGTGAAGAAGTCGAGGAACGTGTCGATGACGTGCTGGGTGTCCATGGCGGAGGTCCGATCCCTGGAGTGGTGGGACGACCGGAAAGGGCCACGGCGGAACCGGACGGACCGTTTCCGGTCGCCGGGGGGGTGTCGAGGTCAGGCAGCGGCGGCGACCGACGAGCGGGGAGCTCGCGCGGCCGCGGCGACGTGCTGCGGGTGGACCGACATGCCTCCCACCCTAGGCCGCGGCGCAAGTCGTTTAACCGTCCACTGTGGAGCCGCTGGGCCTTCCGGGTGAAGGCGGCGACGCGGGTCCGCCACCGTTCACGCAGGTCGCGCCGAACAACCGGCGATCGGGACGGGCGGCGGCCCGGCAACGATTCGGCACGGCACCGTTACGCGCACGGCACCGGCCCCGATGTCAGCACCGTGGCGACGAGCACGGCGGGGGACCCCGGACGGGAACAGCACGAGCCGTTCGCGGTCTCCGGGGTGATCGCCGTGCTGTTCCTCGCGAGCGCCTGCGTCTGGGCGTCGGTGCTCGCGCCCGAGGGCGCGGTCGCGGCGGTGACCAGCATCGGCGTCCGGGACCACTGCGCGTCCGGGTGGGTCGTGCCGGACACCGGCGACGCGCCGATCCCGATGGCGGGCAGGCCGTCGGGGTCGGTGCTGGGCAGCGGTGGCGCGGTGACGGTGACCGTGCGCGGCCTGACCGGTGACGAGATCGTGCTGGGGCCGCCGGTCGTCGAGGTGGTCAGCCGCCGCCCGGCGCTGCCGGGGGTGTTCCTGCCCGCGCCGTGCGACGCCGCGCTGCCGCCCGGCTTCCTGACCGCCGACCTGGACCGCCCGACGGTCCTGCTGGCCCCGGACGGGGAGCCCGCCGAGTTCCCGTACCAGGTCACCGGCACGGAACCGGACCAGATCGTGATCCGGCCGGTGTCGACCACCGACGACGTCGAGTGGCGGCTGCGCATCCCGTGGACGTCGGGCGTGGGCACCGGGGAACTCGTGGTGGACGACGACGGGACCCCGTTGCGCACCACCGCGACGAGCGCCGCCCGGCCGTTCTGCGTGGAGCTGCCGGACAGCTCGCGCTGGGTGTCGTGCCGATCCGGGTGACCGGGGGCCGGGCGGTGTGGGACGGTGGATCCGTGTCCGATGTCGAGAAACGCCTCCGGGTCCGCCGGAGCTGCACCAGGTCGCTGTCCGGTCACGGCGAGCCGACGATGCGCGAACGGCTGGCGGGGCTGATCGCCCTGCCGGAGTCCGAGGGCTACCCGGACGTCTACGGCACGGGCGATCCCGTGGCCCTGCTGGAACGCCGGGTCGCCGAGCTGCTGGGCAAGCCCGCCGCGCGGTTCGTGGTCAAGGGCGTCATCGCCCAGCAGGCCGCGCTGCGGACGTGGACGGACACCAGCAGGGTCGCGACCGTGGCTCTGCACCCGTTGAGCCACATCGACTCCGACGAACTGGGCGCCTTCGAGCGGCTGCACCCGCTGCGCGGCGTGCGGCTGGGCGGGAAGCGCGGGTTCGGCGTCGAGGACCTGGACGCCGCGGGTGAGCCGCTCGGCGTGGTCACCGTGGAGCTGCCGCTGCGCAACGCCGGGTTCGCGCTGCCGGAGTGGGACGACCTGGTCGCCCTGTCGCGGTGGTGCCGCGAGCGCGGGGTGCCGCTGCACGTCGACGGCGCACGCCTGTGGGAGTCGGCGGCGCACTACGGCCGCGAGCTGAGCGAGCTGGCCGACCTGGCGGACTCGGTGTACGTGTCGTTCTACAAAGGACTCGGCGGGCTCGCGGGGTGCGCGCTGGTCGGGTCGGAGGACTTCCTGGCGCGGGCCACGCCGTGGCTCACCCGGCACGGGGCCGACGTGTACGCGAACTACCCGAACGCGCTCGCGGCGATCGACGGCCTGAACCGGTACCTGCCGCGGATGTCGGCCTACCGCGACCGGGCGATCACCCTGGCCGCCGCCCTCGCGGGCGTCGCCGGTGTCACCGTCGACGAGCCGCAGACCAACGGGTTCCGCGTGTTCCTGCCCGGTTCGCCCGAGGCGCTGCGCGACGCGCACCTGCGGCTCGCCGAGCGCACCGGCACGTGGCTGTTCCCCGGTGCCGCCGAGACCGACGTGCCGGGGCTGTCCGCGGTGGAGGTCGTGGTCGGCGAGGCGACCTCGGCGGTGACGGACGCCGAGGCGGCGTCGCTGTTCGCCGACCTGCTCGCCTCAGTCGAGGGTGACCGGTAGCGCGGCGAAGCCGTACATGAACGGCGAGACCCGGTGGGCGAGCCGCGAGCGCTCGACACCGAACCCGAGGTTCGGGAAGCGGGCGAACAGCGTGGTCAGACCGATGCGGGCCTCCAGCCTGGCCAGCGCGGCGCCGACGCAGTGGTGCGGGCCGTGGCCGAAGGCGACGTGCGGCGGGTCGGTCCTGGCGGCCGACAGCCGGTCCGGCTCGGCGTACACGTGCGGGTCGCGGTTGGCCGCCCCGACGAGGAACCCGAGCGTGGCGCCCTCCGGGATCGTGACGCCGTGCAGCTCGACCGGCTCGACCGCGAAGCGGAACACCGGCGACAGCAGCACCGGCCCGGAGTGGCGCAGCAACTCCTCGACGACCCGGTCCGTCACGGCCGCGCGCGGCTGGTCGGGGTGGTCGAGGAGCGCGACGACCGCGTTGGCGAGGAAGTTCGCCGTCGTGTCGTAGGCCGCGCCCAGCAGGTTCGCCGCGACGGCGGCCACCTCGTCGTCGTCGAGTCGGTCCTCACCGTCGGACGCCCGCAGCAGCAACGACAGCAGGTCGTCGCCCTGCCTGCCGCGCTTGACCTCCATCTGGCCGCGCACGTAGTCGAGCGTCGCGAGCAGCGCCGCGTTGGCGGCCTCGCGGTCCGGGCTGGTCGCCGCGTCGGACCAGCCGCGCAGCATCGCGTGGTCCGACTGGGGCGCGCCGAGCACCGTGCCGATCGTGGTGATCGCGAGCGGGTAGGCGAACGAGTGCAGCAGGTCCGGCTCGTCCTCCTCCGTCATCGCGTCCACCAGCTCGGCGGCGGTGCGGGAGACGACCGACTCCCACCCGGCGACCACCCTCGGCGTGAGCGTCCCGCCGACGACCCGGCGCTGGCGCGTGTGGTCCGGCGGGTCGAGCACGAACGCCCGCTCCCAGCCCGTGCCGACGCCCATCGCGAGCCCCGACGCCAGGAACCGCTCGCTCGCCGACCGGGTGTCGGCGCTGAGCCGCGGGTCCGTGGACAGGGCGCGGACGTCGTCGTGGCGGGTCAGCAGCCACAGGTCCAGGTCGGCGAACGGCAGGGCCACCTCGGTGACGGGGTCGTTCTCCCGCAGCCACGCGAGCGTGGGGAACGGGTCGGCGTAGTACTCCACCGAGAAGATGTCGGGCAGGAGGCTCGGCTTCGCGACGCTCGTCATGGCACTTCCTCCACCGTTGTCGATCACGCGGTCTGGCGACGGTCGCGAGGATAGGACGCGGCGAGCACGAGCAGTACCGCCATCACGAGCGCGCCGCGGACGTTCGTCCGCGGCGGCTCCGGCACGACGTCAGTCCACCAGCACCTCCACCGTGCCCCGGCCGCCGTCCACCCGGACCCGGTCGCCGGTGCGGAGCCGGGTCGTCGCGTTGCCCGTGCCCACCACGGCCGGGATGCCCAGTTCGCGCGCCACGATCGCCGCGTGCGACAGCGGTGCGCCGATGTCGGTGACCACGGCGGCGGCCCGCGGGAACAGCGGTGTCCAGCCGACGTTGGTCACGGTCGTCACCAGCACCTCGCCGGTCCGCAGCGCCGCCCCGTCCGCGACGGCCGCCACCACGCGGACCATGCCCTCCACGACGCCCGCCGCGCCGGGGAAGCCGGTGACCGCGTCGCCGAGCGGGGCGATGTCGCGCGTCTCGTCGAACACGTCCGCGCGGCGGTCCGCGCCCGCGGCCCAGCGGAACGGGTCGAAGCGACCGCGCACGAGCGTCGGGTACGGCGGCAGGGCGGCGTAGCGGCGGTGGGTCTCGCGGCGGGCCGCGACCCGCTCGACCGGCGCGCGGTCACCGTCCAGGACGGTCAGCAGCTCGTCCGCCGCCAGGAAGAACACGTCGTCGCCGAGACCGGTCACCTCCCCCGCGCGCAGGAAGAACACCCGCAGCACCCAGAAGGCCCTGATCACCTCCGACCGGCCGTCCTCCCGCCCCCGCGCCGCGCGCCCGGCACGGGCCATGCGCTTCTCCAGCGTGGCGACCTTGCCGGGGTGCCGCGCGCGGAACCGGTCGAGCGCGGCGGACCGGGCCTCCCGCTGCCGCGCCAGGAGGGTCCGCACGTCGGTCACCGCGGCCCGCACGCCCTCGACCTCGCGGTCGAGCCACTCCGGGTCCTCGACCGGGCGCGGCACGGAGATCTCGAACTCGTCCGGGCATCGGTGGCCCCAGTCGCGGGTGAACTCCTCGCGGCTCATCTCCCCGCGCGCGACCTGGTCGAGCCCGACGACCGGCCCGAGGCTGGCCAGCGGACCGGTGCCGGTGTGCAGGCCGCTGAGCAGCGCGTTGGCGTCGCCCTCGTCGACCAGCTTGAGCAGCCACGGCCGGATCCGCACCAGCCCGGCCCCGTCGAGCCGCGCCCCCGCGCCGAGCATCCGGCTGGTGTCGCGCAGCAGCGGGTCGACCTCCGCGCGCCACAGCGAGGCCAGGTCGGCGGCCGTCGTCGTCCGGCCGATCCGCGCCCGCAGGTCGTCGCACCGGCGGCGGGCCCGCTCGACGAGCGCGGGCAGCTCCTTCCGGTACGGGCGGATCCGCCGCAGGAACGCCAGCGCGCCCGGCACCGCCGCGCGCAGGATGCTCCACCGCGTCATCGGCAGCGGCGGAACCTCCACATCGGACGGAAGGCGACCGAAGGCCTGCTCGGTGGCCCGGCGCGCCAGGTCCTCGATGCCCAGCGCCGCGCTCACGCCGAGGGCGACGCTGAGGTTGAGGTAGAACCGACCGCCGATGTTGCCCGCCATGCGGTGCGGTCCGAGGCGCGGCACGGACATCGTCTCGGACATGAACACGTCGACCAGCGACCAGGTCGCGGGGGTCATCACGCTCGGGATCGCCTCGCCGAGGTTGGCGCACGTCCACAGGTAGTCGCCGTCGAGGCTGTCGTTCCACTCCTCGTGCGCGGCCACGGTGATCGGCCGGGCCTGCACCACGAACACCTCACCGTCGTGCACGGCCCACTCGACGTCCACCGGCCGCCCGTACAGCTCCTCGATCCGGCGGCCGAGCCCGGCGAGCTCCAGCGCGGTCTCGTCGGAGAGCACCCGGTCGCCGTGCCGCTCGGTGATGCCGCAGGCGCCCAGCACGACCACCTCCGGGTCGGCGTCGCCGGAGACCAGGGCCTCGCCGAGCCCGCGCACGGCGTTCACGACCAGCCGGTCGCGCGCACCGGTCACCGGGTCGGCGGTGAACAGGACCCCCGCGGACGTGGCGGGCACCATCCGCTGCACCACGACCGCGATGGCCACGTCGGCGGGCTCGACGCCGTGGCGGGCGCGGTAGTCGACCGCGCGCTCCGTCCACAGCGACGCCCAGCAGCGCTTCACCGCGGCCAGCACCGCATCGGTACCGGTGACGTCGAGGAACGTGTCCTGCTGCCCCGCGAACGACGCGTCGGGCAGGTCCTCGGCCGTCGCGGACGAGCGGACCGCCACGGGCCCCTCCCCCAGGTCCGCGTAGGCGCGGGTGATGGCGGCCGCCACCTCGGCGGGCGGTTCGTGCCCGGCGAACAGGTCGACGACCTCCCGGTGCGACGCGCCCGCGATCCCGGCGGCCAGGCCGTGGTGCGCGACGAACGCGCGGTAGGCGGCCGTCGTGACGTGGAAGCCCGGCGGCACCGGGAGGCCCGCGGTGGTGAGCTTCGCCAGCGATTCGCCCTTGCCCCCCGCGGTGAGCAGGTCGGCGGCCGGGTCGGCCAGCGGCAGGACCGTCGCGGTCACGAGTCCGCGCCTTCCGGTACGAGGCCCATGACCTCGGCCAGTTCCCGTCGCGCGGAGACGAACGTGGCCTCGACGTGGTCGGCGATCGCCCGGTCGAGCGCGGCCGGGTCGTCGCCGCCGGTCAGGCGGAGGGTGTCCGCGACCATGTCGGCGATCAGGTCGGCCTGCTCGTCGGGGGACAGCCGCATCGGCTCGGGCAGCAGCGCCGCGGTCGTGAGCACCCCGAGGTAGGCGGCGTTGACCAGGGTGACCTGCCCGAGTTCGCCGCGCGTCGCGTCGACCGCGCCGTGAGCCCGCAGGATGGCCAGGAAGTCGCTGAACGAGGGGCGCCACGGGGCGCGCTCCCGCACCCGTTCCGACAGCCTCCCCACCACGGCGAGGTCGTTGAGCAGCACCGCGCGCAGCAGCGGCCTGCCCATCAGCGCCTCCGCGAAGTGCCGGAACAGCGCCCGCGGCCCCGGCCGGTCCACCAGGCGGTCGCGCACCGCGCCGACCATCAGCAGCCGCTCCCGGCGCAGCACGGCGGTGAACAGCTCGTCCCTGGTCTTCCAGTGCAGGTAGACCGTCCCCTTCGCGATGCCCGCGGTACGCGCGACGTCCTCGACGGTGGTCTTGTCGTAGCCCCACCGCTCGATCAGCCCGCTCGCCGCCGCCAGCACCGCCTCGGCCCGCGCCCGACGCCCCTCGACGTCGTCCGTCCGCACTCTCCTGCTCGTCACAGCGACCATCGTGCACCCAATTGACCAGATGTACAAGTTCAGTCAACAGGTCAACCGCAGTGTCGAACCTGGACCAATCACCCGCCCGGTCATGGCCTACGTACGCGTCGCGGAAATGGTTCAACGCTGAGGATCACCATTTCCCCGCGGCGAGGGCGACGGTTTTCCAAGACTGCCGAGCAACGATTCCCACAACCCCGGAAAAACAGCGCCCTGCCAGGGAAATCGCCTTCACCGACGCTACGGCCGACCAGGGCGAATCGGACATTCACGGACCGCGCAACCCCTGTCACCAGCGCGAATCGATCGGTCTACCCGGACGGCGCTCGCCTGGAATCCTGTCTCAACAGGAGCAATTCCGTCCGAACACCCCTAGATTGTCGGCGATCGGTTTCCACACCCTTGGAGAACTGCTGATGATTTCCGCACGCCGTTCCAGCACCAGGTTGACGGCCGCCGCCGTGGCGGTCGCGGGCGGTCTGGTGGCACTGGCCCCGGCCGTCGCGCAGGCCGCTCCCGCCGTGGCCGCACCGGCCGTGCCCTCGGAGCTCTCGGTCCCCGCCGGGAACCACGTGAGCTCCCGCTACGACGCCGTCGGCTACCAGGTGTACGAGTGCAGCGCCGCGGGCACGTGGACGCTGCACGCCCCGAAGGCCAGGCTCTCCACCAGGGGCGACATCGGGGTCCACTTCGGAGGGGTCGACGCGACCCTCCCGGCGGGCCCGTACTGGCAGTCGCTCCGCGACGGCAGCCGCGTCCACGGCGGCGGCGCGGTCAGCTCGCCCGCGCGCGACGGGGCGATCCCCCTGCTGCGCCTGACCGGGCTCGACAGCACCGGCACCGGCGCGTTCGCCGACGTCACCTACATCCACCGGCTCAACACCGTCGGCGGCCTCGCGCCCAGCGGCACGTGCGACCCGGCCGACAAGTCGTTCAAGAACGTCTACTACAGCGCGACGTACTACTTCTACAAGAAGGGCTGACGGCGGACCGGAGCCGCGCCGGGTCGAGGATCAGACCTGGCGCGGCTTCGGGGCGTCTCCGGGCGGGCGGGGCGAGCCGGGGCGCACGGCCATGCGCCTGCGCACCTCGGCGATGGCCGCGGCGAGCTGGTCGAGCTCGTACCAGTCGAACACGCCGGTCCCCGGAGGCGGCATCGCGATCATGGCCTTGCCGGAGTCGGGGTCGATGCCCACCCGAGCCTCCGCTGTTCTCCCCGACACGGTCCGGCAGTGGATGGGCACGCGTCTCCTCGGGTCGGCGGGGTGGCGAACGGCACCGCGGCGGCACCGCCCACCAACTTGCGCGATCCGGAGCGGCTACGTCAATTCCCCGATCAGGTCTGCGGCGGCAGTTCCGGGCCGGTGGTCCCGAGCTGCTCGGTCGCGACCACCCCCGGCACCGGCCAGGTGACGCCCGCCGGTGGCCACCGCGGCACGTTCCCCCGTTCGGGAGAAGAGATCAATTCGTCCTCGACGGGTACCAACCACGTCACCGGGAGGTCCGAGGGTGCCGTCTCAACAGGCCGGAGCACCATTACCGGGACTTGACGCGACATGTGATTGCTCACATCATCGCCCCACGGGTTGACACGGGGGCAGGGCACGTGGGTCTTTCGGGCAGAGTTCGTCCGCCGCCGTGGGGTTCTGTGCTCAACTCGATCCGCACCAGACCGAGGAGGCAGCCGATGTCACCACGTCCACCGCGCCGCGACGCACCTCCCGACACCGACGCGGGCCGTGCGCTGACCTGGTACCGGAACCAGATGGGCTGGGACGTCCGGCTGGTCGACGGCGTCCCCGCCCTGTCCCTGACGCACGGGATGACCGGATTCCTGTTCCCCCGCACGTGGTTCCCGCTCGCCGCGTCACTGATGTCCACAATGGACGTGCAGGGTCCGGTGATCGGCTACCTCGACGAGGTGGAGCCCAGGGCCGCCGCGCTGGCCGACACCAACGACTGCGTGTTCAGCCAGGCGCAGATGCCGGAGGGCGTCACGCTGCTGCGCACGCCCGGAACGGTGCCGCTGCCGCCGAAGGCCGGGTCGAACTGGCTGCTCGAACCCCACAACGAGCGCCGCTGGCTGCCGTCGGCCACCGCGGTGCTGGCGGTGCTCCAGGCCGTCTCCGAGTCGTCGGCGGGCCCGCCACCGCGCGCCCGCCGCACACTGCCCTACCGGCAGCTCCAGGGGGTCCGGCGCTAGGCGAACGCCTGGGTGCCGAGCACCCGGAGCAGGTCGAGCCGCTCCGCGCTGCCCGTGCCGGGCTGCGGGCGCAGGGACACCAGCCGCAACCCCGTGTCCGGGCTGACGATCACGTCGCACTGCATCTGGAGCACGCCCGCCCTCGGGTGCACGTAGGTCTTCCGGCTCGACCGCATCGGCCTGACCTCGTGCAGCCCCCAGACGGCCGCGAACCCGGGGCTGACCTCCAGCAGGTCGGCGACCAGCGCGGCGGCCACCGGGTCCTTCCCCCGCCGCACCACCGACGCGCGCAGGTCCGCCACGTACCCCCGGCCGAGCTGCTCGTGCTCCGCGGGCAGGTAGACGGCCCGGCTCGCCGGGTCGGTGAACCAGCGCCACACCGTGTTGTCCTCGCGGCCCGCCGTGCCCGCAGACGGCCCGAACAGCGCCGCCCCCAACGGGTTGCGCGCGAGCACCGTCGTGAGGTCGTCGCACACCAGCGCGGGCACGGTCGTCAGCGCGTCGAGCACGTGCATGAGCCCAGGGTCGACGTACCCGCTCGGCGCGTGCGCCACCGGCGGCGGGTAGCCCGCCAGCACGTACAGGTGGTCGCGCTCGTCGGTCGACAGCCGCAGCGCGCGGGCCAGGCAGGCGACCAGCGGCTGCGACGGGTGCGGGCCGCGCGCCTGCTCCAGCCGCTCGTAGTAGTCGGTCGACATGTTCGCGAGCAGCGCCACCTCCTCGCGCCGCAGCCCCGGTGTCCGCCGCCGCGCGCCCGGCACCAGGCCCACGTCGGCGGGTCGGAGCGCCTCGCGGCGCACGCGCAGGAACGAAGCCAGCTCGGAGCGGTCCACACCCCGATTGTCACAGGGTTCCGCAAGCCGATCCCCGGACTGCTGATCCCCCGATGAGGGGATCAGCCCGCGATGGCGACCTCGGCCTCGATCTCCACGGGGATGCCGAACGGCAGTTCCGCGACGCCGACGGCCGACCGCGCGTGGCTGCCCGCGTAGGGCCCCCAGAGCTGGAGGACGAGGTCGGAGAAGCCGTTCACGACGGCGGGCGCGGTGTCGAAGCCGGGGGACGCGGCGACCATCCCGAACACCCGCAGCCACGCCGTGACGCGGTCCAGGTCGCCGAGTTCCCGTTGCAGGCTCGACAGCACCGCCAGCGCGGTCAGCTTGGCCGAGACGTAGCCCTGCTCGGGGGTGACGTCGACGTCGATCTTGCCGAACGGGCCCGCGAGCGTCCCGTCGGGGTTCAGGGGGCCGTGGCCGGAGACGTACGCCCTGTTCCCGTGCACCCTGACCCACGGGAACGGCAGGAAGACGCCGGGTGGCAGCCGGAGTTGCTCGGGCAGCAGGAGACCGAGTTCCGCGAGCTTGTACTCGATGCGCACCGACCGAGGCTAACCCCCGCGCCCGCGGTCCTCCAGGTAGCGCGTGCGGTCCGCCTGCCCGCGCCCGAGGACGGGTGGGTCCTCGAACGGCCCGTCGGAGCTGCTCCGCGTGCGGCCCTGCTCCAGGGACGGCTTCCCGACGGCGGGCAGCACCCCCGCCCCGGCCCCCGGCGACGAGAACGGCGCGCACGTCCTGGCCGCCGCGCCGGATCACCGCAGCCACCCAGTGCGGGTCGTCCACCGCCCGGATCATCCGTCAGCGGGACGCGCTCCGGCGGCTCCCGGTCGCGACCCGTGACCTGAACGGTCGACGCACGGGAGGTGCCCACCGCGGACCGGACCACTCGGCCCGGAGGTCCAGCGACCGCACGCCAGCCGGATCGTTGACCGGGTGAACGAACCCCTAGTTCGCCAGCAGCTCCCGCATCGCCCGGCGCGCGGAGGTGGACCGCGACTTCACCGTCCCGATGGGCAGGTCCAGCGTGTCGGCCGCCTCGGCCATGCTGCTGCCGCGCAGGTAGACCTCCTCCAGCACCTCCCGGTGCTCGGGCCGCAGCCGGACGAGCGCCTCGCGGACCGTCACACCGTCCACGACGGACTTGGCGTGGTCGCCCGGCGCCCGCGCCTCGGACGCCCCGTCCCGTGTGATCGACACCTCGTGGGGACGCACCTTCCTGCGCCGCGACAGGTCGATCACGATGTTCGTGGCGGTCGTCAGGAGCCAGCCCCTGACCGACCCGCGCCCGTTGGAGAGCGCTTCGCTGTGCTGCCACGCGCGCACGAGCGTCTCCTGGGTCACGTCCTCGGCCGCGCCCCTGTCCCTGGTCAAACTGGTGGTGTGGGCCAAGATCGCGCCCACGTGCTCGGAGTAGAGCTGGCGTACCAGCGCATCGGCCCCGGTGCGTCGCGACGTCACGGTCCTCCCCTGTCCAGACCGCCGGCGGTCGGACGGCACGCCGTCCCGCAACGGTCTTCCTCACCCCTGGAAACACGTGGTGCTCGCTGTTGAGACGCGGCGCGCGACGTGATTTCCGGCGAATGCGTATCCGGGGCGCGCCGGGCCGCTCCTGTGTCGGAGAAGGCCAACCACTGCCCGCACACCGTAGTTCGCCCGACTTGACGACCAATGACTAAAGTGTGACCACGTGCCCCCCTCGGGGGAGGCACCTACCGCGGCGGAGCGAAGTTGTTCCCAGAAAGCACTCGAAGCAACCTGCGACTGGCCGTGCTCGGTCCCCTTCGCGCGTGGCTCGACGGTGTCGAGGTGGAACTGGGGCCACCTCAGCAGCGCTCGGTCCTCGCACTGCTCCTCGCCCACGGCGGGCAGCCCGTGAGCGTGGCGTCGCTCGTCGACGCCCTATGGGGCGAGGAGCACCCCGGCAGCGCCGTCAACCTGCTGCACCGCTACGTCGGTTCCCTGCGCCGCGCGCTGGAACCGGAACTGGGCCACCGCGAGACGGGGCGGTGGCTGATCAGGGGCGCGGGCGGCTACCGCTTCACCACCGACGCCGCCACGCTGGACCTGCTGCGCTTCCGCGACCTCATGGCGCGGGCGCGCGCCGAGCGCGACGCGGGCGACGAGCGCCAGGCCGTCCACACGTTCGCCGAGGCCCTCGCGCTGTGGGACGGACCGGTGGCGGCGAACACGCCCGCGCCGGTCCGCTCGCACGCCGTCTTCACCGCGCTGGAACGCGAGCACGTCGCCGCGGTCAACGAGGCCACCGACCTCGCGCTGCGGTGCGGCCTGCCGAAACCGGTGCTCGTACCGTTGCAGCGGGTGACGTCGCAGCACCCGTTCGACGAACCGTCGCACTCCCGGCTGATCCTCGCCCTCGCCGCGGCCGGCTACCGGGCCGACGCGCTGGAGGTCCACACCACCATCCGCGCCCGGCTGGCCGAGGAGCTCGGCATCGACCCCGGCCCCGAGCTGCGCGCCGCCCACGAGGCCGTGCTGCGCGAGGACGTGGAGCCGCCGCGGCCGGAGGTCCAGCACGAGGTCGCCCCGCTCGCCGACGCCCCCGTTCCCGCGCCGTCGGTGATGCCCGCCCAGCTCCCGCGCGACCTCACGGTCTTCGCGGGCCGCAAGGACGAGCTGGAACACCTGCTGGCCGAGCACGACGACCCGCACGGCGCCACCGCCGTGACGCTCATCCGCGGCATGGCGGGCGTCGGCAAGACCACCCTCGCGGTCCGCTACGTGCACCGCATCGCCCACCTCTACCCGGACGGCCAGCTCTACCTCAACCTGCGCGGCTTCGACCAGACCGGCGACGCCGTGCAGCCGGAGGACGCGGTGCGCCGCTTCCTGGACGAGCTGGGCGTCCCGTCGGCCCGCGTCCCGGTCGGCTTCGACGCCCAGGTGAGCCTCTACCGCAGCGTCCTGGCCGAACGCCGGGTCCTGGTGGTGCTGGACAACGCCCGCGACGCGGAGCAGGTCCGCCCGCTGCTGCCCGGCGCCCCCGGCTGCCACGTCGTCGTCACGAGCCGCAACCAGCTGCTGTCGCTGGTGGCGGTGGAGGGCGCCCGCCCGCTGCTGCTGACCCCGCTGTCGAAGGCGGAGTCGCGGGAGTTCCTCGCCCGCAGGCTGGGCAGCCGCTCGGTGGGCTCGGACCCGGCGGCCGTCTCGGAGATCATCGAACTCTGCGCGGGCCTCCCGCTGGCGCTCGCGATGGTCGCCGCCCGCGCCGCCCTCCAACCGCTGCACCCGCTCAGCGCCGTGGCGGCGGCCCTGCGCGAGACCAGCGACAGCCTCGACAGCTTCTCCGACGCCGACTCGATCATCGACGCCCGTGCGGCGTTCACCTGGTCCTACCAGGCGCTGAGCCCGGCCGCGGCGGACGTGTTCCGCCTGCTGTCCCTGCACCCCTGCCCCGAGATCCCCACCAGGGCGGCGGCCAGCCTCATGGGCCTGCCGGTGGCGAAGGCCGTGCCGCTGCTGGACGAACTGGAACGCGGCCACCTCGTCACCCAGCACGCCCCGCGCCGCTACACCATGCACGACCTCGTGCGCGTCTACGCGACGGAGCTGTCCACCGCGACGGACCCGGCGGAGGACCGCAGGGCGGCCCGCGTCCGCGTCCTGGACCACTACCTGCACAGCGCGTTCACCGCGGCGGCGCTGATCGACCCGCACCGCCCCCGCATCGCCCTGCGACCGATGAGCGAGGGCTCGGTGGTGGAGGTCATCGACGACCGCACGGCCGCCCAGGCGTGGACCACGGCGGCCTCCTCGACGTTGTTCGCGGCCATCGAGATGGCGGCCGAACACCACCTCGACGACCACACCTGGCGCCTCGGCTGGACGTTCGACCCGTACCTGGACCGCAACGGCCACTGGCACCAGAAGGTCGTCGCGCAGGAGGCGGCGCTCGCGGCGACCGAGCGGACCGGCGAGGCGCAGGGCAGCGCGTACGTCCACCGCAGCCTCGGCTTCGCCCACAAGCACCTCGGCAACCTGGTGCGCGCGGCGAGCCACTTCCGCTCGGCGCTGGAGCTGTACGTGGAACTCGGCGACCTCAGGGGCGAGGGCCGCACCCACCAGAACATCGCGGACCTGTGCACCCGGCAGAACATGTACCAGCAGGCGCTGGAGCACGAGGTCCGGTCGCACGAGATCGCCAGGATCCTCGGCGACCAGCTGATGGAGGCCGACTGCCTCAACAACGTCGGCTGCGCGCACAGCGACCTCGGCGACCACGAGCAGGCGATCGTCCTGTGCGAACTGGCGCTGCTGCGGTCGCGGGAACTCGGCAACCGCCCGCTGGAGGCGGCGTCGCAGGACAGCCTCGGCAGGATCCACCACCGGGCGGGGCGGTACCCGACGGCGGTCGAGTGCTACAAGCACGCGCTGGAGACGCACCGGGACCTCCAGGACGTGTACAACGAGGCGGTGACGCTGCGGAACCTCTCGGCGTCGCACCTGGCCATGGGCGACGCGAGGTCCGCGGAGGACTGCGCGAGGCTGGCGGCGACGGTGCTGGGGCAGCCGCTCCCGTTCCCGCTGCCCGCGGCGAGCGCGAGCTAGCTCCTCCGACCACGGGGATCGCGCCTCCGACCACCGGCGCGATCCCCCGGCCGACGCCTCAGCCCGCGAGCAGGCGGTCCAGCTTGGTGAAGGAGCTCTCCCAGCCCAGGCGGGCCATGCTCTCCATCTCCTCCGTGTACGGTCCCTGCCGCAGCACGACCCGCGTGTTCCCGCCCTCGTCGTGGAACTCCACCCGCAGCGAGAACCGGTCGACGGGCGGCTGGTTCCCCGCGCCGTTCCAGGCCTCCGCGCCCACGAGCAGCGAGTTGGGCACCACCTCCAGGAACGTCGCGTCCACCGGGGAGGTGAAGGACGGGTCCTCGTCGCTCACCATCGTGAACCGCTGGTGCCCGCCGACCCGCACGTCGAGGTCGACGGACTCGCGCGGCACGCTGAACCCGACCGGCCCGAACCACTGCGCCAGCTGGTCGGGGTCGGTGAAGGCCCGGTAGACCAGCTCGCGGGGAGCGTCGAACACTCGGGTCATCACCAGTTCGGTGTTGGGCGCCTCGGTCATGTCTGGGTCCTCTCGGTGTCCGTTCGGGCTTGGATGCGACGCAGGTGGGCGTCGAGTCGGTCGAAGTTGGCGTCCCAGAACCGGCGGTACCGCTCCATCCAGTCCGTCGCCTCCCGCAGCGGTCCCGCCTCCAGCCTGCTCGACCGCCACTGGGCCGTGCGGCTGCGGGAGATGAGCCCCGCGCCCTCCAGCACCTTCAGGTGCCGGGAGATCGCCGGGAGGCTGATGTCGAACGGTTCGGCCAGCTCCGAGACGGTCGCGTCCCCGTCCGCGAGCCGGGCGAGGATCGCCCGGCGCGTGGGGTCCGCCAACGCCGCGAAGATGGTGCTGAGCCGATCACTGCTCGCCATGTTTAACCTACTCGTTAATTAACCGACTTGTTAAACATAGCCGGGACCGCGCCGATGTCAAGCCCACCGGGAACTGTCGTACCCCGCTCCTAGACTCGGGCTCCCCGCCACCACAAGGAGTTCCGTGCCCACCGCAGACGAACTGCTCGACGCCGCCGCCGTCACCGGCCTCGCCCGGACCCTCTCCGTGCCCGCTCCGGCCGTCACGGCCGCCGCGGGGAGGTTGGGCGGGCTCGGTCTGCGCGAGCGCACCGACCTCGTGCACGACGCGCTGCTGGCCGACCTGCCCCCGGCGTTCCCGCGGTTCGAGGCCGTGGTGCGCGAGGCCCTGCGCGATCCGGGGTTCACCGGCTGGATGATCTGGCCGGTGACGGAGGCGGTCACCAGCCGCGCGCTGGCGGACGGCGGCACCGAGGCCTTCGACCGGGCCCTCGCGCTGCTGGCGGAGCTCACGCCGAGGCTGACGGCCGAGTTCGGCATCCGGCGCCTGCTGGACGCCGACCTCGGGCGCGCCCTGCCGATCGTGCTGACCTGGACCGACCACGCCGACGAGCACGTGCGCAGGCTCGCCAGCGAGGGCACGCGGCCCCTGCTGCCGTGGGCGAAGCGGGTGCGGGCGATCGTCGAGGACCCGGCGGCGGCCGTGCCGGTGCTGGACGCGCTGCACCGCGACCCGTCGGAGTACGTCCGGCGCTCGGTGGCCAACCACCTCAACGACATCAGCCGCCGCGACCCCGCGCTCGCCGCGGCCACGGCGGCGCGCTGGTTGGAGGGCGAGCCCGCTCCGGAGACGCTGCGGCTCGTCCGGCACGGCCTGCGCACGCTGGTCAAGCAGGGCCACCCGCGGGCGCTGGCGCTGCTCGGGTTCCCGCCCGTCCCCGGTCTGCTGGTGGAGGGTCCGCTGCTCGACACGACGGCCGTGGAGGTCGGCGGCGCGCTGGGCTTCTCCTTCGCCGTGGAGAACACCGGGCCCGCGCCCGCGCGGCTGGCGATCGACTACGTGGTCCACCACCGGAAGGCCAACGGGTCGACCACGCCCAAGGTGTTCAAGCTGACGACCAGGACGCTTGCCGCCGGTGAGCGGCTGACGGTCGCCCGCACGCACTCGTTCAAGGTCATCACCACCCGCGTCTACCACCCCGGCGAGCACGCCATCGCCCTCCAGGTGAACGGCGAGGCGTTCGGGAGGTCGACCTTCACGCTCCTGCCGTAGCGGACGCCCGGTCACGACCACCGCACCGCCCCGGATTTGTCCCCAGGCAGTGGATCTTGTATCTATCGTCCATGAGAACGCGCTCCACCGTGACCGAAGTCGTGTTCTTGCTCCCGCAAGCGTTGTCCCTGCTCGACCTGGCGGGCCCGGTCGCGGTCTACCGGGCCGCCGTCGCCCGCGGCCTGCCCTACCGCTTGTCCTTTGTGGCCGATGGGCCGGACCTGGTCACCGCGGAGGGCCTGGGCCTGCGGGCCGGGGCGACGTGGCCCGACCTCTCCCCCGCCGACCTGGTGTTCGTGCCGGGCGGCGGCTCCGTCTCGGCGGCGAGCCTCGCCGTGCTGCGCCGCCACCACGCGACCGGCGGCACGGTCGTCGCCGTGGGCACGGGCGCCGACTCGCTCGGCCGCGCGGGCCTGCTCGACGGCAGGCGCGCCACCACCCACCACGGCCACGGGCGCGTGCTCGCCGACGCCACCCCGGCCGCGACCGTGGTGGACGACGTCCTGCACGTCGTGGACGGCAGGATCGCGACCTCGGCGGGCGGCGCGAGCGGCCTCGACGTGGCGCTGCACCTGCTCGCAGCGAGCAGGGGTCCCGGTGTCGCCGCGCGCGTCGCCAGGGACCTGCTGGTGTACCCGAGGGGCGCGGGCGACGAGCCGCCCCCCGGCGTGCCGCTGCGGCACCGCGCGCACGTGGACGACCTGACGCACCGCTTGCAGGACCTGATCGAGGACCGGTTCACCGAACGGCTGCGGCTCGTCGACATGTCCCGCGAACTGGGCTTCAGCGAACGCACGCTGACCCGGCACTTCCGCAGGGCGACCGGCCTGACCCCGTTGCGCTACCAGCAGTTGCTGCGGGTGGAGCGGGCCGAGCAGCTCATCGGCCGGGGCGCGACCGTGGACGCGGCGGCACGGGCGGTGGGCCTCACCGACGCCCGCGCGCTCCGCGCCCTGCGCGCCTAGCGGCACGGCGGTTCAGGTGGCCGGTCGAGCGACCACCACCCCCCTGCTGGCAGCCGATGCCGGGGAGCGCCCCTGACCGGTGGCGAGCGGTCGCCACCGGCCGGGGCGGACGCCTCACCGCCGGCGGTCGTCCCGCGCGCGCTCGGTGTCGTCCACGACGTCGACGCGCTCCTTGCGCACCTCGCCGGCCACGGTGCGCTGCTCGGTCACGGTCTCCTTGCCGAGGCCGACGCGCTCGACCGCGACCGTCTCCTTGTCCACCACCGGGCGCTCCTCGTGCAGCACGACCTCGCTCTCCTCGGCGCGGAAGGCCTTGTCGCGCGTGCCCGCGTCGGCGGACGTGACGGGCTCGCGCACGACCCGGACCTCCTCGTGGGAGACGGGCACGGTGACGTTCTGCTGCTCGGTGACGGTGTGCTTGACGAGCCGGACGCGACCGGTCTCGACCTGCTCCGTGCCGACCTTCAGGTGCTCCTCGGAGCGGACCATGCTCTGCTCGTCCCGGCGCCCCGCGGACCGGTCCCGCCCGGCCGCCGACGCGCGGTCGCCGTCGAGCCGGTCGTGGTCGCCGCTGGCGGGCGTGGGCATCCCGTAGTACTCGTACAGGTTGGCCTGCTCGGCGTCGGAGAGCCTGCCGCCCGAGGCGTCGACCTCCGGGGCGTCCTTGACCTTCTGCTTCTCCACCGGCACGGTGATGTGCTTGTCCGACACCTTGGCGCCCTGGATCGGGACGAAGCTCTCCCGCATCCCGAAGATTCCGGTGTGGACGGAGGCCCAGACCGGCTCGCCGCTCTGCTCGTCCAACCAGACC
Organism: Umezawaea sp.; assembly: GCF_036375055.1. Classification (GTDB taxonomy): domain Bacteria; phylum Actinomycetota; class Actinomycetes; order Mycobacteriales; family Pseudonocardiaceae; genus Umezawaea. The sequence goes on from NZ_DASUSQ010000004.1 coordinate 22,660, forward strand.
TGCTTGACGGAACCGATCCGGTCACCGCGCGCGTCGATGACGTCGCACTCGTACAGGCGCTCCACCGATTTCTGGTCGATCATCGGACAACCTCTCTCCCGAATGGACTCTTCGTCTCGCCAGCTCTGGCTACCCAGGCCGGCGGAGTCGACTCGGGATCGACCCCAAGGCCACCCGGACGTGAACAAGATCGCCGGTCGGCCGACTGTCCGTAGTCGGCCACCCCCCTGTTCGAGGGCCACGCCCAGGGGATCGGACCGGGCTTCGGTCACAGCACTGGGCCGCGAGCGCGCCGGAGGGGATGATTCGGGGCATGTACGGCATCGGCTCGGAGCCGCGTCCCCAGTCGCGGAGGAGCACCAGGGTCCTGCGGGTCCTCGCGCTGTGCGCGGTGCTCGGGTGGATCCTGTTCATCGCGCTGCGGATCCACTCCGAGCCGCCCCCCGGCTCGGCGTCGCCCGCGGAGCTGGCGCGCGCGTACGGGTCCGCGCTGAACTCCGGCGACGCGGACGGGGTGGTGCCGCTGCTGGGCGGGCCGGTCACGGGTGACGAGGAGGTCGCGGACTACCTGGTCGGGCAGCCGCACGAGGGCAGGTGGCACGTGGCGGCGGTGGAGCTGGACGGTGCGACGTTCCTCGCCGTCAACGACGACCGGGGGCCGGTCGTGCACCTGCCCACCACGAACGACGACGGCCACTGGCAGGTCAACCCGCTGGTGTCGCCGCGTTGACCAGGGGTTACTCCGCCTTCTTGGTCCTGCCGAGGCGCGTGGCGGCGAACGCGCCCGCTCCCGCCAGCACAACGGCACCGATGATCCACACCGACACCGGGACGCCGCCGCCGTCGCCCTCCTCGGAGGCGGTCGACGCCGCGGGCGCGCTGGACGTGGCCGGGGGCGGGGTGGTGGGCGCGGTGGTGGTGGTGGGCGCGGCGGAGGTGGTGCTGGGCGTGGCCGCGGCGGCCAGCGTGAAGCGGAGGTCGGCGCCGACCTCGTCGCCGTCGTCGGACACCACGCGGTAGCCCAGGACGTACTCGCCCGCGGGACCGGTGGGCTCGACCACCGCGGTGACCACGGCCCCCGCCGCGTTCACCTGGGCCACGTTCCACGTGACCCCGTCCGGCCCGGTCACGGTGATCGGGGTGGCGGCCAGGCCGACCGGTTCGCTGAAGGTCAGCACGACCTGCGTCGGCGCGGTGGGCAGCGACGCGCCCGCGGCCGGATCGCTGCTGATCAGCTCGGCGTGCGCGAACGCGGGCGCGGCGGTGCCCACCAGCGCCAGGCCGGTCAGCAGGAGCGCGGCGCCTAGGCGTCGGAGGTTCATCGGCGGGCCTTTCGTGGTCCGGAGGCAGGGCATCCCCCCGGTAGTCGTACCAGGTGGCCGCTCGGTTCCCGAAGACCCGTTCGCGACGACGGCGAGGCGGGAGGACTACGTGAGGGTGTTCGGCACGTTCCGGTGCGGGCCGAAGTAGCCGACGTACACCTTGGCCGTCCCGCGGTCCGCGACGAAGTACACGCGGGGCAGCAGCGTGCCGCGTCCGACGCCGATCTTCAGGTGGGCCTCCATGAAGACCGCTCCCGAGGGGTCGTAGGCGCGGTCCACCGGGAACATGCGCTTCGCGCTCATCCGGCCGGACCTGCCGACGGTCTTGCTCTCGCTCATGGCGAGCTTCTTCGCGTTCGGCGGCCACACGTGCGGGTGGTGGGAGTTCTCGCACCACGCGCGGAAGTTGCCGGGGTTCTCCTGCGCCGCCAGCGCCTCGCCGTAGGCGTGCAGGGCGAGGAAACCGCGCCACGCGTTCTCCCCCCAGGTGCGCGACCCCGGCACGTTGTCGATCTTGTCCAGTTGCACGCACGCCTCGACCGGCAGGCTGAGGTGGTCGGCGAGGTGCAGGCGCGCCAGTTCCGCCGCGTGCGACGGCGACTCCGCGGTCACGGGCAGGTCGCGCGCCGGGGTGACCTCCTCGGGCACCAGGCCGCGGTAGACGGTGGTCAGCCTGCCCCGCAGCCTGCTGTTCTCCTCCTCCAGCCTGCGCTGGTCCCGCACGGCCTCCCGGTACCTGCGGTCCAGTTCGTCGAGCTGCTCCTGCTTCTCGGCCAGTTCGACGTCGGCCATCACCAGCAGTTCCTCGATCTCCGGGGGCTCGCGGGGCTCGACCGGGTCGAGCACGACCGGGTCGGCGGGCGGGGTCTGGGAGAACTCGACCTGTCTTCGCTCCGGTTCGGGGCTCCGTCTTCGGTCGTCCCGGTTCCGGCCCCGGAGGATCCCCCACACCGCTCGCGACAGCATCGCCATGGTCGCCACCCTCTTCGTCGTCGTCGAATGACCGCGATCAACCTTGCCACGCCGGGAACGGCGCTTCCGGGTCGTTTCCTTGACAGATCGGGGTCAGTCGCGCACCCCACGCGTCCTTCGAACGGCCGAGCCCGCTCGGGTGGTGTCGATCGCGGCGCGGACGTTCGGGCTACGGGATCCCTACCTTGGGAGTACCACTCGAGCGGCTCCGAGTATGTGAGCGAGGTTCGACCATGGTCGAGTTCGACACCGGCGCACCGGGGGACGACGCTTCACGTCCGGTGCACCAGCACAGCGGGATGGCCGAGGTGCGGCACGTGGAGTCGGCGACGAAGCAGTTCCGCGCCCTCGACTACCGGTTCGGCGGGGAGTCCTGCCGCGAGGCGGTCCTCACCCTCTCGTCGTGGAGCGAGCGGGTGCTCTCCCACTCCAGCACCACGGAGACCGTGCGGGGCAAACTGGGCTCCGCCATGGCGGACCTGCACAACCTCGCGGCGTGGACGTGCTTCGACTCGGCCGAGGAGGTCCTGGCGTGGATCCACGTGCGCCGCGCCTCGGAGTTGGCCGCGCTGGTGGGCAACCACGACCTGACCGCCAACATCCTCTACCGGACGGGGCGCTTCCACCTGCACCACGACGTCCTCGACGAGGCGCTGACGGCGTTCCGGCTCGGCGAGGTGACGGCGCGGAGGGCGGAGTGCGGGCTGAGCGTGGCGATCCTGTGCGTCAACCAGGCGTGGACGCACGCCAGGATGGGCGACAGGGACCTGGCGCTGACGCGGATGGGCACCGCGCGGGACGCCTTCGAGGCGGCCGACCGCGGTGCGCCGCCGACGTGGTCGGCGTTCTTCGACGAGGTCGACCTGGAGGCGATGACCGGGATCGTCTACACCGAACTGGCGCGCTCGGTCGACCCGGCCTACACGTCGTTCGCGATCCCGCCGCTCACCTCGGCCATCGCCAACTACCCGGAGGGGATGACCAGGAGCCGGGCGCTGAGCCAGATCGCGCTGACCCTGAACCACGCGCTGGAGCGGGACTTCGAGCACGCGGCCAAGGTCGGTCTCCAGGCCGTGGACTCCTCGGCGAAGGTCTCGTCGACGCGCACCAAGGACCGGCTGCGCGCGCTGCGCGGCCTCGTGTCCCTCTTCGCCGACGACGACATGCGCGCACTGGTCGAGCGGATCGACCGCTTCACCCGTGCCGCCTGACCGGCCGGCACCTCACGGCAGGATGCCGAGGGACTTGGCGTGCAGGACGGTGGCGAGCCGGTCCGCGGTGCCGAGCTTGCGGTACAGGTGCTGGAGGTGCCGGTGGACGGTGCGCGGCGAGATGTCGAGCCTGCGGGCGATGGCGTCGGCGGTCAGGCCCTCGGCGAGCACCGCCAGCACCGTGTGCTCCCGCTGGGTCAGGCGGTGGCGGCCCGCGTCGACCAACCGCACCACCGGCGCGATCGCGTCGTCGGGGCGGTACCGCCCGGCTTCGTCGAGGACGGCCGCCAGCGACGCGGGGGCCCGGTGGGGGTCGTGCGCCACGACCAGCAGGATCGGGGTGCGGGGCCCGCGCCGGACGAGGTGGTCGAGCAGCGCGATCGACGCGGGGTCGGCGTGGTGGACGCCGTCGAGCAGCACCACCGTCCCCGCGGGCCCGGACATCGCGTCCAGCGTCGCCGCCACGGCCCGGTGCAGCCGGTGGTGCTCCGCGTCGGCCACGCCCAGCGCCTCCCGCGCCCAACCCGGTGTGCGCAGCGACCGGAACAGCCCGCGCAGCAGCAGGTTCGCGTCCTGCTCCAGCTCCGTGAACTCCTCGGGGTTCCCGGTGGCGTGCTCGAACGCGTCCGCGAACACCCCGTAGGGCGACGACCGCTCGTCGGCGCGACCGCGCAGCACCGGCAGTTCGTTGCCGCCCGCCAGCAGCGCGTACGCGTCCAGCAGCCGCGTCCGTGCCAGGTCCGACCGCTCGGCGACCGGGACCACCCTCACCCCCGGCCGGTCGTCGCTCGCCAGCAGGCTCGCGAACAGGTCCGACGCCGCGTCGTGCTCCGCGGCGGTCGGATCGGGCAGGGGTTCGACCGAACCGTGGACAGCGATGCTCATCCCAGGCCCCCATCAGTTGTTCGACGGTCGGGCATAGCCATACCACCAGACACAGAGGGACCAGACGGGTGACAAATACGTGTTCGGGCCGACGAATCCGCCGGAGTGGGGAAAATGCCACGTCGCGCGACGGCCGGGCCGCTACCGCGTCGTGCGCTCGATGAGGGCCGCGACGCCGTCCAGGTACAGGTTCAGCCCGAACAGCCCGTCGACCTCCTCGTCGTAGGGGACGTCCGCGTCGAACACGCCGGAGGCGACCAGCTTGCTCAACGCCGGGAACCGCTCCGGGTCGACCACGGCCGCCAGCGCCCGCCCGTACTGCCGCCCGAACGCCTCCGGGTTCTCCTGGTAGCCCGCGGCCAGGTCGGTGCTCAGCCGCGCCTCGCCCTGGACGTAGGTCAGCAGCCCCATCACCACGCCGACCTTGGAGTCCTCCGACAGCCCGCTGTCCCCCAGCGCTCCGAGCGCCCGGTCGAACCAGGAGAGGTTGTTCGGACCGACCGGCGGTCCGCTGATGGGGAGGTGCACCACCCAGGGGTGCTCGCGCAGCGCGTCGAGCACGCCCCGCACCCAGACCGTCAGCGCCGCGCGCCACTCCAGCCCCTCCGGCAGCGCGGGCGCGGGCCCGATCGCCGCGTCGGCCATGAGCAGCAGCAGGTCGTTCTTGCTCTTCACGTGCCGGTAGAGCGCCATCGTGGCGTTGCCGAGCCGCTCGGCGACCTTGGCCATCGACACCGCGCCGATCCCGTCGGCGTCCGCGACCTCGACGGCGGCGCGGGTGATGTCGGCGACCGTGAGCGACGGTTTCCGGCCGCGCCGCGCGGTGTCGCGCAGCCCCCAGAGCAGGGCCACCTCGGCGGGCAGGTCGTTCTCCTCGGTCATCCGCTCCCTCTCGTCCGAGCCAGTCTAGGAAAGCCCCTTCCGATCGCTTATGCGTATGAGATACGCTTTTAAGCGTACGCACTACGCACAAGGGGGACCGGTGATCGTCGAAGCAGAGGGCCTGACGAAGCGCTACGGCGCGACAACGGTGTTGGACGGTGTCGACCTGCGGGTCGAGCGGGGCACGGTCGTCGCCCTGCTGGGCCCGAACGGCGCGGGCAAGACCACCACCGTCCGCATCCTGACGACGTTGACCAGGCCGAGCGCGGGCACCGCACGGGTGGCGGGCCACGACGTCGTGCGCGAACCGGCGAAGGTCCGCGCCACCATCAGCCTCACCGGCCAGTTCGCGGCCGTGGACGAGCAGCAGACCGGCCGGGAGAACCTGGTCGTGATCGGCAGGCTCATGCACCTGGGCCCGGCGGCCGGGCGCCGCGCGGCCGACCTGCTGGACCGCTTCGACCTCGTGGACGCCGCGGACCGGCGGGTCAAGACCTACAGCGGCGGCATGAGGCGCCGCCTCGACCTCGCGATGAGCCTGGTGTCGAACCCCGAGGTGATCTTCCTGGACGAGCCGACCACCGGCCTCGACCCGGTCAGCAGGTCGACCGTGTGGGACGCCGTCAAGGACCTGGTGACCTCGGGCACGACCGTCGTCCTGACCACCCAGTACCTGGAGGAGGCCGACCGGCTGGCCGACCACGTCGCCCTGCTGCACCGCGGGAGGGTCGCGGTGCAGGGCACCACGGACGAGGTGAAGTCACGGGTGGGGGGCCACCGCCTGACCCTCGGCTTCACCGCCGAGCCGGACGCCGCCCGCGCGGCGGAACTGCTGTCCGCCCAGCAGGTGGACGGCCCGCTGACCCTGGGCCTCCCGTCGGACGGCACCGCCGCCCACCAGCACCACGTCCTGGACACCCTGCGCGCGGCGGGGGTGCCGGTCGCCACGGTCGGCTCCCACCGCCCGACCCTGGACGACGTGTTCCTCGCGTTCACCGGTGGAGCGACCCGATGACCGCCGCGCACACGGGCTTCGCCAACGCCCTCTCCGACCACCTGACCCTGATCGGCCGCTGCGTCCGCCTCACCCGGCGCAACACCGAGACGCTGGTGATGTCGATCGCCCTCCCGCTGCTGATGATGCTGCTGTTCGTCTACGTCTTCGGCGGCGCGATCACCACCGGGACCGCGTACCTGGACTACGTGGTGCCGGGGATCGTCCTGCTCTGCACCGGCTACGGGGCCGCCTCCACCGCCATGGCCGTCACGAACGACATGACGACCGGCATGATCGACCGGCTCAGGACCCTTCCCGTCCGCGGCTCGGCCGTGCTCACCGGGCACGTGGCGGCCAGCGTCGTCCGCAACGCCGCGTCCACCACGATCGTCGTCTCCGCCGCCGTCGCCCTGGGGTTCCGGCCGAGCGCGACCGTCGTGGAGTGGCTGCTGGTGGCGGGCCTGCTGCTGCTCTACGTCCTTGCTCTCTCCTGGCTCGCCGCGGGCCTGGGCGTGATCGCGAAGTCGGTCGAGTCGGCCAGCGCGCTCACCTTCGTGATGCTGTTCCTGCCGTACCTCAGCAGCGCCTTCGTCCCGACGCACACCATGCCCGCCTTCCTCGGGAGCATCAGCGAGCACCAGCCGATCACCCCGGTGATCGAGACCGTGCGGGCGCTGCTGACCGGCACCCCCGTCGGCGACAACGGCCTGCTCGCCGTCCTGTGGTGCACGGGCCTGCTCGCGGCGTCGGTCGCGTTCGCCACGTGGCTGTTCCGCCGCCGCGCCGCGGCGTGACGACGAAACCCCTACGCGTCCCCCGGCCGCGGAGGGGGTCGCGGGGGAACGGGCGGTCGGCCATCACCCGGAGGTAGCAATCCGCGCGGGGCGGGCGCTACGGCATCAGGACGATCGCGCCCGCCCTCCGCGGGGCTCCGGGGGGCCTCCTCGGCCGCCACCCCGAGCTGTACCGGCTCGGGGTGGCGGAACCGCGTGATCGCATCCGATCCGAGACGCGACTCCGCTCCCCAACACCCTCCCACCTGCGAGGACAGCGACTGGAGACACCCGTAGAACACCCCTGAACGCGAATGATATTCACCAAAAAACGGCGTCATATAACGATGTTTTAGGGGTTAGCAGGGGTAGGAGTACTGCGCCGAAGGGAGGAATCTCAGTGGGGTGCCCTTACCGGAGAGCAGCCAGACAGGGGTTGCTCCGATCTTCGAGCGGAGTCGCGTTGACGACACAACGAAGTGACTGGGATGCCATCGTCGTCGGTGGAGGTCTCGGCGGCCTGACGAGCGCCGCGTACCTGGCCGCCAGCGGACGCAAGGTGCTCGTGCTGGAGCAACACGACTGGGCGGGTGGCAACAGCCACGTGTTCCGGAGGCGGAGGAAGTACGAGTTCGACGTCGGCGTCCACTACCTCGGCGACTGCGGGGAGGACGGGATCATCCCGACCGTGCTGCGCGGTCTCGGGGCCGAGGGCAGGGTGGAGTTCCACCAGCTCAACCCCGACGGGTTCGACAAGATCGTGATGCCCGGCCTCACGTTCGACGTGCCGTCGGACTGGGAGGAGTACCGGCAGCGCCTGGAAGCGGCGTTCCCCGACGAGGTCGAGGGGATCCGCGAGTACTGCGAGGTCGTCCGGGCGACCGGCGGCGAGCAGCACTTCGCGCTCGGCTGGGCGCCGGACATGCCGTTCGAGGAGATCATGGAGGGCACGCAGTACCTCCAGGGCTGGGGCTGGCACAAGCTGGTCACGCTGTTCGACCACTGCAAGCTCTCGACGCGGCTGCGGACCGTGCTGGCCGCCCAGTCCCCGAACTACGGCCTCGGCCCGACCGAGGTGTCCGTCGCGACGCACTCGATGATCACCGACCACTACATCCGAGGCGCCTACCACCCGGTGGGCGGCGGCCAGATGATCGCGGCCACGCTGACCGAGGTCATCGAGGCGCACGGCGGCGAGATGCGCACCAACTCCCAGGTGGACCGGATCCAGGTCGTCGACAACACCGTCAGGGGCGTGGTGCTGGAGGACGGCACCGAGCTGACGTCCCCGCTGGTGATCTCCAACGCCGACTACCGGCGCACGATCCTCGACCTGGTGGGGCCCGAGCACTTCTCGCCGGAACTGGTGCGCGACACCGAGGAAGCGTCGATGGGCCTGCCGTTCGCGACGGTCTACGTGGCGCTGGACCGCGAGCTGGACACGCGGCCCGAGGACGCCAACATGTGGTGGTACGCCGGGGACGACATCGAGCACCTGTACGAGAGCCTGCACAACGACGGGCAGCCGGAGGAGATCAAGCACCTGTTCATCTCCTTCGCCTCGCGCAAGGACGGCGACTCGCGGCACATGCACCCGAAGGGCCACTCGACGTTCCAGCTGATCACGCTGTGCCCGCCCGGCTACGAGGGCTGGGGTGTGGAGAGCGGCCCCGCCGACGGCGGGAAGTACCGCCGCGACCCGAACTACCTGGCCGAGAAGGAGCGCTTCACCGAGGCCGTCGTGAAGGCCGGTGAACGGGCGCTCGGCCCGTTCCGCGACAGCATCGTGCACCTGGAGATGGCGTCGCCGCTCACGCAGGAGCGCTACACCCGCTCGTCCGGCGGCACCCCGTTCGGCATGGCCAAGTGGGGCGACGCGGGCCAGCGGCCGGTGTTCGAGACCGGTGTGGGAGGCCTGTACGTCGTCGGCCAGAGCACGCAGTTCGGCAGCGGCATCACCGGCGTGATGGCGGGCGGCGTGGTGTGCGCGGGCCAGATCATCGGCAGGCCCCTGCTGTTCGGCGAGATCGCGAAGGGCTCGGTCGTCGGCAACAGGGAACTCCTGCCGGAGCGCCCGGCGGGCTGGGACCCGGTGGCCGTCTCGCGCGGCGCCGCCCGCGCCAACGCGCGCGGCCTGGCCACGCTGGCCTGACCGCACCGCCCCTCCCGTCCAACGGGGGACCGCCTCGGCGGTCCCCCGTTTCGGCGTGCCCGGCGTTCGGGCCGCGATTCCCCTCCCGCGGTGGAATCGCACCACCGGGTCCGCACGTCACCTGCGACTTCCCCGGCGGCTCCGGCGCGCGCTCCTGAATCCGTTTAACCAAGCCGAATCCTCATCCGATCCGGCGTCGTGGCCTGCTACTTTCCGTCATCACCAGTGACGCACACGTACCACGGAGGCCCCGATGACCGCCGCCATCCCCAAGCGGGTCGTCAACATCATCATCGGGCGCAAGCTCGAAGCACTGCGCAACGCGTGCTCGATGAGCCAGGCGGAGGCGGGCAAGCTGCTCGACTGCACGCAGAACAAGATCGGCAACATCGAGCGCGGCGAGAGCGGCGTCAAGATCCCCGACCTGACGACGCTGCTCGACGGCTACCACACCGACGCCCCCCTCCGCCACGACCTGCTCGACATGGCCCGCGGCCGGGAGGGCAGGTACTCCCCGAAGTCCCTGCGCGCCCGCTTCCACGGCACCATGCGCGAGGTCGTCGACCTGGAGAACAGCGCGCACTACCTGTGGCAGCACACCTCGATGACCATTCCGGGGCTGCTCCAGACCGAGGCCTACACGCGGCACCTGATGCGCTCGGTCCGACCGTCGCGAACAGCCGAGGCGATAGAGGAGGCGACGGTGAACAGGCTGGAGCGCCAACAGGTGCTGGAGAACCCCGACCGCCGGTTCTGGTTCATCATCGACCAGGCCGCGTTCGAGCGCATGGCCAACATGTCCGGCAGCAACGCGATTCGGCGTGGTCAGAAGGACCACATCGCTGGGATGATCGACCGTCCCAACGTGGAGGTCCAGATCGTGCCGTGGGAAGTCGGGTACTACTGGGGCCAGGAGTCGAACTACACGGTCTTCGGGTTCGACAGCGAGCCACCGGTCGAGGTGGTCCACGTAGAAGGGGTCAGGGACGGCAAGGTCACGGCCGAGGAGGAAGAGGTCGCCGACTTCCTCGAAGTGTGGGAGCAGCAGAAGGCCGCCGCACTGGGGCCCGAGCAGTCCCGCACCTTCCTGCTCGCGAGGTGACATCCAGGAAGGAACGTGACCCGCACATGACCGACACCCGCCCGACGCCGCGAGCCCCCACGATCTCCGGGTGGCGCAAGGCGACCTACAGCAACCCCGACCAGTCGTGCGTCGAGATCGGCCACCTCGGTGCCGCCGTGGGGGTGCGCGACACCAAGAACCGGACCGCGGGCACCCTGGCGTTCCCGAAGGGGGCCTGGGTCCGGTTCCTGTCGCAGGTCACCCGGACTTGACCAGCTCGGCGCGGCGCCGCTCGACCGCCGCGCCGAGTTCAGCCGGGTCGCAGGTCGCGATGTGGTCGCGCAGCAGGGAGTGCGCGAACCGGTACTGCCCCTCCACGTGCAGCAGCAGCATCCGGTCACCCGCGAAGCTCAGCAACGCCTTGCGGCGCAACGGCAACTCCCCCAGGACCAGCGGCCGGGACAGCGCCTCGGCCATGCCGGTGGAGATCATCTCGAACGGCAGCAGGTGCTCCCGCGCCGACGTCGGCGCGCTGAACAGCCCGATCAGCACGCCGGTCATCGGCCCCAGCACGGCCGTGGTGAGCGACGCGCCGGACCAGAACGCCAGCCCCGTCCCCACCAGCGTGCCGATCCCGCCGAACGGCAGCGCGACCAGCAGCCACCAGCGGCCCCGGCCCGCGAGCGCCGTCGACTGGTCGACGTGCAGCGCCCGCCACACCCCGAAGAACCCGCTGACGAACAGGCTCGTCGCGAGCCCCGCGAGCAGTCCGATCCCCAGCCCCACCAGCAGTTCCCGCGACGGACCCGTCCACACCATGACGGCGGCGGGCAGCAGCGACACCGCGACGGCCCAGTAGGGCGCGTCCTTCACCGCCTCCAGGTGGACGCTGGCGCTCAGCGCCACCAGGAACGTGATCACGATGACCGCGGCGAACGCGAGCGGCACCGGCAGCTGGTGCAGCAGCAGCCCGATCCACGAGCCGACCACGCCGAGCACCAGCCCGACCAGCGCGCCCAGCACCAGCCCGGCCGCCGCGGCGAGCAGCCCCCACGTCCTGGTGCCGTCCGGGCGCTTGAAGACGAACAGGTGCGTCACCAGGAAGTGGTTGACCACGATGACCAGCGCGGTCAGGCTCGCCCCGGTCAGCAGCCCGGACAGCAGGCCGAGCCGGAGTCCCACCACGGTGGTCAGCGCGCCGACGGCCCCCGCGAGCACGGCGGGCTGGACCCGTTGGAACAGCAGCCAGATCGGGGTCGCGGGCAGGAGTTCGAGCCACGCCACCCTGCTGGGCAGCCTGCCGCGCGCGACCAGGTCGTTCCACAGTGGACTCGCGGCGAGCCTGGCCAGGAACCGCAGCGAGCGGAAGGCGCGTTCCGGGGACGGCGCGGAGATCGACGCCGAGTCGCGCGCGACCATCTCCACCAGGTAGGTGTCGAGCAGGTCGCGCTCGTCACCGACGTGGACGTCGCGGCCGACCCGGCCCGTGCGGTAGGTGAGCGCCAGCAGGTCCAGCATCAGCGGCGTCTTCACGGTGTTCCACAGCTCGGGCTCGCGCTCCAGCGCCTTGCGCAGGCCGTCGAGCCGGGGGCTGACCGACTCCAGGTACTCCTCGACCTGGTCGCGGTCGAGCGGTTCGACCCGCACGGCGTGCTGCGAGCGCAGGGCCGTCTTCAGCCGCTCGTACTCCGAGATCCGGCTGGCGACCGCGATGCGCGGCACGGCGGACCGCTTGCCCAGCGCGTTGATCTGCTCCACGCAGCGGTCGCGGTCGTCGGGCGCCACCTCGTCCAGCCCGTCGAGCAGCAGCGCCAGCCTCCCCTCGGCGAGCCACACGCGGCCGACGGCGACGGGGATGCGGTAGTGGCGCTGGACCTCGCGCAGCAGCCACTCGACGAAGTCGTCGGGGGTGGCGGACCGACCGCGGTCCTTGGGCTTGAGCGCGGTCGCGGACCACGACGACAGGTCGACCAGCACCGGCACGGGCTGGTCGTCGTCCGCCCGCGCCCGGCTGAGCAGGTCGGCGCACAGGTCGACCAGCAGCGTGGACTTGCCGGAACCGGGGGCGCCCAGCACGAGCAGCACCTCCCGCGTCTCGGCGAACACCTCGGCGATCCCGGACGGCGGCTCGTCCGGGTCGGGCCTCTCACCGCTGTCGATCCGCGCCAGCACGGGGTGCGGCGGCGTCGTCAGGCCCAGCTTCACCACGATCTGCTCGGCGAACGAACCGTGCCTGCGGCGCAGCACCTCGCCCTCGACCCGACCCACCGCGTCCACCCGGTGCGACGGGTGACCGGGGCGCCTCGGGATGAACCGCACGCCCTGGTCGCTGCCGCGGTCCCAGAGCACGAGCCCGACCATGACCCCGGTGAGCAGGACGATCACGGGCCAGAGCCAGTCCACCACCGGCCCCAGCACCTCGGGGGCCGTTCCTCCGGTGGCCACGTTGATGGCGACCGGCAGCAGCCCGAGGATCGTCACGACCCCCACGACGACGAACGCGACTACCCGCACAGTCCTGGCCGCGGATCTCCACACCATGATCACCTCCCACGTCGGAAACCGACCGTAGTGGCGAACCGGCCATCGGTGGTAGGTGCGCGCGACTCGATAGCCCGATCGGCCGCTGCGCGCGGCCGAATCGGGCGGTCGACTACTACCCGGTCATTGTCGCCGGCCGCGTTCCGGCGACGTCAACCCCTATCCGGACGCGGCTCGCCTGCCCGGCGGGAGGAGCGGCGCCCGAGGCGCCTGCCGAGGTTGGTCCTGACCGCCCGCAGGACGGTGCCCGGCGTGGCGAGCGTGTTCGGGTGGGCCGTCATGAACGTGACGGCGTTGAACCGCTTCGCGACCTCCACGTCCGTCACGGTCGCGTCGAGGATCTGCCCGGTGACCCACCGCGCGACCCGGTAGCCGCGCGGGTACGGACCCCCGATGTGCGGCAGCGCCAGGTCCGGGGTGGCCGAGGTCTGCCACGCCGAGTCCACGACGACCTTCTGGAGGGCGAAGAACCCCGTCGCGGGCGCGTCGAGGGCGGGCTCGGAGCGCAGCCACTCGGACAGGCACGACGCGTGCAGCGCGGCCGACGTCATGCCCTGGCCGTAGATCGGGTTGAACGACGCCACGGCGTCGCCGACGCTGACCAGCCGCGCCGGGAACCGCTCCAGCGCGTGGTAGGCGCGCCTCCTGCTGTCCGCCTGCTTGTACTGGCGGACGTCGCCGAGCATCTCCTCCGAGGCGGCGGTGCGGAACGGCTCCGGCAGCCGGTCGCAGATCCGGCGGAACTCCTCCGGCGTGGCACCGGGCCTGTCGTCGCCGTACCCGCCGAACATGATCATCCACCGACCGCCCTCGACCGCCTGGAACGCGGCGGGCGCGACGCCGTCCGGCCTCTCGTCCTCGTCCCAGAACGAGATGCCCGCGACGACCTCGGGCTCGGCCGAGCGCCGGAAGTACGCGGTGGTGTAGTTGATGTCGATGGGCATCCGCTCCATCGACGGCTTCTCCCACCCGGTCGCCTCCAGCCAGTCGCCGAGCCTGCTCGACCGGCCCATCGCGTCGACGACGAAGTCCGCCTCCTCGGTGACCTCCACCCCGTCGTCACCGGTGTGCCGCACGCCGACGGCACGCCCGTCGACGACGTCGACCGCGGTCGCCCTGCCCCGCGCCGCGGTGACGTTCGGCAGTGCGAGCACCCGGCGGCGGACGAGCGACTCCAGGAACGGCCTGCTCCCGGTGATCAGCTCCGCGGTCGGGTCGTCGACCTTCTCCTCGCCGTTGAAGTAGGCGCGGAAGCGGCCCGGCTTCGCGAGCACCGCGCCCTCGGCGACGGCCTCCTTCGAGAACCCCTCGAACCAGCGGTCGAGCTGCCTGCGCCCACCGGGCAGCAGCGTGTGCACCTGGGCCGACTGCGGCACGCCCCGGCGCTCCTCCGCCCGCTCGGTCCGCTCGTCGCGCTCGACCACCACGACCCGCTCGGCGTGGTCGGCGAGCACGCGCGCGGCCAGCAGGCCCGCCACGCTGCCGCCGAGCACCACGGCCCGGTCGAACAGCGTCCTGGTGTGCGTCGGCGGCTCGGTGGTGGCGAGCCGGTCGAAGACGCGGGCGGCGGACTCGGGCATGCGGGCCCCTCCGAGGTGTTGATCACGTGGACCCCCGACCGTAGCCGTCCGCCCCGGAGCGCTCGGCCGGACCCCGTCCGTCAGGGGGCCAGCAGCGCGCCCGCGGCCTGGTCGGCGAGCCAGCCCGCCGCCTCGTCCCAGTCCCAGCCCAGGTCGCGGGCGGTCCGCCAGGCCTCGAACCCGAAGTAGAACCACAGGACCTGCCCCACCCGGTCGGCGTCCAGGCCCGGCCGCAGGCCGCCGACCTCCACCAGCCGCAGGGCGACCCGGTCGAGCCGGTCGCGCACGACACGGGTGGCGGCGGTCGCCGCGGCGGCCACGTCGGGGTCGGACGTGCGGTTGTCGAGCAGGATCCCGACCGCCCGCCAGCGCGCGCGGCGCACCCGTGCGGTGCCCTCGGCGGTGAGGCGCAGGATCTCCCCCGCGTCGTCGGACTCCACGATCCGCCGCACCGTCTCGACCGCGACCGGGTCCTCGGCCCCGTCGTCGCTCAACGCCATGACCAGCGCCGACTTGCCGCCGACACTGGTGTACACGGTGTTCAGCGCGACCCCGGCCGCCGCGGCGACCGCCGCCACGCTGGTCCGCGCGTAGCCCTGCTCGGCGAACAGGGCGGCCGCCGCGTCCACGATCGTGCGCCGCGTGTCCTCCGCGTGCCGGGCTCGCACGGACGACCGGTACTCCCGCGTTGCCATGGGCCGATGATAGGGCCCACCTGATTTCAGAGTATGGTCATTACTATGAATCTAGGTTCTAACCAATCAATTGAGACGTACGAGGTCATCGTGGTCGGCGCGGGCCCGGTCGGGCTCTGGACCGCGGCGGAGCTGGCGCTCGCGGGCGTGTCGACGCTCGTGGTCGAGCGCGCCGTCGAGCGGAGCCCGCACTCCAAGGCGATGGGGATGCACCCGCGCACGATCGAGGTCCTCGCCCTCCGCGGCGTGGAGGAGGAGTTCCTGGCCGACGGGGTCCCCCGCCCGAACTGGCACTTCGGGATGCTGGAGAACCGGCTCGACTTCAGCGGCCTCGACACGCCCTACCCGTACATGCTGGCGTTCCCCCAGGTCCGCACCGAGGAGGTGTTCGAGCGGCGCGCGCTCGACCTCGGCGTCCGGGTCCTGCGCGGCCACGCCGTCACGGGCCTGGCGCAGGACTCCTCGTCGGTCACCCTCACCCTGGACGACGGCCGCACCCTCACCGCCGCCCACGTCGTCGGGGCCGACGGCGCGGGCAGCACCGTCCGCAAGGCCGCCGGGATCGAGTTCCCCGGCTCGGACGCGACCACGTTCGGGTACGTCGGCGAGGTGGCGCTGACCGAGCCTCCGGTGGTGAGCGCCCAGACCGACGACGGTGCGCTCATCAGCGTCCCGCTGGGCGGCGGCCGGTACCGCATCGCGGGCATGGACGCGCACCGCCAGCACCGCGACGACCCGTTCACCCTGGACGACCTGCGCGCCACCACCCGGCGCGTGGCGGGCGACGACTTCGGCATGCACGACCCGAGCTGGCTCTCCCGGTTCGGCAACGCCACCAGGATCGCCGCCGCGTACCGGAAGGGCCGCGTGCTGCTCGCGGGCGACGCGGCGCACATGCACTTCCCGGCGGGCGGCGTCGGCCTGAACGTCGGCGTGCAGGACGCGACGAACCTCGGCTGGAAGCTGGCCGCCGAGGTCCGGGGCCGCGCGGCCCCCGGCCTGCTCGACAGCTACCACGCCGAGCGCCACCCCGTCGGGCTCGCGCTCGCCGAGCACACCCTGGCCCAGACCGCCCTCATCAGCGCGACGACACCCGAGCAGCGCGCCCTGCGGACGCTCGTGAACGACCTCGTCGGCACCGTCCCGGCGTTCGCCGCGGCGCTGGCCGAGAAGCTCGCCGCGCTCGACGTCGCCTACCCCGTGGCGGGCGCGCACCCTCTGACGGGCACGCGGGTGCCCTCGGTCGCACTGCCCGAGGGCCGTCCGCTGCTGCTGACCCGCACCGCGCTGCCGGAGGCCTCCGCCGTGGCCGCCGGGCTGGGCTTCGAGACCGCCGTGCGCCCCGACCTGCCCGACGCCCGCGCGGTCGTGGTGCGGCCGGACGGGCACGTGTGGTGGGCGACCGACGACGACACCGAGGTGGCGGCGGGTCTCACCGGGCTGGGGACGACCTTCGCGGACTGACGCGGGTCACGAGCAGCGCGCCTGGCCGGGGCAGCTCCGCAGGAACTCGACGCGCGGCGGCGTCGTCAGCGGCCCCGGCTCGTCCGGCCACAGCACGGACACCGACACCGACGAGGAGTTGTTGGCGTAGTCCTTCTCCAGCAGCGACCGGTCCGGGTTCACCGTGTGCACGAGGTCGTACACGCCGGACGGGACGTGGGTGATGTCGAGCCACTGGAGGTCGACGTCGTGGCGGTGGTCGTCGCCCGAGCCGACGGAGATGCCCTCCACGACGTCGAGCCGGTCCCGGTCGCCGTGCCCGCAGGCGTTGCCGCCCAGCAGGTCCGCGACCCGGCCCGCGGGCGTCCCGTGCGCGGGCGTGTAGGTCAGCCTGCCCACGTCGTGCGCCGGGTAGCGGTCGCCGAGGCAGTAGCCGTTCTTGCGGTCGACCGACAGCGACGCCCCCTCGGCCGTGCGGAGCTGGAAGAGCTCGAACCCCATCAGGCGCCAGTGCTCGTGCGGCACCTCCGCGTCGTAGTGGGCGAACGCGGTCGTGGGGCCCTGCGCGGTCGCGAACCCGTCCGGGATCGGACCGTCCACACCGGATTGGAACGCCTGCCGCACCCGCATGGTCGGCTCGTCCGTGCTGTCGCGGCGGCCGAACAGCAGCAGCGGCCCGTCGCCGACGTTGTCCGCCGAACTGGTGAAGCGGAGGCGGGCGGACTTGGCGGGCCCGGACCGCAGGCACTCGTCGCGCGGCGCCGCGGGCCCCGACACCAGGCACACGTCCCAGTCGGAGCACGTCAGCGGGTCACCGCCGAACCCGCCGGGGCAGCCGACCGGGGCCTGCCGCAGGTCCGGCAGCATCGGCGAGGCGGCCGCGGCCGCCCGCGGCACGAGCACCGCCACCGCCGCGGCCACGACGACGCCCAGGAGCGCCCCGTACTTCCTCCACACGCTGAGACTTCCCGTTCCGTAGTCGACGTTCCTCCCCAACCCTAGAGAGCCCGCGCCCCCGCACCCGCACGCGAAGGCCGCCGTTCACCCGATGGGCTGAGATGGGGGAAATCACCGTGCACCACTCAGTAGCGTGTCAGCATCACGTTGGGGCGAAAGGAAAACACCTAGTGATCACCATGGTGTGCGGGACACGCCCCGAGCTGATCAAGCTCGCTCCGCTGCTCCGGCACTTCGGCCAGGGCGCGGCACTGGTCTACACCGGGCAGCACTACGACAGGTCCATGTACTCCCAGATCCTGGACGACCTGCCGGAACCGGGCCGGTTCCACGAGTTCGCGGTCGGCGGCGTCGGCCGCGGCGCCCAGCTCGGCCGGGCCGTGCAGGCCGTCGACGAGGTGCTCGCGGCCCACGCGGCGACCGCCGTCATCGTCCAGGGCGACACGACGTCCGCCCTGGCCGGGGCGTTGGCGGCCAACGCGAACGGCGTGCCGCTCGTGCACGTCGAGGCCGGGCTGCGCAGCCACGACCGCGCGATGCCCGAGGAGCACAACCGGGTGATGATCGACCACGTCGCCGACCTGTGCTGCGTGCCGACGGAGGTGAACCGGCGCAACCTGCTCGCGGA
The DNA here is from genome assembly GCF_036375055.1 of Umezawaea sp. Lineage (GTDB taxonomy): Bacteria > Actinomycetota > Actinomycetes > Mycobacteriales > Pseudonocardiaceae > Umezawaea. Next base: position 40,761 of record NZ_DASUSQ010000004.1, read on the forward strand.
AGGCGTTGCGGCGGAACGGATCGCGCTCACCGGCAACACGGTCGTGGAGGCGCTGGACGCGGCGCTGCCGGACACCGACGAACAGTGCGCCGAGCTGGCGCGGCACGGTCTCGTGGCCGACGGCTACGTGGTCGCCACGATCCACCGCCCGGAGAACGTGGACGACCGCGCGAACCTGGAGACCGTCCTGCGGGAGCTGGCGGCGCTGCCGCTGCCCGTCGTGCTGCCCCTGCACCCCCGCACCGGCAAGCGGGTGCGGGAGTTCGGGCTGGAGGGGCTGCTGGAGGGCGTGCGCGTGGTGGAACCCCAGGCGTACCCGGCCTTCCTCGCGCTGGCGCGGGGCGCCGCCGTCGTGGTGTCCGACTCCGGTGGCATCCAGGAGGAGGTGAGCGTGCTGAAGCGGCCCGTCGTCGTGGTGCGCAGGAGCACCGAGCGGCCGGAGATCGAGGGCACGTTCGGCACGCTCGTCCCGCCCGCGCGGCTGCGCGAGGAGGTGCTGCGGTGGCTGGACGACGTGCCGGGCCACCGGACGCGGCTGGCGGGGATCCCCTCGCCCTACGGGGACAACTCCACGTCGAAGCTCATCGCGATGGCCGTGGAGAAGCTGCTCTGACGCGGCGGGGGTCGCTCACCGACCCCCGCCGCGCGCACCGCCGTCACACCCGCTCGGTCACCGGGTCCACGGCCGCGAGGATCTTCGCGGACACCTGGTCGGCCAGGGCGACGCTGGAGTTCCAGCTCGTCACGTCCGGGTAGATGTGCGCGGTGGTCGCCAGCAGGACCGACGTCCCCGGCACGTCCACCGACGGCCGCTGCTCCAGGAAGCCCAAGGGGTACACGGGTTCCACGAACGGCGCCTTGAACACCCTGACCTCGTCGACGTCGTCCTCGGTGAGCCCGAGCCCCCGGTGCAGGTCGAGGAACTGCCGGGTCCAGCGCTCGGCGATGGCGTCCGAGTCCTCCTGGTACAGCGCGGAGGTCCGGCTCGTGTAGTGCATGACGTACGCGAGGTGCCTGCCGCCGTAGGTCTCGGCCCCCGACAGCGCCGACATCTCGATGACGCCGTCGAACTCCGTGCCGGACCTCAGGACCGGGGCCCAGTAGTTGCCGGTCAGCGGTCGCTTCAGGAAGAACAGCGCGTTCACGACGCCCTGGTACGGCAGCGAGAGCGTCGGCAGCCGGTCGGCCAGCTCGGCGTCGGCCAGCCCGCGCAGCAGCGGCAGCGGGACCGTCGACACGACCTGGTCGGCCTCCAGCACCTCACCGTCGGCGAGCGTCACGCACGAGCCCTCCGGCGTGCTCGTGAGGCCCCGCACCGGGGCGCTCGTCCGCACGACGCCGCCCGCGGCCTCGATGGAGGCCCGCAGCGCGTCGATCACGGCCTTGTAGCCGCCCTCGGGGTACCCGCGGGTGGCCACGTTGCTCTCGCGCCCCAGCCGCTGCCACAGGTACAGCGCGGGCACGTCGCCGAACGCGTCGCCGAACTTCGAGCCGAACATCGGCCCGAACAGCTGCGACCAGATGGCCTCGCCGTACAGCGCGCGCAGCCAGTCCTCGGTGCGCAGGTTGTCGAGGTCCTTGCCCTTGCCCAGCCTGCGCAGCAGCAGCGACACGGCTCCGAAGCGGACCCGGTCGCGCAGCCGCAGCGGCGTGAACCGCAGCAGGTCGAGCGCGGAGTTGAACCCGTAGAAGTCGCCGTCGACGACCATGCCCATGCGGGTGGGCTTCCAGCGGACCGCGTCGCGCGCGCCGATGTCGCCGAGCAGGGCCAGCAGGCTGTCGTCCGTCGGCATCACGCAGTGGTAGAAGCGCTCCACCCAGCGGTCGCCCGAGGGGAAGAACGTGCCGAGGCCACCGAGCTGATCGCTGCTCTCCAGCAGCGTCACGCGGGTGCCCGCGCGGGCGAGGCGGTGGGTGACGGCGAGGCCGCAGATGCCACCGCCGACGACCACGACGTGGCGGGTCGAATCACTCATCAGGCGTCACAGCTTCCGGAACGGCGCGGGGCTCAGCCGGTCGCGCATCAGCAACTTCGCGTACTGGCCCATCGTGCGCCGCAGCCTGAGCTTGCTGACGCTCTTCTTGCGGTCGTAGCGCAGGGGCAGCGGGACCTCGGCGATCACCGGGTCGCAGTGCCGCAGCTTGAGCAGCAGCTCCACCATGCAGGCGAAGCCCTGCTCCTCGACCAGCCGCTCGCCCCAGTGGTCGGAGGCGCGGCGCAGCAGCGACGCCCGGTACGCGCGGAACCCGCTGGTGTAGTCGCGGACGCCGTCCACGTCGAGCGCGTGGCGGAACACCGCGCCCGCGCCGCGCGAGAGCACCCTGCGGCCCAGCGGCGCGGTGGCGTCGTCGCCGCCGCGCGCGAACCGCGAGCAGATCACCACGTCGGCCCCCGCCGCGATCTTCTTCTGGAGCGACGGGATCAGGCCGGGGTCGTGGGTGTCGTCGGCGTCCATCACGACCACCACGTCGTCGTCGCCGGACGCCTCGATGGCCGCGCGCAGACCGGTGTGCAGCGCCCGGCCGAGGCCGAGGTTGACCCGGTGGCGCACGACCCGGACGTCGAGCCCCTCGGCACCGCGCTCGGCGGTGGCGGCGGTCGAGTCGGACGAGCCGTCGTCGACGACCCACACCGTCAGCCCGCCCGCCAGGGAGAGGTCCGCCAGCCTGCGCAGCAGCGGCGGCAGCGAACCCTCCTCGTTGAACGCGGGCAGCACGACGTGCGCCCGCCCGCAGGTCAGCGTCGTGCTGCCCGCCTGCGGAACGACCGACACCGGCCTGATCCGCACCTCGGCCTCTTCGAGTGCCACAGTGCCCCTCACCATTGCTCGCTGGTCCGACGGCGGAGACAATCGCGCTCCGCGTCGTCGAGTCATATTCGGCCACGTTCCGACCCTTCTTTAACCTGGTCCGGACAAGCGCGGTAACCGAGGCAACAGAAACACACACATCCATCACCGTTAGGAGGGCTCCTTGTCCATCGAAAGAGTGATTTTTGCTCGATTGTTCTCCAGTTTCCGCGCCAAGGAGGCCCGATAACACCGAATGGGTGAACTCCATCGGGTGCCTGGATATGGCGCGGGAACGGCTGCCGAAGCAGCCTCCGAGCCGAATTCGAGAGGAAGTCGTTCGGGATGTGGCATGGCGCGGCGTGGCTGCCGCCGCGAATACCGGGAACAACCCATCGCGTGGCACTGTGGAATTCCCACGAAAGGGTGAATTTCGATGACTGATCTGGTCTCGGCCGTCAGTTCGCCCGCGCACGGGAAAGGGCGGCACGCGCTGAAGGCGCCGGGCGGTTCCCGAACGCGGCCCCTCTCCGCGCGGGTGAACGCGGTCGCCCTGGCCCTCGGTCTGGTCGACGCGGGCGCCCTCGTCGCGGCGGCGCTGTGGACGCGGCCGGGGTGGGGCGCGGCGGTGCTCACCGCGGTGCTGCTGCTCGTCGTCCGGTCGAGCGGCCGGATCTACCGCAGGCGGCTGTGGCTCTCGTGGTTCCAGGACCTGCCGCGCTCCCTGGCCACGACGGCGACGACGTTCGCCCTGCTCGCGTCCTGGGCCGTGGTCACCGGCCAGCCCGGCCAGGTGATCACCGCGCTCCAGCACCTGCTGGTGCTCTTCGTCGTCTGCGGCGAACCGGTGCGGTTCGCCATGTTCTGGCTCGGCCGCTGGGGCCGCCGCCGCTTCGGCCGCTGCGACCGCACGCTCGTCGTCGGCGCGGGCAAGGTCGGCGTGGACCTCGTGACCACGATGATCGAGCACCCCCAGTTCGGCCTGCGGCCCGTCGGGTTCGTCGACCACGACCCCGTCCTCGACCACGAGGACCTGCCGGTCGACCTGCTGCCGGACGACCTGGCGTCGGCCATCACCCGGCTCGGCGTGGGCACGGTGATCCTCGCGTTCTCCGACACCCGCGACACCTCGGCGGTCGACGCGGCCATCACCGCGCACCGGCTCGGCTGCACCACGCTCGTCGTGCCGCGGATGTTCGAGCTGTACCAGGACAACCACGACGTCGAGCGGCTGCGCAGCTACCCGCTGGTGCGCCTGGGGACCGCCCCGACGAGCAGGCCGAGCTGGTGGCTCAAGCGCGCGATCGACGTGCTGCTGGCCGCGGTGGCGCTGGCCGTCCTGTCCCCCGTGATCGGCCTGTGCGCGCTCGCCGTGCTCGTGGAGAGCGGGAGGCCGGTGATCTTCCGGCAGGTCCGCATCGGCATGGACGGCCGCAAGTTCCGGATCTACAAGATCCGCAGCGTCCGGCCGGGCACCACGGACGACTCGCAGACGAAGTGGTCCGTGCAGGGCGACGCGCGCGTCGGCCCGGTCGGCAGGCTGCTGCGCGGCACGTCGCTCGACGAGCTGCCGCAGCTGTGGAACATCGTGCGCGGCGACATGTCCATCGTCGGCCCCCGGCCGGAGCGACCCGTGTTCGTGCGCGAGTTCTCCGCCATCCACGAGCTCTACTGGGCGCGGCACCGGGTGCCCGCGGGCCTCACCGGCCTGGCCCAGGTGCACGGGCTGCGCGGCGACACCTCGATCGCCGACCGCTCCCGGTACGACAACTACTACATCGCGAACTGGTCGCTGTGGCTGGACCTGAAGATCCTGGTGCTGACGGTGGGGGAATTGGTGTGTCGCAAACAGCGGTAGCCCGGTGCGGTGGCCCCTCCAGGACGCGGAGGGTCGTCACCGGGGTGGCGGCCCTGGCCGCGCTGCTCTCCGCGCAGGCGTGCGCGCTCGGCGCGGCCACCGGGAACGACGGCCCGCCGTCGAAGGCGGCGGCCCCGTGCGCGTGGTGGTACGGCATCGGCGACTCGCCGACGGCGCGGGACGTCCGGCTCGCGGCGCAGCGCTACGACGTCGTGGTGCTCAACGCGGTGGAGACCGCGGCCATGCGGCAGCTCCACCAGCTGAACCCGAAGATCAAGGTGTTGGTGTACAAGGACCTCTCCAGCACCCGCAACTACCAGGGCGCGGTCGTCGGCGACCAGGACGCGGCCTACCTGCCGTCCGGTCTCGGCCACCAGAGCTCCCAGCGCGAGCACCCCGAGTGGTTCGCGCTGGACACGGCCGGGAAGCGCATCGAGTGGAACGGCTACCCGATGCACTGGCAGATGACGGTGTGGGACAAGGCCTACCAGCGGGCGTGGACCGAGGCCGTGACCGCCGAGGTGACCCGCGAGGGGTGGGACGGGGTGCTGGCGGACAACGACTTCAACTCGCTGAGCCACTACTCCCCCGCCGTCCTGGCGGGCACCTCCGACGTCAGGGCGACCGACCGGCTGCTGCGCGACGGGCTGGACGAGTTCCTCGGCGTGGCGGGCGACGCGCTCACCGGCGCCGGGAAGCTGTTCGTGCCCAACGTGTCCGAGACGCACCTGACACCCGGCCGCTGGACCGCGCACTCGCGGTTCGGCGGGGCCGTGGAGGAGAACTTCGGCTTCCGGGACGCAGGGGGGACGGGCGAGCTGCTGACGTTCCGGGGCAACGAGTTCAACGAGCTGCGCGCCCAGGCCGCGCTCGGCGAGTCGTTGCTGCTGCTGGTGACGCGCACCCGCGAGGAACGGGAGAACAGGGCCGGGTACGCCAGCGCGGCCCTGCTGGCCGGGCCGCGCACGTGCTGGACCTCGGCCACCACCGACGACTACCGCGACCCGGAGTGGTCGCAGCTCCAGGCGTCCGGCCTCGGCGAGGCCGTCGAGACGGCCACCAGGCGGGCCGACGGATTGTGGAGCAGGCGGTTCACCGGCGGCTGGGTGGCGGTGAACCCGACGGCCACGCCGCTGGCGGTGACGCCCCCCGAAGGGCTGGTCACCCCGGACGGCGACCCCGTGACCACGCTGGAACTCCCCGCCGCCGACGGCGTCGTCCTGCTCAAGCCCAGGTCGTAGCGGCACCCGGCCGAGGTGGTCCAGTCCGCTGGACCACCGACCGACGCGGCCCCTACCCCAGCAGGTCCTCGTACAGCTCCAGGTGCCTGCGCGCACACACCTCCGGCGTGAACCGGGCCCTGGCGCGGGTGGCCAGCTCCCGGCCCGTCCCCGCGGGGTCCGGATCGGCGAACAGGGTGCGCAGGCGGTCCGCGAGCCCCGGCACGTCACCGGGCTGCGCGAGGTAGCCGGAGGCGCCGACCATGTCCGCCACTCCCCCGGTGTCCGTCGCCACGACCGGTTTCCCGGCCACCATCGCCTCGGCCACCACGAGCGGCTGCTGCTCCATGCTCGACGGCAGCACCAGCGCGTCGCACGCGAGCAGCAGGTCCGGCACGTCGGCGCGGAAGCCGAGGAAGTCGACCTTCCCGCGCAGCGGCTCCTCCTCGGCCAGCCGTTCGGCCGCCGCGCGCTGCGGACCGTCGCCGATCACCGACAGCCGGGCGTCGGCGGGCATCACACCGGGCATGGCCAGGGCCGTCAGCAGGTCCAGCACCCCCTTGCGCGCCACCAGGAGACCGACGAAGGCGAGCCTGCGCACCGGTCCCGCCGGGAGGCGGACGGCGCTGGGCGCGACGCAGTTGTCGATCTGCGTCAGCCGCCGTGCGGGCACCCGCAGGCGGTCCGCCAGGAACCGGCCCATCGCGGGCGCGGGCACGACGGTGCGGTGCAGCGCCCTGGCGACCAGGGCGTCGGCGGCGAGCACGGCGCGGGTGTAGGCCGACGGCGAGGACGCTCCGGGGATGCCGCGGAACCACGGCTCGCCCACGTCGTCGGGAACCCCGTGGTAGGTGTGCACGACGGCGGCCGAGCGCAGCCCGGTGCACACCAGGCCCGCCCGCCGGTCCTGGGCGTGCACGACGTCGGGCCGCCACGCGCGCACGACGCCCCTGGTGCGCCTGCCCGCGGCCACGTCCCCCTTGCGGGACACGGTGATCTCCTCGTGGTGGCCCGCGAGCAGGTCGGCCCCGCGCGCCGGGGTGGGGCCGAACACCCGGACGTCGACCGCGCCCGAGTCGATCAGGGTCGTGGCCAGGCGGACGGTCACGTCCACCGGCCCGCCGCGGTCCTGGGTCAGCAGGTAAGCGACGCGCAGCCGTCCACTCATGAGATCCGTCCCCTGGCGAGTTCGTCGACGAGCGTGGCGATCTGGTCCGCCATCCGGCTCCGGTCGAAGAGGAGCTCGGCGCGCTGCCTGCCGCGTCCGCCCTCGGCGGCGGCGAGCGCGGGATCGGCCAGCCGGTGGGCCACCGCCGCGGCGAGCGCCCCGACGTCGCCCGCCCGCACGACCGCGCCCGCGTCCCCGACGCTCTGCCGCACGCCGCCGACGTCGAACGCCACGACGGGGCGGCCGGAGGCCATCGCCTCCAGCGGGACCAGCGCCATGCCCTCGGCGCGGGAGGGCAGCACGACGACGTCCGCGGCGGTGTAGAACGGGGCCGGGTCGTCGCTGTGGCCCCACCAGCGCACCGACCCGTGGTCGGCCGTCGGGTGGGAGCCGCGCCAGCCGTGGCCCTCCGGACCGTCGCCGACGAGCACCAGGCGGGCGTCCGGCACGCGGGCCAGCACCTCGGGCCACGCGGACAGCAGCTGGTCCTGGCCCTTGAGCACCGCGAGCCTGCCGACGCACACGGCCAGCGGCCCTGCGGGCCCCAGTCCCAGCGACGCCCGTGCCGAGGCGCTGTCACGGGGGCGCAGGCGGTCGGTGTCGACGCCGTTGCAGACCACCTCGGCGTGGGCCGACACACCCGCGTCGCGGCCGATGACGAGCTCGTCGTCGCTGACGCACACCACCAGGTCCGTCCACCGCGACGCCCGGCGCTCCCAGACCTCGCTCACCGCGCGCAGGGCCCCGCGCGCGGTCTGGAACGACCACAGGTGCGGCTGGAACACCGTCGGCACCCGCCCGCGCACCGCGAGCCTGCCCGCGAGACCGGCCTTGGAGCTGTGCAGGTGCACCACGTCCGGCGCCAGGCGCGCCAGCACCCTCCGCAGGGACACGACCTCCTTCACCAGCAGCGGGCTCGGCCCGCGGGTGGCGCGCCAGGCCCGCACGTCGATGCCGAGCCCCCTGGCGCGGTCGGCGAGCCAGCCGGTCGGCGGGCACACCACCACGACCGACCACCCGCGCGCGCGTTGGGCGACCGCCAGGTCCAGGACCACCGCCGCCACCCCCGCTTCCACGGGCTGCGTCACGTGCACGACCCTCACCGCAGACCTCCGCGCAGTTCGTCCAGTGCCGCGCGGTGCGCGAGCAGCGTGCCGACGCCGTAGCCGAGCAGCAGCACGGCGCCCTCGGCGAGCGCGCCGACCGGCGAGTCCGCCGGGCCGAAGACGCCGAACCGGTCGAGCAGCACCGCGGGGACCGCGCCGACCAGCGCGGCGACCGCGACCCGTGCCGCCGCACCGCCGACGGCCGGAGCGACGCCGAGCCGCCGCAGGTGGAACCAGGTGAGCGGCACCACGACCCACGCGACGGCCAGTTGCGCGCCCGCGACGGCGGTGACGCCGTGGCCGGTCGCCACGACCAGCGCGACGACGACCAGCACCAGGTGGGTGACCTCCAGCACGAGGTAGAGCACGGCGTGGCCGGTCGCCTTCACGGCCTGGTACCAGATGTGCAGCACGCTGATGCCGAGCCCGTAGCCGCTCAGCAGCACCAGCGGCGCGGCGGCGGCCTCCCACCGCGCGCCGAGCACGACGACCCGGTCGCCGAGCAGGGCCACGGCGAGGTACAGCCCGCCCGTGACGACGAGGACGGCACGGGTGAAGCGGTCCATGACGGCGGTGATCCCGTCCCGCTCGCCAGCCCGGACCAGCCTGGCGCACAACGGGAAGGCGACCGCGCCGAGCACGACGGCGACCATGACGTAGGGCACCCACGCGATCCGGTAGGCCAGCGAGTACACGCCGACCGCCTCCGGCCCGAGCACGTGCCCGATCGCCAGGTAGTCCACGTTGACCACCAGCGCGGCCACCACGGCGGCCGGACCCACCACCGAGATCCAGCGCAGCGCCTCGGCCGCCGCGGCGGGGTGCCAGCCAGGCCGCACCCCGCCACCCGCCAGCACGCCCAGGACGGGCTGCGCGACGGCCGTGCACAGCAGACCGACCACCAGCGCTGCGGGACCGGTGTCCCGCAGCGCCAGCACGACCGTCACGACGGCACCCAGCACCGCGCCGCCCGCGTCCGGCAGCATCCGGCGGCGGAAGTCCAGGTCCCGGTGCATCAGGCCCATCTGCACGCCGCCCGCCGCCGAGAACGGCAGGCTCAGCGCGGCGAGCCGCACCAGCGGCTCCGCCTCCGGCGAGCCGAGCAGCGCGGTGATCGGCCCGGCGGCCGACGCCAGCACCACGGCCAGCAGCGCGCCCGCGCCGACGCTCATCACCAGCACCGTGCCCGCCATCCGGCGCGGGTCGTGCTCGGTGCGGCTGATCACGTCGTAGACGCCGATCGACTGCACGACCTGGCCGAGGTTCACCAGCGCCACGGCGAGCGCGACCAGGCCGAGCTGGCCCTCGGTCAGCAGCGCCGCCAGGACCAGCGTCACGACCACCTGGCTGCTCTTGCTGACCAGGTTGACCGCGCCGAGCCACAGCGACCCGCGGACGGCGAGGCCGCCGGTCACGAACCGCCCCGCCGACGAGCGGCGAACACGACGAGCAGCACCCACGCAGCCACGAGGGCCAGCCCGTCCGCGGTGACCCCGACCCTCGCCCCGAACAGGGAGACGATCGCGGTGTCCACGACGTGCAGGTGCAGGAACGGGAAGGCCGTCGCCGTCAGCGCGACCCCGGCCGCCCACCACCCCGGTTCGCGGCGGCGGCGCCACCACAGCGCCGCAAGCGCGGCCATCGCGGGCACGGCGATCAGCACGTCGCCGGGCTGGTGCACCACGCACACCACGACGGCCAGGCAGGTCAGCAGGTCCGCCACGACGCCGTCGCCGAGCCGGTCCAGCTTGCGGAGGAGCACCGCGCTCCCGGCCAGGACCCCCAGCAGCGCCACCGGTTCCACGAGCGGCGGCAGCCAGCCCGTGGTGCGGAAGAACACCGCGGGCAGGTCGACGCGCTGCGCGGTCATCGAGTCCACGGCGCCGTAGTCCGTGCTGGTGGCGTGCGCCAGGTTGGCCGCGACCACGTCGACGAACGCGCCGAGCCCGCCGCCGCGGAACACCAGCAGCAGGACCACCGGCAGGCTCGCCACCGCCGCGATGGCCGTGCCCGCCAGCGCCACCCGCCGCGATCCGCGCGCGAACAGCAGGACCGCCAGCGGCAGACCGAACTGCGGCTTCAGCCACGCCACCGCGAGCCCCACCGCGGCCCAGCGCGGCTGCCGGTCCCGACCGGCCAGCGCGCCCGCCGCGCCCAGCGCCACCAGCGGGTTGACCTGCCCGAGGTAGAGCTGCGCCTTGCCGACCTGGCTGGTCACCAGCAGCGTCGCGATGCCCGCCGTGCCGAGCGCGAGCGGGGCGTGCCGCCGGATCCCGTACGCCGCCAGGAACGACAGCGACACCAGCAGCAGCAGCGACACCAGCACGAACGCGACCGCGCCCGCCCGGTAGTCCAGCAGCGCGAACGGCAGGTGCAGCACCAGGTGGTACGGCTGGTACAGGTTGAAGTCCTGCCGCACCGGCCAGTGCGCGAACATGACCGACGGGTCGTAGGGGTTGCCCCCCGCGAGGAACTCCCGCAGCGGGTAGTACGTCGCGTCGCGGAAGTCCTGCATCCGCACCTCGGCCTTGGTCGCCGAGGTCGGCAGCGGCACCTGCCAGGACGGCCGCAGCGCCCACCACGCGCTCACCGCGCCCACGACGGCCAGCACGACCGTCGTGACCGCGACCGCGGAACCCGGCCTGCGGAGTTCGCGCAGCGTCATCCGGTCACCGGGCCCTGCCGCGGTGGCGAGGGCACGTCGAGGACGTCGGAGGCCACGGGGGGAACGGGTCCGACCGGGATCACCCTCCACCCCCCGTCCGGCGCGGTGGTCACCCGGACCACCTGCTTGGACGCGGCGGGCCAGACGCCCACCACGGTCGCGAACCCACGGGCGGTCATGCGAACACCTCCGTGCTCGGCTGGGGACGAACGGGCGGGACGGGGATGTCCAGGACATCCGGCAGCACGGGTGGGACGGGCTCGGTCAGCAGCGCCCGCCAGCCCCCCTCCGGGGTGGCCGTCACCCGCACCACGCGCTTCGACGCGGTGGGCCACTCGCCGACGGCGGCGGCGAACGCGCTGCCCAGGCCTCCGCGGGCGGTCACGCGAACACCACCGCGACGAGCACGGCGTCCTCGGGCAGCACGCCGACGGCGGCGGTCAGGTCGTCCTGCGCGCCCCGGCGGGTCAGCGCGACCACGGCGTCGCCGCGGCCCCGCTCGTGGCGGCCCCCGAGGTCGGGCACGAGCACCCGCGCGGGGTGGGCCAGCACGAGCCGGTCGGACAGCTCCTCCGCGCGCGCCACCAGCTCGGGTGTGGCGGCGACGACCCGTGCGGGACGACCGGCCGCCCGGCACAGCAGGGCGAGGCGCTCGGCGAGCGCCGGGTCGGCCCAGTCGGCCGTCAGCACGGGGTGGCGGGTCCCGGCGGCGGCGAGCGCCCTGCGGACGTCCTCCTGCCCCCTGGTGGTGCGCAGTCGCCGCACCACGGCCAGCGCGACACCGGCCATCACGCCCGCGGCCAGCGCCAGCCCGATCGACAGCGGGCCGTCGGGGGCGACCTGGACGACGTCGGGCTTGTCGTCGAGCACCTTCAGCCTGCCGACGGGAGCCAGCAGGTCCGCCTCGACCAGGCTCCTGGCGATGGCGGACGCGGCGGCACCCGCCTGCTGCGGGGACCTCGCCCGCACCGACAGCCGCGCCAGACCCGAGGCGGGCACCAGCTCGACCGACACGTGCGCCGCGAGTTCGGCCGGCGGGTACCCGGACACGCCCGCGGCGGCCTGGAGCACGGAGGGGCTGCGGGACAGCTCGACCAGCGCGGGCAGGGCGAGGGAGACGACCTCGCCGTACTGGGCGGTGGTCCCGCTGTCCGCGGCCACCACCGGTTCGGCCAGCAGGCCGACCCGGCCCTGGTGCTCGGCGGGCCGGAGCACGCCGACCACGAGCACGAGCGCGCCCACGGCCAGCGCGACGGCGGCGCACTCCGCGGTGCGTCGGGTCAGGAGCCTCACCGCCTGCCCCCGTCCACCATCGTGCGGAGCAGTTCGTCGTAGGACTTCATCAGCGTGTGCCCGTCGTGTTCGGTCCCGGCCACCGCGACGGCGGCACGGGTGTCGGCGTTGGAGAGCAGGGCGCGCAGGGCGTCCGCGACGGCCGTCGGCTCGCCGCGCGGCACCACCACGCCGCCGCCGTCGGCGAGCGCCTCGGCGACGCCGTCGACGTCGGTCGCGACCACCGGGACCCCGGCGGCCAGCGACTCCAGCACCGCGATGGGCATGCCTTCCCAGTCGCTGGTGAGGACGGTGAGGTCGACCGCGGCGAGCAGGTCGGCCACGTCGGAGCGGTTGCCCAGGAACCGGACCCGGTCGGCGACGCCCAGGTCGCGGGCCCGGCGCTCCAGGTCGGGGCGCAGGCTGCCGTCACCGGCCAGCAGCAGCACCGCGTCCCGGCCCCCGAGCGCGGCCCACGCGTCGAGCAGCACGTCGTGCCGCTTCTGGGGTTCCATCCGGGCCAGGCACAGCGCGACCGGTACGTCGTCGGACAGGCCGAGCGCGGAGCGGACCGTGGAGCGGTCGACGCGCGGCGGTGCGGGGAACACCGCGTTGCGGATCACCACGACCTCGTCGAGCCCGGCCGCGCGCAGGCGGTCCGCGGTCGACGAGGCGACGGCGACGACGGTGTCGGACGTGCGGCGCAGCACCCGGACGGCGCTGCCGTGGTCGGTCGCCGAGACGCCGTGGAACACCGTCATCAGCGGCGCCCGGCGCAGCGGTGCCATCGCGAGCCTGGCCACGGCGGACGCGCCGACGTTGTGCGCCACCACGACGTCCGGCCGGAACGCGCGGTACGCGGTCCTGGTCGCCTTGGCGGCGCGGACGACGCCGCCCGCGCGGCGGCGGGCGACGGGCACCTCGAAGTGCGGTACCCGCAGGGCGTCGGCCCGGTGGCCGCCGCCGCTGGCGACGGCCGACTCCCAGCCGTACCGCTCACCCGCCCCCGCCATGCCCGCGACGAGCGCCTCGGCGCCGCCGGTGCCCATCTCACTGATCACGTGCAGGACCCGCACTCCCACTCCCGGTTCGTAGTTCGGCCGCGCAGGCGACCGCGATCATCAGCCACAGCGGCAGGTAGTACTGCTCGGACAGGAACGTCGACGCGACGGCGGTCGCCAGCAGGCTCGCCTGGACGGCGATCATCTGCGTGCGGTCCGCGCCGCGGCGCAGCGCTCTCTCGCTCGCCACGACGGCGGTGCCGATCAGGCAGGCGAAGAGCAGGAAGCCGGGCACGCCGAGTTCGGCCGCGACCTCCAGGTACATGTTGTGCGCCACCGGGGACTGCTCGTCGACCTCGGCGTTGTGGGAGAAGGCCGGGTACTCCGCGCGGAACCCGCCGGGCCCGACGCCGAAGACCGGGTTGTCGGTGAGGATGCGGGCGGCGGCCTGCCAGCGGAGTTCGCGGGTGTCCACGTTGGTCGAGGCGATGAAGCTCTTCTCCCGCAACGCCTTGTCCAGCTCCTGCTGGGCCACGGCCGCGCCGCCCAGCGCGAGCACGGCGAGCACGCCGACCGCGGCGGCCAGCACGCGCGGCGACAGCGCGCGGCGAGCGACGAGCCAGAGCACCGCGGCACCCAGCGCGAGCCCGCCGCCGCGCGAGAACGTCGCCGCCGCGCCCGCCACCAGCACCGCGCCCGCGAGCAGCGCGAGCGCCGACACCGGCCTGCGGCGGGCCGCCACGATCGGCAGCACCAGCGGCAGCGCGGCGACCAGCACGTGCGCGAGGTCGTTCGGGTCGTCCAGCGGGCCGCTCGCCCGCGACTCGCCCTCGGCGACGAGGCTGTACAGCGCGCCCGTCCCCGCGACGGCGGCGCCTGCGACGGCGGACACCAGCAGCGCCCTGACCGGCACCTCGCGGGAGGCGACGTCGACCAGGATCGCGGTGACCAGCAGGAACGGCAGCCAGCGCTGGGTGTACTCCAGCGCGAACGGCTCGGCCACGTGCACACCGGCCGACACGAGGACGACGACGGCGAACAGCGCCAGCAGCGCGTGCACCGGGTGCGGCTTCGGCCACTGGCGGTCCCGGACGCGGATCGCGAGCCAGGCCAGCGCGAGCAGCGCGGGCGCCAGCTTCGCGAGCTGGCCGTGCGCGGCGAGGAGGTAGCCCTCGACCGGCGCCAGCGCCACGGTCGCGCACGCGAAGACGCGCAGGGACCGTTCGGGGATCAGGAGGTCCCGCCGCGCCGCCACCAGTGCCGTCACCCCCGTGACCCCAGACGGCGCGCGTCCCGTTCGCGGTCCAGCCCGGCCCGGCGCGCCCGCGCCACGTGCTCGCCGGTGCCGACGAGGTCGAAGTGGCGGCGCAGCTCGCCGAGCACCCAGCCGAGCAGGTCGGTCTTGCGGGCGCTGGGCACGGCCATGCCGGGGAAGAACTCCATGCCCGGCGCCTCGGTCGCGTCCAGCACGTCCGTGGGGTGCAGCAGCAGCGACGGGCCGACCCCGCGCAGCAGGCACAGCCGCAGCGCCGTGCGGAAGTAGGCGCGGGCCAGCGTCGGCGACGCCTGGTTGAGCTGCTGGAGGTAGGACGCGTGGATCGGGGTGCGCAGCAGCGGCATGGTCGTGACCGGCAGCTCCACCAGCGACGCCGACGTGCCGACGCGCCACCGGTAGGCGCCGACGGGGGCGAGGACGCGGGACACGCCGCCGAACAGCTCGTCCGACGCGGCCTCCTCGGACACCGACCGGTTGTGGTACGCCCTGGCGAGGGGGCCGATCCACGTCGGCCACGTGCTGGCGTCGTAGGAGTAGCCGCGCTCCACCAGCAGTTCCAGCAGCTCCGGGGTGAGGCTGTAGCCCGGCCCGCGGAAGCCGATCGGCCGGGGCGCGCCCGCCGTGACGATGGCCTCCTCGGTGCGCGCCAGCTCGGTCTCCAGCCGCGCCCTGGAGTACCGGTGCAGCCACGGCTCGTGGCCCCACGAGTGGTTGGCGACCTCGTGGCCCGCCGCGCTGATGGCGGCGACGGCCTTGGCGCCGTCCTCGCGCTCGACGTCCGCGCCGACCGCGAACACCGTGGTGGTCAGGCCGTGCTCGCCGAACACCTCCAGCAGCCGGGGCACGGCGGTGGGCAGGAAGCTCGGGTAGCTCGTCCAGTCCCGGTCGCCGTGGGTCTTGAGGTAGGCCCACAGGTTGTCCAGGTCGAGCGAGACGCTCGCGGTCGGCTTCACACCGCCTCCTTCACCGGGGCGGCGGTCCGCTGGGGCGCCTTGCCCAGCGCCAGCACGCCGATCACGACCAGTGCCATGCCCACCGCCACCCACCACTCGCGGCCCGGCGCGATCCGGTCGCCCATCACGGCCATGCCGACCACCGAGGCGAGCACCAGCGAGGTGGCGTCCATCGTGGCGACCGCGGAGGTGGCCGACCCGCGTTGCAGCGCGCCCGCCAGCAGCGCCTGTCCGAGGACGGCGGCGAGCACGAGGATCCAGGCCAGCGGCTGCCACGGCAGCGACGCCAGGTCTCCGCCCGCCAGCGCGCGACCGGCCACGGCGACCACCGCGAACGCGATCCCGGCGGGCACGGCGGCCGACACCAGGGCGTTCGGCCTGCCGGAGCGGACGCCCAGCAGCGCGGTCAGCACCAGCACGCCCACCAGCGCGGCGACCATCGTCGGCGTGAGGCCCCGGGCGGTGGACGACGTGGCGGCCCCGCCGAGCAGGACCATGCCGACGGCCAGCAGCACCAGCACGCCGATCTCCACCGACGTGACCCGCCAGCCGAGGACCAGCACGCCGAACAGGGTCGCGAGGCCGATCGCGGAGGCCGAGCCCGCCTGCACGAGGTAGAGCGGCAGCGAGCCGCGGGCGAGGAAGGCGAGCACGAACCCGCCGACCTGGGCGGTGAAGCCCGCGAGGTAGAGGCGGTCCGCGGCGAGCCGGGCGATCAGCCCGAGGTCGGCGCCGGGCCGGTGTTCGGCGCGGCGGGCGGCCGTGCTCTGCGCGACGATGCCACCCGCGTACAGGACCGCGGATGCGACGAGTTCCCAATAGCCGAGCACGTACGACTCCTCTGAGGCGCCACCTGCTCGACCGGTAGTCGTCGAGCCAACGGGGCGGGAGCGTACGTGCCTCCATCGCCGAACACGGTAGAAGGACTGGACTAGCGTTTTTCTTGCCACACAACGTGAAACTGCCCCCACTTGAGAGCCACGAACGAGTTAATCGATCACTCGTTCGTGGCTCCCGGGGCTCATTTCCGTCCTACCGCGACCGAAGCGCGCGGAGGTCCGCGCGGTGGTGCCACGCGATCAGGCCGCAGAGGACGCCGAGGATGATCGGCGTGATCACGAAGGCCGGGTTGTCGAGGATGACGACCTGGGTGGAACCGGCCCCGACCATCAGCCCCACCAGGCCGATCGCCGCCGGGGCGACGAGTCCCGGCACCAGCAGTCCGATGCCGCCCGCGAGTTCGAAGAAGCCGATCAGGTAGCGGAACCACTGCCCCGCACCGATCTCGGTGAAGATCTCGACGGCGTACGCCTCGCCGAAGAACTTCGGACCGGCCGAGGCGACGACGAACATCAGGGCGACGAGCACCCGCAGCACCACGAAGGTGGTGGACACGGCGCGGCTCCTGGCGGTGGGGAGCGGGGTGGAGGTCATGGTGGTCCGTCCTCTCGGAACTCGGATTGGCTGTTGTGCTGACCGCGACCGTGGCGAAAACTCATCGCATCGACGGCAGTCGGGTCCACGTGCTCGGCTTGACCGGTCAAGCGGACTTCGGGAGGGGACGGGACTCGTGACCACGGCGGACTCCAAGGTCGACCAGGACTTCCTGGAGCTGGCCGAACCGATGCGGCGCGAGGTGCTCGCCCACTGCTACCGGATGCTCGGCTCGGTGCACGACGCCGAGGACGTGGTCCAGGAGACGTACCTGCGCGCGTGGAAGGCCTACGACCGGTTCGAGGGCCGCTCGTCGCTGCGCACCTGGCTGTACCGGATCGCCACGCGCACGTGCCTGACCGCGTTGGAGGGGCGCGGGAGGCGACCGCTGCCCACCGGGCTCGGCGGCCCGAGGACCGGCCCCGACGAGCCGCTGGTCGACCGGCCCGAGGTGCCGTGGCTGGAACCGATCCCGGACGCGGCGCTGACCGCCTCGCCGACCGACCCGGCGTCGATCGTCACGTCGCGCGAGAGCATCCGGCTGGCGCTGGTGGCCGCTCTCCAGTTCCTGCCGCCCCGGCAGCGGGCCGTGCTGCTGCTGCGCGACGTGCTGGCGTGGAAGGCCGCCGAGGTGGCCGACCTGCTCGACACCACGACCGCCGCCGTGAACAGCTCGCTGCAACGGGCGCGCGCGCAGCTCGACGCGGTGTCACCGACCGAGGACGGCGTGGCCGAGCCGACCACCGCCGAGCAGCGCGCGCTGCTGGACCGGTACGTGAGGGCGTTCGAGGACAAGGACATCCCGGCGATCGTCGGCCTGTTCACCTCCGACGCCGTGTGGGAGATGCCCCCGTTCACCGGCTGGTACCGGGGTGGCGAGGACATCGCCCGGCTCATCGACACCCGCTGCCCCGCCGAGGGTCCCGGCGACATGCGGCTGGTGCCGACCAGCGCGAACGGCCAGCCCGCGTTCGGGCTGTACCTGCGCGGCGAGGACGGCGTGCACCGGCCGTTCAACCTGCCGGTGCTCACCCTGTCGCCGCAGGGCGTCACGCACGTGGCGTGCTTCTTCGACCCGAGGCTGTTCGAGGTGTTCGGCCTGCCCGCCGTGCTGGAGGACTGAGGTCCCGGCTCAGGTCGCGGCGTCGAGGTACGCCCACCGGCCGTCCTCGCGGACGAAGCGGCTGTTCTCGTGCAGTTCGGCCGGGCGGCCGTCGTGGACGTAGTGCGCGCGGAACTCCACCGTGCCCTCGCGGTGCAGCAGGCCGCCGCCGGTCGTGCCGAGCACCTCCAGCCCGGTCCACCGCGTGCCGTCGTCGACGTCCAGCGTCGCGGGCCGGGTGCTCGGGTGCCAGGTCCGCAGCAGGTACTCCGCGTCGCCGACCGCGAAGGCGCTGAACCGCGAGCGCATCAGCAGCTCGGCGGTCGCCGGGGACGTGACGTCGAGGTGGGCTCGGGCACAGCAGTCCCCGTAGGACTTGCCGAGCCCGCAGGGGCAGGGTGAGGTGGTGGTGATCGCGCGTGGGCGTTGTCCGGACACGCGGGTGATTGTGACCGACGCGGGACGAGGGGATGCACTGGTGGCCGACGAGGACAGCGCGGACTTCGAGCGCACGCCGATGAAGTTCGTGGACCGGGTCACCGCGGACGGTGCCGAGGGCTGGCCGGTCGAGGCGGGCCGGTACCGGCTGGTGATCAACCGGGCGTGCCCGTGGGCGAACCGGACGGTGATCGTGCGCAGGCTCATGGGGCTGGACGAGGCGATCTCGCTGGCCGTCACCGACCCGATCCAGGAGCAGATCGACGGTGAGGCGCACTGGGTGTTCACCGCGGAGACCGGCAGTCCCGGCGACGTCGACCCGGTGCTCGGCGTGCACGCGCTGCGCGACTCCTACCTCAAGCGCGACCCCGGCTACGACGGCGGCGTGAGCGTGCCGGGCCTGGTGGACGTGCCCAGCGGCCACCTGGTCAGCAACGACTACGACCAGCTCACCCTCGACTTCGGCGGCGAGTGGACGGCGCTGCACCGCGAGGGCGCCCCGGACCTGTACCCGTCGGCCCTGCGGGACGAGATCGACTCGGTCAACGAGTTCGTCTACCGGGACGTGGCCAACGGCGTCTACCGCAGCGGGTTCGCCCCGTCGCAGGCGAGCTACGACCGGGCCGTGCGCGTCCTGTTCGCGGGCCTGGACCGCCTGGAGGACCGGCTGACCCGCCAGCGCTACCTGCTGGGCGACCACGTCACCGAGGCCGACGTCCGGCTGTTCCCGACGCTGGCGCGGTTCGACGCGGTCTACCACGGCCACTTCAAGTGCAACGTGCGCAAGCTGATCGAGTACCCGGCCCTGTGGGCGTACGCGCGCGACCTGTTCCAGACACCGGGGTTCGGCGACACCATCCACTTCGACCACATCCGCCGCCACTACTACGGCGTCCACACCGCGATCAACCCGACGCGGATCGTCGCCGCGGGGCCCGACCCGGCCGCCTGGCTCACCCGGCACCACCGCGACCAGCTCGGCGGCTCCCCGTTCGGCGACGGCACCCCGCCGGAGCCGCCGCCCGTGATCGACCGCGTGCCGATGCCGGTCTGACCTCGGGCCGGGCCCTCGGAGGACGCGGTGGTGGTCACACCGCCGCGTCCTCCACGACGGCGCACCGCGACTCCGGGCCGCGGCTGAAGGCGATGACCTCGTCCAGCTTGTCCCGCGCCCGCACCAGCTCGGTGATCTGCCGGTCGATGCGCTCCCGTTCGGCCGCCAGCGCGGCGCGCGACTCCGGGGTGTTGACCTTGGCCTCGACGCACGGCAGCAGCCCCAGGATCGTCTTGCTGGACAGGCCCGCGGA
Organism: Umezawaea sp.; assembly: GCF_036375055.1. Classification (GTDB taxonomy): domain Bacteria; phylum Actinomycetota; class Actinomycetes; order Mycobacteriales; family Pseudonocardiaceae; genus Umezawaea. The sequence continues at coordinate 60,350 of NZ_DASUSQ010000004.1, forward strand.
GTACAGCAGCTGGATCAGGTCCACCCGCTCCACCGCGCCGTCCGAGTACTGCCGCTGCCCGCCGCTGCCGCGCACCGACCGGAGCAGCCCCTGCTCCTCGTAGTAGCGCAGCGACCGCACCGCCACACCGGTCTTGGCCGCGAGTTCCCCGATGCGCACGACACCTCCACGAACGCGCCCGGCGCACCTCACACCGGTGTCAGGTCCAGCGTAAGCCCTCAGGACGGGTCGGCGCCCCGCCACGCGGCGAGCCAGAGGCCCGTGCCCGCGGTCACCAGGGTCGCGGCCAGCCAGCCGCTGAACCCGCTGCCGTCCAGGTACGCCCAGAACAGGCCGACGAACGGGGCCGGGATCACCAGCACCGCGTCCGCGCGCAGCTGCCGCGTCCAGCCCGCCTCCGCCGCCGCCCGCACGACCTCCGGATCCGGTTCGGCCGGGCTGTCACCGCGCCGTCCGCGCGGGTGCTTCGAGGTCGCCGGGCCGGACGGGTAGAGCCGCACGTCGCCGTGGTCGACCACGACCAGCCGGTCGCCGTGCAGCACCACGGGAGCGGGCGACGGCATCGCGGCGAGCGCGGGGTCGTAGTACACCGGGATCCACCGCTCACGAGGCCCGTCGACCTCCAGCCACGACCGCACGATGAGCCCGGACTGCACGCGGATCCGCCGCACCCTGGCCGCGCGCCCCGGCGCCCGTGCCGCGCGGGCGCGGGTGACCAGCCGCCAGGCGGACGCCGCCAGCACCAGCAGCACGACGGCGGTGGTGAACGCGAGGCCGCTGAGCGCGCGGTCGGCCTGCACGAGCAGGGCCGCGCCGGGCACCACGACGCGGTCCGGGTGCTCCGGGTCGTACGCGACCTGCGTCTTCTGCCCCAGCGGGGGCGTCTTGCCGGGGATGTCGACCAGCGCCGTGGTGACCGTGCCGTCCGCCAGCGGCCAGTTCACCTCCACGGCGTTCTGCCCGACCCGGACCACCTGGCCCACGGCCCGTCCGCTCAGCTCGCCGATCCGGGCGGACGCGGAGGTGTAGGACAGCAGCGCGGTCACCGCGACGCCCGCGCACAGCACCAGCACGACGGCGGTCGCGGCCAGGCCGTGGCGGACGGCGCGGACGCGGAGCAGCGCACGGGCAGTGGTCACCGGGTCATCCTCTCGAACAACGGCCGACGGCCCGGCGGGGAGCACCCGCCGGGCCGTCGGAGGAGCGATCCGATCAGCTGGTGAAGCCGATGTGGATGTAGTCGTACGGGGAGTTCGCGAAGCCGACGGCGCCGAAGTTCGCGACGGTCTCGCGGACGGCGACGGCACCGGGGCTCTGGAAGATGGGCAGCTGGTGGCCCGCCTTCCAGATCTCCTCGTCGAGCTTGTTGGCCAGCTCGGCGCGCTTGGCGTCGTCCAGCTCGCTGTTGGCCTCGTCGAAGAGCTTGTTGATCTCGGCGTTGCCGACGCGGCCGTAGTTCTGGTTCACGTTGGTCTCGTCGAGGGCGTAGATCGACTTCGAGGAGCTGATCGGGAACGCGGTGCTCAACCAGCGGAACGAGGTGATGTCGAAGTCACCGACGTTGATGTGCGACTTGAAGAAGTCCGCCGACGGGACGGTCTGGATGTCGACCTTGACGCCGACCTCCTTGAGCTGCGTCTGCACCAGCTTGGAGACCTGGTCGGAGGTCGGGTTCGGGGTCGGGATCACGAAGCGGATCGCGAGGTCCTTGCCGTCCTTCTTGCGGACGTCGCCCTCCAGCTTCCAGCCGAGGTCCTCCAGGCCCTTCTTGGCGGCTTCCTTGTCGAACTTCGCGACCGCCGCGTTGTCCTTGTACTCCTTGGCGCCCAGCAGGAAGATGTGGTTGCCGAGGACCTTCGGGTCGGGCTGGATCGGGCCGAGGATCGCCTTCGCGATGGTCGCGGTGTCGATGCCCTGCATGATCGACGTGCGCACCTTCGGGTCGCTCATGACGGCCGTGGGCGCGCCGTTGAACGTCAGGTGGTTGTAGTCGGGCGTGACGGCCTGGCGGATCTTGATGCCGGGCGTCTGCTGCGCGCGCTTGAACAGGTCGACGTTGGAGCCGACGTCGTACCAGTCGATGGCGCCGTTGGCGAGCGAGTCGGCGAGCGCGGTGCGGTCGATCACGCGGAACGTGATCTTGTCCAGCTTCGGCTTCTCACCCCACCACGCGTCGTCGCGGACCACGGTGACCAGCTTGCCGGTCAGGTCGATCGTGCCGATCTTGAACGGACCGGCGGTGACCTTCGGGCCGTCGACCCAGCCCTTGTTGAACTCGTCGGCCGTGGCGTTGAGCGACTTCGGGTACAGCGGCGCGAAGAGGCTCTTCCACTCCGCGAACTTCTTCTTGAAGGTGATCTTGGCCTCCTGGTCGGAGGCGCCCTTCTCGACCTTCTCGATGTCCTCGTAGCCGGTCGTGGACGAGGTCAGGTAGGCCGGGTCACCGCCGTTGTTGGCCTTCGCCTGCGCGGCGAAGTCCTCCCACGAGATGGCCGTGCCGTCGCTCCACTTGGCCTTCGGGTTGATCTTGAACGTGATGACCTGGGGGTCCTGCGACGTGACCGTCGCCTCCTCCACGTAGGCCTTGTTCAGCTCGATCGACGCGTCGGCCTTCTGCACGAAGACGCTCGGCATCACCGCGTTGATCATGCGGGCACCGCTCGCGACGGTGCCGTCCACGTTGTAGTAGTTCCAGTTGTCCGCCAGGGAGTCGACGGGCCACTTGAACTCGCCGCCGTCCTTCAGCTTGGACGCCTCGACGGGGTTGATGTCGTCCTTGCCCTGCACCTGCTGGTCAGCGCCCTTGAGGCCCTGATCGCCACCGGTCGGTCCGCTGCCGCACGCGGCCAGCGCCAGTGCCAGCGCGGCCACCGGCGCGGCTGCCCTGACCAATACACGTCGACTCACTGTCGTGAACCTCCCTCATGCCTGGCCGCGTCCGTCGTGGCCCGGTTCGTGCGCCCGGACGCCCCGCGTCCGGAAGACTGCGACACCGCTGGGGGTGTCATCACAGGACCTGCTTCTCCTGCGCGAAGTGGCAGGCCGCCTCGTGGTCGGTGCCCTGCTCCTGGCGCGGCGGCTCCACCTCGACGCACGTGCGCTTCTGGTCGTCGGACAGCGTCGCGTGCAGGAAGCAGCGGGTCCGGAAGCGGCAGCCGGACGGCGGGTTGGCCGGGCTCGGCAGGTCGCCGCTCACCAGGATCCGCTCGCGCTGCCGCTCCTTGACCGGGTCCGGGATCGGGATCGCCGAGAGCAGCGCCTGGGTGTAGGGGTGTCGCGGCGAGTCGAAGACCTCGTCGACCTGCCCGATCTCCACGATCTTGCCCAGGTACATGACCGCCACGCGGTCGGCGATGTGCCGGACCACGGACAGGTCGTGCGCCACGAACAGGTAGCTCAGGCTCAGCTTCGCCTTCAGCTCCTCCAGCAGGTTGATCACACCCGCCTGGATCGACACGTCGAGCGCGGACACCGGCTCGTCGAGCACGATCAGCTTGGGTTCCAGCGCCAGCGCGCGGGCGATGCCGATGCGCTGCCGCTGGCCGCCGGAGAACTCGGCCGGGTAGCGGGACGCGTGCTCGGGGCGCAGCCCGACCAGGTCGAGCAGCTCCGGGATGCGCTTGTCGATCACCGACTTCTCGAACCCGTGCACCTGGAGGGGTTCGGCGATCACGTCGAAGATCGGCAGCCGGGGGTCGAGCGCCGCCATCGGGTCCTGGAACACGACCTGGAGGTCGCGCCGGATCGCCTTGCGGGACTTGGAGTTCAGCCCCGCGACGTCCTGCCCGAGCACGGACAGCTCGCCGCCCATCGGCTTCTGGAGGTTGAGGATCTCCATCAGCGTGGTCGTCTTGCCGCAGCCGGACTCGCCCACGACGCCGAGCGTCTCGCCCTCGCGGATGTCGAAGGAGATGCCGTCGACGGCGTGCACGGTGCCGACCCGGCGCTTGAGCACGACGCCCTTGGTGATCGGGTAGTGCTTGACCAGGCCCGAGAGCTGGAGCACGACCTGGCGCTCCTCGCGCGGCACCTTCGCGATCGGAGCTTCCTCGATCACCTCGGCGCCGAAGATCTCCACGGCCGCCTCGGCACCGTCGGTGTCCTTGGCCGCCAGCTCGTCGGTGCGGATGCAGGCCGCGCGGTGCTCCGGCGAGCCGTCCACGTCGAACAGCTCCGGCTCGGCGGTGTCGCACGCCTCGACGGCCATCGGGCACCGCGGCGCGAACGGGCAGCCGGGCGGCAGGTCGGTCAACGACGGCGGCTGGCCCGTGATGGGCACCAGCGGCTGCTTCTCGCCGACGTCCAGGCGCGGGATGGAGCCGAGCAGGCCCAGCGTGTACGGCATCCGGGGGCGGGCGTAGATCTCGTCGACCTGCCCGGTCTCCACGGCCTTGCCCGCGTACATCACCATCAGCCGGTCGGCGAAGCCCGCGACCACGCCCAGGTCGTGGGTGATGATCACGATGCCCGCGCCGGTGACCTCCTGCGCGGTCTTGAGCACCTCCAGCACCTGCGCCTGCACCGTCACGTCGAGCGCGGTGGTCGGCTCGTCGGCGATGATCAGGTCGGGGTCGTTGGCGATGGCCATCGCGATGACGGCGCGCTGCCGCATGCCGCCGGAGAACTCGTGCGGGAACGCCTTGGCGCGCTCGGCGGCGTTCGGGATGCCGACCAGGTCCAGCAGTTCCACCGCGCGCTTGGCGGCGGCCTGCTTGGACACCTTCGCGCCGCGGTGCACCAGCAGCGCCTCGGCGATCTGGTCGCCGACCGTGTACACCGGGGTCAGCGCCGACAGCGGGTCCTGGAACACCATCGCGACCCGCTTGCCGCGGATCTTGGACAGCTCGCCGTCGTTCAGGCCGATCAGCTCGCGGCCCTGGAACTTGATGGAGCCGCTGATCCGCGCCTGCGGGGGCAGCAGGCCCATGACCGCGAGCGAGGACACCGACTTGCCGGAGCCGGACTCGCCGACGATGCCGAGCACCTCGCCCGGCGAGACCTGGTAGCTCAGGCCGCGCACCGCGCGCACCCGGCCGGATTCGCTGGGGAACGACACCGCGAGGTCGTTCACCTCCAGCACCGGGCCGGTCGCGGCGGGCCGGTCCGCGGCGTCGAAGAGGAGTTCCGAGCTGGTCATCAGGCTTTCCCTCCGCCGTCCGCGGTGGTGGTCGCGGACGTGGGCGTGGTGGTGGGCTCGTCGTCGTCAGCCGACTTCTTCTCGCGCTTGCGACCGCGCGAGGACGTGGGGTCGAGCGCGTCGCGGAGGCCGTCGCCGACGAAGTTCACCGCGAGCACGAACATCACCAGGAACCCGGCCGGGATGAGGAACAGCCAGGAGTAGGTGAGGGCCGAGTCGCTGCCGGTCGCGATGACCGTGCCGAGCGAGACGTCCGGCGACTGCACGCCGAAGCCGAAGTAGCTCAGGCCCGTCTCGGCGAGCACCGCCGAGCCGACGTTGATCGTCGCGTCGATGATCAGCAGCGAGGCCATGTTCGGCACGATGTGCTTGAAGATGATCCGCCCCGGCGTCTGGCCCATGTACTTGGCGGCCTTGACGAACTCGCGCTCCTTGAGCGTCAGCGTCATGCCCCGCACGATGCGCGCGGTGATCATCCACTGGAACGCCGCCAGCAGCACCACGAACAGCAGCCACGACTTCCCGCGGAACGCCGGGCTGAGGATCGCGATGATCAGGAACGACGGCAGCACCAGCAGCAGGTCGACCAGCCACATGAGGCCGCGGTCGACCCAGCCGAGGAAGTAGCCCGCGACCGCGCCCACCAGCGCCGCGAACCCGGTCGAGATCACCGCCACCAGCAGGCCGATGAGCAGCGACTTCTGGAGCCCGCGCATGGTCAGCGCGAACATGTCCGTGCCGATCTTGTCGGTGCCGAAGATGTGGTCCGGGTACGGCGCCTGGAGGAACGCGGTGTAGTCCTGCTCGTCGTAGCTCCACTTGGACAGCAGCGGGCCGACGAACGCCAGCAGGTACATCGCGACGATCACGACCAGGCCGAACAGCGCGAGCCTGTTGCGCAGGAACCGGGTCAGGACGAGCCTGCCCCTGGTCGTGGACTTGCCGGGGTCCGGCGCGGCGTCGACGGGGCTGCCCGAGGCGGCACCCGAGGTACCCGCGGAGTCGCCCTCGTTGAGGATTACGGTCACGTCGTCACCCTGCCTAGATGCGGATTCGGGGGTCGAGAGCCGCGTAGAGCACGTCGGCCAGCCATCCGGAGAAGAGCACGCAGACCGCGACGAACAGCGTCACCGTGGCCGTCACGTTGGTGTCCTGCGTGGTGATGCCGGTGACGAGCCAGTCGCCCATGCCGAACCAGCTGAAGAGCCGTTCGGTGAACGTGCCGCCGACCACGAGCAGGCCGAAGCCGAAGGCGAACAGCGTGGCCATCGGGATCAGCGCGGTGCGCAGGCCGTGCTTGAACAGCGCCTTGCGCCGGGTGAGCCCCTTGGCCTGCGCGGTCCGCAGGAAGTCGCTGCCCAGCACGTCGAGCATCGACGAGCGCTGGTAGCGGCTGTAGTAGGCGATCTGGCCCAGCGCGATCGTCAGCGTCGGCACGATCAGGTACTGGAGGCGGTCGACCAGCGCGGCGAACCAGCTGCCCTGGAAGCCCGGTGTCGCCTCGCCGGTGAAGAGCAGGACGTTGTCGCCGATCGTGTTGTTCACGCCCTGGGCGCCGAGCTTGAGCACGGTGCCGAGCACGAACACCGGTGTCGACAGCACCACGAACGAGAACAGGGTGGCGAAGTAGTCGCTGAACTTGTACTGGCGGATCGCGCTGACCACGCCGAGCAGCACGCCGAAGATGATGCCGATCGTGATGCCGAGCAGGAACAGCCGCAGGCTCACGCCGACGCGCCTGCCGAGTTCGTCGGTGATCGGGCGGTCCGCGATCGTCCGGCCGAAGTCACCCTGCACGACTCCACCCATCCAGGTGAAGAATCGCTGCGGAATCGGCTGGTCGAGGTGCAGGTCGATCCGCTTCGCCTCGATCGTGGCGGCGGGCGGCGGCGGATTGCGCTGCTGGAGCACGCCAATGGGGTCGAATGTGATGGAGGCCAGGCTGAAGGCTAGGAACGTCGCGACGAACGCCAGCACTACGTAGTTGACCAACCGTCGCAACAGGAATCCGGTCACCTGTGCTCAGTCCTTCCGAGTGCGGTGCGACGTTGACGTGCGAGCCGGACCACCCGGTGCACGCGCTTCTCGCGAAGAGATTAAACAGGCCCACCCCCGATGATGGGACCGCCCCACGACTTGTCCCTCCAGCATCGCCTGACCTGCGTGTTGAGGGCGTGAACCGGAGCCACGGCGGTGATCAGCATGGCTGATCGGCTGACTTCCCGCCGTTCGACCCCGTTTATCCTCGCGCTTCCGACCGATGCTCCCCCCAATCGGGACGGGTTTGTGACCAAAACACCTTCGGGGGAAACCCGATCGTTACCCGCAGGGTGTTCTGACAACCCTGAGTTCGGACAGTCTTGTTGACCGTTCACAGCGAAGTCGCGGTGTACCCGGCCGAGTGACCTCGTTCTTGTGAAGTCGACCGGGGTAAAGACGCGTTCATTTGTTAATCGATCACGACGGGGGCCCGCGACGCCCTTTCCAGGGGCCGCGGACCCCTCCCCCGCGTTGTCAGGCTCGTTGTCAAGCCTGGTCTAGCCGCAGACGGCCCCTCCGGAGGCGGAGCCGACCAGCTTCGCGTACTTGGCCAGCACACCGCGCTGGTAGCGCGCGGGCAGCGGCGCCCAGCCCTCGCGGCGGGCCGCCAGTTCGGCCTCGTCGACCTCCAGGTCGAGCGTCCCGGTGCCGACGTCGAGCCGGATCCGGTCGCCGTCGCGGACGAACGCGATCGGACCGCCGTCCACCGCCTCCGGCGCGACGTGGCCCACGCACAGGCCGGTGGTGCCGCCGGAGAACCGGCCGTCGGTCAGCAGGAGCACGTCCTTGCCCAACCCGGCGCCCTTGATCGCGGCGGTGATCGCCAGCATCTCCCGCATCCCCGGCCCGCCCTTCGGACCCTCGTAGCGGATGACCACCACGTCGCCCGCGGTGATGGTGCCGTCCTCCAGGGCGTCCATGGCGGCGCGCTCCCGGTCGAACACCCGCGCGGTGCCGGTGAACACGTCGGAGTCGAACCCGGCGGACTTCACCACGGCGCCCTCCGGCGCCAGCGACCCGCGCAGGATGCTGATGCCGCCGGTCCGGTGGATCGGCCGGTCCATCGCGCGCAGCACCGTCCCGTCCGGGTCGGGCGGCGCGATGCCCGCCAGGTTCTCCGCCACGGTGAGGCCGGTCACGGTGAGGCAGTCGCCGTGCAGCAGGCCCGCGTCCAGCAGCGCCTTCATCACGACCGGCACACCGCCGATGCGGTCGACGTCGGTCATCACGTGCCGCCCGAACGGCTTCACGTCCGCCAGGTGCGGCACCCGAGCGCCGACGCGGACGAAGTCGTCCAGGCTCAGCTCGACCTCGGCCTCGTAGGCGATGGCCAGCAGGTGCAGCACGGCGTTGGTGGACCCGCCGAACGCCATGACGACCGCGATGGCGTTCTCGAACGCCTCGCGCGTCATGATCTGCCGCGCGGTGATGCCCCTGCGCAGCATCTCCACCACGGCCTGACCGGAGCGGCGGGCGTACCCGTCGCGCCGCCGGTCGGTCGCGGGCGGAGCGGCGCTGCCGGGCAGCGACATCCCCAGCGCCTCGGCGGCCGAGGCCATCGTGTTCGCCGTGTACATGCCGCCGCACGCGCCCTCACCAGGGCAGATGGCGCGTTCGATCAGGTCGACGTCGGCGCGGCTCATCAGCCCGCGCGAGCAGGCGCCGACGGCCTCGAACGCGTCGATGATCGTCACCTCGCGCTCGACGCCGTCCGACAGCGTCACGCGACCGGGCAGGATCGACCCGGCGTAGAGGAACACGCTGGCCAGGTCCAGCCGGGCGGCGGCCATCAGCATTCCGGGCAACGACTTGTCGCAGCCCGCGAGCAGCACCGTGCCGTCCAGCCGCTCGGCCTGCACCACCGTCTCCACGCTGTCCGCGATCACCTCGCGGGACACGAGCGAGAAGTGCATGCCCTCGTGCCCCATGGAGATGCCGTCGGACACCGAGATCGTGCCGAACTCCAGCGGGTAGCCACCCGCCGAGTGCACGCCGTCCTTGCTCGCCTTGGCCAGCCGGTCGAGCGAGAGGTTGCACGGCGTGATCTCGTTCCAGGACGAGGCGACGCCGATCTGGGGCTTCACCCAGTCCTCGTCCCCCATGCCGACGGCCCGGAGCATCCCGCGCGCGGCGGTGCGCTCCAGCCCGTCGGTGACGTCACGACTGCGCGGCTTGATGTCGGGAGTCTCGTTCATGCACGAAACCTAACCGCCCGGTCGAGGGCCGTGCTCACCGAACGGCCGCCGCCTACTCGAACCGGCCGATCGGCGTGGGCTCGGGGAACTCCGCGACGGGGGCGCCCTCCAGGGCCTCGTCCATGAACCGCTGCCAGATGCGCCCCGGCAGCCCGGCGCCGTCGACCTCGGCACCCGCGCGGTCCACGATCTCCACGTCACCCCTGTCGGTCCCCATCCACACGGCGGCGGACAGCGACGGCGTGTACCCGACCATCCACGCCGCGGCCACCTCGCCGCCGGGCAGCGTGACCGTCCCCGGCTTCCCGGCGCACTCCCGGCCCGCGCACCCGACCTGCCACGCGGCGGGAACGTCCTTCAGAGCCGCCGTCACGTTGCCCGCGACGGCCCTGCTCCCGGCGGCGTCACCGCCGAACGCGACCGTGGCCGAGTCCGCGTGCTGGTAGAGGACCTGGTCCCCCTCCGCCTCGACCCGCTCGACGAAGTACGGCTCGTGGTGCACGCCCTCGGCCGCGAACGTGCCGTAGGCGACCGCGAGGTCGAACGGGCGGACCAGCGTGGCGCCCGCGCCGATGGAGATCGCGGCGTCGGGAGCGCCCGTGCCGTCCGCGCCCACCAGCAGCTCCCGGCTGATGCCGGAGACCGTCACCGAGCCGGGCACGCCCGCCGAACGGGCCGCCGTCGCCACCGGGCGCGTGCCCACCCTCGTGAGCACGAGGTCGTAGAAGACCGTCGCGATGTCCTGCGCCGAGGCCGCGCGCAGCGAGCACTGGCGGCCGCACGACGCGGTGCCGCGGTTGCTGACCGTCCGATCGCCGAAGGTGCGCGGCGACGTGCCGTCCAGGGGCTCGCCGATCCCGATCCCCGCCTGGAGCGCGGCGGTCAGGGCGAACGGCGTGAACGCGGTGCCGGGTTCCCGCAGCGTGTCGCGCGCGTGGTCGAGGCCCGCGCCGTCCCGGCCCGCCCAGTAGGCCCGGACCGCGCCCCTGGTCGGGTCCACCGCGGTGAGGGACTGGCGCAGCACGTCCGGCTGGCCCGCCATCACCTCGTCGACGGCGTCCTCGGCGGCCCGCTGCGCCCGGCGGTCGATGGTGGTGCGGACGACGACCCCCGCCCGCTGGGCGCGCTCCAGCGGGAAGCCGACCTCCTCCAGCTCCCGCACGACCTGGTTCCTCAGCAGCTCCCGAGCGCCCTCCGGCGGCGCGATCCGGGTCGCCTCCACCGGCAGCGGCGCGGGGAACGACAGGGAGTCGCGGTACTCGCGGGTGATCCAGCCGCGGTCGGCCATGGTGTCCACGACGGCCGCCCAGCGGGCGGTGGCGTAGGCCCGGTCCTCGGACCGCGCCGGGTCCCGGATGAGACCCGCGATCATCGCGGCCTCGGTGCCGGTCAGCTCCCGCACGTCCTTGCCGTAGTACATCCGCGCCGCCGCCGCGAACCCGTGGGCCGTCCGGCCCAAGTAGACGGTGTCGAGGTATCCCCGCAGGACGAGGTCCTTGCCGTAGCGGGCGCTCAGCTTGCGCGCGGTCACCAGGTCGGTGAACCGGCGGCGCCAGGTGTCCCCGCTCCCCTCGGTCACCATCCGCAGGTACTGCCTGGCGATGCCGGAGCCGAGGTCGACGTCGGACGAGCTGTCGTAGTCCGGCTGCTCGGCGGCGAGCACCGCGTACTTCACGACGTCCCGCACCTCACCGGAGATCGACTCGCGGTTGGCGCCGCCTGCCGCGATCGTGGTCATCTCGGTGCCGTCGGAGTAGAGGATCCGCACGGACTTCGGCTGCCGCGCCGAGATCTCGGTCGGGCTGGGCACGTCGACGGCCTGGTTCACGACCGCGAAGGCACCGACCGGGACCAGCACCACCAGTGCCACCACCAGGTAACCGATCCTGCGGACACGACGCCAGACCCGCTTGCGCCGGGGGCGCGAGGCCTCCGCGTTCGGCTGTTCGGACACCGGATTCCTTCCCACGCGGATTCGACGGAGCCCATTCTGTCGGCCTCATTCGATCAGCCTCCGAGGTACCCCACTAACATTGCCCTACCGTCAGCGTTTGCCAGTCCGGGGAGTCGCACGTGAGCGAGGAAAACCGGCGGGTCGCCGGGCGTTATGAGCTGACCGAGCGCGTGGGCGGTGGTGCCATGGGCTTGGTCTGGCTCGCACGCGACCTACGGTTGGACCGCGTCGTCGCGGTGAAGGAACTGCTGCTGCCCTCTCACCTCGACGAGAAGCAGGGCGAGCAGGCCCGTCGCCGCGCCATGCGCGAAGCAAGGATCGCCGCGAGGTTGCAGCACCCCAACGCGATCGCCGTCTACGACGTCGTCGAGGACGACGGCCAGCCCTGGCTGATCATGGAGTACCTGCCGTCGCGGAGCCTGGCCGCGGTGATCGCCGACACCGGCCCGCTGCCGGTGGACGACGTGGTGCGGATCGGCGTGCAGCTCGCCACCGCGCTCGCCGCCGCGCACAAGGCGTCGGTGGTGCACCGGGACGTCAAACCCGGCAACGTCCTGCTCGGTGACGCCGGCGCGGTGAAGATCACCGACTTCGGCATCTCGCGCGCGATCGACGACGCCACCGCCACGGCGACCGGTCGGTCTGTCGGCACCCCGGCGTTCTTCTCGCCGGAGGTCGCCAAGGGCGAGGACGGCGGTTACCCGTCGGACGTCTTCTCGCTGGGCGCGACGCTGTACAACGCCGTCGAGGGCACTCCCCCGTTCGGCATCTCGGAGAACTCGATCGCCCAGCTGCACCGGGTGGCGGAGGGCACGATCCGGCCTCCGGAGAAGGCGGGCACCCTCACCCCGGTGCTGCTCAGGCTGCTGGACCCGGACCCCGAGACCAGGCCCACGATGGCCGAGGCCGCCGAGGAGCTGGCCGTGCTGGCGGAGATCTCCGAGCCGACGCCGCCGCCGGTCGAGGAGGTCCCGGCCCCCGCGGCCGAGGCGCCCACCGAGCCCGAATCCACCCCCGCCCCGGCCGAGCCGGTGGCGGCGGCGCCCGCACCGTCCACAGAGGACGAGCAGAAGCGGCGCAAGCGAGCGGTCCTCGGTCTGATCGGCGCCACGGTGCTGCTGCTCGTCGTCGTGGGAGCGGCGTTCCTGTTCGCCAACCTCGGCAAGTCGGGGGAGAACACGCCGTCCGGCGCCTCCAGCGGCTCGGTGAACCCGACCACGACCAGCCAGCAGGTCACCGAACAGCCCCCGGCGGAGACCACCCAGTCCGACGTCACCACGACGACCAGCTCGTCCTCCACCCCGGCCCCGACCACGACCACGCCCCCGCCGCCCGCGCAGACCACGGCCGCGCAGGCGATCATCGACTACTACGCGGTCCTCCAGACCGACAAGGCCGCGTCGTACGCCCGGCTGACGGACAACTTCAAGCAGGCCAGGGCCAAGTCCTTCGCCGACTACACGTTCTTCTGGGGCCAGAACACCGCCACGGTGAGCAACGTCGTCGAGCAGGGGCCGAACACCGTCGCGGCGGCCGTCACGTTCAACGGCAACGAGGTCGAGAACCACGTGTACACGCTGGTCCAGCAGAACGGGCAGTGGCTGATCGACACCCAGAGCCCCTAGCGGGCACGACACCCGACGGCCGGACACCTCTCGGAGTCCGGCCGTCGCGCCGCTCCCCCGCCGTCGCCGAAGGAGTGGCCGACGCGGCGCAGCACTAGACCGCGGCCACCCCGATCAACCCGTTGCGCGTGACCAGATCGGCCAGAGCGCGCTCGTCCAGGCCCTCGGTGCCCTCCGGCCGCCGCGGGAGCACCACGAACCGCGTCTCCGCGGTGGCGTCCCACACCGCGATCGCCACGCCGTCCGGCAGGACGAGGTCGAACTCGGCCAGCACGGACCGGGGGTCGCGCACCACCCGCGACCGGTAGGCCTCGCTCTTGTACCAGGTGGGAGACGGCCCCAGCAGCGCGATCGGGTAGCACGAGCACAGGGTGCAGACCACCACGTTGTGGCTCGTCGCGGTGTTCTCCACGACCTTCAGCCGCTGCTCCTGCAACCCGCCGCCCATGGACACGCCCACCTCCCCGATGGCGGCGTTGGCGTCCAGCAGGAGGCGCTCGCGGAAACCGGGGTCCACCCACGCCCTGGCCACCAGCCGGGCCCCGTTGTCCGGGTTCGCCCGAGCCAGGAAGGCCTCCAGCGCGCGGTCCAGCTCCTGCGCGTCCACCAGCCCGCGCCGCTCCAGCAGCGCCTCCACGTGCCGGACCCGCGCGGCCAGTTCGGCGTTCGCGCCGCCGTGGTCCCCGCCCATCAGGACACCGCCCGGAGGTAGCTCTCCCACAGGGCGACGGTGACGTCGTGGTCGCCCTCGCCGAACAGGTCCCGCGCGGCGAACCGGACCGCGTACACCGCCTCGGGCTCCCCCGGCAGACCACGCGCGCGGTCGTCGGCGAGCGGGAACACGCCCTCGCTCTCGACGACCGTCCCCACCGCGCCGCGCGCGTACCTCGGCAGCCGGGTGTGGTGCGGCGGGTCCCCGGCCGCGGTGCGCACCCGGTCCCCCGGCGCGAACAGCTCAGCCACCGGTGACCTCCACAGCCGTGCACACGCCCTTGGCCACCAGCAGGGAGGTGATCGCGTGGAACCACCGCTCGTAGTACGAGGCCGCCAGGAACTCCCGAGGCGGCAACCGTTCCACGGCGTCGCGGAACTCGTCCAGGTTGTAGACCCCGCGACCGATGAGCGCGCGGTTCATCGCGAACACGTGCGCCTCCCAGTCGGAGTGGAACGGCGGCTCGTCCAGCTCCTGCTCGATCGGCGGGAAGCCCTGCATCCCCCCGACGTCGTTGATCCGGCTCATCCCGCTCCTCCCGGCCTCAGCCCCGCTCGATCACGTGCCCCACGACGTCCGGACCGGGGTGCGGCGCCCCGGACCCGTCCCGCCTCTGCTCGACCTCGGGCAGCTCCACCGGCACACCGTTCTTCGACGCGCCTGCCGGACGCGGTCCGATCCACGCCAGCACCAGCTCGGTCTCGCCCCGCAGGAACCGCTGCGACCGCACACCACCGGTCGCCCTGCCCTTCGCGGGGTACTCGCTGAACGGCGTCACCTTCACGCTCTGCCCGCTCGACGTCACCACCATCGGCTCGCCGTGCGCCTCGTCGTCCGTGCGGACGGCGCCGAAGAACACCACCCGCGCCCCCGCCGACACGTTGATCCCGGCCATGCCGCCGCCCTTGAGGCCCTGCGGCCGCACCAGCGACGCCGCGTACCGCAGCAGCGACGAGTCCGACGTGACGAACGCGAGCGTCTCCGTGCCGTCGACCAGCCAGGTGGCGCCGACGATCTCGTCGCCCTCCTTGAGGCTGATGACCTCGAACTCGTCCGACCGCACCGGCCACTCCGGCGCGCACACCTTCACCACGCCCTGCCGCGTGCCGATCGCCAGACCCGGCGACGCCGGGTCGGGTTCGCCCAGCGGCGCGATGCCGACGACCTTCTCGCCCTTCTCCAGCGGCAGCAGCTCGCTCGCGGCCATCCCGCCGCTGAGCGACACCGTGCCGATCTGCTCCGGCAGCACCGGCAGCGGCAGCACGTCCGTCTTGAACGCCCGACCGAGGTTCGTCACCAGCAGGATCTGGCCGCGGGCCGTCGAGTGCACCACCGCCGCGACGGCGTCGTGCCGGGTGCGGCCCTTGCGGCGCTTGGCCTCCGACGCCTCCTCCGACTCGGCGGCCGTCCTCGCCACCAGCCCCGTCGCCGACAGGATGACCTGGCACGGGTCGTCCGCGACCTCCAGCGGCCCGGCGGGCTTGGACGCCGCGAGGACCTCCTTCAGGTCGCCGTCGATCAGCGAGGTGCGGCGGACCGTCGTCAGCTCCTTCGCCACCGCGGCCAGCTCGGTCGACACCAGCTTCTTCAGCACCGACTGGTCGTCCAGGATCCTGGTGAGCTCGGCGATCTCGGCGCTCAACCGCTCCTGCTCGCCCTCCAGCTCGATCCGGTCGAACTTGGTGAGCCTGCGCAGCGGCGTGTCCAGGATGTAGGTCGCCTGGATCTCCGAGAGCCTGAACCGCTTCATCAGGCCGTCCTTCGCGGCCTGCGCGTTCTCGCTGTCGCGGATCAGCCTGATGACCTTGTCGATGTCCAGCAGGGCCTTGAGCAGCCCCTCGACCAGGTGCAGCCGGTCCTCGCGCTTGCGGCGGCGGAACCTCGTCCGCCGCGTCACCACGTCGTAGCGGTGGGCGAGGAACACCTCCAGCAGCGCCTTCAGCCCCAGCGTCTGCGGCTGGCCCTCGACCAGCACCAGGTTGTTGATGCCGAACGACTGCTCCATCGGCGTCAGCCGGTACAGGTCGGCCAGCAGCGCCTGCGGGTTCACGCCGACCTTGCACTCGACGACCAGCCGGATGCCGTTCTCGCGGTCGGTGAGGTCCTTGACGTCCGCGATGCCCGACAGCCGCTTGGACTTGTTCACCTCGTCGGTGATCTTCTCGATGATCCGCTCGGACCCGACGCCGTACGGCAGCTCGGTGACCGTGATCGCCTGCCTGCCGCGACTGCCCTCCAGCGGCCCGATCTCGACCTTGGCGCGCATCCGCACGACACCGCGCCCGGTCTCGTAGGCCTTGCGCACCTCGTCCAGCCCCAGCAGCGCCCCACCGGTCGGGAGGTCGGGACCGGGCACGAACTCCATCAGCTTGTCGAGCGTGGCGTCCGGGTGCGTGATCAGCCACCGGGCCGCCGCCACGACCTCGCCCAGGTTGTGCGGGATCATGTTCGTCGCCATGCCGACCGCGATGCCGGACGTGCCGTTCACCAGCAGGTTGGGGAACGCGGCCGGCAACACCGACGGTTCGAGCAGCGACCCGTCGTAGTTGGGCCGGAAGTCGATCGTGTCCTCGCCCAGCTCCCCGACGAGCAGCATCGCGGCCTGCGACATGCGGGCCTCGGTGTTGTGGTTCACGAACCCACCCGCGAGGAACGAGTGGTCCTCGGAGTCGACTCGAACCGAGTACACCTCGGCCGGGTCGCACGGCTCCACCTCGGTGACGGTCTCGAACCGGTAACCGGAATCCATGATCGGCAGGATCGTCGCGAGCACCTCCGGATCCTCGATCCGGTCGATGATCCGGAGCCGTTCGGTCTCCCAACGTTCCACACGGTCGAACTTGTGCCGCGTGAGCCACTCGCGGCCGCTGCCGCCACGGTCGAGGTCCAGCGCGCCGCGCACGAAGTCGGCTACGAACGGAACGCTCTCCCGGCTCGGCCGGTGCGGACGCAGGGGCGAGCGCTCCAGCAGCTCCCGCACCTCCGCCTGCTTCGTCCTGAGGAACCCGACGCGGGAGACGAAGGCGCGGACGTCGCGAGGACCGGAGATGACGAGGCGGTGTTCCACCGCACCCCTCGCACGGGTGTACTCGCGGTGCCGCGCGATGACACCGAACTCGGCGAGCATCTCGTGGAGCTCGTTCGCCAGCCGTTCGCTGTACGTGGAGTACTGGACGGTGAACCCGTCCTTGGCGTCCCGAACACCCCCGTCACCTTCGAACGCGGCCATCAGGAACGCTCGTTTGACCCCCCAACCACCGTTCCACACGAACTCGGGGACGAACTTGTCCCTGGCCTGGTGACCGATGAACTCCGCCAGCGGACTGCGGCGGAACGCCTCCATGCCACCCGCGTGGTCCTGGATGTCGAGTTCCTGGATCCGCTCGCGGTCCTGACCGGTGTGACGTTCCGAGACGTAGCGCTGACCACCCACGACCTGGTCGTAGGCGTGCATCACCTCACCGAAGTAGTGCTCGTCGGTGTGGCTGAAGCCCGCGCGGTTCCCGTCGGCCCACCCTTCGGAGACCCAGGCGCCGCCGAGAACTCCGAGCACGTACTCGTCGGCCGTCGGGATGACCTCCGACCAGGCGTTCCGCGCGACGCACACGACGGCGCCCGGCTGGACCTCGTCCAGCCTCCGCCATTGGAAGAGCGGGACACCCATCGGTGCTTCCAAGCACAGGACCAGGTGGTTCTCGCTACCCCGGATCGAGAAGCCCGCCCTGGTGCGGATGCGCAGCGTCGGGTGGACCCCCGAGTTGAACACCTTGGTGACCCGAACGGCCTTGCCGTCCTTGTCGAGGACCTCGAAGTCGGCATCCGCCTCGGAGTCCGCGGGCAGGTTGACCAGGTCCGCGATGCGCGGGGTCGAACCGTTCGCGAGGCGAACGCGGGTGTCGCCGACGACGCAGTACCTCGACGCCGCCGGTCCGTCGTCCGGGCTGCCGAAGTTGCCGTGCCCGTCGACCAGCGGCGTGTTCAGCGAGAAGTCCTGCGCGAGGCGGACCATCGCGTCGTAGATGGCGGTGTCGCCGTGCGGGTGGTACTTGCCCATGCAGTTGTGGACGACCTGGCCCTCGACGACGAACGCGTGCTCCTCGGCGCCGACCTGGATGTCGTAGGTCGTGTCGCGGGTGACCGGCTCGACCGAGCGGACGCCGGTCAGCGACCAGCCGGGCAGCAGGGACGGGCGGGCGGCGGGCGGGGCGGGCACGGCGCGCAGGCCCTCGGTGCGGGACCACGGCAGCAGCGCCTCGGCCAGCGCGGCGGCGTCGGCGCCGACGACCAGGAGGCCGGCGTCGTGGGACGTGGCGCGGAAACCGAGGTCGGCCAGGAACGGGCGGGCCTCGGCGGGGAGCACGACGCCGTGCGCGGACGCGGAGCCCGCGGCGTCGAGCAGCCCGGCCAGGAACGGCACCCAGGACGCGCGGTCGGCCAGCACCTCGGCGAGGTCGGTCGCGCCGAGACCGGGGATGGTGAGGACGTGCCGCTCGGGGTCCTCGTGCTTCTCGCGGGTGGTCTCGACGTCCGCGCCGATCGCCCAGCCGTGGGCGATGTCGATCACGGTGCTGTCGGTGGACGAGACCACCGCGGCGCCCTCGACGACCTCGCCGCACGCGAGGACCAGCGCCCGCACGTACGGGAGGGCGTCGGCGCACGGTGCGGTCGCGGCCCAGCGGGCCGTGCCGTAGCCCGCGGTGAGCTTGCCCGCGAGGTCGCGGGCGGCGGTCCAGCGGGGCGCCAGGTCGTCGTCGAGGGTGCGGAAGCGCTGACCGGGCGTGACGACCATGCTCTGACCGGTGGCCCACGTGACGCGCACCAGTTCGGAGACCGGGTTCTCGTAGACCCGCACGACGGGGACCGGGACACCGGCCGGGTCGAGGACGTGGTCGCCGACCTCGATGGTCTCGATCGGCCGCAGGCCCTCGGGCGTCGACACCAGCGCGCCGCGCACGAAGCAGTCGCCGACCACGCGGGCGGACTTCACGTACGCGTGCGTCGGCCGGTAGCCCTGCTCGTTCATCGAGTACAGGATGCGGCGGTGCACGGGCTTGAGCCCGTCCCGCGCGTCCGGGAGGGCGCGCGAGTGGATGACCGAGTACGCGTACTCCAGGTACGAGTCCTCGATCTCGGACTTGAGCGGGTTGTCGACCACGTTCGCGCCCGCCTGGTCGAAGGCGGAGGGGTCGACCTTGGTCGTCGGGCCTTTGCGGCGTGCCATGGCTGAGCGCTCTCTCTACGGGTTCGTGGTGGTCAGAGGTCGATGGCCGACTGGTCGACGCGGGAGGACGACTCCACCAGCCACGCGCGGCGCGGTTCGACCTTCTCGCCCATCAGCAGTTCCAGTGCCGACTCGGCCGCCTCGGCGTCGTCGATGGTGATGCGGCGGACGGAGCGGGTGGCCGGGTTCATCGTGGTGTCCCACAGTTCGTCCGCGTCCATCTCGCCGAGGCCCTTGAACCGGGGCACCGGGGTGACGATCTGCTTGCCCGCCTTCTCCAGGCGGGCGACCGTCTGCTCCATCTCGCGCTGGGTGAACGTGAAGCGGGTCTCCGGGTTGCGGCCCCTGGTCACGACCTTGTGCAGCGGCGGCATCGCGGCGTAGAGCCGCCCGTCCTCGATGACCGGGCGCATGTACTTGGCGAACAGCGTGATCAGCAGCGTCCGGATGTGCGAGCCGTCGACGTCGGCGTCCGCCATCAGGATCACCCGGCCGTAGCGCATCGCGGCCAGGTCGAACGTGCGGCCGGTGCCCGCGCCGAGCACCTGGACGATCGAGGCGATCTCGGCGTTGCGCAGCGTGTCGCCCAGGCTCGCCTTCTGCACGTTGAGGATCTTGCCGCGCAGCGGCAGCAGCGCCTGGTACTCCGACACCCGCGCCATGCGGGCGCTGTTGTGCACGAACACGCCGTTCTCCAGCGCGAAGTTGTGGTGGTGCTCGACGGTGAGGTCGTAGACGTCGGCGACCTCCTCCAGCACCTCCACCGACTGGACCTGGTGGTTGACCGGCGCGCGGCCGTCGCCGGGCGAGTCGAGCGTGCCGGACAGCGACGGGTGCGAGTCGAGGCGGGGCAGCGCCCAGATCTCGGTGTCGTTCATCCAGACCGGCCTCGTTCCGTCCACAATGGACGACGAGCGGTACAGCGGCATCAGCGACTGGCCGACGACGAGTTCGTCCGCCCGCCGGTAGGAGCCGTCGCGCAGCCGGAACAGGTGGTCGGGGGTGCAGCGGACCGCCTCGCCGTTGTCGAGCGTCACCCGGACCAGCGGCGCCATGAAGCGGGTCAGCCTCGGCTCCAGCAGCGGGGCCACGACGACGTGCCCGGTCTCGGTGGTGGCGTAGCCGTAGTGGGTGATGCCGAACGCCCAGTCCGCGACGAGGTCGGCGAACGACCTCGGGCGGCCGAACGCCATCGCGACCATCGTGTCGCCGGTGAAGCAGCCCAGCGCGCTGTCACCCTCCACCAGGAACAGCTCGCTGCGGGACACGCCCGTCGCGCGGCAGTCGACCAGCTTCGGCGGCATCGACGCGCCCTCCAGCGCGGTCTTGCGGCGGGCCGCGTCCTTCTGCTGCTTCTGGGTCAGCCGCACGCGCGAGGCGTCGACGACCTTCTGGAGCACGACCTTCGCCTCCAGCTTGGTCCTCTTGTCCTCGGTCCACGCCCGGAGGTACTTCTCGACGACGGCCTGGATGACCTTGGTGATGCCCGCGGTGGACAGCTCGTCCTTGGTCTGCGAGGTGAACTGGGGCTCGGGGATGCGGACGTGGATGACGGCCGTCATGCCCTCCAGGACGTCGTCCAGGGTCGGCATGTCCTCCTTGGCCTTGAGCAGGCCGCGGGTCTTGGAGATGGCGTCGTGCAGGGCCTTCACGACCGCGCGGTCGAAGCCGCGGCGGTGGGTGCCGCCGTGCACGTTGCGGATCGTGTTGGTGAAGCACTCGACGGACCGCTCGTACCCGGTGCCCCAGCGGAGCGCGACCTCGACCTCGGCGTGGCGCTCCACTTTGGACCGCATGACGCCGTTCTGGTCGGCCGCGTTCTCCTGGTAGGTGCCCGCGCCGTTGACCAGCAGCGTGCCCGACACGGCCTTGTCGCCCGCCGGGGCGAGGAAGTCGACCATGTCGGCGAGGCCGTTGGGATAGTGGAACGTCTCCTCGCCGATCGAGTCCTCGATCGCGTGGCGCAGGACGTAGGTGACGCCGGGCACCAGGAACGCGGTGTTGCGCAGCTTCGAGCGCACGGCCTCGACGTCCAGCGACGAGCCGTTCTCGAAGTACCGGGAGTCGTACCAGTACCGGATGGACGTGCCGGTCGACTCGCCGCGCTTCATCCGGCCGGTGATCTGGAGGCCGGACTGGCGGGTGAACGGGGCCTTCGGGCCGGGACCGTCGAACACGGCGGGAACGCCGTGCGCGAACGACATCTGGTGGACCTTGCCGTCGCGCTTGACCGTGACGTCGAACCGGTGGGACAGGGCGTTGACCGCCGACGCGCCGACGCCGTGCAGACCGCCGGAGGTCTTGTAGCCCGAGCCGCCGAACTTGCCGCCCGCGTGCAGCCTGGTCAGCACCAGCTCGACACCGGACAGACCGGACTTCGCGTGCACACCGGTGGGGATGCCGCGGCCGTCGTCGTCGACCTGGACGCTGCCGTCCGCGTGCAGCGTCACGACGATCCGCGTGGCGTGGCCCGCGATCCCCTCGTCGGTCGAGTTGTCGACCACCTCGGTGAAGAGGTGGTTGATGCCGCGGCTGTCGGTGGACCCGATGTACATGCCGGGTCGTTTGCGGACCGCTTCCAGACCCTCCAGGTGTGTCAGGTCATCGGCCCCGTAGAGGGTCTCGGCAGTCACAGGGTCAATCTCCCGGTCGTGGGTTGCGGACGCGCTTGCGATGGGCGGTACTGGGAGACTATCCGGACGGTCCGACACTTTTCCGAACCACCGGGGGACCAGCCCCCTTATGCGGGGCGTCTTCCCTGGCTAGGGTCTCCGGTCATGACCTTGCTCCCACCCACCAGCGGCGCCGGGAGGCTGCTGCGCGGTGGGGTCGCGGGAGCCGCGACCGGGGCGTTGGCGGTGGTCGCGCACGTCGAGGCGAACGGTGCCCTGCCGGGCGCGGGACTCGTGGTGCTGCCCGTGCTCCTGCTGGCCGCGGCGGCCTCCGCGCTGGGCGGCCGGGAACGCGGTCCGGCGCAGATCCTCGCGCTGGTGGGCGCGGGCCAGTTCGCCATGCACCTGCTGATGTCGCTCGCCGCGGCGCGGGCGCACGACCACGGCGCGCAGCCGTTCGACTCCGGTCCGCTCATGCCGGTCGCGCACGTGCTGGCGACGCTGGCCGTCGTGGCGGTGCTCGCGGGCGCCGAGCGCGCGGTGTTCGCGGTGACCGCGGCGCTGGCGTCGGTGCTGCCGCGGAAGCTGGGCCCCGTCCCGGTCACCGGTCCGCTGAGGACCGTCGTGGCCGAGTCGGCGCGGTCGCCCGTGTCCGGGGTCGCGCGGGGCGGCGGGCCGACCCGCCGCGGTCCCCCCGCCACCCGCTGAACCCCCTCCACCCGAGCCGTCGACCCCAGGTCGACGGCCGCAGCGCGGTGCGCGCACCACACCCCCGCACTCCCGTGCCACGCCCTGGAGAACCCATGACCACGACCTCGGACCAGGTCGTCCAGTCCACCACGGGCCTGCGCGGCCTCGTGCTCCGCTGCCACTTCTACGCGGGCGTGCTGGTCGGCCCGTTCGTGCTGGTCGCCGCGCTCACCGGTGTCCTCTACGCGCTGACCCCGCAGCTCGAGTCCTGGCTCTACCACGGTGAGCTGTCGGTCCCCGTGAGCAGCCGTCCGCTCCCGCTGGCCGAGCAGGTGCTCGCCGCCAGGGCGACCAACCCGACGGGCTCGCTCGTCGCCGTGCGCCCCGCGCCCGAACCCGGTGACACCACACGGGTCCTGTTCACCGAACCCGGTCTCGGCGGGTCGGAGCGGCGGGCGGTGTTCGTCGACCCCGGCACCGGCCGGGTCACCGGTTCGCTCGTGGCGTCCGGCACGAGCGGCGTGCTGCCGCTGCGGACCGCGCTGGACCAGGTGCACCGCAACCTCCTGCTGGGCGAACCCGGCAGGCTGTACAGCGAACTCGCCGCGTCGTGGCTGTGGGTGGTCGCGCTCGGCGGCGCCGTGCTGTGGCTCACCCGGTCCCGCGCGACCCGCGGGCGGCGGCGCTCGCTCGGGGTGCACGGCGTCCTCGGGATGTGGGTGCTGCTGGGCGCGGTGTTCCTGTCGGCCACCGGTCTCGCGTGGTCGGCGTACGCGGGCGGGAACGTCGCGGCGGTGCGGTCGGCGCTGGGCTGGGCCCCGCCGTCGCTCCGGACCGGCGGCGGGGGCGAGCACGCCGGTCACGCCGCGGACCGGGTGGACGACGTGCTCGCCTCCGCCCGTGCGGCCGGGATCGACGCGGGCGCGCTGGAGATCGGGTTGCCGGACGGGCCCGGCGAGCCGTGGGAGGTGACCGAGGTCGAGCGCGGGTGGCCGACCCAGGTCGACGCCGTGGCCGTCGACGGCGCTTCGGGCTCGGTGGTGGGGTCGGTGCGGTTCGCCGACTACCCGGTGGCGGCGAAGCTGGCGCGGTGGGGCGTCGACGCGCACACGGGCGTGCTGTTCGGGTGGCCGAACCAGGTGCTGCTGCTGGCCGTCGGGCTCGGCCTGGTGGTGCTGGTCGTGCTCGGGTACCGGATGTGGTGGCGGCGCAGGCCGGTGCGGGCGACCGCGGTGGCGTTCGGGAAGCCGGTCGCGCGGGGCCAGTGGCGGAAGGCGTCCACTCCGTCGGTGCTGGTGCTGCTGGTGGTCGCGGGCCTGGTCGGGTGGTTCGTGCCGCTGCTGGGGACGAGCCTGGTGGCGTTCCTGGTCGTGGACGTGGTGCTCGGGCTGCGGGCCCGCGCGGCGGCCGGGAACTGAACCGGGGGCGTTCGGGGTCCGTAGGACTCAGCGGGACCACCCGGAGGTGAGAACCGTGAAGTTCGCGAACCTCGCGATCGCCGTCACCGCGGCGGGCGCCCTGTCCGCCTGCGCGTCCGCGTCCACCGCCGCTTCCAGGAGCGACGTGCCGAAGCTCGAAGTCCCACCGCTGAGCATGGCCGGGTTCACCGGCAAGCCGTGCCGGGTGTTCGGGGTCGACCAGCTCGGCTCGCTGGGCATCACCGCGCCGGGGGCACCGGACCCGGAGCAGTTCACCGCCCGCTGCCGGTGGACCGACGGGAAGGCCACGACCATCGGCATCTCGCTGTTCGGCGAGTCGCAGGGGCTGGCGCGGGTGTACGCCGCCAAGGAGGCGTTCCCCTACTTCAAGCCCACCGAGGTCGCCGCCTACCCGGCGGTCGACCGCGACACCGCCCAGGGCACCACCGGCACCTGCTCGACCGTCGTCGGCATCGCCGACGGCGCCGCGTTCGAGATCGAGGTGGACGTGGACGACCAGGCCTCCGCCGACTACACCGCACCGTGCGCGGTGTCGAAGCACGTCGCGGAGATCGCCCTCGCCAACATCAAGGGGGGTGGCTGACCGCTCTCCAACCCGAACGGACGCCACGATCCAGGATTCACCCGGTAGAACCGGCGAACGCGGACTGTTCGCCGGGCCCGATGGCGACGGCCGTTATACGATCGTGACATGACCGGATTGGCACTCCTGGACGACGCGGGGCTGGTGGAAGCCCTGCGCGTCGGTGTCGAGCGCGCCCGGTCCGCCCACGCGTCCGTCCTGGCGGTGCTGGCCGAGGCCAGGTCCCGCGGCCTGGAGGCGCGCGCCGGGTACCGGAGCCTGGCGGAGCTGGTCAAGCACGTCGCGAGGGTCGACACCGGCGAGGCGAAGCGGTGGGTGGCCCAGGCCGCCGCGCTGTTCCCGTCCACGACGCCGACCGGTGCCGTCGTCGCCGCCCCGCTGCCCGTGGCGGCGGTCGCGGTGGCCGAGGGCGCGCTGTCACCCGCGCACCTGGACGTGCTGGTCGGCGCGATGGCGTCGCTGCCCGCCGAGGCGGAGCGGATCCTGGTCGACGTCGCCCGGTCCGCCGAGCCCGCCGGGGTGCGGGCGGTGGCGGCGGGCATCCGGGCGCGCGTCGACCAGGACGGGCGCGAGCCGGACGACCGGGAGCCGGCCCAGCCGGTGAACCTGCTGCACCTGCGGACCAAGCTCGACGGCCGGGTGGAGTTCAGCGGCCGACTGGGGTACGAGCAGGGCGAGCTGCTGCGGGCGCTGATCGGACCGCTGGCGAAGCCGCACGCCCCGGACGCCGCCGGTCCCGACACCCGCACCCTGCCCGAACGCCAGGGCGACGCGCTGGCCGACGTGCTCGACCTGGCGTCGCGCTCGCCGCACCTGCCGACCGAGGCCGGGGAACGGCCCCACGTCACCGTGACCGTCGACCACCAGACCCTGGTGTCCGGGATCGGCACGGCGGTCCTCGGCGGCTCCAGCGTGATCAGCGCGTCCGAGGCCCGCCGGATCGCGTGCGGCGCGGGGATCATCCCCGTGGTGCTGGGCGGGGAGGGCGAGGTGCTGGACATCGGTCGGATGTCGCGCAGGCTGACCCCGCACCTGCGGCGCGCGCTGCACCTGCGAGACGGCGGCTGCGCGTTCCCGATGTGCGACCGGCCGCCGAACTGGGCCGACGCCCACCACGTCGTGGAGTGGCACCGGGGCGGTCCCACGAGCATCGACAACCTGGTGCTGCTGTGCCGCAGGCACCACACCCTGGTCCACCGCAGCGAGTGGGAGGTCCGGATGGAGAGCGGACTTCCGCACTTCATCCCGCCCGCGTTCATCGATCCGCGGCGAAGACCGCTGCACAACGCGGTGCGCAGACCGGCGGCGTGACCGAGGCGGTCGGAAGGGGTGGTCGGGTCCGTTCGGGACAACGGACCCGAACCTCCCTTCCGACCGCACGGGAACGGGTCAGGCCGTGGCGTGCATGTGCTCCCTCGCCCAGGTCTCGAAGCTGGTGAGGGGGATGCCGAACTCCCGCGCGAACTCCGGACGGGCGGGCTGGCCCTCCACGTTCATCCACTCGTGCGAGGCGCCCATCGGCGGCATCCCGGCGGCGAGGGCCTCCTCGACCGTCATGGTCGGGGCGGGCAGCGGCGTGCCCAGCACTCGGGAGAGGACCTCGGCGATCTCGGTCATCGACAGGTACTCGCCCGCCAGCTCCAGTTCGACGCGGTCGAAGCGCTCCGGGTCGGCGATGGCCGCGGCGGCCGCGACACCGATGTCGTGCGTGGCGACCAGCGACAGCCGGGTCTCGGGGCGCAGAACGCTGACGAGTCCGCCCTCGATGCCTCGGGGGAACAGGAACGCCAGGGACGGGAGGAAGTTCTCCATGAAGAAGCCCGGCTTGAGGATCGTCCAGTGCGGGAAGCCGGCTTCGCGGACCCGGTCCTGGATCGCGCTCTTGGCGCCGAAGGTCGGCTCCATCAACGCCCAGCGGCCTTCGGCCCAGCCGGGGGCCTCGGTGTGCCGGCCCGCACCGGTGACGGAGGTGTGCACGAACTGCGGCACCCCGGCGGCTCTCGCGGCCTCGACGAGGGTGGTGCCCTGGGTGATCTCGTCGTCGTGGTCGAAGCCCTGCCCGGTGAAGGCGGGCATCTGCACGGAGAACACGGCGCGGGCGCCCTTGGCCGCTCGGACGACGGAGTCGTGGTCGAGCAGGTCGCCCACGACCAGTTCGACGCCGAGCGCCTCGACGGCCTTCGCGCGCTCGGTGGCCGGGTCGCGGACGAGAGCGCGGACGGGGACGCCCGCGGCGAGCAGGGCTCGGGCGGTGGCCCCGCCCTGCCTGCCGGTGGCGCCGGTGACCAGGACGGGTGCGGACTCTGCGGACATGGTGCTCCTCGGGACTCGACAGCAAACGGCGGGGTCCGCCGTTTCCACTCGGTCACGATATGGCGGGGCCCGCCACTTAGCAAGTCAGACGACCACGACCTCCACGCCCGCCGCGCGGAGCCGGTCCACGCCCTCGGGTGACGCGCTCGAATCGGTGATCACGACGGTCACCTCGCTGATGTCCGCGATGCGGGAGAACGCCCGCTTGCCGATCTTCGAGCCGTCCGCGAGGACGATCACCTGGTCGGCGGTCTTCATCAGGCAGTGGTCGGTCTGCGCTTCCACCGAGTCGTGCGTGCTGATGCCGCCGCGCACGTCGATGCCGTCCACGCCGAGGAACACCACGTCGAGGCTGATGCCGGACAGGGCGCGGTCGGCGATCGGGCCCACCAGCTCGTAGGTCTCGGGGCGGACGCCACCGCCGGTGACCACCAGGTCGATCATCGGGCGGACGGACAGGTCGGCGGCGATGTTGAGCGCGTTGGTCACGACCTTCAGCGACCGGCCGGTGGCGAGCAGGCGGGCGAGTTCGGTGGTGGTCGTGCCGCCGTTGAGGCCCACGGAGTGCACGGACTCGTCGACCCGCAGGGCGGCGGCCTCCGCGATCTGCCGCTTCTCCTGCTCGCGGCGGCCGACCCGGTAGCGCATCGGCAGCTCGTAGATGACCTCGGCGGCGATGGCGCCGCCGTGGGTGCGCTTGAGCAACTGCTGCTCCTCCAACGACTGGAGGTCGCGCCGGATCGAGGCGACGGACGCCCCCAGGTCGCTGGAGAGGTCGACGACGCTCACCGAACCGGTGTCCGCCAGCCGTTCAAGGATGGCGGAAAGGCGCTGTTGCTGACGCATTCGCTCACCATAGTTCATGGCGAATGCCCGTATCGTCGCCCCTGGAGCCGAAACACGCACCGTCGGTGCTCGCTATCGGTCAGATCACCGCGACCAGGCGGGCCAGCTCGATCGCCTCGGCCATGGTCGGCTGCGTCGCGGTGCCGCCCGCGCCGCGGGTCGACAGCGCGCCCCCGGCGCAGCCGAGCGCGAGGGCGTGCCGGACGTCCCCTCGGTCGAGCCACCCCGCGAGGAAACCGGCGTCGAACGAGTCGCCCGCGCCCACCGTGTCCACCGGGTCGCGCGCCGGTGGCCGCGCGGTGATCGTGGTGCCCGCGTGCAGCGCCACGCAGCCGCGCCCGCCGACCTTGACCACCGGCGACGGACCCGCGGCGGCCAGCGCCACCAGGGCGTCGTCGACGCCGTCCGCGCCGCTCAGCGCCACCGCCTCCGCCTCGTTGGGCAGGACGAACGTGCTCGCCGCGAGCAGGCCGGGCGCGAGCCGCCACCGCCCGGACGGGTCGTGGTTGGTGTCGAGCGAGGTCGACGCGCCGGACGCCAGCACCGCGCGGAACAGCTCGGGCAGACCGGCGGCCAGGCGGGGCTGGAGGAAGTAGGACGCCGAGTGCACGTGCCGCGCCGGGACGAGGCGGACGTGGTCGGGGCCGAACTCCGGGAGGCAGCCGGGCGCCGTCAGGATCGCCCGGTCCCCTCCCCCGCGGTTCAGGCAGACGGTGAGCGCGGTGGGCAGCGCGTCGTGCCGGACGCACGCGCTGACGTCCACGCCCGCCGAGGAGAGGACGTCCAGCACGAAGTCACCGGCGGGGTCCCGGCCGACCATCGCGGCCAGACCGGTGGCGAGGCCGAGCTTCGCGGCGCCGTGCGCGACGATCGCGGCCGACCCGCCGAGCGCGAGCAGACCGTGCTCCACCAGCGTCTCGGCCTGGCCGTACGGCGGCTGGTCGGGAGCGCCCGAGACCAGCACGTCGGGGTTGGCGTCCCCGATGACCAGCAGGTCGAGCATCACGTCCCCCGCAGGGCCGGGGGCAGCAGGTCGCCGTGCGCGGCGGTCATCGCCGCGCACAGGTCCCAGATCTCGTCGAGGGTGAGGGCGGCGGCGGTCGCCGGATCGCTCATCGCCGCGTGGCGGACGTGGGCGGGGTCGCCCAGCACCGCCGCGGCCACGGTCAGCTCCACCACGGAGAGGAAGCTCCGGTTGAGCGCGGCCAGCTGCGGCGGCAGCGCGCCGACGCGGTGCGGGTGCACGCCCAGCCGGTCGAGCGTGGCGGGCACCTCCACCGCCGCTCCGGCGGGCAGGTTGTCGATCAGGCCGTGGTTGGCGGTGGTCACCTGGATGGTCCGGCGCACGCCCGTGACCAGGCTGTGCACGACCTGCGGCGCGTACTCGACGGCGTCCTCGTCCGGGACCGGCGGCGGCGCGCCACCCGCGGCGATCCGGTCGCGCAGCCCCTCGTACTCGGCGAGGTTCGCCGCGCTGGTCCCGACGTAGTCGCGCACGGGGATGCGCAGCCGCTCGACCTCGGAGTCGTGCCGCAGGTACCAGGGCACGTACTCGGAGGAGTGCTCGCTGGTCTCCGTCGGGTAGCGGCCGAGGCGGCGGTAGAGGTCCACGCGCACCCGCCGGGCCAGCTCGGGGTCGGCCTCGATCGCGGCGTCGAGCGCCGGGTAGAGGTCGCGGCCCCCGTGTTCCCAGCGCAGGATCCAGGCCTGGTGGTTGACGCCCGCGGACAGGACGTCGACCTCCTCGTGCGGGACCCCGACGAGCGCGCTGAGGTCGCGGACGGTCCAGTGGACCGAGTGGCACAGCCCGACGGCCCTCACCCGCGGCGCGGTGGCGGCCAGGTACTGGAGGTTCATCGCCATCGGGTTGGTGTAGTTGAGCAGCCACGCGTCGGGGCAGACCGCGAGGACGTCGGCGGCCAGCCCGTCGAGCAGGGGGAACGTGCGCAGGGCCCGGAAGATGCCGCCGATGCCGAGGGTGTCGCCGATCGTCTGCCTGATCCCGAACGACTCGGGCACGTCGAAGTCGGTGAGGGTGGCGGCGTGGCCGCCGACCGCGACCATGTTGATCACGAAGTCCGCGCCGTCCAGCGCCTCCCGGCGGGACGACGACGCCAGGACGCGGGGTGTCGCGCCGCACTGCTCGGCGGTGTGGCGGGCCAGCGCCTCGGCGACCGCGAGCCGTTCGCCGTCGATGTCGTGCAGGGCGATCGTCGCGTCGGCGAGTTCGGGGAACGACAGGAGGTCGCGGAGGAGCTGGCGGGTGAACTCGACGGAGCCCGCGCCCACGAACGCGATGGTGACCATCTACCGACCTTCCAGTACGCGGATGAGCCGAGCGACCTCGGCGGTCATGGCTTCCCGTCCGGCGCCCAGGTAGCGCCGGGGGTCGACGAGCACGGGGTCGTCGCCCAGACCGGCCCTGATCGCCGCGGTGAAGTACTTGTTCAGCTGGGTCGCGATGTTGATCTTCCGCATCCCCGCGCGGACCGCTCGGGCCAGGTGCTCGTCGGACACCCCCGACGAGCCGTGCAGCACCAGGGGCACCGGGACCGCGGCGTGCAGCAGGGCGATGAGGTCGAAGTCCAGGGCGGCGTCGCGGGTCAGCATCGCGTGCGACGAGCCGACCGCCACGGCGAGCGCGTCCACCCCGGTGGCCGCGACGTACCGGGCGGCGTCGTGGGGGTCGGTGCGCGCGCCCGGTTCGTGGACGCCGTTCTTCCCGCCGACCTCCCCGAGTTCGGCCTCCACCGCGACACCGCGCCCGTGGCAGCGGCGCACCACCTCGGCGGTGCGGGCGACGTTCTCGTCGTGCGCGAGCGCGGACCCGTCGAACATCACCGAGCCGAAGCCGAGGTCGACGGCCTCGCGGACGAGGTCCTCCGACGTGGCGTGGTCGAGGTGCACGGCCACGGGTGCCGACGCGGCGGCGGCGATGGCGAGCGCGGCGCGGCCGATCGGCGCGAGGGAACCGTGGTAGCGGACGGCGTTCTCGCTGATCTGGAGCACCACGGGCGCTCCCGTGTCCTCCGCGGCGGCGGCGATGGCCTCCGCGTGCTCGATCTGGATCACGTTGAACGCGGCGGTGGGCGCGGACCTGCCGAGCACCTCCCGGAGCGGAACCAGTGGCATCTTCTAGTCCTCGGTGACTCGTCGCGGCAGAACGGACGCCTTGCGGCTCTCGTAGAAGTCCCTGTCGAAGTCCCCGGCCAGCGGGGAGCGCACGGCGGCGGCCGACAGCGCGACCGCGTTCGCGAGGCGCTCGGGCCACGGCAGGTGCCAGCAGGCGACCAGCGCGGCCACGGCCGCGTCCCCGGCGCCGGTCGGGTTGCCGACGACCCGCTCGGGCGGCGTCGCGGTCCACACCCCGGCGCGGGTGTAGGCGGTCATCCCGGCGGGGCCGTCGGACACG
The DNA here is from genome assembly GCF_036375055.1 of Umezawaea sp. Taxonomy (GTDB): domain Bacteria; phylum Actinomycetota; class Actinomycetes; order Mycobacteriales; family Pseudonocardiaceae; genus Umezawaea. The sequence continues at coordinate 91,129 of NZ_DASUSQ010000004.1, forward strand.
AGCGCGGCGTCCGCGCCGAGCGCCAACGGGTCCAGGTCGGTGGCCGCTCGCAGCTCCAGCCTGTTCGGGGTGATCACCGCGGGTCCGGCCGCGGCTCCGGCCGCCAGGGGCGGGCCGTCGGCGTCCAGCAGCACCGGCACGTCGCAGGCCCGCACGAGGGTGGCGTAGGCGTCCGGCGGGACCCCCCTCGGCAGCGAGCCGGAGAGCACCACGAGGTCGACCCCGGCCAGCAGCGCGCGGTAGTGGCGGACGAACCCGGCCCACTCCGGCCCGGTGACGCTCGGTCCCGGCTCGGCGAACACCGTCGCCTCACCGGACCCCTCGACGACCGCCACCGTCCGGCGGGTCTCCCCCGCGATCGGGAACATCGCCTCGGGAACGTCCGCGTCGGCGAGGTCGGCCGTCAGCCGCGCGCCCGAGCAGCCGCCCACCAGCCCGGTCGCGACGGCGTCCACGCCGAGCCGCCGCAGCACCCTGGCGACGTTGACGCCCTTGCCGCCCGCGCGGACGGCGGGCGCGCCGACGCGGTGGGTGGTGCCCGCGGCGAGCCGGTCGACCGGGTAGGTGACGTCGAGGGCCGCGTTGAGGGTGACCGTGAGCGTCCGCACGGCGATCAGCCGGTGCCGCGCAGGATGACCGAGCGGGTCAGGTGGCGCGGGGTGTCGGGGCGCAGCCCCCGGCCCAGCGCGACCTCCACGGCCAGCCGGTGGACGGAGACCAGTTCGGCGAGCGCGTCCCGGTCGCGGGCGACCCACAGGCCTCCGGTGGCGCGGACCTGCCGGTCGAGGCCGTCGGGCGGCGTGCCGAGCACCCAGACCGCCGAGCGGTCGTCGGTGATGGCGATGGGTCCGTGCCGGTACTCGGCGGCGGGGTAGGACTCCGCCCAGCTCAGGGACGCCTCGCGCATCTTGAGGGCCGCCTCCGCCGCGAGACCGGTGGTCCACCCGGCACCGAGGAAGGTGAACTGCCGCCGCTCGGCGACGCCTGCGGGCAGCGGTTCGGCCAGCGCCAGCTCGGCGTCGGCGACGACGCGGCCCAGGTCCTCTCCGAGGTGGGCGCGCAGCAGCGCGACCGCCGTCGTGGCGAACCTCGTCTGGACGACGGACCGCTCGTCGGCGAAGTCGAGCACGACGACGGCGTCGGCCAGCGCCACGACGGGGGTGTCCGGATCGGCGACGACCGCCGTGGTGGGCACGTCCGCGCGGAGCCGGTCGAGCAGTTCCAGGACCTCGGTGGTGGTGCCGGAGCGGGTGAGCGCCACGACGCGGTCGTAGGCGCGGCCCGCGGGCATCTCCGAGGCGGCGAAGGCGTCGGTCTCGCCGTGGCCCGCGTCCTCGCGCAGCCGGGCGTAGGCCTGGGCCATGAACAGCGACGTGCCGCAGCCGACCACGGCGACGCGCTCGCCGCGCCGGGGCAGGGCCGCCGCGGTCGCGGGGTCCGCGGCCACCTCGACCGCCCGACGCCAGCACTCCGGCTGGGAGGCGATCTCGCTCGTGGTGTGGAGGTCTCCGGACTGAGGCTGTGCGCGCATGAAAGCTTTCTACCACGATCGCTCATAACCAAGCAATAATCATGATTGTTTGACGAAATACCTGGTCAGGGGCATGCCGATGGCCGGAACGGGCGGTGCCCGTTCCGGCCTGGTCGGTGCGGCTACTTGATGCCCACGGAGGCCACGGACCGCACGAAGAACCGCTGCGCCACGAAGAAGACGACCAGCACCGGCAGCTGGCTCAGCACCGTTCCCGCCATGAGCTTCGGCCAGTTCGTCGTGTGGGCGCCCTGGAAGCTCTGGAGTCCGATCTGGACGGTCATGTTCTCCGGGCTCTGGATGGCGATCAGCGGCCACAGGAAGTCGTTCCACGTCTGGAGGAACGTCAGCACGGCCAGCGTGGCGAGCGTCGGGCGCATCAGCGGGAGCAGCACCTGCGCCAGGATCCGCAGCCGACCCGCGCCGTCGATCCGCGCGGCCTCCTCCAGCTCCCTCGGCACGGTCGTGAAGAACTGCCGCATGAGGAACACGCCGAACGCGGTGGCCAGGTTCGGCGCGATCAGGGCTCCGAGCGTGTCGGTGAGGCCCACCGAGCGGACCATGATCAGCAGCGGCAGCATGACGATCTGGAACGGCACCATGAGCGTCGCGAGGATGGCGACGAAGACCACCCTGCCGCCGAGGAACCGAACGCGCGCGAAGGCGTAGCCCGCCAGCGAGCAGAGCACCAGGTTGCCCACGACGCAGACGACCGACACCACGGAACTGTTGAGCAGCCACGATCCCAGCGGGGCGTCGCGCAGCGCGGCGGCGTAGTTGCCCCACTCCAGGCCGCTGGGCAGGCCGGGTGGGAAGCGCCGCGACTCCGCCTGCGTGGAGAACGACACGAGCACCATCCACACCAGCGGCGCGATCATGACCAGCGAGAGGGGCAGCAGGAGCAGGTGCAGCGCGCTGGGGCGGCGCGACCGGGGCGTGGTCATCGGACCTCGAAGGACGACGTTCGGCGGTTGAACCGCAACTGGACGACGGTGAACACCAGGACCACCAGGAACACCGCGCAGCCGATCGCCGCGGCGTAGCCGCCGTCGAAGCTGACGAAGGCCTCGTTGTACAGGTGGTGGACGAGCAGGGTGGTCGCCCGCAGCGGGCCGCCCTTGGTGGTGACGTACACCGCGTCGAACAGCTGGAGACCGTTGATCGTGAGCCACACCAGCAGGAACCCGGAGGCGGGGGCGACCTGCGGCAGCTCCACGTGCCAGAACGACCGGAGCCGCCCGCACCCGTCGAGCGCGGAGGCCTCCACCAGGTCCTCGGGCACGTTCTGGAGCGCGGCCAGGAAGATGATGACCGCGAAGCCGAGCCAGCCCCACACCGTCATGCCGACCACGGCGTACAGCGCTTGACCGGGGTCCTGGAAGAAGCCCTGCTTCGGCAGGCCCACCCCCTCCAGCAGCGCGTTGATCAACCCGAACTGGGGGTTGGCCAGCCAGCCGAAGACGATCCCGGTGGCGACGGTCGAGGTCACCAGCGGCACGAACACGGCCATCCGGTAGAGGGTGATGCCGCGGACCGGCTGGTTCAGCAGCACCGCGATCGGCAGCGCGAGCGCCATCGTGAGCGGCACGAACAGCGCCGCGTAGAGCAGGGTCCGGCGCGCGGCGTCCCAGAACAGCGGATCGGCCACCAGCTTCGCGTAGTTCTCGCCGCCCGCGAACGTGCCGGGCGAGGTGAGGTCGGTGTGCTGGAGGGAGAGCACGAACGACCACACGACGGGCACCAGCCCGAACAGCCCGATCAGCACCACCGCGGGAGCGGCGAACCCCCACCCCGCGAGGTGGTCGGCCAGGCGGGTCCGGGAGCGCGGCGGGCGCTGGTCCCGCACCGGCGCGGGCGGCACCGGGGCGAGCACGGCGGTCACGAGCCCGCCAGGATCTGGTCGACCTCGGCGCGCGCGGTGGCCACGGCGGCGCCCGCCTCCTCCTTGCCCAGCAGCACCGACTGCACGGCCGTGCCGAGCGCCTGCGAGATCTTCGGGTACTCGGCGGTGTTCGGCCGGGCCTTGTCCACGTTCTTCGCGAGGTTGTCGACGAACACCGTGGTGCCGGGGTACTTCCGCTCGAACTCCGCGTAGCCGGGCAGGGTCAGCTCCGACCGCCGGATCGGCAGGTGCCCGGTCGCGGTGGCGAACTCCAGGTGGACCTCCGCCGACAGCAGCCACTTCAGGAACGGCCACGCGTCGGCCTTCCCCGACTCGCCGAACACGACGAAGGCGTCCGGTCCGGCGATGGTGGCGTGGGTGACCTTCCCCGGCAGGAACTGCACGCCGTAGGACACGTCCTCGTTGATGGAGCCGAGGTCCCAGGGGCCGGTCCACAGCATCCCGATCCGGCCGGAGTTGAAGAGGTTGAGGTACTGCTGGTCGCCGGTGTCGAGGTATACGGACCTGTCCACGACGGCCATGTCGTGCAGCAGCGACATGGCCTGCCTGCCCGCGTCCGAGTCGAACGCGGCCGTCTTCCCGTCCGGCGACAGCAGGTCGCCGCCCGCCTGCCAGAGCAGGGCGAGGTACCGCCAGACCGTGTCCTCGCTGCCGTCGTTGACGTACGCCCAGCCGTACCGGTCGTCGTCGGGCGCGGCCAGGACCGCCGCGGCGGAGCGGAAGTCGTCCCACGTCCACGTCTCGGTCGGGTAGGCGAGCCCGGCCTGGTCGAACAGCGTCTTGTTGTAGACCAGGGAGAGGTTGTCGACTAGCGCCGGGACGCCGTAGACCTTGCCGTTCACGGTCGCGGCCTCGCGGCCGGCCGGGAACAGGTCGTCCCAGTCGAACTCCGCGTCGTCGCGGACCGTGGACGTCAGGTCCTGCGTCTGCGGCCGGTCGGCGAGCCCGGTGAGGGAGGAGCCGAACTGGTAGGCGACGGCCGGCGGCTTGCCCGACACGAAGGAGGCCAACGTCTTCTGCAACGCACCGTCGTTGCCGCCGTTGAACACCAGCTCCACCTGCCGGTCGGGGTGCTGCGCGTTCCAGCGCGCGGCGAGCGCGCCCAGCGCCTCGGCCTCGCGGTCGGTGTAGCCGTGCCACACCAGGACCTTGTCGCCGCCACCGGGAGCGCCCCCGCAGGCCGCGGTCAGGGCGAGCGTGGCGGACAGGATGAGGGCCGCCCTCCGACTCAGTCCGCTCCCCTGTGTCATGGAGGCCTCCCACTGGTGCTTGGTTTTGGTTGAGGCGAGTCACGCTAAAGCAGAACCGCTCATAACAGCAAGAGAATCGGGGTAAAAGATCACGATCGTTCATCGAGAGTGCTTGAACGATCACCCTGCCACGACAGGCTTCCGAGCTGACTAGGGGTGTTCAACCGTGACAGCGTTGTAGTTTAATCGCTCACAAGCTTGCACGAACTATGAGCGATTAAGGAGCTTGTCGCCCTATGGCATCCCTGGTCACAGCACTCGGCAGAGCAGCCCTGGCGGTGGCGGTGGTGGCCGCGTGCGCCACCGCGGCACAGGCCCGTCCGGGTGAGGTCACGGCCCAGGTGGAACTCCCGCCCTCACCGGCCGTGCTGGACTACCAGCTCGGGGCCGCCTACGCGCCCCCGGCGGGGGTCACCCTCGTGACGCGCGACAGCACCGCGACGCCCGCGCCGAACATCTACACCATCTGCTACGTCAACGGTTTCCAGACGCAGCCGCAGGAGCGCGACCTGTGGTTGCGGGAGCGCGAGGACCTCCTGCTGTCCGACTCGCGGGGCAACCCGATCATCGACCCCGAGTGGCCGGACGAGTTCCTCCTGGACACCTCGACGGCCGCCAAGCGGACCCGTCTGGCCGAGATCACCGGGGCGGTGCTCCAGCGGTGCGCGCAGCGCGGGTTCAAGGCGGTCGAGATCGACAACCTCGACTCCTACGGCCGGTCGCGCGGCAAGCTGACGGTCGACCACAACCTCGCCCACGCCACCCTCCTGGCGCAGCGCGCCCACGGCCTCGGTCTGGCGATCGGCCAGAAGAACTCGGCCGAGGAGAGCAGGCGCGCCCACGACGAGGTCGGCTTCGACTTCGCGTTCTCGGAGGAGTGCCACTACTACGACGAGTGCGGCAGCTACAGCGACGTCTACCGCGAGCACGTGATGAACGTCGAGTACACCGACAACCTGCGCGGCACGTTCGAGGACGTCTGCGCCGATCCCCGGAGTCCGGCCACCACGACGCTGCGGGACCGCGAGCTGGTCGGTCCGGACAACGGCGACCACCGGTTCGACCACTGCTGACGCCTACCCGAGCAGCTCCGCCACCGCCGCCTCCGCCGCGGCGCGCGCGTCCTCGGCCGACCCGAGGCGCTGCTCGGCCTTCTCCAGCGCCCGCCCCGCCTGCTGCGCGGCCTTCTCGGCGGCCCTGAGCTCCGCCCGGAGGTCGTCGCGCTCCCGCAGCAGGCGCGCGTGCTCCGCTCCGGCGGACTTCACCTCGGCCCGGCAGCCGTCGATGCGCTCCTCGGCCTCCTCGACGGCCTGCCGGGCCTCCGCCAGCCGCCGCTCCCGGCGCTGCTCGCGGCGGGCGGACAGGTCGTCCGGCGCGGGCGGCTCGTCGGTCATCGGCCCGAACCCGGAGTACTCCAACGCCTTGGTGAGCCTGCCGCTCCGCACCTGGTCGGCCATCCCGGCGTCGGCCATGGCCGCGGTGAACGTGTCGCGCACCTGCGACAGGGCCTCCCCTGCGAGACCGCCCGCGCCGTCGGCGGCCAGTTCGGTCAGTTCGGTGACGAGTTCGCGCCGCCGCCGGTCCAGCCGGCGCAGCTCGCTGCCGTGCAGCCGCCGCTGCGCGGCGCGCAGCCTCTCCCCCAGCTCCACCGCCTCCACCAGCACCGACGAGCCGGAGCGGACCAGTCGGTTCACCGCCCATGCGGCCACGGTCGGCCTGCGCAGCGCGCCGATCGCCTTGGCCACGCCCTTGTCGGCCGCCGCGGCGGCGAGGCGGGCGCGGGCGGCCACGAACTCCGCCGGCGGCAGGGCGTACAGCTCGTCGGCGGCCTCGTCGACCCGCGGTGTGCTCGTGATGGGACCAGTCTGCTCAGAACCGACGGCACCCGCCATCCGTAGTACGGGAAAAGGGGTGAGTCGTGACGAGCGGAGGAGCAGCCGATGAGCGTCCACGGCGTGGAGGACCTGGTGCCGCTGCGAACGGGCTTCGACCTGAGCTGGCGCGGCTACCACCGCGAGGAGGTCGACGACTACGTCCACGGCCTCGAACACGACCTGCGCGACCTGGCGGCCGACCGCGACGCCTGCACGGCCCGCGCCGAGCACCTGGCCGAGGTGCTGGAGCGCTCCCAGGCCGAGGCGGCGACCCTCCGCGCCGAGCTGGACCGCGTCTGCTCCAGTCCCCTGGACACCGAGGTCCTGCCATTCCGCCTGTCCGTGATGGTCGAGGTCGCCACCGCCGAGGCCACGTCGGTGCTCGACCACGCACGGGCGTGCTGGCGCGCGGCCCAGGAGTCGGCGGCGGCGCTGCGCGCCCACTACGACCGGCTCGGTGAGGACACCCGGCGGCAGCGCGCGGAGATCGAGGCGGAGCGCGAGTCGGTGATCCGCGTGGCGCGGGTGCAGGCGCGGACGATCGTGGCCAAGGCCGAGGCGCGCCAACGGGAACTCGACGCCGAGGCGGAACGGGCGCGGGAGCGGGTGGAGCTGGACTTCAAGCTGGCCATGGACCAGCGGCGCGCGGAGGCGCTGCGGGCGCTGGCCGAGGGCAGGCTCGACTGAGAGCGCGGGGAGCCGCCCGCGGAACACGGACGGCTCCCGTTCGCGATCAGCTCCGCTGGGTGAGCCTGAACGACTGCGAGGCGGAGCCGTTGCAGGTCAGCTGCACGAGTTGCACGCTGTCCGCGCCGGAGCCCCCCGGCACCGTCAGGCACTTGCCGCTGAGCCTGCTGGTGAAGTGGAAGTAGCCGTCGGCCTCGGCGACCGGTCGCCACTGCTGGTTGTCGCCGCCGCCGTAGGCCCACAGGTGCAGCGCGGCGTTGTCGGCGGTGGAGGTGTTGCTGACGTCGACCACCTGCGCCGCGTTGCCGCGGTTGTTGATGCGCACGAACCCGCCGCTGGTGGGCGCGAACTGGTACTGCTGCGCGAGGGTGGCGTTGCAGGCGTACTGCTGGACCGCGGTGCCGTTGGCGGTGGCGGCCGAGCGCGCGTCGACGCACTTGGAGCTGCCCCGGTTGGTCACGGCGTACCAGGCGGTCGGCGAGATCTCACCGGGCGGGTCGGTGGGCGGCGTGGAGGTCGCGCCGCCGAGCCAGAGCAGGCCGTCGACGATGAAGCGGTTCTGGACCTCGCTGTCGAACGTGGAGGAGAGGCCCTGGTTCGTCTCGTAGTTCATCGCGTTGTGGCCGAAGTTGGCGTAGAGCATCCGGTAGTTCTTGTTCGTCCACATGATCGGGTAGTAGCCGCTGCGCCACTGCTGGTTCGGGTCGGTGCCGAGCGGGAAGCTCGACGGGTCGACCGACGCCAGGACCTTGATGTTCGGGTTGGTCCGCAGGTCGTTGCTCCAGGAGTACCACTCGCTCACCGCGGAGGTGAACGTCGCGGGCAGCCTGCTGGTCGACGGGTGGGTGCGGTCCTCGACCTTCAGCACCGCGGTGGTCGGGCCCCAGGTGTTGCTGCGGAACGTGCCGGAGCCGAGGAAGGTGTTGTTGAACCACGGCCAGTTGTTCGCGTTGTCGGTGTAGGCCGAGACGTGGAACCCGAAGTAGCCGCCGCCGTTCGCGATGTAGTTCTGGAACGCGGAGCGCTGCGCGGCGCCGGTCGGGGCGTCGTCGAGGAACATGACGACCTGGTACTGGGCCAGGTCGTTCGCGTTGAGCATGTTCCAGTTGGTCGTGGCGGTGTAGGTGAAGTTGTTCTGCGCCGCGATCTGGGGGAAGCGGACGTTGGCTTCCTTGACCCAGTTGATGTGGGCGGCGTCCCAGGTCCCGTTGTAGAAGGCCAGGACCTTGAACGCGGGCGCCGCCTGCGCCTCGACGCGGCCGAACGCGGGGCTCAGGACCACGAAGAGCCCCGCGAGCAGCAGGGCGACCATCTGGACGAACGTGCGTTTTCTGCTGGAACCGGCACTCGTGCTCATGCAGGGGCCTTTCGAGGGGGTTCAGGGAGACAACCGCCGGCAGGGGGCGACGATCGGCGGCCCCGCACAAGCCCGCACGGGCATGCTCCCTGAACCCCTTGGGGTGTCTCGGGTCCTGCTGAGGACATCGATGTCTCCCCAGGCGGGTGCATGACGATGCGGGCATCGGTCGGGCACCCTAAGACAACCCAATTCCAGGCCTTAATTCAAGCCCTAAATTTAACCGTTCGGATCTGGTGCGGCACTCCGCGTGGTGCTCAGTTCCGTCCGTCCTTGTGCGGGGACGTCGGGAAGAACCCCCCGCGGGGAGCGGGCAGCGGCGCCACCGGAGGAGGCGCGGGGGCCTCCATCATCGCGCTGGCGTCGAGGTTCAACGGGCGCAGCCGCACGGGCTCCGGCTGCTCCTGCCGACCGCGGCCCCCACCGCGCTGGGCCGACTGCTGGGCGGCGACCGGACGGCGGTCGGCGCGACGCCTGCTCTGCGGCGGCGGACCGACCGGTTCGATCGTGGTCAGCGTGCTGCTGGCGGGCATCGGCTGCGGCGCCTGCTTGCCGCGCCTGCCGCTGCCCCGAGGCGGGTCGGCCACCGGCCTGGGTGCGGGCGGTGGTGCCAGGTCGCGCTCGGGCTCGATCCGGCGACCGCGCCGGTCGACCTCGGGCGCGCGCCTGCGGGTCCTCGGCGCGTTGATCTCCGGTGCCTTCGACCGCTTGCGCGGCTGCTTCGGCTCCGACGGCGCACCGTCGTCACCGCCGCCCTTGCCCAGCAGCGGCGGGAGGACCCACGCCGCGAGGCCGGTCATCGCGAAGCACAGCACCAGGATGCGCACCAGCGGCGGCACGTTCGGCAGCATCTTCACGGCCATGCCGTTGGCCACGATCACGGCCCCGAAGAAGACGACGAACACGAAGACCGCCAGCACGACCCGGCGCTTGCCCTTGCGCGGGCGCTCCGGGCCGTAGCCGCCGTCGTCGTCGGCGTACACCGGCGACATCGACTGCGCCGTCGACTGGTCCAGCGGCGTGACGCCGTTGGAGAAGGTGACGCCGATCTGCATCGAGTACTTCTGCATGTAGCGGCCCCAGCGGGCGTTGGACGACGAGCGCGCCCAAGCGTCCGCGGCGGCCTCGTCCGTGAAGCGGCAGACGATCTGCCACACCCGGTCGTCGTCCGGCGAACCCGAGACGGAGCCGCCGAGGCAGCCGGGCGACCGCTGCGCGGCGCTCACCAGCCCCCTGGCTCCGACCGAGAAGTCCGACAGACGTCCTTGCGCCACCTTGTGCGAGGTGGTGAGCAGGACAGGAGGGTTCGGCTTGTTGGGTCTCAAACCCCCTCCACCCCCGACTGACTCGTAAAGTCCCCGTGGTTGGACCACGTGGTTCGGCGAATCGGTCGCATGACTGGTCCCATCTTCGTCGTGAACCGCGGCACGCCGTTCTCGTACAACTCCGACACCGAGGCCTACGTACGGCACCGGAGAGCGGTTCAACTCGGATCAGAACTTTTTTCGACCTCGGGTCAGGCAGCGGCTCCGGTGCCCTCGATCTTGGTGACCAGGCCGGTCTGGACCGTGATCATCTCCTTGGCGAGGGCCTTCACGCCGGCGTGCGTACCAGCGCTTTCGACCTCCTGCGCCATCTTGATGCCGTCCTGGAGGTGGCGCACCATCAGCGGCGACCACTGCTTGTCGAACTGGGGGCCGGTGTAGCCGCCGAGCACGGACACGTCCTTCGGCGCCACGACCATCTCGTGCGCCTGGTGGGAGCTGTCGGTGACCCCGACCTTCCACTCGGTCAGCCAGCCGTTCATCTTGCTGATCTCGGCGCTGCCCTCGGCGGTGATCGCGTTCGCCACCTCGACCACGGCCGCGTTCTTGGAGCGCGTGCCGACCAGGCCGCTGATCTCCAGGGTTTGCTCGTGGTGGGGGATCATGTCGCGGAGGAACACTATGTCCGCGTCGTTCGCCCCGGCGGTGGACGCCGCGGAATCACCGAGCATCGACGAGCACGCGGACAACGACATCATCAAACCGATCACCGCGACGATCAAGCGGGCGCGCATCCATGGCCTCCTGGGTCTCCTGACGAGGCATACGGACACCTGACGCGGCCGGTTCATCGATTCGTCACGAAATGAGCAAATTTCCGAACCGACCGGTCCACGGGGGTCAGCGGTCCCTCCCGACGACCGTGCGGGCGACCTCCAGGAGGGTCTCCGACGTGGTCGGGTCGCAGTCGGCCGCCTCCAGGTGACCGGCGGCCTCGGCCATCTCCCGCGCGGCCCGCGACCGGGCCCACTCGCGGGCCCCGGTGCGTTCGATCAGCGCGGTCACCGCGGGCACCTCGGCCGGGTCGAGCGGGCGGTCGCGGGAGTAGAGGTCGGCCAGTTCGGCGGCGGCCGGGGTGCCCGACGTCAGCGCCGCCACCGCGAGCAGCGACTTCTTGCGGCTCAGGAGGTCGGAGCCCACCGGCTTGCCGGTCACGGCCGGATCGCCCCAGACCGCCAGCAGGTCGTCGACCAGCTGGTAGGCCAGCCCCAGGTGCCTGCCGAACGCGCGCAGCCGTCCCGCCCGCTCCGGGGTGGCGCCGCCCACGAGGCCACCGAGGGCGCACGAGAGGCCCAGCAGCGCGCCGGTCTTGTCCGCAGCCATCCGGACGCACTCGTCGAGCCCCACGTCGGCGCGGGTCTCGAACGCGAGGTCCGCGTGCTGGCCCTCGCACAGGTCGAGGACCGCCGACGTCAGCCAGTCCGCCGCCGTGGCGGCGTTCGGGGCCGAGCCGCGCGCCAACGCCCTCGGCGCCAGCGCGAGCAGCGCGTCGCCCACCAGGATCGCGGGCGCCTCGCCGAACACCGTCCACGCCGTGGGCCGGTGGCGGCGCACCCGGTCCCGGTCCATCACGTCGTCGTGCAGCAGGGAGAAGTTGTGCACCAGCTCCACCGCGACCGCGGCGGGCACCGCGGCCTCCGGTCGGCCGCCGACGGCCTTCGCGGCGAGCACGACCAGTGCGGGCCGGATCGCCTTGCCGGGCCTGCCGGTGTCCGGTTCGCCGTGCCGGTCGGCCCAGCCGAAGTGGTACCGGGCGATCCGGCGCATCGAGGCGGGCAGGAGGTCGACCTCGGCGCGCAGCGCCGCCCCCACCACGTCGTGGCACCAGCGCGTGACGTCACGGGCGGTGCGGAACTCGGGTGGCAGCCGGACTGCGGTCATGGTGGCTCCTCGGGTCCGCGTTCCTGCCGACGTCGTGCGACCGGCACTGCGACCGTAGGCAGGACGGGCCGCACGGCGACATAGCCTGTTCGGGTCACCACCTCGTCCCGATCTGAACCTCCCGGCGCTCCGCTCCGTGTTCGACGTACGGCTTTCGACGCGAAGGAGGCCCGACGTGAGGACAGGACTGGTTCCGACTCTGCTCCTGTGCGCCGCACTCACGGCGTGCACCACCACCGTGCGCTCGACGGCGGTCCCCACCGCCGAGCTCAAGCGCGGGACACCGCCCACGACCGTCCAACTCGGCCGCAACCCGCTGCTCGGCGACGTCGTGGTCGACGGCGAGGGGTACACCCTCTACCGCTACGACAACGACACCGCCAACCCCTCGGTCGCCGTCTGCACGGGCGAGTGCGCGACGATCTGGCGGCCGGTGCTGGTCTCGGACGAGATCGCGTACCGCAACCTCGACCCGGAGTTCCTCGACACGCTCGTGCGCCCCGACGGCGGCACGCAGGTGACCGTCGGCGGCTGGCCCGCGTACCGGTTCGCCGACGACCGGGTGCCCGGCCAGGTCTCCGGGCAGGCCCTGGAGGAGACGTGGTTCGCGCTCGCGCCCAACGGCACGAAGGCGGGTGGCGGCAAGAGGACCGGCTAGCCGCGGTCGGCGGTGGGCTCCGGCAGCCCGCGCACCGTGTCGAGCACCAGGTTGACCGCGGCCCGCGACCGCGCGCCGCGCCGGGTCATCGCCGTGATCGTGCGGGTGACGGCCGGGGTCAGCTCGCGGGTGGCGACCCGGTACCTCGGGTCGACCGCGAGCGCGGGCAGCAGCGCGACCGAGAGCCCGGCCTCGACGTGCTGGAGCGTCATCAGGTAGTTGCCGAACCGGCAGGCGACCCTGGGCTCGAACCCCGCCCGGCGGCACAGCCGGGTCGCGAGGTCGGCCATGTAGGACTGCGGCACGTCGAACGCCCAGGGCTCGCCCGCGTAGGCGGCGAGGTCGACCGGGCCCCGGCCCGCCTGGTCCAGCGGCACGACCAGCACGACCTCGTCGGTGGTCAGCGGGACGACGTCGACGTCCGGGTCCGGCGGGAACTCGACGAAGTCCGGCGTGGTGATGATCAGGTCGGCGGCGCCGCCGCGCAGCGCCTGGACGCTCTCGTGCGGTTCCAGCTCCAGCAGTTCGACGTGGACGTGGGGGTGCGTGCGGGCCAGTTCGACCACCGCCGGGACGGCCAGGCTGTGGATGGCGCTCTGGAACGCGCCCACCCGCACGAGGCCGGACGGTTCCTCGCCGAGGCCGCGCAGTTCCGCCTCGACGGTGTCCATGTGGTCGAGGATCGCCCTGGCCCGGCGGGCCAGGATCAGTCCGGCCTGCGTGAGCCTGACCCGGCGTCCGGTGCGTTCCAGCAGGTGGGTGTGCGTTTCCGCTTCGAGGACGGCGAGCTGCTGCGACACGGTCGACGCGCTCAGGTTGGCCGCCTCGGCGACCGCGCGGACCGTGCCGAGGATGTCCAACTGGCTCAGCAGGCGCAGCCGCCACGGGTTCAGCACGGGACCATTGTTGTGCGGTCCAGCCGAACAGCACAGTCGGAATCGTGAGATGGACGTGACGCTCGGGCGGTCCTAGCGTCGAGGGCATGGCCGCGCCGACCTCCGCTTCGACGTCCACCGGGTTCTGGGCCGACGCCCGGCGGCACCTCGTCCGCTACGGCGGCGGGTTCACGCCCGAGATCATCGACCGGGCCGAGGGGAGCTTCGTCTTCACCGAGGACGGGAGACGCCTCCTCGACTTCACGTCGGGGCAGATGAGCGCGATCCTCGGCCACTCGCACCCGGAGGTCGTCGCCACCGTGCGGCGGCAGATCGGGTCGCTCGACCACCTGTTCAGCGGGATGCTGAGCCGCCCGGTCGTCGACCTGGCGCGGCGGCTGGCCGACTCGCTGCCCGCGCCGCTGGAGAAGGCGCTGCTGCTGACCACCGGCGCCGAGTCGAACGAGGCGGCCATCCGGATGGCGAAGCTCGTCACCGGCAAGCACGAGGTCGTGTCGTTCGCGCGGTCCTGGCACGGCATGACGCAGGCCGCGGCGAGCGCGACCTACAGCGCGGGCCGCAAGGGCTACGGCCCCTCCGCGCCGGGCAACTTCGCCATCCCCGCGCCGAACCCCTACCGGCCGGACTTCACCCACCCCGACGGCTCGTTCGACTGGCGGCGCCAGCTCGACCTCGGGTTCGACCTGGTCGACGCCCAGTCCGTCGGCAGCCTGGCCGCGTGCCTCGTCGAGCCGATCCTGTCGTCGGGCGGCGTCCTGGAACCGCCGCCGGGCTACTTCGCGGCGCTGCTGGAGAAGTGCCGCGAACGCGGGATGCTGCTGATCCTCGACGAGGCCCAGACCGGGCTGTGCCGCACGGGCACCTGGTACGCGTTCGAGCGCGACGGGATCGTGCCGGACATCCTGACGCTGTCGAAGACGCTGGGCGCGGGGCTGCCGCTGGCGGCGGTGCTGACCAGCGCCGAGATCGAGCAGGAGGCGCACGACCGCGGTTTCCTGTTCTTCACCACGCACGTGTCGGACCCGCTGGTCGCGGCGGTCGGCTGCACGGTGCTGGACGTCCTGGAGCGCGACCGCCTCGACGAGCGCGCCGCGCACCTCGGCGGGGTGCTGCGGCGGGGTCTGAACGGGATCGCCGACCGGCACCGGGTCGTGGGCGACGTCCGGGGCCGGGGTCTGCTGGTCGGGGTCGAACTGGTCGACGACGAGGGCACCGGGGAGGGCTCCGACGAGCTGGGCGCGGCGGTCACCCGGCGCTGCCTCGAACTCGGTCTGCACATGAACATCGTGCAGCTTCCGGGCATGGGCGGTGTGTTCCGCGTCGCACCTCCGCTGACCGCGACGGAGGACGAACTGGCCCTGGGCTTGGAGATCCTGGAACAGGCCGTCGCCGACACGACCGCACGACCGCGGTGACCGGGAAGAGGCCTGCAACGCCGGGAGCCCCATCGGCGAAGTAGGTGCATGAGAACCGAGCAGCAGGCGAGCTTCGCCGAGTACGTGAGGGCGCGCGGGCCGTGGATGCTGCGGATCGCGCTCCGCCTGTGCCGGGACCGGCACAGCGCCGAGGACCTGGTGCAGACGACGCAGGCGAAGCTCTACCAGCACTGGAACCGCCTGTCGGCGGTGGAGAACCTCGACGCCTACGCGCGCACGGCCCTCGTGCACACGCACATCGGCGAACGCCGCACCGGCTGGGCCAGGAAGGTCGACCTCCAGCCGATGCGGGAGGACCTGCCCGCGGCCGAGGCTGACCACGCCTCGCGGCTGGTGCTGCGCGACGCGGTGGAGGGTCTGGCACCGAGGCAGCGCGCCACCATCCTGATGCGCTACTTCCTCGACATGACCGTCGAGCAGACCGCGGCGGCCCTCGACGTCACCGCGGGCACGGTGAAGAGCCAGACCAGCCGCGGTCTGGACACGCTGCGCGTCGTGCTGGAGGAGAGCGGAGCCCGCGCGGCCTGATCAGCCCACGGTCACCCGTTCCCCCACCTCCACCCGCTGGTACGGCGCGCCGGTCCCCGGCCCGCCCTCGCCCAGCATCCTGGTCACCAGGCCGAGGCCGAGTTCGCTCAGCAGGGCGTCGTGGACGCCGATCGCCCGCCCCGGCTTGACCTCGCGCACCCAGTCGATCAGGTCGGCGGTGCGCGACCACGGCGCGTGCGCGGGCACCAGCAGGGTGTCGACGGGCACGTCCGGCGTGGTCAGGGCGTCGCCGGGGTGGAAGAGGGCGTCGTCCACCAGGAAGCCGACGTTGCGCACGACCGGGATGTCCGGGTGGATCACCGCGTGCCACTCGCCGAACACCTTGACGTCGAACCCGGCCGCGGTGAACGCGTCGCCCGCGCCGACGGCGCGCACGCGCGGGCCGAGGCCGTCGAGCGCGGCGGCCACCGCCGGGTTGGTCCACACCTCCAGGCCGGGCGAGTCGGCCAGCGCGGCGCGGATCCGGTCCTCCAGGAAGTGGTCGACGTGCTCGTGCGTGATCAGCACGGCCTCGGCGCCGTCGAGCGCGGAGGCGTCGGTGAACGCCCCCGGATCGAGCACGAGCCTGCGTCCGTCGCGCTCCAGCGCCACGGACGCGTGGCCGAACCTGGTCAGTTCCATGTTTCCCCTCAGAAGACGGCGACGACGACGGTCCGGAGCACGAGGACCCCGACCAGGACGGCGGTGAACGCCAGGTCGATGGACACGCCGCCGACCCGGACCGGGCGCAGCACGCGCCGGACGGGGGCGATGACGGGCTCCGTGATCGACCAGCTGACGCCCCGGACGCGACTCGTCCACGCGGGGGCCGGGCTCGTCGAGACGACACCCACCCAGTCGAAGACCAGCCGGACCAGCATGACCAACCAGAACAGCAGCAGAACCGTGCTGAGCAGTGATCCGATGAAGCTCATGGGTGCTCCTCTCCCGTGGTGACCAGTCTGCCCCCGGAAGGTGAGAGGAAGCTGAGCACGACCGGGTGGAACCGCCCGGCCGGGCACCGTTCGTGGGCCTGTCGAGACGCCGAAAACCGGGAAGTCGCCGCGCGAGAGAGCGCTCCCGCAAAAGCATTGACGCAGGTGGCGCGACCAGGACAGGATCGATTCACCGCTGCCAGGTGCAGGCTGCCCTGCCGCCCACGAGAACGGACAGTTCATGATCACATCCTCCGGTTGGAGACGCGCACGCCGCGGTGCGCTGGGAGTGCTGACCACGTTGTCGCTCCTCACCGGCGCCACCGCCGGGTACTCCACCGCCGCGCCCGACACCGAGAAGGGCGGCAACCGGCAACCCACCGTCGGACGGCCCGCCCTGGACCGCGACGGCTGCGCCCGGATCGAGAACAGGCTGCCCACGCTCAAGGACTGGCCCAAGGTCGACAGCAAGATCGACAAGAGCGCGGTCGACGAGCGTCGGATCGCGAAGATGGTCGCCGACATGACGCTGGCCGAGAAGGTCGGCCAGATGACCCAGCCGGAGATCACGGCCATCACCCCGGAGGACGTGAGGAACTACTTCATCGGCACGGTCCTCAACGGCGGCGGCGCGTGGCCGAACAAGGACAAGCACGCCACCCCGCAGGACTGGCTGGCGCTCGCCGACTCCTACTGGCAGGCCTCGGTCGAGACCAGGACGAAGATCCCGGTCCTCTGGGGCATCGACGCGGTGCACGGCAACAACAACGTGTACGGCGCGACCCTCTTCCCGCACAACATCGGCCTCGGAGCCGCGCAGGACCCGTGCCTGGTGCGCGACATCGGCGAGGCGACGGCCGAGCAGATCCGCGCGACCGGCCAGGACTGGGCGTTCGCGCCGACGCTGGCCGTGGTGAAGGACGACCGCTGGGGCCGCACGTACGAGGGCTTCTCCGAGGACCCGCGGATCACCCGCGCGTACGGCTACGAGGTCGTGAAGGGGCTCCAGGAGAGCACCTCGCGCAGGCTCGGCCGTGACGGCGTGATCGCGACCGCCAAGCACTTCATCGGTGACGGCGGCACCCTCAAGGGCACCGACCAGGGCGTGAACCCGGTGTCCGAGGCCGAGATGATCAACGTCCACGGCCAGGGCTACTACGGCGCGCTCGCCGCGGGCGCGCAGTCGGTGATGGTGTCGTTCAACAGCTGGACCAACGAGGAACTGGGCATCGGCGAGGGCAAGCTGCACGGCAGCAAGAAGGCCATCGACGAGATCCTCAAGAAGAAGATGGGCTTCGACGGCCTCGTCGTCTCCGACTGGAACGGCATCGGCCAGGTCCCCGGCTGCACCAACTCCAGCTGCCCGCAGGCGATCAACGCGGGCATGGACGTCGTGATGGTGCCGAACGACTGGAAGGCGTTCATCGCCAACACCATCGCGCAGGTCGAGAGCGGCCAGATCCCGATGGCCCGCATCGACGACGCGGTCACCCGCATCCTGCGCGTGAAGCTGCGCAGCGGTCTGTTCTCCGCCCCGAAGCCGTCGCAGCGCGAGCTGGCCGGGTCGGCGCGGGCGCTGGACTCGAAGAAGCTGGCCCGCGAGGCCGTGCGCGAGTCGCAGGTGCTGCTGAAGAACGACGACCGCGTGCTGCCGCTGTCGCCGCGGTCGAAGGTGCTGGTCGTCGGCAAGAGCGCGGACAGCATGCAGAACCAGACCGGCGGCTGGTCGCTCACGTGGCAGGGCACCGGCAACACCAACGCGGACTTCCCCCACGGCACCACGATCCTGGGTGGCCTCCGCGAGGCGCTGGGTGAGGCGAACGTGACGTTCAGCGAGACCGCCGACGGCGTCGACCCGGCCGCGTTCGACGCGGTGGTCGCCGTGATCGGCGAGACGCCGTACGCCGAGGGCACCGGCGACCTCCGCCGCACGCTGGAGGCGGCGCGGATCTACCCCGGCGACCTCGCGGTGCTGGACAAGGTGTCGGGCAAGGGCAAGCCGGTCGTCACGGTCTACGTGTCCGGCCGCCCGATGCACGTGAACAAGGAGCTCAACCGCTCGGACGCGTTCGTGGCGGCCTGGCTGCCGGGCACCGAGGGCGGCGGCGTGGCGGACCTGCTGGTCAGGGGCCGCAACACGGGCAAGGGCTACACCGGCAAGCTCAGCTACTCGTGGCCGAAGGAGGCCTGCCAGACGCCGCTGAACCCGGAGACGCCGGGCTACGACCCGCTGTTCAAGCTCGGCTACGGCCTGGGCAACGGCCAGCGGGCCACCGTTCCCGTGCTGAGCGAGGAGTCCCCCGCGAACTGCGGTGGCGGCGGTGGCGGCAACGCGACCGAGGACCTGGAGATCTACAACCGGGGTGACGTCGACCCGTACAAGGCGGCCATCGGCTCCCCGGAGAACTGGGGCGGCACGGAGATCGGCGTCGACGGCACGGCGTCGCACGCGGAGATCAACGTCGTCCCGACCGACGTGAACGTGCAGGCCGACGGCCTGAAGGTCACGTGGACCGGCACCGGCCCCGGCCAGGTGTACATGCAGAGCCCCGGAGCGGGCAACGACCTGCGCGGCTACCTGAACACCGACGCCGCGCTGGTGTTCGACGTGATCGTGAACCAGGCGCCGACCAACCGGACCGTGGTCAGCACGCACTGCCTGTACCCGTGCTTCGCGGAGGTGGCGGTGACGAACCTGCTCACGAACCTGCCGCCGGGCAAGAACACGGTGAAGATCCCGGTCTCCTGCTTCGCGGCGGGCGGCCTGGACTTCGAACGGGTCAACACCCCGTTCCTCGTGTACACCGACGGTCCGCTGTCGGCGTCGTTCGCGAACGTCAGGTGGGTGCCCAAGGCAGGCACCGATCCGGACGCGAAGGCGTGCGCCGACCTCAGCTAGTCGGCGGGGAACGTCGGAGGGGCAGGCCGCGCACGTGGGCCTGCCCCTCCGACGTTCACGCGGGCGCGGGTTCGTCGAAGACGTCCACGACCACCGAGGTCGTCATGGCACCGTCGAGCCAGTGCTCACCGTCGCCCTGGAGGTAGCTGTGGATCCGAACTCGCTTGTTTCGCGCCACGGCTCTCCGAGCAACGGCCAACGCAACGGGGACCTGCCTACCGGGCGCCTCCCCCACGACCCGCTCGGACTCCACCCGACTCCCACCGGGCAGGGCCCACGCCCGCGCCCCACCGCCGGCCGGGACGAACGGCATCCTGTTGAGCAGGACAACGTCCCAGTGCGGACCATGACGCTCGTCGACCCCGTTCTCCACCCGGATCCCCAGACCGACCGCGTACGCCCCCGACAGGTACTCCTCGATCGTGGCGGCCTCCAGGCGGAACCGCGCACGACGAACCGGCACGACAGGACCCCCTGGCCCGAACGCCCCCGGCTCCGGTGCGCAGCGCGAGCGCAGGAACTCCCGGATCGACCGCAGGACACCATCGGGAAGCCCCCGAAGACCGTCCTCCAGCCCACCCCCGTCCCGCAACGCCAGGTACAGGTCAAGCACCCGGACCACGTCATCCGCCCGCTCCACCTCACCGGGCCCCCACTCGGCCACCACGTCCAGCCGGTCCACCTCGCCGTGATCCACCGCGAACAGACGGCTTCCACCGGCGTCGGCGTGGACCAAGAACTGGCGGATCGTCATGCCACCACCCCCCGGTTTCAGTGTGGCACCTGGGAACTCCGCGGGTGGCTCGTATTCCTGTGGCCGCAGGGATACGGCTCGGGGGCGGTTGCCGGGGACGGTTGCCGGGGGCGGACGAGGTCTACAGCTCCAAGGGCAAGCAGGCTCACCTCCGTCGGCGTGGGGTCAAGGTGGTCGGCGTCGCGAATCCGCCCGCCCGAAGGCCGGCGGCTCTTCGGGTGGACGGCCCGCGGCAGACCCGTCCACCAGCAGCGTCACACGGTCGAGTGCGGTACCGACCTGGTCGAACAGCACTGTGCGGTGCCTACTCGGTTCGACGAACTCGCCGTTCGCGATCAGGCCACAGCGCAGGTCGCCGCCATCGCCAACCGGTTGCGCCACAAGCAATGCGTGCTACGTGGCGGCCCAGGCCACGTGGCCGTCTGGGCGGATCAGGGCGGCTGTGATCGCGGCCCACTCCTCCGGTGGGTCTACTGGGAGGTCTGCGCGGTGGGCGTCTGTGGGGTGGGCGTCTGCGGGTTCGGTGGTGTTGATGGCGATGTGGCGGCCCTCGTGCAGTAGGTCGAACAGGCCTCTGCCGTCGGCGAAGCGGAGGTCCGGCGCGCGGCGGCCGGTCAGCGGGTGCGCTCCGGGTGGGGCCGGGTAGGCCACGTCGAGCGCCGAGAGCCGTTCGGCCAGCACGCGGGAGAACTCCGGCACGTCGGCGATGGCGTCGCTCAGCAGCGACCGCAGCGCGCTGGTCTCCGGGCCGTAGTTGGTCATCAGCGCGGTCTGCGCCCTGGTGGCGCGCAGCAGGTCGACGCCGACCGGGTGGCGTTCGGCGTGGTAGGTGTCGAGCAGCGGTTCCGGGGCGCGGCCGGTCACGACGGCGGCCAGCTTCCAGCCCAGGTTGGCCGCGTCCTGCACACCGACGTTGAGGCCGACACCGCCGGTCGGGAAGTGGACGTGCGCGGCGTCGCCCGCGAGCAGCACCCGGCCCCGGCGGTACTCGGCGGCCTGGCGGGTGGCGTTGCCGAACCGGGACAGCCAGCGCGGGTCGCGCATGCCGAAGTCCCTGCCCGCCACGCGGACGACGGTGGCGCGCAGCTCGGCGAGGGTCAGCTCGCCCGGCCAGTCCGCGCGGTTGCCGGTCGGGTCGCTGCCGACGAACCGGTGCACGCCGCCGGGCAGCGCCACGACCATGAGGCCGCCGTCGGCGCCGGTCACCGAGAGCACCGGCTGCGGCGGCGGGTCGTCCAGCACGACGTCGCCGAGCCAGCCCCAGGTCGTGGTGTCCGTACCGGGGAAGTCGACGCCCGCCGCGGCCCGCACGGTGCTGCGGGCGCCGTCGCACCCGACGACGTACGCCGCGTCCGCGGTGGACACCCCGTGCAGGGTGACGCGGTCGTCGTGCTGGACGAGCCCGGTGACCCGCTCGCCCCGCAGCACGACCACCCCCGCGGATCTGGCGTGCTCCTCCAGCAGCTCCTCCGTCCGCGCCTGCGGCAGGGCGAGGGTGAACGGGTAGGGGGTGTCGAGCACCCGGAAGTCCATCCGGTCGTCCAGCCCGGCGAAGTGCCCGCTGGGGATCCGCACCCCCTCGGCGAGGAAGCGGCCGACGATCCCCCGGCACGCCAGCACCTCCAGGGTGCGCGGGTGGAGGGTGAGCGCCTTCGAATTCGGGTCGCGCTCCTCCCGCGCCTCCAGCACCGTCACCGACGCCCCGCCCAGCCTCAACTCCGCCGCCAGCCACAGCCCCACGGGACCGCCTCCGACCACCACGACCTGCTCCACCGCTGCCTCCTTGGTCACTGACCAAGAGATATACTAGGTCGGTGACCAAGAGTCAAGCGAGTCGCTCCGGCCTCGACGCCGGCGTCGTGGTGTGGACCGCGTTGGACCTCATGGACGAGCAGGGCGCCGACGCGGTGTCGATCCGCTCCATCGCGACCCGCCTGGACGTGCGGATGAACACCGTCCTGTGGCACGCGAAGACCAAGGCGCGGCTGCGGGAGCTGATGGCCGACGCGATCATCGCCGGGGCCTCGACGGACGACCTGCCCGACGACCCCCACGACCGGGTGCGCGAACTGGCCCACCGCTACCGCCGCGCGCTCCTGCGGCACCGGGACGGGGCGTCGATCGTCGCGGGCACCTACGCCGCCGAACCCGCCACCCTCGGCTTCGCCGACGCGCTGGTCGGCGCGCTCCTCGCCGACGGCCACGCCGAGCGGGAGGCGGTCTGGCTGTGCTGGACGGTCGTCTACTTCACCCTGGGGCTGGCGCAGGAGGAGCAGTCGTTCCCCGAGCCGGGCGAGCACCGGCTCGCACGGGCCGTCACCGCGGGCCCCTACCCGGCGCTGGCGCGGGTGCTGGAGCACTTCGAGCCCGCCGCGTTCGACGAGCGCTTCGACTTCGGCCTGGACCTGCTCCTGCGGCGCGGCTGATCAGCCCACGGTCAGCCCCGAGTCAGCCCGCTTCGCCACCGTGGACCGTTGGTTTCCTTACCAGTCAAGGAGAATCATGCGGTTCAGATACCCGGTGATCGTCGCGTTGGCACTCACCGCGATCACCTCCCCCACGGCCTCCGCGGCGGCGTGCACGTGGACGCCGACCCAACTCCCGCTGCCGGCGGGGTTGACCCAGGGCTCGGTTCGGGCGGCCGACAGCCTCAGCGGCTACGCGGGCGAGGCTCAGGCGTCGGCCGGGACGGTGCACGCCGTCCGCTGGGTCGGCGGCCAGGTCGTCGACTACGGCACGGTCCCCGGCTACTCCCACGCGTTCGTGGCGGGCGTGAACAGGTCCGGCACGATCGTCGGGCACACCAGCGCGCCCACCGGCAACCGGCAGCGCGCGTTCCGGTCGGTCGGCACGGCGTTGCAGGTGCTGCCCGAGCCCGCGGGCACCGAGCACTCCTGGGCCAACGGCGTCAACGACGCGGGTGACGTCGTCGGCGAGGTCGGCACGACCGTCGTGGTGAACGGGTCCTCCCACCTCGTGCGCAAGGCGGTCCTGTGGCCCGCGGGCGCACCCGGCACCGTGGTGGGGCTGACCGGTCTGCCGTCGGCGGGCCAAACCCTCGGGCAGGCCGTCGACCAGGACGGCACCGTGCTGGTCGAGCACTACCCCACCGCCACGAACTCGCTCAACGCCACGGCGCTGTACCTCTGGAAGGCCGGGACGGCGCGGGTGCTGCCGACCCCGGCGGGCACCACGTCCGTCTACGGCAAGGCCATCTCGAACGGCCGGGTGGCCGGGGCGGTCAACACCGGCGGCATGGTCGGCGCGGTGTGGGAGCAGAACGGCACCATCACCAGTCCGGTGGCGTCCAACCTCATCACGTCGATCAACCGCACCGGCCGGACGACCGGCTGGAAGATCGTCACCGGCATCACCCCGGCCCACTGGGTGTGGCAGGGGTCGGCGAAGGTCGGCACGATCGCGGGGTCGCGGACGTTGACCGTCTCGGCGGACGACGGCACGGTGGCGGGCTCCAGCTTCAACTCCACCACGTTCAACCAGCCCACCTTCTGGCGCTGCTCCTGACGGCGGAAGGGCTCCCCCGGACGCTCCGGGGGAGCCCTCTGCCCGCAAGACCCTCAGCCGCAGCCGCCCGCGTGGCTCTCCTCGGACGACCGTCCGATCGAGACGGACGACGCCGTCGCGGGCAGCGCGCCCGCGGGGGCCAGCTTCGAGCGCAGGTGCGCGGCGAACTCGTCGAGCCGGTCCATCCCCCAGAAGCGGGAGAACCGGTGCACGAAGAACGGCACGCCGAACACGCCGTCCTTGCAGATCCTGAGCAGGATCTCGACGCCCTCCTCGCGCAGCAGCGGGTCGTCGGCGGCCGTGGACACCTCGACCGGGTCAAGCCCCAGCGAGGTCGCGACGTCGGCGATCACGGCCGGGTCGCAGATGTTGCGCCCCAGCTCCCACCGAGCCCGGTAGACCGCGGCCACGTACTCGGGGCCCTTGCCCGCGCGCCGGGCGACGAGGTACCCGAGGTGCGGCACCTCCCAGACGGGGTCGCGGTCGACCGGCCAGGTCAGCGGCAGGCCGCGGTCCTTGGTGAGCCTGCCGACGTCCTGGAGGATGTAGAAGTGCTTGGCGCGCGACATCGCCGAGTACGGGAACTCCTCCCCGCGCTCGGTCAGCATCCGCTCGCTCAGCGCGTCGGGTTCGAAGAACGGCACCCACTCCACGGCCTCGGCCACGTCGGGGTAGCGCTCCAGCAGGTCCCGGTACGCCATCCAGGAGTACGGGCTGCGCAGCGAGAAGTAGAACTTCGGCCCCTTGCTCACAGGACCAGCCCGCCGTCGACGCCGAACACCTGGCCCGTGACGTAGGACGCCCTGTCCGACGCGAGGAACGACACCAGGTCGGCGACCTCGTCGGTCGTGCCGAAGCGGCCGAGCAGGATCTTCTCGGTCATCCGCGCCACGAAGTCGTCGGCGAGGCCCGCGACCATGTCGGTCTCGATGAAGCCGGGCGCGACGGCGTTGACGCGGATGCCGTACTTGCCGACCTCCTTGGCCAGCGACCTGCTGAACCCGATGATCCCGGCCTTGGACGCGGCGTAGTTGGTCTGGGCCGCGTTGCCGTGGACGCCCGCGACGGACGACATGGTGATCACGCTGCCCGCGCGGCGCTTCATCATCGAGAACACCGCGGCCTTGCACAGGTAGTAGGTGCCGTCGAGGTTGACCCGCAGCACCGCCTGCCAGTCGTCGTCCTTCAGCAGCACCAGCGGGTTGTCCCGCACGATGCCCGCGCACGACACGACCGTGTGCAGCCCGCCCAGCTCCTTCTCGGCGTTCTTCACGAACACCTCGACCTCGCGGCGCTGCGACACGTCCACCTGCGCGGTGAACACGGTCGCCCCGGCGGCCTCGGCCTCCTTGGCGACGACCGCGGCCGCGTCGACGTTGGACTGGTAGCAGAACGCGACGTCGTAGCCGTCCTCGGCGAGCCTGGTCACCACCCTGTGCCCGATCCCGCGCGAACCTCCGGAAACCAGCGCGACGCGCCTCATGCCACCACTCCCCGTTCGGGCCGCAGGACCTCGACCCCGCGGCGGGCCATCGTGAACGTGCCGATCTCCAGCACCGTGCGGCCGCCGACCGTGCTGTGGCCTGCCAGGATCGCGGCGTCGTCGACCTCGCGGACGAGCCGGACGTGGTGGGTCAGCACGTCGCCGGGGTGGACGGGGGCCAGCAGCGACACCCCGCGGATCCCGGTGATCAGCTCCACCTTGTCGGCCAGCACGTCCGGGTTCGGGCTCTCCCACCGCGTGAGCAGGACCGCGCACTGCGCCCACGACTCCAGCAGCAGCCCGATCGGGTAGGCGTGGTCGGCGTCGTCGGGAAGCCCGTCGTAGCAGGGCTCCCGACCGCTGACGGCCTTGTGCGCGACCAGCGTGCGGCCGGGGTCCACTTCGGACACCCGGTCCACCAGCAGCACCGGGAACCGGTGCGGGATGATCCGCTTGATCTCCGCGACGCCGGTCATGCCGAGTACCTCAGCTTGATCTCCGCGACGGGTCCGTCGTCCTTCGACACCACGGCCGACACGCGGACGCCGTCGCCGTCCTCGGTGAACTCCGTCGTGATCGACAGGGTGTCGCCGGGGAAGACGGGCCGGATGAACTTGGCCCGCTGCACCGCGCTGACCCGCTTGCCGGGCAGGCGGTCGCGGACGGCCGCGTGCACGTGCTCGACCACGAACAGACCGGGCAGGATCGGGAATCCGGGGTAGTGCCCGGCGAACACCGGGTCGTCGGGGTCGACGAAGACCCGCGTCCCCTCCTCCACGGCGGTCATCCGGCCAGCTCCAGCACCGCGCACCCGACCGTGCCGTCCCGGTCCACGCCGGTGACCAGCGCGATCCCGCCACCGCCCTTCGCCAGCACGGCGGCCAGCTGGAAGCTCGCGCCCGCGGCGGAGGTGTCGCCGACCAGACGGCCGCAGCGGACGAACTCCGGCGCCGCGCCGTCGAGCGCGTCGGTGACGCCGCCGTCCTCGGCGGCCTCGAACTCGCCGCCCGCGGGGGCGACCAGCCGCACGTCGGCGGCCCGCACGCCCGCCTTCGCCACGGCGGCCCGCACGCAGTCCGCCACGGCCCGGCGGGCGTCGGCGGGGTCGCCGAACGCGCGGAAGCCGGTGGCCAGGACCGTGGCGAGCGGCGCGCGCCCGGCCGTCTCGGCGTCGGCGGACGGCTCCAGCAGGAACACCGCCCCGCCCTCGCCGAGCGGTGCGGCGGGGCCGTCGGAGCCGGTGCGGCCGTGCCACTCCAGCCACGCGCGCTGGACCGAGTACTCCTCGGCCGCGCCGAGCAGGGCCCGGTCGCAGTGCCCGCCGCGGTAGAGGCGCACGGCGTAGCTCAGGGCGAGCAGTCCGGTGAGCGCGCCGCCCGCGATGGTCGTGTTGGGGCCCTTGATGCCGTGCCAGATGGCGCTCTGGCCCGCGGCGCGGTTCATCACCGTGTTGGGGAACAGCGCCGGGTCGACGTGGTAGGGCTTGACGCCGGTCAGCGAGTCCTTGGTGAAGTCCATGATGGACTGGACGCTGCCGGAGCCGGTGCCCAGCACCAGTCCCACGCGGTCGGGTTCGGCGAGCAGCTCGGGTCCGCAGGTCTCGATGAGCTGGCCGACGGCGGACACGGCGATGGCCGTGACCCGGTCCATCGTGCGGGTTCCCTTGCGGCCCAGGGCACCCGCGGCGGTGAACTCGGGGACCAGCCCGGCCCGCGGGTACGGGCCGGGGTAGGTCTCCTGGTCGAGTTCGGTGGTCGCGTCCCGGCCCGCCACGACGCCCGCGGCGAAGGCGTCGCCGCCGATGCCGTACGGCGACACGGCGGACCAGGCCGAGAAGACGAGTCGACCGGTGCGGTCGACGGGGGTCGTGGCGGTCATGGGATCAGACCGTTCCGCGGCCGGAGATCACGCCCGCCTTGCCGGTGAGGGCGTCGGTGAGGCGGTCGTCGAAGTTGACGAGGCTCCAGTCCTTGCGGTTCTCGATCACGGCCCAGCCGTGGGTGATCTTGCCGGTGGCGGTCGGCACGAGCACGCCGTCGCGCAGGACGTAGCAGTCCATGCGGGCGGTGAAGGTGTAGCGCTTGAAGACGTTCTCGACGGTGAAGACGGTGTAGAGGGTCTCCTCCATCTTCGCCTCGGCCAGGAACGTGATCCGCGAGTGCGGCACGACCGGGATCCAGTTCTGCTCGTCGAGCAGGGTCTTGATGGAGACGCCGCGGTCCTCGACGAACAGGTCGAGGATCTCCTCCATCTGGCGCAGGTAGCCCGACATCTGCACGCGCTCGGTGAAGTGGCAGTAGAAGTACGGCATCCGCCAGGCCCAGCCGAACGCGTTGCGGCCCGCGGTGAGCAGGTCGAGCGGGTCGGCGTCGCCGACGGTGATCGGGACGACCTGCTCGCTGGGCGCGGAGATCGCGTCCACGACGTGCGGCGCCAGCTCGGCGGGCGCGTCCTCGGCGTCGAAGCCGTGCGGGTCCAGGCGCAGCGACACGGACACCTTCGACTTCACCGCGCGCACGGGCTTGCCGCGGTCGACGGTGAACTCGACGGCCAGCCGCAGCTCGGGGCCGTCGTGCTCGACCTCCTTCACCGTGGCGGTGGCCAGGTCGTCGATGTGGAACGCCGTGAGGATCTTGGTGTCCAGGTCGGTGATGTCCGTGCACAGGCCGTAGCGCTCGTAGAGCGCGCCCGCCGGGAACCCGCGCTGGCGCAGGTGGTCCAGCACGGCTTCCTCGACCATGTAGTTGACGTGCTTGAAGCCGATCCAGGTGCAGATGTTCGAGCCCTCGTAGCGGGGCCGGATCTGCGTGGTCGTGGTCTTGTCGGTAACGGTGGGGCTCACGTCAACTCCAGGCGTCGTCGAGGAAATCGCGGATCAGCGCCGCGACCCTGGCGGGCTGTTCCAGCATCGGGAAGTGACCGCAGTCGTCGAGCAGCTCGAACCGGCCGTGCGGCAGCGACTTCACCAGTGCGCGCCCGTCCTCGGGGCGGGCGGCGATGTCGTGCACGCCGGACAGCACGAGCTGCGGCGCCCCCACTTCGGCGAAGTCGAGGAACGGCGACCGCAGGTAGGTCTCGAACCACCGCATCCAGCCGTAGGGGCCGACCTGGTCGCGCAGCGCGCGGGCGAGCCAGGCGCGGTGCTTCTCCGGGAAGCGGGCGGTCTCGCCGACCCGCATGGCCTCTTCGAACGTGCGGTGGAAGTCGTTCAGGTAGTAGGTGATCGTCGGCCAGTCGAACTCGGCGGCCGACGACCGGTGGAACGGGCAGAGCAGCACCGACGGCCGTGCGGGCACGCGTCCGGTCGCGTACGCCTCGGCCAGCAGGGTGGCGCCGAAGGAGTGGGCCACCACCACGTCGTGCTCGGGGCGGACCGCGTCCACGACGAGCCGCACCGGGTCGGGGTGGTGGGCCCACGTGCCGTCGGACAGCCCGTGCCACGGCTGCTCGGTGTTGGTGATCTCGACGCCCTCGGGGAGCATCTCGACCAGCGGGTCCCACACGGCGGGCTTCCCGGCGAGCCCGTGCAGCAGCAGGACCCGGACCATCAGACGGCGTCCCGGTACCGGCCGAGGATCAGGACCGCGTTGTTGCCCGCGAACGCGAGCGCGTTGTTCTGCACCACGTCGAGGTCCGCCTCGCGGGCGGTGTTCGGCACGCAGTCCACGCCGCACTCGGGGTCGGTCTCGGTGTGGTTGATCGTCGGGGGGATGAACCCCTCCTTGATCGCCAGCGCGCACGCCGCCGAGGCGAGGGCGCTGGCCGCGCCCATGGTGTGCCCGAGCATGCCCTTGATCGAGATCGTGGGCGGAGGGGTCTCGAACACCTGCCGGATCGCTCCGGACTCGGTGACGTCGTTGGCCTTCGTGCCGGTGCCGTGCGCCGAGATGAAGTCGATGTCCTCCGGCTTCACCCCCGCGTTGCGGTGCGCCAGCTCGATGCACCGCGCCAGGCTGTCGCGGTCCGGCGCGACCGGGTGGTTCGCGTCGCAGTTGAGGCCGTAGCCCAGCACCTCGGCGTAGATCCGGGCGCCGCGCGCGAGCGCGGAGTCCAGGCTCTCCATGACGAGGATGCCCGCGCCCTCACCGGTGAGGATGCCCTTGCGGTCGCGTTCGAACGGCTGGCACACCTCGGGGGCGATGGTGCCGAGCCGGTAGAACCCGGTGAACGTCTTGCGGCACACGGCGTCCGCGCCACCGCACAGCGACACGTCCACGTCGCCGTCGCGGATGGCGTCGAACCCGTAGCCGATGGCGTAGTTGCCCGCCGCGCAGGCCGTCGGGATCGTCACGGCCTCGACGTCGGTCAGGCCCAGCTCGCGGACGATGCTGGACGAGAGCCTGCCCGCCGTGGAGCGCCGGGCGATGACCGGGTCGAGCCCCTCGGGGCCGTGCTCGACCTGGACGCCGATCAGGTTGTCCAGGTCGCGCGACTCGGCGTCGGTGGTGCCGACCGACACCAGCGCCCGGCGGGCGCGCACCTCGTCCAGCGACAGGCCGGCGTCGGCGACGGCCATCCGGGCGGCGGCCGCGGAGAACTGGCTCGCCCGGCCCAGTTCCGCCGCGTCCGCCCGCTCCAGCCACTCGGCCGGGTCGAACTCGTCGATCTCGGCTCCGTTGGCGTGGGCGAACCCGGTGGTGTCGAACGACGTGATGGGCTTGACGCCGCTGCGACCGGCCCGCAGACCCGCCAGGAACTCGGTGACGCCGATGCCGATGCTCGTGACCACACCCAGACCGGTGATCACCACTCGGCGGGGTGACTGGCGCTCGTCGTGCATCGTCTTGCTCCTCCGGGCCGAAGGGCTACTTGGCGGCTGCGGCTTCGGCCACGACGGCGATGACGCCTTCGAGGTTGACCATGCGGGTCAGCTCCGCCTGGTCGATCTCGACGCTGAACGTGCGCTCCAGGGCGGAGAGGATCTCGATGGCGCCGAGGCTGTCGGCGTCGTGGTCCTCCTTGAACAGGCTCGTGTCCGTCATCTCGGCGGGGTCGATCTCCAGAATCTCCGAGACGATTTCCTTGATCTGCGACTTCTGGGTTTCGCCGATCGACACAGCAGACTGAGAAGCAGTCATTTCATCCTCCACGAACGCAGATTTTCCAACGTTCAAAGACTGAGCGCGATGGCTATATGCGCCCTATATGCCAGGTCAGCCCACTCCGACGCGCAGCGCGTGCGGAATCTGCAGCACGGGATCGGCCGTGAGGATGGCGAGGTGCACCTGGCGCAGCAGCGAGCCGGGGTCGATGCCCAGCTCGTCGGCGAGCATGCGCCTGCCCTCCTCGTAGAGCACGAGGGCGTCCGCCTGCCTGTTGCAGCGGTAGAAAGTGGTCATGAGCTGGGCGCGGAAGCGTTCCTGCAACGGGTGCACGCGCACCAGCCGGGTCAGCTCCGGCAGGAGCTGGGCGTGCCTGCCGAGCGCGAGGTCGGCCTCGATGCGGCTCTCCAGCGCCGCGATGCGGGCCTCCTCCAGCCGGGGCCCCTCGGCGTCGGTGAGGTGTTCGGACACGCCGGACAACGCGGGCCCGCGCCACGAGGACAATGCCGAACGCAGCAATCCGGCGGATTCCTCGAACCGCCCGTCGGCCAATGCGGCCTGACCCAGTCGCGCCTGTTCCTCGAATTCCCAGAGATCGAACCGGCAATTGGCGAGACGAATGTCGTAGCCCCGCGAACGCCGGGTTATCCCGACCTCGTGGAGCAGGGTTTTGCGCAGTCGGGACACGTACGTGTAGATCTGCGCGTTGAACGTGGCGGGCGGGTGGTGGCCCCACAGGAGGTCGCTCATGTCCACGTCGGACACCGACCCGTTGTCGGCGAGCAGCAGCGCGGCGAGCACCGTGCGCGGCTTCGAGCCGTCCAGGGGCACCTCCTTCCCGTCGTGCAGCACCTCGACCGGCCCCAGGACCCGGAACTCCAGCAACGAACTCACACCTCTCCGCGGAGCGAACACCGACGACGAACGGACGTCCGCGGTCACAGCAGGACCTGGTCGTGGACGAGGATCGCCTGGTAGAGCTCGCGCAGCGCGTGGCCGGGTTCGAGGCCGAGTTCGGCGGCGAGCCGCCTGCGGGTGTGGTGGAACACGTCGAGCGCCTCGGTCTGCCGACCGTTGCGGTAGAGGGCGACCATGAGCTGCTCGCTGAAGCGCTCGCGCTCGGGGTACTCGGCGGCGAGCTGCTTCAGCTCGGAGACGACGCCGCGGTCCTCGCCGTTGGCGAGCTTGGCCGCGATCAGGTCCTCGCGGGCGCTGAGGCGGCGCTCGTCGAGCCGCGCGGCCTCGATCCGGAAGCGCAGGCCGTCGCCGACGTCGAAGAGGGCCGGGCCGCGCCAGAGCCGCAGCGCGCGCTCCAGCAGGTCGATGGCCTCGGCCGGCCTGCGGGTCACGCAGCTGGACCCGAGGTCCGCGAGGTCGCGGAAGCGGTAGGCGTCGATGGAATCGGCGTCCACGTCGAGGACGTAACCGCTGCCCAGCGTGCGCACCAATTCGTCACCAGGCCGGTCGGCCAGGCCTTCCAACAGTTTTCGCAAACGCACGACATTCGCCTGAAGTGCGTTCCTTGCGTTGCCCATTACTTTTCCGGCCCACAACTCCTCCACCAACCGGTCGAATGGCACCGGCGTTCCGGGAGAGAGTGCGAGCAAGGCGAGAAGAGTACGTACCTGCCGGGCAGCGACTCCGATGCGTCGGTCTCCGTGTGCTAGCGCGACGGCACCCAGAATCTGAATCTGCATGGCCAGGACCCCCAAGTCCCTCGGCGGCGCGAAGGTGTACTTCGCCGTTCAACAAATCTTTCCCTCTGACAGGCCTTTCATGACCGCGTGGAGAGTGGTAGGACGCGGAATCAAGGCTGCCGCCCCACGAAACACCACACGAGACGGCAGTCTGGAATAGCCCTGTCAAAGCGTTCACATGTTGCCTACGCCGACACGATGGGGGGAAATATCATTTGACTCGCACCGCGGTCGCGCGGGCGGTATGCGGCCGAACGGAGCAGGGCGTTGGGCCCGTCGCGAGAACCGAGGTGCTGCAACGGCAGTCGGTCAGCGGTTCACCGAACGCCCGCGACCAGCACGGATGACCAATTGAGACGTATGCGCCAATTATGTTACTAGTCAGTTCCATATTTTTGGACGAGGCGTGGCAGGCCCCTTGCGGGCGGTCGGATGGGCCTCGTCATAGGCGCTGAGCACCGCCTCAGGCAGTCGTCCGCGATCCGAGACGCTGAACCCGCGCCCGCGGGCCCACGACCGCACGGCCCGGAGTTCCTCCACGTCACGGCTGCGCACGGGACTGGGATGGACGGTCGGATCGACGGGTTCGGCTTCCCGCAGGACCGAACGGGCGCACACCGCATACCTCCCGAGGAATTCCCGGAGCCGCGCGGCGTCGGCGGGGGCCAGGTCGATCACGAACTCGACGCCGTCCAGCCCGAACCTGACAGCCGTGAACCCATCACCGCTGCTGCCGCCGGGTTCTCCCACGACCTTCCGAACCACGATCCGCCTCGATCCCCACTACCGCCGCCGCCCGCCGGACGGCGCCAGGACGCGGGAGGCGGTCGCGGACCCTGGTGCCGGAAACGGGGGTCGGGAAGTTGTTCGGAATGAACCGTAGCGGGAGATCGATCGGTGGAGAACACATCTTCCGAGTGGGAATCAAAGTATAGAAGCGCTATAGCGATCATCCGGAGCATTCAACGCCGGGACGCGGGACGGCGTGGCGGGCACGACGTCCGAAGTCGGACACGCCACCGGCCGCGACCGGAAGGCGACGATCGGGATATCGCTTCGGAAATCCGATATCCGACACAACGGACACATCGTCCGCCGATCTCGTCGAAAGGAACGGAAACCGAGGTGTGCTCGAAATGCCGACGACAGCCGAAGCCTTCCCCCCACTCGGGAGCGGTCGGGGGCGGCGGTCACTCCCGGTGTTCGCCACCGTCGCGCCGGGGAGCGTCAACGGTCAATTAGTCAGCGCACCGCACAACCGTTAACCCCCGATTGGGTGTATCGACGCCTCGACGTCATACGGGGACGCGGCGACAACTGAAATTCTTTCACGAGGCCGGGCGGACCGGCGCTCGATTCCCGAGCGATGGCGCGGACCCCCGCCCACCGCGCGTGACCCCCAGGGCGTGCGGGCAGGCACCGGGGTCCGCGCCATCCTCACCCCCGCCGCGCGCCACACTGCTCGCATGAGCCTGTTCACCGTGTCCGAAGCGCGGGCCGTCCTGCGGGACCTCCTCCCCGTCCTCGACCGCGTCGTGGCCCTCCGCGCGGACGCCGCGGAGCTGGCGGCGGCGGTGTCACCGGGCGGCGAACCGTCCGGTCTGGGAGGCCTGCCGGAGTGGAAGGCCGCCCAGGCTGAGCTGGACGATCTGCTCACCTCGGTGCAGCAGACCGGGGCCGAGCTGAAGGGCTTCGCACCTCTCCTCGTAGACTTCCCCTCGGACCTTGACGGCGCGCCGGTGCTGCTGTGCTGGTTGGAAGGCGACACCGAGCTGAGTTGGTACCACCGTCTCGACCTCGGTTTCGCAGGTAGGCGCCGGTTGGCCTGAACTCCCGCCGAGCAGAACTCGGCCGGTCCGCCACAGTTGATCGGACCTGGAACGAGGAGCTTGCGCATGACCCCCGAAGTGACCGACGTGGCCGCCGACGCGACCGAGGACAAGACGACGACGTTCGCCGACCTGGCGCTGCGTCCCGAACTCCTCAAGGCGTTGACGACCCTCGGCTACGAAGAGCCGACCCCCATCCAGCGCGAGGCGATCCCGCCGCTGCTCCAGGGCGAGGACCTGCTGGGCCAGGCCGCGACGGGCACGGGCAAGACCGCCGCGTTCGCGCTGCCGGTGCTCCAGAAGCTCGCCGAGGCGGGCCGCCGCACGACGGCCCCGCTGGCGCTGGTGCTCGTGCCCACCCGCGAACTCGCGGTGCAGGTGTGCGAGGCCGTCCACAAGTACGGCCGCGACCTGGGCGCACGGGTGCTGCCGATCTACGGCGGCCAGCCCATCGGCCGCCAGCTCCAGGCGCTGGAGCGGGGTGTCGACGTCGTCGTCGCCACGCCCGGCCGGGCCATCGACCACATCGGTCGCGGCACGCTGAAGCTGGACAGCCTCCAGATCGTCGTCCTGGACGAGGCCGACGAGATGCTCGACATGGGCTTCGCCGAGGACATCGAGTCGATCCTCCAGGAGACCCCCGGCGAGCGGCAGACCGTGCTGTTCTCCGCGACGATGCCGCCGCGCATCGACAAGCTGGCCCGCCAGCACCTGAAGAACCCGGTGCGGATCACGATCGGGCGCGAGCAGACCGCGCCCGGCGAGGCCCCCCGCGTCCGGCAGAGCGCCTACATCGTGCCGCGCGCCCACAAGCCGGCCGCTCTCGGCCGCGTGCTCGACGTCGAGGCCCCCACGGCCGCGATCGTCTTCTGCCGCACGCGCGACGAGGTCGACCAGCTCACCGAGACCCTCAACGGCCGCGGCTACCGGGCGGAGTCGCTGCACGGCGGCATCAGCCAGGAGCAGCGCGACCGGGTGATGGGCAGGCTGCGCAACGGCACCGCCGACCTGCTCGTCGCCACGGACGTGGCCGCGCGCGGGTTGGACATCGAGCAGCTCACGCACGTCGTGAACTACAACGTCCCGTCCGCCCCCGAGTCGTACGTGCACCGCATCGGCCGCGTCGGGCGCGCGGGCCGCGAGGGCGTCGCGATCACTCTGGTCGAGCCGCGCGAGCACGGCATGCTCAAGACCATCGAGCGGGTCACCAAGCAGAAGATCCCGGTCGAGAAGGTCCCGACGGTCGCCGACCTGCGGGCCCGGCGCCTGGAGCTGACGCGCGCCGCCCTGCACGAGTCGCTGCTGGAGGACGACCTCGAAGGCTTCCGCGTGGTCGTCGAGACCCTCACGGACGACTTCGACCTCATGGAGATCGCGCTCGCGGCCGTGAAGCTGGCCCACGAGGCCTCCGGCGCGGCGGCGGACGAGGAGGAGGAGATCCCGGACGTCTCGGCGCGCATCGACCGCGACCGGCCGGGTCGCGGGTCGGCCGAGCCGGGCAACCGGCGCGAGCGCAGGCCGCGCACGCCCACGGCGGGCATGACCCGGTTGTTCTTCGGCGCGGGCCGCAGCGCGGGCATCCGGCCGCAGGACCTCGTCGGCGCCATCGCGGGCGAGGCGAAGCTGAAGGGCCGCGACATCGGCGCGATCGAGATCGCCGACCGGTTCTCGCTGGTGGAGGTGCCGGAGTCGGCCGCGCAGTCGGTGATCGTGGCCCTGCGCGGGGCGACGGTCAAGGGCCGCAAGGTGTCCGTGCGCCTGGAGCGCGACCAGCAGGGCTGATCGTCCCGCCGCTCGCGGGGGTGCGGACGCCGCACCCCCGCCAGCGGCGGGACCATCAGCCCAGCTGG
>NZ_DASUSQ010000005.1:0-42476 GCF_036375055.1 Umezawaea sp.
GCGTCTCCGACAGCCTCGACTTCTTCCTGTCCGGCCGGTCCCTGCCCGCGTGGGTCACCGGGCTGGCGTTCATCTCGGCCAACCTCGGCGCGGTCGAGATCGTGGGCATGTCGGCCAACGGCGCGCAGTACGGCATGGCCACCATGCACTACTTCTGGATCGGCGCCGTCCCCGCGATGCTCTTCCTGGGCGTCGTGATGATGCCCTTCTACTACGGGTCGAAGGTCCGCAGCGTCCCCGAGTTCATGCGCCGCCGGTTCGGCACCGGCGCCCACCTGGTCAACGCGATCAGCTTCGCCACCGCCCAGGTGCTCATCGCCGGCATCAACCTGTACCTGCTGGCCACTATCGTCAACGCGCTGCTCGGCTGGCCGCTGTGGGTCTCGCTGATCGCCGCCGCGGCCGTCGTCCTGAGCTACATCACCCTCGGCGGGCTCTCGGCCGCGATCTACAACGAGGTCCTGCAGTTCTTCGTGATCGTGGCCGCGCTGCTGCCGCTCACCCTCATCGGGCTGCACCGGGTCGGTGGGATCGGCGGCCTGGTCGACAAGGTGACCGAGGCAGGCAGCGACGAGCAGCTCTCCTCGTGGCCGGCCACGGAGCTGTCCGGGTTCGAGAACCCGGTGTGGTCGAGCATCGGGATCATCTTCGGTCTCGGGTTCGTGCTCTCCTTCGGTTACTGGACGACGAACTTCGTCGAGGTGCAGCGCGCCATGGCCACCCACTCGATGTCCGCCGCCCGGAGCACGCCGATCATCGGATCGTTCCCGAAGATGTTCGTGCCGTTCATCGTGGTGATCCCGGGGCTGATCGCCACGGTGCTGGTCCCGGAGGTCATCGAGGCCAAGGCGGCCGGCGACGCGGACTTCGACTACAACAACTCGATCCTCATGCTGATCCGCGACGTGCTGCCCAACGGCCTGCTCGGGGTGGCGCTGGCCGGCCTGCTGGCCGCGTTCATGGCCGGCATGGCGGCCAACATCTCGGCCTTCAACACCGTCTTCAGCTACGACCTGTGGCAGCAGTACGTGAAGAAGGACCGGCCCGACCACTACTACCTCAACGTCGGTCGCTGGGCGACCGTCGGCGCGACGGTGGCGGCGATCGGGACGGCGATCA
Source organism: Umezawaea sp. (assembly GCF_036375055.1). Taxonomy (GTDB): domain Bacteria; phylum Actinomycetota; class Actinomycetes; order Mycobacteriales; family Pseudonocardiaceae; genus Umezawaea. The sequence continues at coordinate 1,120 of NZ_DASUSQ010000005.1, forward strand.
TCGCGTCGGGCTACACGAACCTGATGGACTACCTCCAGACGCTTTTCGGGTTCTTCAACGCGCCGCTGTTCGCCACGTTCATCCTCGGCATGTTCTGGAAGAGGATGTCCGCGGCGGCGGGCTGGATCGGCCTCGTGGCGGGCACGCTCGGCGCCGTCGCGGTCTTCGTGATGGCGGACCCGAAGCTGCTCGGCGTGCTCGACCTGCCGGGCCAGGGCGCCAGCTTCGTCGGCGCCAGCGTCGCGTTCGTGCTCGACATCGTGGTCAGCGTGGTCGTCACGATGTTCACGAAGCCGGTGCCGGAGAAGCAGCTGGGCGGGTTGGTCTACAGCCTCACGCCCAAGGCGGACCGCACCCACTCCACCACGGGCGACGACGCCGGGTGGTACCGCTCGCCCGCGCTGCTCGGCGGCGGGGTGCTCGCCCTGACCGCCGCGCTCTACATCATCTTCGGCTGAGGGAGGTAGACGATGGCCGAGAAGGGACACCGGGCGGGTCTGTTCGACCTGCGCCTGATCATCGCCGTGCTGTTCGGCGTGTACGGGGTCATCCTGACGATCGTGGGGCTGGGCTTCACCAGCGACGAGGACCTGGCCAAGGCGGACGGGTTGAACATCAACCTCTGGTCCGGGCTCGGGATGCTCGCGCTCGCCGCGTTCTTCGGCGTGTGGACGTTCACGAAGCCGCTGATCGTGCCCGACGAGGTCCCCGAGGGGACCAGGGCCGGGGAAGCGCCCCACCAGGGGTGAGCCTCGGCGACGCTGCCGGGCTCGTGACGGGTCGGGGGAGTCCTCGGCCGGTCACTACCGCGGGTAGGACTCTGAACGCGCAGCGTTCGAAGGGAAGGCGTTTCGAACGCTGCGCGTCCGGGGGTTGAACGCCTCGACGGTCCAGTCGTCGATCCAGCGGACCGCGCGGCCCACGGTGCGACCGATCGCCGAGCGCTTGTTCCGGTGCTTGCCCAACACGGGTTCCTTTCGACGGGGAGTGCTTCCACCAGTTACATCGCGTCGATCTTCTGAATCGTTCCCGAAGCCCTCCGTGACCTCGACCACGCTCCCGGTGTCGGTCGGACGACGAACCGCTGTCGATCGCCTGTGGGTTCGGGGGTTCGGTCCGCGCACGTCAGCACCGCTCGCTACCGTGCACCTCGTGCCCCGTCCCACCCGCACCTTCCCCGCGGTCGCCGCAGCCCTCAGCGCGCTCGCCCTGCTCGCCGCAGGGTGCGGGTCCGACGCGCTCGCGAAGCAGCCGCCGTTCCCGCGCAGCACGATCCAGGCGAACGCCGCCGACCCGTCGGACAAACCCGTGACCGGCACCACGACCACGGGTGAACCCGCCGACCCGGCGTTCTCCGTCGACAAGCTGCGGCTGCTCGACCCGTGCAAGCTCCTGGACGCCGACGCGCTCAAGGAGCTGGGCAAGCCGGACGAGGCCGTGCCGGGCGGGTTCAGCCGCTGCTCCAACTTCATGCAGGACAAGGACGGCAAGGACCTCTCGATCACCGTCGAGGTCGGGCAGACCATGACCAGCGAGATCAAGAAGGCGGACAAGACGCTCGCCGGTCTGCGCAGCTACGAGCAGGTGCTGGAGGGCAGCGCGTGCTTCGTCTCGGTCATCACCCAGGAGGAGCCGGGCCTCGCGTTCACCGTGCAGATCGGCTACAAGGACGGCGACGGGTGCGTGCCCGGCCGCAAGGTCGCCGAGTCCGTGGTGAAGCTGGCCAAGGGCAAGACGGCCGTCCGGACCGCGCCCAAGGGCTCGCTGATCACGCTCGACCCGTGCGCGCTGCCGTCGGACGCCGCCGTGGTCGAGGCGTCGGACAAGTCACCGCGCGTCTACCCGTACGGCCTGCACAACTGCTCGTGGGTCGGCGACGACGCCGAGATGACCCTCGACTTCCGCGGCGGGTTCGTCCCGAAGGACGACAAGTTCGACTCCAAGCAGACCGAGATCGACCTCGGCGGGGTGAAGGCGTACCAGGTCGACACCGCCACCTCGTTCCCGTCGTGCACGATCAAGTGGGTCCAGCTCAGGGGTGAGGACGACGACGGCGAGGTGGTCGAGGTGAAGTCCGCGGGCCCGAAGGACGCGCAGTTCGACCGCTGCGCGAAGGCCCAGGCGTTCGCCAAGGCGCTCCTGCCGAAGCTCCCCAAGCCCTGATGGGGCTTACTGTGGTGCGGAATTCCCCTACTCTTGGGTAACCCCGCAGCACCTCTGGAGGGCTCATGACGCAGACCGCCCCGGCCGAGTCCACCGAAGCGGACGGCGACCAGACGCGGTTCGCGTCACTGGACCCGCGCACGGGCGAGGTCGTCGGCCACCACCCGGTGCACACCGCCGCCGACGTCGAGGCCGCCGTGGCGCGGGCCCGCACCGCGGGCGAGGAGTGGGCCGCGCTGGGCTTCGACGGCAGGCGCGCCCGGCTCGACGCGTGGCGCAAGCTCCTGGTCCGCAGGCTCGACGAGTTCCAGGCGCTGATCAGCAACGAGACCGGCAAGTCGGCCGACGACGCGCGCACCGAGCTGGCGCTGGTCGTCGACCACCTGCACTGGGCGGGCAAGCACGCGAGCCGCGTGCTCGGCAAGCGCCGCGTGTCGCCCGGCATGCTGATGTACAACCACGCCGCGAGCGTCGAGTACAAGCCGCTGGGCGTGGTCGGCGTGATCGGCCCGTGGAACTACCCGGCGTTCACGCCGCTGGGCTCCATCGCGTACGCGCTCGCCGCGGGCAACGCCGTGGTGTTCAAACCCAGCGAGTACACCCCCGGCGTCGGCGAGTTCCTCGCCAGGACGTTCGCCGAGGCCTCGCCCGAGCACGCCGACCTGTTCCAGGTCGTGACGGGCTTCGGCGAGACGGGCGCGGCGCTGTGCCGGGCAGGCGTCGACAAGGTCGCGTTCACCGGCTCCACGCCGACCGGCAAGCGCGTCATGGCGGCCTGCTCCGAGACGCTGACGCCGGTGCTCGTGGAGTGCGGCGGCAAGGACGCGCTGATCGTCGCGGACGACGCGGACGTGAAGGCCGCCGCCGCGGCGGCCGTGTGGGGCGGGATCTTCAACTCCGGCCAGACCTGCGCGGGCGTGGAGCGCGTCTACGTGGCCGAGGCCGTGGCGGACGAGTTCATCGAGCTGGTCACGAGGCAGGCGTCGAAGCTGCGGCCCGGCGGTGAGCCCAACGCCCCGTTCGGGCCGATCACCATGCCGCGCCAGGTCGAGGTCATCCAGGCGCACGTGCGCGACGCCCTGGACCGGGGCGGCCGGGCGGTCGTCGGCGGGCTGGACTCGATCCGGCCGCCGTACGTCGCGCCGATCGTGCTCGTGGACGTGCCGGAGGAGTCCACGGCCGTGACCGAGGAGACGTTCGGCCCGACCCTGGTGATCACCAGGGTGCCCGACGCCGACGAGGGCGTCCGGCTGGCCAACGCGCTGCGCTACGGGCTCGGCGGCTCGGTGTTCTCCCGCGGCCGTGGTGAGGAGCTGGCCCGCAAGCTGCGCTGCGGCATGGTGTCGGTGAACGCCGTGCTGGCGTTCGCGGCGATCCCCGGCCTGCCCTTCGGCGGCGTCGGCGACTCCGGGTTCGGCCGCATCCACGGTGACGACGGGCTGCGCGAGTTCACCACCCCGCAGTCGGTGACCCGGCTGCGCTTCCGGGCGCTGCTGAACCCGATGACCTACGACCGCGGCTCGCGGACCGTGCGCCACGTCGTCCGGCTCACCAGGCTGCTCTACGGCCGGTGACCGGCGGCCCGGTGCGGAGACCCCGCACCGGGCCCCGGTTCAGTTCGAGACCTGCTTCTCCAGGTCGGTCAGCACGGCCTCGGCGCCGATGACGCCCAGCCCGAGGAACCACGTCTCGTCCGCGACCGGCTTCGCGTGGCCCGCCTTCACCGCGGTCAGGCCCGCCCACAGCGGCCCTCCGAGGATCTCCTGCCGCGCGGTCTTGGACGCGTCGCCGTAGGTGGCGTAGAGGATCCAGTCGGCGTCGGCCTTGCCGATCTGCTCGGTGCTGACCTCCACCGCGAGGTCGTCGACCTGCTGGCTCTCCGGCTGCGGGAGCTTCGCGTCGATCAGGATCGTGCCGATGAACGACTTCCTGGCGTACAGCCTGGTCTTGCCCGCGAGGAACCGGACCATCGAGATGGTCGGGCGCTTGCCGAACTCCTGCTCCACGGCGTTGCCGACGGCTTCGGCGTGCGCGGTGTAGTCGGCGAGCATCTTCCGAGCGTCGGCGACGCGGTCGAGCGCGGCGGCGTTGAGCCGGAAGTTCTCCTTCCAGGTGTAGCCGGGGCGGACCGCGAACACGGTGGGCGCGATGGCGGAGAGCTTGGCGTACTGGGCCTCCTCGCGCAGCCGCGAGCCGAGGATGAGGTCCGGCCGCAGCTCGGCGATCGCCTCCAGGTTCAGCGAGCCGATCGTGCCGACGTTCTCCGGCGTGCCCGCCTTGTCGCCGATGTAGGGCGGCATGGTCGGCGCGCCGTCGGGGAACGCGACGCCGACGGGCTTGACGCCCAGCGCGACCACGTTGTCCAGTTCGCCGCCGTCGAGCACGACGACCCGCTCCGGCTTCTTCTCCAGCGTCGTCTCGCCCATCGCGTGGCGGATCGTGCGGGGGAACACGCCGGGCTCCGCGTCGGTGCCGAACGTCTTGCTCTTGTCGCCCGCTTGGCCGAACTCCGCTCCGCCCTGTGCCACGGCGGGCTGTCCGGCGGGTTGCGCCGTCTGGCCGCACGCCGTCAGCGCGAGGGTGCAGGCGAGCGCTGCCGCCCAGATGGTCCTTCGGTTCGACACAGCGCGAATCCTTCGCTACTCAAGGTCACTGAGCTGGACTTATTAGGCCTTCCTAACCGTAGTCGAGGGCGTTGTGCCGTTACGACGACTCGTGACGTGGGGTACTAATGGCATCGGTCAGCGGCGATCGGGAGGCAACGGTGAAGAAGATCATCAATGATCCGTCCACAGTGGTCGAGGAATCCCTGAAGGGGATGGCCTTGGCCCACCAGGACCTGATCGCGGTCCAGTTCGACCCCACCGTGGTCGTCCGGGCGGACGCCCCCGTGCCGGGCAAGGTGGCCGTCATCTCCGGCGGCGGAGCGGGCCACGAGCCCCTCCACGGCGGTTTCGTCGGCCGGGGGATGCTCGACGCCGCCTGCCCCGGCCACGTGTTCACCTCGCCGACCCCCGACCAGGTCCAGGCCGCCGTGCGGAGGACCGACGCGGGCGCCGGGGCGCTGCTGGTCGTGAAGAACTACACCGGCGACGTGCTCAACTTCGAGACCGCCGCCGAGCTGGCCGCCGCCGACGGCGTGGAGGTCCGCACCGTCGTGATCGACGACGACGTGGCCGTGACCGACTCGCTCTACACCGCGGGCAGGCGCGGCGTCGGCGGGACGCTGCTGCTGGAGAAGGTCGTCGGGGCCGCCGCCGAACGCGGGGTCGACCTCGACGGCTGCGAGGCGCTGGCGCGCCGGGTGGTCGGCCGGGTCCGGTCGATGGGCCTCGCGCTCGCGGCGGGCACCGTGCCGCACGCGGGCGAGCCCGGCTTCACCCTCGCCGAGGACGAGATCGAACTCGGCATCGGCATCCACGGCGAGCCCGGCAGGCGCCGGGTGAAGATCGGCACCGCCGACGAGATGGTCAGGAGCCTGCTGGACCCGATCCTGGAGGACATGCCGCTCGCGGACGGCGACCGCGTGCTGCTGTTCACCAACGGGATGGGAGGGACCCCGCTCATCGAGCTCTACCTGGCGCACGGCATCGCGGAGCGGTTGCTGGCGGAACGGGGGATCGTGGTGGAACGCCGGTTGGTCGGACCCTTCGTCACCAGTCTGGAGATGCAGGGCATGAGCCTCACCGTGCTGGAGCTGGACGACGAACTGCTCGACCTGTGGGACGCACCGGTCCACACGGCCGCTCTCCGCTGGGGGGTCTGACCGTGGTGGCGTGTTCTGGGCACGGGGTGGCCGTCGCGATGCGGACGGCGGCCAAGGTGCTGGAGGAGCACCGGGAGGAGCTGAGCAGGCTCGACCGGGAGATCGGCGACGGCGACCACGGCGAGAACATGCACCGCGGCTTCGCGGCCCTCGTGACCGCGCTGGAGCGCGACGCCCCCGACTCGCCGGGCGGCGTGCTGAAGCTGGTCGCCATGACGCTGATCTCCAAGGTCGGCGGCGCGGCCGGGCCGCTGTACGGCACGGCGTTCCTGCGGGCCGCGACGGCCGTCAAGGACACCGGCGAGCTGGACGCGGCCACCGTGGCGCTCGCGCTGCGCGCCGCGCTGGACGGCGTGGTCGCGCGCGGCAAGGCCGAGCGCGGCGACAAGACGATGGTGGACGCGCTGCTGCCCGCCGTGCTGGCGGCCGAGGGCGCGGTGGAGCGCGACGAGGACGTCCCGGCCCTCCTGCGCGCCGCCGCCGACGCGGCGGCCGAGGGCGCGGACTCCACGGTGCTCGTGCTGGCCCGCAAGGGGCGCGCGTCGTACCTGGGGGAGCGCAGCATCGGGCACATGGACCCCGGCGCCCGCTCCACCGCGCTGCTGCTGCGCACCTTCGCCGACGTGGCGAGCGGCCAGCGATGACCGCTCACCCCGAAACCCCGGCCGACCGTCGGGGCGGCACCCGATGACCGCGCTGGTCGGGCTGGTGGTCGTCTCGCACAGCCGCAAGCTCGCCGAGGGCGTCGCGGAGCTGGCCGGGCAGATGGCGCCCGACGTCGACGTGCTGCCCGTGGGCGGGGACGGCGAGGGCGGGCTGGGCACGGACTACGCCGCGGTCGCCGACGCCGTGGTCGAGGCCGACTCCGGGGCGGGCGTCGTCGTGCTCTACGACCTCGGCAGCGCCAAGATGGTCGCCGAGATGGCGGTCGAGGAGGTCGACGACGGGCGGGTGCTCGTGGTCGACGCGCCGCTCGTCGAGGGCGCGGTGGCCGCCGCCGTGGCCGCGCAGGGCGGCGTGGCGATGGCGGAGGTGGGCGTGGCGGCGGCGAGCGCCACCCCCGGCAGCGCGGGCCAGGTCACCGCCGTCAAGCCGAGCGGACGGCCGTCGCTGCGGCTGGTGACGAACGCCGCCAGCCTGGAACTGGTGCTGACCAACGACGTCGGGCTGCACGCGCGGCCGTCGGCGCTGCTGGCGCGCACGATCGCCGACCTGGACGCGAACGTGCTCGTGCGGTTCGACGGGGACGAGGCCGACGCGCGCAGCGTGCTGGCGCTGATGGGTCTCGGGGCGCCCGGCGGCGCGCGGATCGAGGTCGTGGCCAGCGGCGCGGACGCCGAGGAGGCGCTGCGGCGCATCGAGGAGCTGGCGGAGCGCGGTTTCGACGAGTGAACCGGCAACTTGCACGATCCCGATGGTGAAGCTCACGCGTCGGTGCGCCCGGACCGTGGCATAGTCGCCACAAGTTACCGTTCGGTAGCACCGGGAGGTCGTCGTGGCGCGCCAGTTCAGCACGGTCGGAGTGGTCGGACTCGGCACGATGGGCGCGGGCATCGCCGAGGTGTTCGCCCGCACCGGGGTCGCGGTGATCGCGGTGGACGTGGACGAGCGGGGCATCGAACGCGGTCTCGGCCACCTGGAGCACTCGACCTCGCGGGCCGTGGAGCGCGGCAAGCTGGACGAGGCTGGCAAGGCCGAACTGCTCGGCCGGATCAGCACCAGCACGTCGCTCGCGGACCTCGCGGGCTGCGACCTCGTGGTCGAGGCCGTGCCGGAACGCATGGACCTCAAGGCCTCCGTGCTCGCCGAACTGGACCGGATCTGCCCGCCCGACACCGTGTTCGCGTCCAACACCTCGTCGCTGTCGATCACCGAGATCGGTGTCCACACCGGACGCCCCGGCAAGGTCGTCGGACTGCACTTCTTCAACCCGACCCAGGTGCTCAAGCTGGTCGAGGTCGTCCGGTCCGTCGTCACCGAGCCCGACGTCGTCGCGGACGTCGTCGCACTGGTGGAGGGCCTCGGCAAGACCCCCGTCGTGATCGGCGACCGGGCCGGGTTCATCGCCAACGCCCTGCTCTTCGGCTACCTCAACCACGCCGTCCGGATGTACGAATCCCGTTACGCCACGAGGGAAGACCTCGACGCCGCCATGCGCTACGGCTGCGGCTACCCGATGGGCCCGCTGGCGCTGCTCGACCTCATCGGCCTCGACACGGCCTACGAGATCCTCGACACGATGTACCACCAGTCCCGCAACCGCCTGCACGCCCCGGCGCCGGTGCTCAAGCAGATGATCACCGCGGGCCTGCTCGGCCGGAAGTCCGGCCGCGGCTTCTACACCTACGACGGCCCCGACTCCTCCACCGTCGTGCCCGACGTGCACACGCCCGCCGCCGCGTCGGACACCACCGCGGTGCGCGACGTCCGGCGCGTCGGCGTCATCGGCACCGGCACCATGGCCACCGGCATCGTCGAGGTGTTCGCCAAGCGCGGCTACGACGTCGTGCTGCGCGCCCGCTCCCTCGACAAGGCCGAGGCGGCGCTCGCGAGGGTGCGCAAGTCGCTGGACCGCGCCGTGTCGAAGGGCAAGCTGTCCGAAGTGGACGCCGCGGCCGTGCTCGGCCGCGTCTCGCCCGCCGTGGAGTTCGACGAGCTGGCCGACTGCGACCTGCTGGTCGAGGCCGTCGCCGAGGACCTGGCGGTCAAGAAGGCCGTCTTCCGGTCGCTGGACGAGGTCTGCAAGCCCGGCGCGATCCTCGCGACCACCACGTCGTCGCTGCCGGTCATCGAGTGCGCCGCCGCCACCGCCAGGCCCGGCGACGTCGTCGGCCTGCACTTCTTCAACCCCGCGCAGGTGATGAAGCTGGTGGAGGTCGTCGACACCATCTCCACCTCCGCCGACGTCGTCGCCACCGCCCGCGCGGTGTGCCTCGACCTGGGCAAGCAACCGGTCCACTGCGGCGACCGCGCCGGGTTCATCGTCAACGCGCTGCTGTTCCCGTACCTCAACGACGCCGTCAAGATGCTCGAAGCCCACTACGCCGACGCCGACGACATCGACAACGCCATGAAGGTCGGCTGCGGCCTGCCCATGGGCCCGTTCGAGCTGCTCGACGTCGTCGGCCTCGACGTGTCGCTGGCGATCGAACGCACCCTGTACCTGGAGTTCCGCGAAGCGGGCTTCGCCCCCGCTCCGCTCCTGGAGCACCTCGTGACCGCCGGGCGGCTCGGCCGCAAGACCGGGAAGGGGTTCCGCGACTACGCCTGATCCGCCGTCGTGAGCTGCGCGGATGAGCGGGAGCGCCCCCGATACCAGTGGCCGCCGCACACGGGGGCGTCCACGTTTGGCATGGTGGTAGTCATGCGGCGCGCGGTGATCTCGCTCTTGGTGGTGTTGCTCGGGTTGACGAGCGGATGTGCGTACTCGGTGCGGGGTGCGGCAGTGGCGGAACCGCAACTGGACATCGACTCGCCCTTCTCACCCGGCGGCGAGTCGACCGACCCTTCCGTCGACCCGTCCGAGGACCCCTACCCGTCGACGTCGGGCTCGGCGCCCACGTCGACGTCCGACGACCCCGCGGCAGACCCGGTCAAGAACCTGTGCGGCCTGATCGGCTGGGGCGACCTGCCCTACACCGGCACCGACAAGAGCAGCCCGCCGTCGGACCGCGACTACGACCCCACCTACGACCAGTCGTGCAAGTGGCAGACCAGATCCGGGGAACTGGACGTCGGCGTCACCCTCCGCTACCGCGCGGGCAAGCCCGTCGCGCTCCAGGAGAACTCCGGCGAGTACGACCTCAACGGCCGCAAGGTCACCTACCTGGACCGCACCGCCGACACCGAGGTCCAGCCGTCCTGCGTGCTCGTCCTGGACTACGCGGGCGGCGGCCTCGGCATCATCGTGATCGACGGCTCGAACAAGTTCGGCGCCATCTGCGACCAGGGCAAGCACCTGGCCGAGGTGCTGCTCGCCAAGGAGCCGAAGGGCTAACCGCAGCACCCACCGCCGCAGCAGCCGCCGCCGCCCTGGGGCGCCTCCGCGGCGGCCGTCGCCACCCCGACGACGGACAGCAGCTTCACCGTGTCCGAATGGCCCTCGGGGCAGTCGGCGGGCTCCGATGAGGCGCTCATCGGCCGCTTGACGTCGAACGTGGAACCGCAAGCCTTGCAGCGAAACTCGTAGGTGGGCACCCGACCATTCTCCTCGGCCAGGAGGCCCATCGGTAGTCTGGTCCCTCGTGCCACGCCGCAACCACCCCAAACGACCAGCGTCGGCCGACGACCGACCACTCGGCGGGGGCCACGGCTGGGCCCGCAACGAGTCGGCGTCGGACGGCGAGTGGCTGGTGCGGAACGTGGCCGGGGCGCAGACGACGAAGCACTACCGGTGTCCGGGGTGCGACCACGAGATCCAACCGGGAACGCCCCACGTGGTCGCGTGGCCCGCGGCGGACTACGGGTCGGTGGAGGAACGACGGCACTGGCACCAGGGGTGCTGGAACTCCCGCACTCGAAGGCCTCGGCGGGGGTATTGAGTCCGGGGTTCGGGTCGTGCGGGGAAGCCGTGGCGACCGTTGTCTCGGGCCCGCAAGCACCCAACCCGCCGCAGCCGAAGCGGACCCCACCCAACCAAGCCCACCAGAAGTGGAAGCGCTCAACCCGCCGCAGCAAAGCGGACCCACCCAACTGGACCGAGTCCAGACCCCTCCCTGCCCCCGATCCACAGCGCCCTCATGGTCGGCCGTGCCGGGTCAAGGCGTCTTTCCAGCCTTGACGCGGTACGTCCGGCCATGAAGACAATTGCGCGACCGGGGGGAGGCTCCACCCCCCCGCACCCCCGGCACGCAACTCTCAAAGAGGTCCCCCATAGTGCAGGGCCCCCCGATGCACACGCTACGACAGACCACCGACGAAACCGGATCGTCGCAGGTCCGAGGACCGCAAGGGCAGACTTCGCCCCGCCCGTCAATCGTCTCGATGCCCCGCTGTGTCAAGGTGGGAAAGATGCCTTGACGAACAAGGCGAGACACGATGGGAGTGGGGAACGGGCTCTGCCCCCGCTTCGCGGTGGACGTGTCCCGTTTGTTGGGTGGGTCGGGTTTCGGTTTCGGTGAAGGGGTTGTCGTGGGTGGTGTGAAGGTCGGTGCGAACACCGTGTTGCCCGCTGTGCGGGAGGCTGTCGTGCTGCGCACTGCTGATGGGCTTGAGTTGGTGGGGGAGTTGGCCCTTCCCGTCGAGGTGGCGCCCGTGGCGACCTTGGTGTTGTTGCACCCGTTGCCCACGCATGGCGGGATGATGGACTCGCACCTCTACCGCAAGGCTGCTTGGCGGTTGCCCGCTCTGGCCGGGATCGCTGTTCTGCGGTTCAACACCCGTGGCACGGTCAGTGAGGCCGGTCGCAGCCAAGGCGCGTTCGACGGGGGTGTGGGGGAGCAGTTCGACGTTGCTTCCGCCGTCGAGTTCGTGCGGGAGCGGGGGTTGCCCGGTGTGTGGTTGGTCGGGTGGTCGTTCGGGACCGATCTCGCGTTGATGCACGGGTGCCTGCCCGGTGTTCGCGGCGCGGTGCTGATCTCGCCGCCGCTGCGGTGGAGTTCGCCCGCGGAGCTGCGGGTGTGGGAGCGGTCCGGGAAGGCCGTGGTGTGCCTGGTGCCCGAACTGGACGACTACCTGCGGCCCGACGAAGCCGCGGAGCGGTTCGGGGCCGATCTGCCCAGCGCTTCCGTGGTCCCGTTCGAGAACGCCCGGCACCTGATGGTGGGGCAGTCGGACAAGGTGCTCGACGCGATCGTGGGCGTGGTCGCGCCGGACGTGCGGACGCCGCTCGCGCGCACGTGGGACGGGGCGTGGGAGAAGCGTCAGGTGACGATCGTCGAGTCCTGACGGCGGTGGACGTGCAGGTTCCCCTGGTTCGTCGTGCGGACGAAGCCCAGCTTCTCCGCCACGCGCTGTGACGGCGTGTTGTCCGGGTCGGTGAGGATCACCACCGGCAGGTCCGGGCGGGCCCGGTCGGCCCACTCCAGCGCCGTGCGCGCCATCTCCGGGGCGTAACCGCGGCCCCAGTGCGCGGGCGTGAAGCGGTAGAAGAGGTTGAGGGTCCGCTCGCCGTCCAGGTCGTGGGTGCGCAGGCCGCCGAACCCGATGACCTCGCCCGCCAGCTCCACGGCCCAGTAGCCGATGCCGTCCTCGACCCAGTGCCGCAGCCAGGCCGCCAGGTTCTCGGCCGTGCGCTCCGGCGACGGGGTGCCGTCCGCGTTGTGCCGGTTCGTCTCGGGGTCGCCCATGATCGCCAGCGCGGACGCCAGGTCGCCGGGCACGACCCGGCGCAGCCGGAGGCGTTCGGTGTGCAGTTCGTCCGGTGGCGCTGTCATGCCCCGACGGTAGCGCCGGGGTCCGACGGTCAGCGCTTGGCGGCCGGAGCCACCTGCTGGGTGGGCGTGGGCTTGGGCAGGTTCACGGTCTCCTCCGACCGGGCCTGCTTGTCCGCTGCGGGAGCGGCGGGAGCGGCGGACTTGGCCGGAGCGGCGGGACCGGCCGGGGTGACCGGAGCGGCCTGGACGGTGGGTGCGCTCGCCACCGCGGCGGCGGGGACCGCGTGCGGTGCGGCGGCCTCCTTCTCCACCTCCAGCGGTTCCAGCAGCGGTGCGATGTCCTGCAACGCCGTGCGGGCGTTGCGCAGCTGCTGCGACAACCCGTTGCGGAGCTTGGCCAGCGCCTCGACCTGCTGCGTGGCCGCCGCGACCCGCCGGTTCGACTCCTCCGTGGCCTCGCGCACGCGCCGGTTCGACTCGTCCGTCGCCTCCTGCACGCGGGCGGTCGCCTCGCTGATCGAGTCGTGCCTGCGCCGGTTCGCCTCCTCCGTCGCCTCGCGCACGAGGCGCTGGGCCTCGGCGTTGCTGGAGGCCTGCTCCTGCGAGATCTGCGCGCGGATCCGGTTCGCCTCGTCCTGCGACTCGCGCAGCCTGCGGTCCGCCTCGGCCTTGCTGGCCGCCTCGGCCTCCGCGAGCGTCTTCATCGACTCGACCCGGCGCGCGGCCATCGCGATCTCGAAGTCCTCCTCGACGGTGACGCGGCGCTGCTCGGCCTCCTTGACCACGACGTCGGCCGCGGCGCGCGCGTCCTCGACGATCTTCTCCGCCTCGGCGCGGGCCTTGTCCAGCACGCCGCGGTGCTCGGCCTCCATCGCGGCACGGCGCTGGTCCAGCTCGGCGATCAGCTTCTCGTAGCGGGCGCGCAGCACGCCCGCCTCGCCCTCGGCCTTGGCGCGGATGTGCCCGCCCTCGGCCTCGGCACGGGACTTGATCTCCGCGGCCTCCTCCTGGGCGAGGCGCAGCATGCGCTGCAACCGCTCGCTCAGGCCCTCCAGCGTGTTCGGCGGCATGGAGAGCCGCTCGACCTGACCCCGCATCTCGGCGATCTCGGATCGAGCGGCTTCGAGCTGGCGTGCCAGGTCGTTGGTCTGGGACACCGCGGCGTCACGGTCGGCAGCCAGCAGCCGGAGGTCCGAGTCGAGCCGTTCGAGGTGGTCCTCGACCTGGCCCTTGTCGTACCCCCGCTTGGCGATGTCGAAGCCGGATCCCAGCGGGACGAGGTCACGATCGTCGGCGAGGCCCATGCCCCCACGCTACCCGCTCGCGGTGACCCGGTGGCACCCCGGCGCGGACTTCGCCTACACGCCGCGGAAGCGGTTGATGCCGCTCAGGTGCGTTGCCCGCAGGGCCTGGTCGCGCACGCCGAGGCCCTCGCCCGGAGCGAGGCACAGCACGCCGACCTTGCCCTGGTGGGCGTTGCGGTGCACGTCGTGCGCCGCCTGTCCGGTGTCCGCCAACGAGTACACCTTGGACACCGTGGGGTGGATCTTCCCCTTGGCGACCAAGCGATTCGCCTCCCAGGCCTCGCGGTAGTTGGCGAAGTGCGAGCCGACGATCCGCTTGAGGTTCATCCACAGGTAGCGGTTGTCGTACTGGTGCAGGAACCCGCTCGTGGAGGCGCAGGTCACGATCGTGCCGCCGCGCTTGGCGACGAACACGCTGGCGCCGAACGTCTCGCGGCCGGGGTGCTCGAACACGATGTCCGGGTCGTCGCCACCGGTGAGCTCGCGGATCCGCGAGCCGAACCGCTTCCACTCCTTGGGGTCCTGCTCGTGCTCGTCCTTCCAGAACCGGTAGCCCTCGGCGCTGCGGTCGATGATCAGCTCCGCGCCCATCGACCGGACCAGCTCCGCCTTCTCCGGGCTCGACACGACGCAGATCGGCGTCGCTCCGCCGTTCAGCGCGAACTGCGTGGCGTAGGAGCCGAGACCGCCGGACGCGCCCCAGATGAGCACGGTGTCGCCCTGCTTCATGCCCGCGCCGTTGCGGGACACCAGCTGCCGGTACGCGGTCGAGTTGACCAGTCCGGGCGACGCGGCCTCCTCCCACGTGAGGTGGTCGGGCATCGGCATGAGCTGGTTGGACTTCACCAGCGCGAGTTCGGCGAGCCCGCCGAAGTTCGTCTCGAAGCCCCAGATCCGCTGCTCCGGGTCGAGCATCGTGTCGCTGTGCCCGTCCGCGTGCTCCAGCTGCACGTCCAGGCAGTGCGCGACGACGCGGTCGCCGGGCTTCCAGGCGTTCACGCCGGGGCCCGTGCGCAGCACGACGCCCGCCAGGTCGGAGCCGACCACGTGGTAGGGCAGGTCGTGCTTGGCCGCGAGCGGCGAGGACTTCCCGTAGCGCTTGAGGAACCCGAAGGTCGACATCGGCTCGAAGATCGACGTCCACACGGTGTTGTAGTTGATGGCGCTGGCCATCACCGCGACGAGCGCCTCACCGGGACCGGGTTCCGGCGTGGGGACCTCGTCCAGGTGCAGCGACTTGCGCGGGTCCTTGTCCTTGGTGGCCAAGCCCTCGAACATCCCGGTCTCGTCCTCGTGGACCGTGATGCCGCGGTACGTCTCGGGCACAGGGAGTGACGCGATGGCGTCGAGTTCGTCGGCCAGGATCGCGTCGAGGATCTTCTGCACGGCGGGTCCTCCCATGTGAGGAGTATCAGGTGGCGAGGCGAGAAGCGCTGGGAGCCGGAGGTTACCGACGAGTAACCGATTCAGAACGACCGTTGTGAGCCAGGGCACGGAAAGTAATGTTGACCGGTCGGCCAATCAAGGCGGACCATCGGTGGTGTCCCTCTCCAGGACGGAGGTAAAGGATCATGGACAAGGCGTGGACCAGGTGGCAGGACTGGGCGGAGGTCGTGATCGGCGTCGTGGTGCTCTTGGCCCCGATCGTCGTCGACACCACCAACGGCGCGATGTGGACGATGATCGTGCTGGGAGCCCTGATCGCCATCGACGGACTGGCGTCGCTCGCGGCGCCCGCGATGGTGTACGGCGAGTGGTTCCAGATGGTGCTGGGCGTGCTGTTGTTCATCTCGCCGTTCGTGATCGGCTACACCGACCTCACCGGCGCCGCCTGGACGTCGTGGGTCGCCGGTGTGCTGACCGTCGCGGCGGGGGCCATCGCCCTCCCGGCCGCGAACAGCGCCCACTCGGGACGTTCGGGGCTGGCGGGCCAGCACTGACGGCAGGACAGGTCGGGGCTCACGACTCGCGGGTCGTGAGCCCCTCGCACGTCGAGGAGGCCGATCGTGGCTGAGGACGGGTCGGCCAGGGAGCGCATCCTCGTGGCCGCCGAGGAGCTGTTCGCCGAGCTGGGGTTCGACGCCACGCCGACGTCGCGCATCGCGGAGCGGGCCGGGGTGCCGAAGGGCCTCGTGCACTACTACTTCCGCCGCAAACCCGACCTGCTGGCCGCGCTCGTGCGCAGGCTGCCCAGCGGCGCCGTCGACCCCGATCTGGTCGTGGTCGACGGCGACATCGCGGCCAGCCTCGCCGAGCTGGTGGCCGTGCTGGACGCCAGGAGCGACGCGTCCCCGCTGCTCTCGCACCTGCTGTGGCGCGAGGCCGACACCCACCCGGACGTGCGCGACGCCCTGCACGAGCGGCACCGCGCGGTCGCGGTCCAGGTCCGCGACGTCATCCTCGCCGCCGGTGGTCCCGCCGTGGCGGGCAAGGACGTCGACAGCGCGGCCGCCCTCGTGGCGCTCGCCGTGAGCTACCGGCACTCGGTCGCCCGGCACAGCCCCGAGGAGGACCGGCTGATGGACCGCGAGCTGGCCTTCGTGGCTAGTGCGCTCGCGTAGCGGGCTCGACCAGCTCCACCAGCACGCCGCCCGCGTCCTTCGGGTGGACGAAGTTGACCCGGCTGCCGGACGTGCCGCGCCTGGCCTCCTCGTAGAGCAGCCGCAGGCCCTTGGTGCGCAGCGCGGCGGCCGCCGCGTCCACATCGGACACCCGGTAGGCCAGCTGCTGGAGCCCCGGACCCGAGCGGCCGATGAACTTCGCGATCGTCGACGTCTCGTTCAGCGGCGCGAGCAGCTGCACGGCCGGTCCGGTGCCGTCGTCGCCGGGCGCGCGGAGCATGGCCTCGTGGACGCCCTGCTCCTCGTTGACCTCGGTGTGCGCCACCTCCAGGCCGAAGTTGTCCCGGTGGAACGCGATGGCGGCGTCGAGGTCCGGCACGGCGATGCCGACGTGGTCGATGGCGGTGACGAGACCGCGGAGTGCTTCCTGCATCGGGCCAGCGTAGTGACGGAATCGGTCTAGCGGCAGTTGTGCGGCGCCTCACAGGGGTACCGCCCGGTAACCCTGGGTATCGTGTGAAGTTAACGCTCGCTCACCTCCTGGAGGCTCTTGTGTCCGGTTCCGTCATCGTCGCCGGTGCCCGTACCCCGATGGGCAGGCTGCTCGGGCAGCTCAAGGACTTCTCGGGCGCGCAGCTCGGCGGCGTCGCGATCAGGGCGGCGCTCGACCGGGCCGGTGTCGCCCCGGAGCAGGTGCAGTACGTGATCATGGGCCAGGTGCTGACGGCCGGAGCGGGCCAGATCCCGGCCCGCCAGGCCGCCGTGGCCGGTGGCATCCCGATGAGCGTGCCCGCGCTGACGATTAACAAGGTGTGCCTGTCGGGCGTGGACGCCATCGCGCTCGCCGACCAGCTGATCCGCGCGGGGGAGTTCGACATCGTCGTTGCGGGCGGCCAGGAGTCGATGACCCAGGCGCCCCACCTGGTGCAGAAGTCGCGCGGCGGCTTCAAGTACGGCGACGTGACGATGGTCGACCACATGGCCAACGACGGCCTGTTCTGCGCGTTCGACCAGGTCGCCATGGGCGCGTCGACGGAGAAGTACAACGGCCGCTACGAGCTGACCCGCGAGCAGCAGGACGAGTTCGCCGCCCGCTCGCACCAGCGCGCCGCCGCGGCGATCGAGAAGGGCCTGTTCGCGCAGGAGATCGCACCGGTCAGCATCCCGCAGCGCAAGGGTGAGCCGGTCGTGGTCAGCACCGACGAGGGCGTGCGGCCGGACACGACCGTCGACACGCTCGGCAAGCTGCGCCCCGCGTTCGCCGCCGACGGCACGATCACCGCGGGCTCGGCCTCGCCGATCTCCGACGGCGCCGCCGCCGTGGTCGTGATGAGCAAGGCCAAGGCCGAGGAGCTGGGCCTGGCCTGGATCGCCGAGATCGGCGCGCACGGCGTCGTGGCCGGGCCGGACGCGAGCCTGCACGAGCAGCCCGCGAACGCGATCAAGGCCGCCTGCGCCAAGGAGGGCATCGACCCCGCCGACCTGGACCTCGTCGAGATCAACGAGGCGTTCGCGGCCGTCGGCATCGTGTCCGCGCGGCAGCTCGGCGTGTCCGAGGACAAGGTCAACGTCAACGGCGGCGCCATCGCCCTCGGCCACCCGATCGGCATGTCCGGCGCCCGCATCGCGCTGCACCTCGCGCTGGAGCTCCAGCGCCGCGGTGGCGGCGTCGGCGCGGCCGCCCTGTGCGGTGGCGGCGGTCAGGGCGACGCGCTCATCGTGCGGGTCCCTAAGGTCTGACGTGTGACGCGGACTGTTGAGGTATCCGACCTGGTCGACCGCGCGCGGGCCGGACAGCCCCGCGCGGTCGCCAGGCTGATCTCCCTGGTCGAGGACGCGAGTCCGCACCTGCGCGAGGTCGCCGAGGTGTTGGCGCCGTTGACCGGTCGGGCCCGCGTGATCGGCCTGACCGGCCCGCCCGGCGTCGGCAAGTCGACGTCCACGTCCGTGCTGGTCTCGGCGTTCCGCGAGCAGGGCAAACGGGTCGGCGTGCTCGCCGTCGACCCGTCCTCGCCGTTCTCCGGCGGGGCGCTGCTCGGCGACCGGGTGCGGATGCAGGACCACGCCACCGACCCCGGCGTGTTCATCCGCTCCATGGCGACGCGCGGTCACCTCGGCGGCCTGTCGTGGGCCACGCCGCAGGCGCTGCGCGTGCTGGACGCGGCCGGGTTCGACGTGGTGCTGGTCGAGACCGTCGGCGTCGGCCAGTCCGAGGTCGAGGTCGTCTCGCTGGCCGACAGCACGCTGGTGCTGCTCGCGCCCGGCATGGGCGACGGCATCCAGGCCGCCAAGGCGGGCATCCTGGAGGTCGCGGACGTGTTCGTGGTCAACAAGGCCGACCGCGACGGCGCCGACGCGACCGCGCGCGACCTCAAGTACATGATCTCGCTGGGCAGGCGCGACCGCGAGGGGCCGTCGTGGCGGCCCCCGATCGTGAAGACCGTCGCGGCCAGGGGCGAGGGCGTCACCGAGCTGGTCGAGGCGGTCGACGCCCACCACGCGTGGATGACCGAGCACGGCGAGCTGGAGCGCAGGCGCGCCCAGCGGGCGGCGAGCGAGGTCGAGGCCATCGCCGTCGCCCAGCTCCGGTCGCGCATCGGTGACCTGCGCGGGGGCGCCGCGCTGGAGCAGCTCGCGAAGCGCGTCGCCATCGGGGAACTCGATCCCTACACCGCGGCCGATCACCTGATCGAGGGGCTCCAGGCGTAGGCCGGGCCTTCCGACTCTAGGCAACGGTGCACGAACAGCAGACCGTATTGGTTTCGCGCTCACCGCCTAGAGAGGTGCCACCGTGGACTCCGCAGAGGTGGATTCCGCAGGCTTGGAGGTGCTCTCCCGCCGGGACTGCCTCGGACTCCTCGCCTCGGTCACCATCGGCAGGCTGGTGTTCACCGACCGGGCCCTGCCCGCGGTGCAGCCGGTGGCGTTCGTCCTGCACGACGAGGGTGTGGTGGTCCGGCTGGCCGCGGGCAGCCCGGCACTGGCGGCGGGCGGCGCCGTCGTGGCGTTCGAGATCGACAACATCGCCCACGACCTCCGCGAGGGCTGGAGCGTCACGGTCGTCGGCCACGCGCACGAGGTCCGCGACCCGGAGTGGCTGAGGAGGCTGGCGGAGCTGAGGCTGCCGTCCCGCGGCGAAGGCGTGACGGACCGCTACCTGGTCATCACGATCGAGGTGGTGACCGGCACCCGGATCCCGATGCCGCGTCTGGGCTGATCGCCCGGAACAGGGGTTCGGTCACCAATGCGGCACTCCCGCTGACTACGGAGAGCAGTTACCCTCGTGCACGTCCCCACGAAAGGGATGGGTCACGTGGTCGGTTCGGGCGGATCGCACGCACTGCGACTGGACGGTCTCCTGCGCAAGCTGACCGAACGCACCACCGACGCGTCGGTCTCGCAGGAACGGCTGCACCTGCTGCTCAGCGCCGTCGTCTCCCTGGCCAGCGACCTCTCCCTCCCCGACGTGCTGCGCCGCGTGGTCGAGTCGTCGTGCAGCCTGGTCGGCGCCCGCTACGGAGCGCTCACGGTGGTCAGCCCCGACCGCCGCCTGCTGGAGTTCACCTACGTCGGCTCCGACGGCGACGCGGGCGTGGACCGGGACGCGCTGCCGAGGGTGCGCTCCCACCCGGACCCCAGCGGTGCCGCGGGCGAGTCCGGCGCCTGCCTCCGGCTGCCCGTGCACCTGCGCACCGAGGTCTTCGGCAACCTGTACCTGGCGGACAGGGAGGACGGCGGCGAGTTCACCGAGGTGGACGTCGAGATCGTCACCGCCGTCGCCGCCGCCGCGGGCATCGCGATCGAGAACGCCCGCCTCTACGAGCAGACCCGGCAGCGCGAGGTGTGGCACCGCGCGTCCAACGAGGTCACGCTCGCGCTGCTCACCGGCATCCCCGGCCACGACGCGCTCAGCCAGGTGGCCGCGCAGGCCCGCGGCGCGGCGGACGGGATCGCCGCCGCGCTCGTCCTGCCCGACCACCGGGGCGAGCTGGTGCTGGAGGTCGTGGACGGGATCCTCGGCAGGCACGCGAAGGGCTTCACCGTGCCCGGCGCCGCGGCGTCCTGGGAGGTCTTCTCCACCGGCAAGGCGAAGGTGATCGACCGGCTCGCGCAGGCGGCGCCGTGGCCGGAGGACGTCAACCCCGGCCTGGTGGAGGACTTCGGCCGGATCGGGCCGATCGTGCTGGTGCCGATGGCCGCGGGCGACCGCGTGCTCGGCGTGCTCCTGGTGGCACGCCCCCACGGGCACCCCCCGTTCAACACCGCCGACGTGGAGCTGGTGGAGTCGTTCGCGTCGCAGGCGGCGCTGGTGCTGGAGTTCACCCGCGCGCAGGAGGACAGCAGGCGGCTCGCGATCCTGGAGGACCGCGACCGCATCGCGCGCGACCTGCACGACCTGGTGATCCAGCGTCTGTTCGGGCTGGGGCTGGGGTTGCAGGGCCTCAACGGCTCGGTCGACCAGCCGATGGTCGCGGCCAGGCTGGCCGGGTTCATCGAGGAGGTCGACCACACCATCCGCGAGATCCGGCGGACCATCTTCTCCCTGCACGAACCGCCCAGCGGCGGCATCAGCCTGCGCGGCCAGCTGCTGCGCGCGGTGCGGGAGTCGACGCGGCTGCTGGGGTTCGAGCCGACCGTGGCGCTGGACGGCCCGCTCGACTCGGTCGTGCCGGACCCCGTGCGCCCCGACCTGCTGGCCTGCCTGCGCGAGGCGTTGACCAACGCCGCCCGGCACGCGTGCGCCACGTCGGTCTCGGTCTCCATCGCGGTGGACCGGGCGGCCACGGCGCTGGAACTGGTCGTGCGCGACAACGGGAGGGGCCTGCCCGAGCTCCGGGGCAGGCACAGCGGCGGACTGGTCAACATGTGCGCGCGCGCCGACCGGTGGTCCGGGCGGTGCGCGGTCGACTCCGAACCGGGCCGGGGCGTCGCCGTGGTCTGGTCGGTCCCCCTCGTCCGGCACCACGACTTCGGCTTGGAGGCGGAATGACGATCACCGTGCTGCTGGTGGACGACCACGAGATCGTGCGCCGCGGTCTTCAGCAACTGCTGGCGGTCGAGACCGACATCACCGTGGTGGGCGAGGCGGACACGGCCGCGGCGGCGGTGGCCGCGGCCCCGGTGCTCAAGCCGGACGTGGTGATCATCGACGTGCGGCTGCCGGACGGCAACGGCGTGACCGTGTGCCGGGAGATCCGGTCGACGACGCAGCCGCCGCCCGCGTGCCTGATGCTCACCTCGTACTCCGACGACGAGGCGCTGTTCGGCGCGATCATGGCCGGGGCCGCCGGGTACATGCTCAAGCAGGTGTCCGGCAACGACCTCGTCGCCGCCGTCCGCACGCTCGCCGCGGGCGGGTCGCTGCTGCACGCGGGCGTGACCGCGACCGTGCTGCAACGGCTGCGCAGCGGGCCGGAGGAGGACCCGAGGTACGCGACGCTGAGCCCGCAGGAGCGGCGGATCCTGGACCTGATCGCCGAGGGCCTGACCAACCGGCAGATCGCGCACCGGCTGTACCTGGCGGAGAAGACCGTGAAGAACTACGTGTCGTCGCTGCTGCACAAGCTCGGGTTCGACCGGCGCACGGAGGCGGGCGTGTACGCGGCACGCCGAAGGGACAACGGCTCGCACTCCCCCGGGTGAGACGAAACCGGCCGGTATGACATGTCAACCTGGGTACGGTGGCGGTGGATCATCGTCGCTCATCCCCTGGGGGACTGGCATGGACTCTGACCACTCGAAGCTCAGCCGCCGCGGCCTGCTCCGCGGCGCGGCCGTGCTCGGCGGTGCCGCGATCGTGGGCACACCCGGCGTCGCGGCGGCGCGGGAGCCGTCCGCGGGGACGGCGGGCGGGCGCCGGTTCACCGCCCGCGAGGGCACCGGCATCTCGGCCGCGCTCTCGCCGGACGGCAAGCTGGCCGCGATCGACCTCTACACCGCGATCTGGGTCCTGCCCGCCGGGGGCGGCCGGGCCCGCAGGCTCACCGGCGACGACCAGGACGCCACCCGCCCGCACTTCTCACCGGACTCCAGGACGCTCGTCTTCCAGTCCTACCGGGACGGCAACTACCACCTCTGGACCATCGGCGTCGACGGCGGCGGCCTGCGGCAGCTGACCACCGGCCCCGACGACCACCGCGAGCCCCGGTTCTCCCCGGACGGCACGCGGATCGCGTTCAGCTCCGACGTCGGCGGCAGCTACAACCTGTGGGTGCTCGACCTGCGCACCGGGCGCAAGACCCAGGTGACCAGCACGGACCTCGACGAGGGCGAGCCGAACTGGTCGCCGGACGGCAGCCGGCTCCTGTGCACGGTCGACGGCACCGCGATCGACTCCGTCGACCTCTCGGGCGGCAGGCAGCGGCTGGTCGAGCCGGTGGCCGACACCCGCCTGTTCGGTCCGGGGTTCGCCCCGGACGGCGCGCTGGCCTACACCACGCTGCGCGGCGCCGTGACGGAACTGGTCGTGGACGGCCGGGTCGTGACCGAGGGCGAGGACCTGTTCGGCTTCCCGGTCGCGTGGACGGCGGCGAGCACGGTCCTCTACACCGCCGACGGCGGCCTGCGCACCCGCGACCTCGCGAGCGGGGCCAGGGGCTCGGTGCCGTTCGACGCGACGGTGGACTACCGCAGGCACGAGAACCGGCGCGCGAAGCGGGACGTGTCGTCGCGCGCGCCGCGGCCGGTGCGGGGGATAGCGAGCCCCGTCCTCTCGCCAGACGGGGGGTCGGTCGCGTTCCGGGCGCTGAACGCCCTGTGGCTGCTGCCCGTCGGCGGCCGGCCGCGCAAGCTCGTGGACGACGGCTTCTTCAACTCCGACCCCGACTGGCACCCCGACGGCACGTCGCTGGTGTACTCCAGCGACCGCGGCGGCACGGCGGCGCTGTGGCGGCACGACCTCGCGACCGGTGGGCGGACGAGGCTCACGACCCTGCCCGGCGCGCAGATCACGCCCCGCTGGTCGCCGGACGGCACGCGGATCGCCTACCAGGACGCCGACGGCGCGACCTGGGTGTTCGACGTCGCGGCGGGCACGGCGTCCCGACTGCTCCCGGCCCTGTTCCAGCCCGGTCGCCCCACGTGGTCGCCCGACGGGAAGACCATCGCC
Organism: Umezawaea sp.; assembly: GCF_036375055.1. Lineage (GTDB taxonomy): Bacteria > Actinomycetota > Actinomycetes > Mycobacteriales > Pseudonocardiaceae > Umezawaea. The sequence continues at coordinate 24,336 of NZ_DASUSQ010000005.1, forward strand.
CTGGCCGCCGTGAAGCCGTTCACCCGACGCTTCCGCGAGGGCACCAGCCAGGTCCTCACCGTCGGGCTGGACGACGGCGTCGTCCGCTACACCGAGCCCATGCCGTACAGGTCGCTCTCCACCAGGGGTGACGACGGCCCCGTGTGGTCGCCGGACGGCAGGTGGCTCGCGTTCGTCGTCGAGAGCGTCGTGTGGGTCGTCCCCGTCGACGCGCGCGGGGTGTTCACCGGCGAGCCGAGGCAGCTCACCCGCGAGGCGAGCGACGCGCCGTCGTGGAGCGGCGACTCGAAGACCCTGCTGTACCTCAACAACGGCCGGTTGAAGCTGGTCGACGTCCACGGCGGCCGGGCCCGTCCCGTGGAGCTGCCGCTGACCTGGACCCGGTCCCGTCCGCGCGGCAGGACCGTCGTGCGGGCGGGCGCCCTGTGGGACGGCAGGAGCGAGACCCTGCGGCGCGACGCGGACGTGCTGCTCGACGGCGACCGGATCGTCGGGGTGCACGACCGCCGCGACTGGCCCGGACTGTCCGTCGTGGACGCTTCCGGCCTCACGGTGATGCCGGGCCTGATCGACGCGCACAACCACTGGCACCTGCGCGGGCGGCAGTGGGGCGACCGCCAGGGCAGGCTGTGGCTCTCCTACGGCATCACGACCACGCGCTCACCGGGCGACCCGGCGTACCAGATGCTGGAGACCAGGGAGGCGCTCGACTCGGGCGCGCGCGTCGGCCCCCGCTTCTTCGCCACCGGCGAGGCCGTGGACGGCAGCCGGGTCTACTACAACTTCATGCGCCCCACCCGCGGTGAGGACCAGTTGGCGCTGGAGCTGTCGCGGGCCGTCGAACTCGACTACGACCTGATCAAGACCTACGTCCGGCTGCCCGTCGCGTCGCAGCGCGAGGTCGTGGAGATGGCCCACCGCGAGGGGATGCCGCTCAGCTCCCACTACCTCTACCCGGCGGTCAACGTCGGCATGGACGGCATGGAGCACGTCGGCGCCACCAACCGGCTCGGCTACTCCCAGACCACCAGCAGGCTCGGCCGCAGCTACCAGGACGTCACCGGCCTGTTCGCCGCGTCGGGCATGTCGGTCACGCCGACCCTGTTCCACGCCGCGATCCTCTACGCCGACGACCGCTCGCTGCTGGACGACCCGCGCACCAGGGCGCTGCTGCCGCCGTGGGAGTACGCGCGGCTGGAGCAGAAGGTCGCCGACGCGGGCAAGGACACCCCAGCCAACCAGCTGTCCCGCACCGCCCTCCCCGGCTGGGTGGCGATGCTGCTGGCGATCCACCGCGGCGGCGGGTTCGTCATCTCCGGCACCGACGCCCCGCTCGACGACGTGGCGCTGAGCCTGCACCAGAACCTGCGGGCGATGGTCCGGCACGGTTTCACGCCCCACGAGGCCCTCACCACCGCCACCCGCAACCCCGCGCGCTGGCTCGGCCTCGCCGACCGGCTGGGCACCGTGGAGCCGGGCAGGCTCGCGGACCTCGTCGCCGTGCGGGGCAACCCGCTCGCCGACATCACCGCCGCCGCGGCGGTCGAGGTCGTCGTGGCGGGCGGCGTGCCGCACCGGGTCGCCGACCTGGCGGCCCCGTTCACCGATCCGGCCGCGCTGTCGGCCCCGGCCGAGGGGCGCACGGGCGCGGACTACCCGAGCGCCGACCCGGACCTGTTCTGGTGGCACGGCGAACCGGAGTGGGCCGTGCACCACTGCCACTAGTGGCGACGAGGGGGCCCCGGCCGTCGGGGCCCCCTCGTTCCCGGCCTACTCCAGCAGGTCCGCGTACCTCTGGAGCGGGTTCCCGACCGGGTGGTGCGCCTGCGCCGACACACCCGCGGTGGGCACCGGCAGCGGCACCCCGGCGCACGTGAGGTCGCGGGCGGGGACCACGCCGTCGACGATGAACGACTCGACGATCGTGTCCACGCACGTGTTGCCGAACGCGTAGACGCCGTGGTCACCCTCGTCGGTCACGGTCAGCAACCGCGAGCCCGCGAACTTCGCGTGCGCCCGCTGCGCCCCCTCCAGCGGCGTGGCCGGGTCGCGGACGGACTGCACCATCAGGATCGGCGGCACCCCGCGCCCGGTCGGCGCCTTGAGCCGCAACGGCGGCCGGTCCCAGAACGCGCACGGCGCGGCCACGACGTACCAGCCGATCAGCGGGTACAGCGCGCCCTGCCGACCGGACTCCCGGACCAGGTGGTCGCGGTCGCCGCGGAACGGCGTGTCGTTGCAGATGATCGAGTGCAGGGTCCCGTTCGGCGCGTCGGCGAACCGGCCGAGCGCGGCGACCGACCCCCGCTGGTCCACGACGATCTGCCGGAGCTGCGCGAACTGCTCCGCGGCGGGCTGGAAGTTGTACTTGGAGTACTGCGCCCGGAACAGGAACAGGTCGAACAGCACCGACGTGAGCAGCGAGCCGTCCGGCAGCGGCAGCGGGTTCGCGGCCAGCTTCGCCCGGACGTCCTCGTAGTTGAGCCGCACGGCCTCCGCGGTCGTGCCGAGGTGGTAGAGCGAGTCGTACTTCGCCACCCACGGCAGGAAGTCGGTGCGGAAGCGGCGTTCGAAGCCCATGCCGAACGCGCCGAAGATCGTCTGGAACGTCGACGTGAACTCGGTGTTGGAGTCGATCACGAACTTGCCCACGCGGTGCGGGAAGTACGTGGCGTAGTAGGCGCCCAACCAGCTGCCGCCGGAGTACCCGACCCAGTTGACCTTCTCCCGGCCGAGCAGGTGCCGCAGCAGGTCCAGGTCCCGCACGGTCTGCTCGGTGTTGACGACCTTCCCGAACTCGCCGGAGCTGACCTGGCACGCCCGCGCCTGCTGCTCGGCGGCGTCGAACAGCAGTTCCAGGTTGGCCCGACCGCGGTCGCGCGGGTCGGTGATGCCGAGCCAGTCGTAGCCGCCGCAGGTGACGTTCGTGCTGTCACCGGTGCCGCGGACGTCGATCCCGATGATCTCCTGGTCCGCCAGGAGCTTCGGCTGGCCCAGGAACAGCAGCGGGAACGTCCGCCCCGGTCCGCCCGGTCCGCCGGGGTTGGTCAGGACGCTGCCCTTCGCCTCGCCGCTCACCGGCCGCAACCGGCTCACGGCGATCGTGATGTCCTCGCCCCGGCCCGCTCGCCGCCAGTCCTGCGGCGACAGGAACGTGCCGCACTCCAGCCGTTCCCCGCCGGGAGGCAGCCCCTCCGGCGGGTTCTCCTGGTCGAAGCAGGGTGCCCACTCGATCCGCTGCGCCAGGTACCGGTCCGGAACCGGCGCCTCGCGCGCTTCCCGCGCCTGTGCGGGCAGGCCTCCGCCCACCAGCGCTCCGATCAGCGCGATCACCAGCAGTGGTGTTCTCCGCATTGATCCCCCTCAGGATGTCGGAGCCTCCACCTCATCGCTGCGGTGAGGTCCGCCACAACCACCGAAAGTAGAAGGTCTGCTACCCCCGAAGGACTACGCCGTTTCCCACTGAGACGACCTGGGCAGGCCGGCCGTGGATAAGTACTGTTCTTGAGGTGGGGATCTTTCGAAGGAAGCGCCCGGTGGCGGTCGCCCGCGAAGTGATCAGGGATCACACCTACGACGACCCGATCGTCGACATCGCGGCGGAGGAGATGGACGCGGGCCACCTGCGCGCGGCCACGACCGTGCTGGCCGAGTGCCGGGACCAGCCGGAGCTGCGCGCGCTCCGCCTGGAGGTGCTGCGCGACCACGCCGTCGGCCACGCCGACGAGCTGCTTGACCTCGCCAAGAACGCCAACGACCCGGACCTGTGGCTGCTGGCGGGCGCGTCCTTCATCGGCGAGGCCTGGGCCGTGCGCGGCACGGGCAGGGCGGACGACATCGGCGAGGACCGCTTCAAGATGTTCTTCGCGACCCTCCGCAAGGCGGTGTCCCCGCTGCACGAGGCGGCGAACCTCCTGCCGCGCGACGCGGTCCCGTGGGCCCAGTTGCAGACCACGGGCATGGGTCTCCAGGTCGACCGGGGGCAGAAGGACGAGGTGTGGCGGGAGATCGTCCAGCGCTGCCCGACCCTCTACCCGGCCCACTGGGTGCGGGCCCAGATCCTGGCCCCCAAGTGGGGCGGCTCGACCGAGGAGATGATGGCGTTCGCCAAGGGCAGCGTGGACGCGGCGGCCCCCGGCGACCCGGTGGTGGCGATGCTCCCGCTGGCCCACTTCGAGGTCTTCCTGGAGCGCTTCGCCGAAGCCGTCCAGTCCAGGAGCGCGTTGAAGGTCGCCTCGCTGAAGATGCGCTACTTCGGCAAGGTCCACGACGAGATCGCCGAGGCGGCGGACAAGTGGGACATCGCGGTCCCGAGGGTGCACCCGAGGGCCCTCCAGGCGCACAACCTCTTCGCCGCGGCCTTCGCGCTGGCCGACGACGGCCCGAGGGCGAAGCGGCACCTGATCGGGATGCGCGACCACGTGCACGACATCCCGTGGACCTACGTCGCCTACCTCAAGGACGACGTGGAGAAGGAGTACACGGAGTTGGCGAACAAGTACCTGTAGCCCTCACCCCACGAGGGGCGGCGGCGCCCCGCCGGGTCCGGTCGCCCAGTCGGCCTCGCCCGCGTCGGCGGTCACCGCGAACTCCAGCACCGCCCCGTCGCGCAGCTCCTCCAGTTCCACCCAGGCCCGGTCGCGGACCTCGCCGTCCACCACCAGCCCGCGCACGTACTGGAGCACCCCCGGATCGGCCCCGGCGGCCGTGACCACCACGTCGCCGCCCTCCAGGTGGAGCACGGCCCGCTCGTACCGGGGCGCGTGCAGCAGGAACTGCCCGGTCCCCGGCACCACCGGGTACAGGCCCAGCGCGCTCAGCACGTACCAGGCGGACATCTGCCCGAGGTCGTCGTTCCCGGTCACGCCCGCGGGCCCGTCCACGAACAGGGTGTGCGCGGCCCTGACCACCGCCGAGGTCTTCCAGGGCTGCCCCACCAGGACGTACATCCACGGCGCGTGCAGGTCGGGTTCGTTGTTGGGGTTGTAGCGGAACTGGTTGTAGTACTCGTAGGCGCCCACGACCCACCTGTTCCGCGCGGTGCCCGCGGGGTCGTCGACCAGGTCCTCGTAGGCGAAGAAGTCGTCCAGCCTGGCCGCGGCGGCCTCGGCCCCGCCCAGCCTCTCCACCAGCCCCGGCACGTCCTGCTGCACCAGCCACTGGTACTGCCAGGCCGTCCCCTCGTGGAACCCGTCGTCGCCCTGGGGGGTGAACGACGGCAGCCACCCGCCTCCGGCGACGCGGGGCCGGGGGAAGCCGGTGAACCCGCGGTCAGACACCGCCCGGTCCCACAGCGACCGGTAGTTCAGGCCTCGGGCCCGCAGCGCGGCGGCGTCCTCGGCGTGCCCCAGCGCCTCCGCCATCACCGACAGCGAGGCGTCGGCCAGCGCGTACTCCAGCGTCGCGGAGGCCCCGTGGTGCGGGTCGACGTCCTGCCCCTTGCGGGGGAAGTCCCGGTCGTGCGGCACGAACCCGTGGGCCAGGTAGCCGGGGTTGCCCGCCCGGCCGCTGAACCGCGACCCGGCCTCGGGGACCCCGGAGGCGTTCTCCCACAGCGCCCGGTAGGCCTGCTCCTCCACCCCCTCCAGCGCGCCGAACCGCCACAGGTCGACGAGGAACGGCGTGACCGGGTCCCCGGTCATCGTGTTGGTCTCCTGGTTGGCGTAGGCCCACCGCGGCAGCCACCCGCCCTGCTCGTGCACGGCCAGCAGGGACCGCCCGACGTCCCGCGCCCTGCCCGGCCGCAGCAGGGCCAGCAGCTGGTTGTGCCCCCGGTAGGTGTCCCACAGCGAGAAGTACTCGTGGTAGGTCCACCCGTCGGCCACGTGGACCCGCCCGTCGAACCCCCGGTACCGGCCGTCGACGTCGTCGCCCGTCAACGGTTGCAGCAGCACGTGGTAGAGCGCGGTGTAGAACACCGTCCGGTCCACGTCCGAGCCCGAGACCTCCACCGACGACAGCTCGGCCAGCCAGGCCTCCTCGGCGAGGGCCCGCAGCGCGTCGAACGACTTCCCCCGCGCCTCCTCCAGGTTCCGCGCCGCCCCCTCGGGGTCCACCTGGGAGAGCGCGGTCGCGGCCGTCACCGGCCCCGGCGGGAACGTGACCCAGGCACCCCGCAACCCCGACGCGCCGGAGGCGCCGCCCCACACCCCCGAGGTCAGGAACGGCCGGTCGAACGTGGTCGTGAAGTGCGTGACGTAGGGCCGTCCGCCGCAGAACGCCTGCGCCGTGACGGTCCCGGCGATCGTCCGGTCGTCCACCACCCGCACGGCGCTGGCGAACACCGGCTCCTTGTCGTTGGCCTGCCCCACGTTCACCAGCACGGTCCCGCCGACCCCGTCGGGGAACGTGAACCTCTCCACCCCGCACCGCAGGGTCGCGGTGCACTCCGCGGTGATCCCGCCCTCCAGCGCGACCCGGTAGTAGCCGGGCTTCCCGACCTCGCCGTCGTGGGTGTACCGGGCCCCGTAGACCCGGTGGTCGAACGTCCGGGGCAGCGGCCCGACGATCGGCAGGATCGACACCAGCCCGCCCTGCTCCCAGCACCCGGCGCCGGACAGGAAGAAGTGCCCGAACCCCCGGATCACCGGGTCGTCGTACCGGTACCCCGCGTAGTGCGACCCGATCGGGCTCGACTGGGCCTTCCCGAACGGCATCGACGCGCCGGGGAAGGTGTTCCCGTCGTCCTTCGTCCCGATGAACGTGTTGACGGCCGCGAGAGGAGAGGTCATCAGGCCATTATCGGCGCCGCGGCGGTGATCGGACACTCCTCGTCCTGACACCGTTGTCCACCGCCGCCCGCACCATCCGGTCTGCGACGTATGGCCCCTTGACCAGCTTTACCGGTACCGAAACGTTGACAGGACCTGTCGGATCGGTGTGAAATGCCGCCACTATGACAACGTTGTCCGCGAATGGGGCGTCCGCCGTGGCCGGCGCTGCTGGGCGCAAGGTGCGTCGCGCGACGATGAACGACGTCGCACGGCTGGCCGGCGTCAGCATCAAGACCGTGTCCCGTGTCGTCAACGACGAGCCGGGCGTGCACCCGGCGACCGCCGAGCGCGTTCTGGCGGCCATCGACCAGCTCGGCTTCCGCCGCAACCTCAGCGCGCGCAACCTGCGCCGCGGGTCGTCGACGGGCACGATCGGGTTCGTCCTCGAAGACGTCGCCAACCCCTTCTACTCCGGTGTCACCCGCGCGGTGGAGGAGATCTCCCGCCTGCGCGGCCGCCAGGTGATCACCGGTTCGTCCGACGAGGACCCGGCCCGCGAACGCGAGCTGGCGCTGGAGTTCTGCTCCCGCAGGGTCGACGGGCTGCTGATCGTCCCCGCCGGGCTCCAGCACGGCTACCTCGTGCCCGAGATGCGCGCGGGCACCCCCGTGGTGTTCCTCGACCGCCCGGCGGGCGACGTCGTCGCCGACACCGTGCTGGTCGACAACATCGGCGGCACGGTCGAGGCCGTCGCCCACCTGGCCGCGCACGGCCACCGCCGGATCGCCTTCCTCGGCGACGCCCCGGACATCTTCACCGCCAACGAGCGCCTGCGCGGCTACCGCGAGGGCTGCGTCCGCTCCGGCGTCGGCTACCAGGAGGACCTGGTGGTCATGGGCCCGCACGACGAGCGCAGCATCGCCGCGGCGCTGCACCGGCTGCGCGGCTTCCGCGAGCCCCCGACGGCGCTCGTGACCGGCAACAACCGGATCACCGTCTACGTGCTGCGCGCGCTCGCGGGCACGGTCGACCGCCCCGCGCTCGTCGGCTTCGACGACTTCGAGCTCGCCGACCTCCTCTCCCCACCGGTGACCGTGATCGCGCACGACGCGAGCGCGCTCGGCAAAGCCGCCGGTGACCTCCTCTTCGCCCGTCTGGACGGCGACAGCTCGCCACCGCGCCGCGTCGTGCTGCCGGTGCGCTTGGTACCACGTGGATCAGGGGAGGTTCGTGCGTGAGCTCCGGTGACAGGCCCGTCGTACTACCGGCCAACCAGCCCAGGCAGTTCTACCGGGGTGGGGCGTCGATCGCGGCGTTGAGGGGCGACGAGTCGGCCGACTTCGGCCCCGAGGACTGGGTCGCGTCGACCACGACGCTCTACGGCCGGGACGACGCGGGGCTCTCCACGCTGCCCGACGGCACGCTGCTGCGCGACGCCGTGGCGGCGAACCCGACCGCCTGGCTGGGGGAGCGGCACGTCGCCGAGTTCGGCGCCGACACCGCGCTCCTGGTGAAGCTGCTGGACGCGGGCCAGCGGCTGCCGGTGCACTGCCACCCGTCGAACGAGTTCGCCTCGACCCACCTGAACTGCCGTCACGGCAAGACGGAGTCGTGGATCGTCGTCGGCACCAGCGGTGCCGAGCCGACCGTCTACATCGGATTCCGGGAGGACGTCGAGCCCGAGGTGGTGCGGGGCTGGGTGGCCGCGCAGGACACCGACGACATGCTCGCCGCGCTGAACCCGGTCCGGGTCGCGGCGGGCGACACCGTCTTCGTCCCCGCGGGCCTCCCGCACGCCATCGGCGAGGGCGTCTTCATCGTGGAGCTCCAGCAGCCGACGGACTTCTCCGTCACGTTGGAGTGGAAGGGTTTCCTGGCCAACGCCGACATCGGCCACCTGGGGCTCGGCTACGACGCCGCGCTCGGGTGCGTCGACCGCAGCGGGTGGGCCGGGACCCTCGACACCCTCGTCCGGCGCACGGCGGGCGACACCGCCGAGGTGGTGCCGCTGTTCTCCGAGCAGGCCGACCCGTTCTTCCGGGCCGACCGGCTCCAGGTGAGCGGCTCGCTGGTCCTCGACGCCTCGTTCGCGGTGCTCGTGGTGCTGGAGGGGGAGGGGAAGCTCGGCGACGTGCCCCTGCGCAGGGGCAGCACGGTCGTCGTTCCGCACGGTGCTGGTGAGGAGGTGCTCAACGGTGAGCTCGTCGCGATCCGATGCAGGCCGCCGAGGTTGGTCGGCTGAACGGGTGGTCCATGGCTGACCCGCTGCTCGAAGCCAAGGACCTGGTCAAGCACTACGGCAGCGTGGAGGCGCTGAGGGGGGCGTCGTTCACCGCCTACGAGGGCGAGGTCGTGTCCCTCATCGGCGACAACGGCGCGGGGAAGTCCACCCTGGTCAAGTGCCTGTCGGGCGTGCAGCGGCCGGATTCCGGCTCCCTGGTGCTCGGCGGTCGCGAGGTGGTGCTGGACTCGCCCGTCGCCGCCAGGGAACTGGGGATCGAAACGGTCTTCCAGGACCTGGCGGTGGCCCCGGACCTCGACCCGGCCGCCAACCTCTACCTGGGGCGCGAGCTGCGCAAGCCCGGTCTGCTGGGGATGTTGGGCGTGCTGGACAAGAAGGAGATGCGCCGCCGCGCGACCGCCTCCTTCGAGGACCTGGGCGTGAGCCTCCAGAGCATCGACGTGCCCATCGGCTCGCTGTCCGGCGGGCAGCGCCAGAGCGTCGCCGTGGCCAGGTCGGTGGTGTGGGCCAGCAAGCTCGTCTTCATGGACGAGCCGACGGCGGCGCTGGGCGTCGTGCAGCGCGAGCGCGTCCTGGACGTGATCCGCCGCGTCCGCGACCAGGGCGTGGCCGTGGTGCTCATCAGCCACAACATGCCCGAGGTGCTGGCGGTCTCCGACCGCGTGGAGGTGCTGCGGCTGGGCAGGCGGGTGGCCAGGTTCCAGGCCGCCGACACCACCGTCGAGGAACTGGTGGGCGCCATGACCGGCGCGCTGTCGCAGGAGGACGCCGGATGACGACCACCACCACCCCTGCGCGCGAGTCCCTGCTCAAACGCCTGGCAGGCACGAACACCCTGTGGATCGCGCTGGTCCTGCTGCTGCTGGTCGCGGTGTTCGGCGCGCTGCGCCCGGACGCCGTCCTCACGGTCTTCACGCTCCAGACCACCCTGGTGGAGACGGCGGTGCTGCTGGTGCTGGCCGTCGGCATGACCTTCGTGATCATCACCTCCGGCATCGACCTGTCCGTGGGGTCGGTGCTCGTGTTCTCCGGCGTCACCTCGGCCATGACCATGAACGCGCTGAGCGGCGGCGACGCCACCGGCGCCGGGTGGGACGTCGTGGCGGTCGGCCTGCTGGTGGCGCTGCTCAGCGGCGCGGCCTGGGGCACGCTCAACGGCGTCCTCATCGCGAAGGCCAAGATCCCGCCGCTGATCGTCACGCTCGGCTCGTTCGGCGCGGCGCTGGGCGCGGGCCAGCTGATCTCCAACGGCTCCAACGTCAGCGGCGTCCCGAACGTGCTGGGCGACAACCTCGGCACCGGCACGACGTTCGGCGTCCCCAACCTCGTGATCCTCGCGGCCGTCGTCACCGCCGCGGGCGCGCTGGTGCTCGGCACGACCAGGTTCGGCAGGCACACCTACGCCATCGGCTCCAACGAGGAGGCCGCGCGGCGGGTGGGCATCTCCGTGACGAACCACCTGATGAAGGTCTACCTGCTGGCGGGCGTCCTGGCGGGGCTGGCGGGCTTCATGGCCATGGCCTACTTCCGGGTCGCCTCCATCACCGGGCACGACACCGACAACCTGAACGCCATCGCGGGCGTCGTCCTCGGCGGCACGTCCCTGTTCGGCGGGGCGGGTTCCGTCGTCGGCACGATCTTCGGCGTCTTCATCCCCGCCGTGCTCCGCAAGGGCTTCGTCATCATCGGCGTCAACGTCTACTGGCAACCCGTCGCGGTCGCCGTCGTCCTGGTCGCCGCAGTCTGGTTCGACCAGTCCCGCCGCAAGGCACGCGATCAACGCTAGGAGGAAGAACGTGTCAACGAGGACAGTTCGCACCCTGGGACTCGCCGCCGCCGCGCTGCTGCTGACGGCCTGCGGCAGCGGCGGCCAGATCGGCGACTCGGGGACCGCGAGCACCGCGAAGAAGATGGTGCTCATCCCCGGTGTCGCCGCTGAACCCTTCTACATCTCCATGGAGTGCGGCTTCCGCGAGGCGGCGAAGGCGGCGGGCTACGAGGTCGACGTCCAGGCCCCCGCCAGGTTCGACGCCACGCTCCAGACGCCGATCGTCACCGGTGTCCTGGCCAACAAGCCGGGTGCGGTGCTGATCGCGCCGACCGACGACAAGGCGCTCGCGGGCCCGATGAGGCAGCTCAAGGACGCGGGCGTGAAGGTGGTCGAGGTGGACACCAAGCTCCAGGACACCTCGATCGCGTCGGCCACCATCTCGTCCGACAACGAGCAGGGCGGCGAGAAGGCGGCCGAGACCCTGGCCGAGCTGGTGGGCGACAAGCAGGGTTCGGTGCTGGTGCTCAACACCAAGGCGGGCACGTCCACGACGGACGCGCGGGCGAAGGGCTTCGAGACCGCGGTCAAGAAGTACCCGAACCTCAAGTACCTGGGCCAGCAGTACACCGACAACGAGCCGGACCAGGCCGCGCAGAAGGTCACCGCGACGCTGGCGGCGAACCCCGACCTGATCGGCGTCTTCGCCACCAACCTCAACACCGGTGAGGGCGCCGCGACCGGCCTGCGCAACGCGGGCAGGACCGGTGCGGTCAACCTGGTCGGGTTCGACGCGAGCCCGAAGCAGGTCCAGGACCTCCAGGCGGGCGTGGTGCAGGCGCTCATCGCCCAGGACCCGGCCACGATCGGCAAGACCGGTGTGGAGCAGGCGCTGGCGGCCATCGAGGGCAAGGAGGTGACGAGGGACACCGAGACCGACCTCGTGGCGATCACCAAGGCCGACGCGGACGCCAACTCGAAGTACTTCTACAAGCAGGCCTGCTGACGGCACCGGGTCGGACGGCACCGCGAGTCGTCCGACCCGGCTACCGAAGTCCCCGTTCCCGGCGACTTTCGTCGTTCACCGCTCCGCGACGGCGTGCGAGCACCTACCGTCCACACCATGACAGACGCCGTGGCCGTCACCGACATCCGCAAGTCGTACGGCTCCCTCACCGCCGTGGACGGCGTGTCCTTCACGGTCGCCGAGGGCGAGTTCTTCGGCATCCTCGGGCCGAACGGGGCAGGCAAGACCACCACGCTGGAGATCGTGGAGGGTTTGCGCGAACCCGATTCCGGCACCGTGACGCTGCTGGGCGAGACCCCGTGGCCGCGCAACCCGAAGCTGCTGCCGCGCGTCGGCGTGCAGCTCCAGGCGTCCAGCTTCTTCGAGAAGCTCACCGCGCGCGAGCAGCTGGAGACGTTCGGTTCCCTCTACGGCGTCGGTCCGGCGAGGGCCGCGGAGATGCTGGAGCTGGTGGGCCTGACGGACAAGGCCGAGGTCCAGGAGAACAAGCTGTCCGGCGGCCAGCGCCAGCGCCTGTCGATCGCGTGCTCCCTGGTCCACGACCCGGACGTGGTGTTCCTCGATGAGCCGACGGCCGCGCTGGACCCGCAGGCCCGGCGCAACCTCTGGGACGTGCTGCGCGCGATCCAGGACCGGGGCAAGACCATCGTCTACACCACGCACCACCTGGACGAGGCCGAGATCCTCTGCGACCGGGTGGCCATCATGGACCGCGGCAGGATCCTCGCGATGGACTCGCCCGCCGCGCTCGTGCGCGGGCTGGACGCGCCGACGCGGATCACCCTGCAACCCGGCTCGCTGCCGCTGGAGGGCGCGCGCGAGCTGGAGGGCGTGGACAGCGCGACCGAGGACGACGGCGGGCTGACGATCTCCACGCGCAAGCCCGCGCAGGTCCTGTCCGCCCTCGCCGAGCGGGGCACCCTGGACGGTCTCCAGGTCCGCACCGCCACCCTGGAGGACGTCTTCCTGGACCTCACCGGACGGGAGTACCGGGCATGAGCACGACCGCGTTCAAGAGCCTGTCGACGGCGATGTTCAAGGGCTTCGTCCGCGACCGGATGTCGCTGTTCTTCATGTTCTTCTTCCCGCTCATGTTCCTGGTGGTCTTCGGGCTCCTCCTGGGCGACCCCGGCGACGACAGGATCAAGATCGCGGTGACCGGCGACGGCCCGGTCGTCGCGGCGCTGGACCAGACCGGCGCGGTGGAGATCCAGCGGTTCGACGACGAGGGGGCCGCCGTCGCCAAGGTCCAGGACGGCGACCTGCCCGCCGCGATGATCCTGCGCGGCACCGCGATCGAGCTGCGGTTCGCCGCCAGCGACCAGGTCGCCGCAGGCACCGTGAACGGCCTCGTGTCCGGCGTGGTCGACAAGATCAACCTGGGTGCCACCGGTCAGCCCGCGACGTTCACCCTCCAGCAGCGGCCGGTCGAGGACGCGTCCCTCAAACCGATCCAGTACCTCACCCCCGGCATCCTCTCCTGGGGCATCTCCATCTCGGCCGTCTTCGGCGCCGCGCTGACCATGGTGTCGTGGCGCAAGAAGCAGGTGCTGCGCCGCATCCGGCTCGCCCCGGTCAGCGCCGTCACGGTCCTCACCTCGCGGCTGACCGTCAGCGTGGGCATCGCGGTCGTCCAGGCCATCACGTTCGTCCTGGTGGCCCTGACCCCGCCGTTCGGGCTCCGGCTCTCCGGGAACTGGTACCTCGCGCTGCCGCTGCTGATCCTCGGCACGCTGGCGTTCTTCGCCATCGGGATGCTCGTGGGCGCGTTCTGCAAGACCGAGGAGTCGGCCAGCGGCGCCGCGAACATCCTGGTGATGCCGATGTCGTTCCTGTCCGGCTCGTTCTTCCCCATCGAGAACGCCCCCGCCTGGCTCCAGGCGGTGTCGCAGGCGCTGCCGCTGCGGCACATGAACGACGGGATGCTCGACGTCCTGGTGCGGGGCAAGGGGATCGAGGCGCTGCTGCTGCCGTGCTCGGTGCTCATCGCGTTCACGGCGGTCGTCGGCCTCCTCGCGGCGAAGGTCTTCCGCTGGGAGGACTGACACCCCGCAACGCCGGTGAGCCCGCTCACGCAGCACAATGGGGGGCATGCTCTCCACCTCGGCAGGCCGGTTCCGCCTCTTCGCACAGGCAGAGGCGGTGTCCTGGGCGGGTCTCCTGATCGGCATGCTCTTCAAGTACGTGCTGTCGGACAACGAGATCGGCGTGAAGATCTTCGGCCCGATCCACGGGTTCATCTTCGTCGTCTACATCTTCGTGGCGCTGTTCGCGAGCGTCGCGCAGAAGTGGGAGCGCCGCACCACGGTCCTCGCGCTGCTGGCGAGCATCCCGCCGTTCGGGACGATCGTCTTCGAGCGCTGGGCGATCCGGACGGGCAGGCTGAACGTTCAGACCAGCGCGGCCTGAGCCTTCCTGATCTCCTCCTCCGGGTCGCCGGAGTGGTAGACTTGCTCGCTCTCCTCGATGTTCGCCAGGAACTCGCGGTAGCGGAACGCGTTGAACACGTGCACGAGCGGGATCGCCAGTTCCAGCGCCGCGGCGGGGTCGCTGTCCGGCACCCGCTCCCGCCACGCCGCCGTCCACACCTCGGCGAGCAGCGGTCGCTCGTCCGGACCGATGAACGTCCACAGCCGCGCGGCGTCCAGTGCCGGGTGCCCCCAGTGCGCGTCGGCCCAGTCGATCACCTGGGTGGTCGTGCCGTCGGACTGCCAGTTGCCGGGGTGGAAGTCGCCGTGCAGCAGCGTCAGCGGCAGGCCGGTGGCGAGCAGCGCCTCGGCCCGTTCGCGGGAGCCCTCGACCTCGGGTGACCAGATCGGCACCTCCGGCATCGCGGGGTGCTTCTCGCCCGCGAGCGCGGCCTGGACGGCCACGAGCCTCGGCACCACCGACCGGAGCCGCTCCGGTTCGAGCGGCCAGCACGGTGTCCCGGGGGCGTCGGCCATCAGCACCCGCAGCGGCGCGCTCGCGATCACCTCGGGCACCAGCGTCGGGTCCTGCTCGGCCACCAGCCGCAGCGCGGTCGGCTCGGCCGCGAAGAACGGCGGCAGTTCCTTCACCCACACCCGTCCGGCGTCGGTCTCCAGCCGGTACACGCAGGACAGGTTCCACGTCTTCTTCTGCCGCGCCTCACCGGTGCGGGTGACGTGCTCCTCGGCCCACGCGAGCAGGGCGGCCGGGCCGCCCGGTTTCGCCCACGGCAGCCTCAGCGGGGTGTCCGGGAACGCGTGCGCGGGCTCGGTGACCAGGGCGCTCCGGTCCGGCGCGCCGTAGGCCTCCACCTGGTAGGTGACCTGGCCGCCCGCGGTGTACTCGCCGATCCCCTCGACGAGCCGCAGCACGCTCGTCGGCACGCCCAGCACCTCGTCGAGGTGCGCGGTGACGTCGTCGACCAGGGCCCACCACCGGCTCTCCACCGTGAACGGCCCGAGTGATCCGACGTACTCGCCGTCGACCGTGACCAGGGCTATGACCTCGCGCATCCGCACAGGGTGGCTGATCGACCCCGGCGGGCGCGACGGGTTTTCAGTCCTCGAAGTCCCCGACCGCGCGCCGCACCTTGGCCAGCAGGTCGGTCAACTGCTCGGTCTGCCGCTCGGTCAGCCCGCGCAGCCCGAAGTCCACCCCGGTCACGGCCTCGGTGGCGATCTCCCGCCTGGCCCGGCCGTCGTCGGTGATCCCCACCAGCGTGGTGCGCCGGTCGGTCGGGTGCGGGTTGCGCCGCACCAGCCCGTCGGCCTCCAGCCTGTCCACGATGTTCGTGACGCTGGTGGGGTGGAGCTGGAGCCGCTCGCCCATGACCCGCATCGGCAGGCTGCCCGCCTTCGAGAAGGTCAGCAGCACCAGCGCCTCGTAGCGGGCGAACGTCAGCCCGTGCGGCTTGAGCGCCGCGTCGACGGCCGACTGGATGATTTGCTGTACCCGCATGACGCTCGTGACCGCCGCCATCGCCGTCGACGGCCCGATCCTCTTCTCCCACAGCTCGGCTGCTCGTGCGATCGGGTCGAACGGCAGCGGCTGGGGCGTCATGCAGGCGAAGCTACCAGTGGGTACCAGTCGACGATCCAGGAGGCACGCGTGCTCATCGCGTTCAGCGTCAGCCCGCTCGGCGGGGAGTCCGACAGCGTCGCGGAGGCCGTCGCGGCGGCCGTGCGGGTGGTCCGCGAGTCGGGCCTGCCGAACGAGACCAACGCCATGTTCACCCTCGTGGAGGGCGAGTGGGACGAGGTGATGGCCGTGGTGAAGGCGGCGACCGAGGCCGTGCAGGCCGCCGCGCCGCGCGTCAGCCTCGTGCTCAAGGCCGACATCCGGCCCGGCTTCACCGGGCAGATGGCCGCGAAGGTCGAGCGCGTGGAGGCCCACCTGCGTGAGCTGTGACAGGTGACACGATGGCGACCGATAGTCGGACGTCCTACTATTTGGGTATCGACGACGATGCGGAGACCGCCATGCCTGCTCCCGGCTACGACGAGAACCACGCCGACCACGAGGCCGGCCGTGAGCGTTGGCAGGCCGCCTACGCGGAGGCGGAGGCGGCCGGTCGGGTCCGCGACGCCGACTTCACCACCCTCTCCGGCGTCGAGGTCGACCCCGTGTACGGGCCTCGACCCGGTGAGGTGGTCGAGGGCTTCGAGCGCATCGGCTGGCCCGGCGAGTACCCGTTCACCCGCGGCCTGCACCCGACCGGGTACCGCGGCAAGAACTGGACCATCCGGCAGTTCGCGGGCTTCGGCAACGCCGAGCAGACCAACGAGCGCTACAAGATGATCCTGGCGCGCGGCGGGGGCGGCCTGTCGGTCGCCTTCGACATGCCCACGCTGATGGGCAAGGACTCCGACGACCCCCGGTCGCTGGGGGAGGTCGGGCACTGCGGTGTGGCGATCGACTCGGCGGCCGACATGGACGTCCTGTTCGGCGACATCCCGCTGGAGCGGGTCACGACGTCGATGACGATCTCGGGGCCAGCCGTGCCGGTGTTCGTGATGTACCTCGTGGCCGCCGAGCGGCAGGGCGCGGACATCTCGAAGCTCAACGGCACGCTCCAGACGGACATCTTCAAGGAGTACATCGCCCAGAAGGAGTGGCTGTTCGCGCCCGAGCCGCACCTGCGGCTCATCGGCGACCTGATGGCGTACTGCCAGGACAACATCCCCGCGTACAAGCCGCTGTCGGTGTCCGGCTACCACATCCGCGAGGCCGGGGCGACGGCCGCGCAGGAGTTGGCGTTCACCCTCGCGGACGGGTTCGGGTACGTCGAGCTGGGACTGTCGCGCGGGTTGGACATCGAGAAGTTCGCGCCGGGGCTGAGCTTCTTCTTCGACTCCCACCTCGACTTCTTCGAGGAGATCGCGAAGTTCCGGGCCGCTCGGCGGATCTGGGCCCGGTGGATGCGGGACGTCTACGGGGCCAAGACCGCGAAGGCGCAGCAGTTGCGGTTCCACACGCAGACCGCCGGGGTGTCGTTGACCGCGCAGCAGCCGGACAACAACATCGTCCGCACGGCGGTGGAGGCGCTCGCCGCGGTGCTGGGCGGGACGAACTCCTTGCACACCAACGCGTTGGACGAGGTGCTCGCCCTCCCCAGCGAGAAGGCCGCCCAGATCGCGCTGCGCACCCAGCAGGTGATCATGGAGGAGACCGGCGTGTCGAACGTCGCCGACCCGCTGGGCGGGTCCTGGTACGTCGAGGCGCTGACCGACAAGATCGAGGCCGAGGCCGAGAAGATCTTCGACCGCATCAAGGACATGGCCCGCGCGGCGGTCCCGTCCGGTGAGCACGAGATCGGCGAGATGACGTCGGGGATCCTGCGCGGCATCGAGGACGGCTGGTTCACCGGGGAGACCGCCGACTCGGCGTTCGTGTACCAGGTGGCGCTGGAGAAGGGCGACAAGAAGGTCGTCGGGGTGAACGTGCACACCGAGTCGCTGTCGGAGAACCTGGAGATCCTGCGGGTCAGCCACGAGGTGGAGCGCGAGCAGAACCGCGTGCTGGCCGAGCGGCGGGGGCGGCGTGACCAGGGGGCTGTCGATCGGGCCTTGGCGCACATGGTCGAGGTGGCTCGGACCGACGGGAACCTGATCGAGCCGATGCTGGCGGCGGCTCGGGTCGAGGCGACGCTGGGGGAGATCTGCGGGGTGTTGAAGGACGAGTGGGGCGGGTACACGGAGCCTGCTCGGTTCTGAGCTGGTCGTTCGTGAAAGACGGTCTGGTCGCTGACGTGATGGGTGCGTGAAAGACGGTCTGGTCGCCGACGTCGTGGTGTGGCCGGTTTGACTTGGGGCCCCTGGATTTGACCCTTTGATCGGGCTGAAGGGCAGGTGGTGCCACCCTGCCCGATCTACCAGGGTAAGGGTCGAATCCCCCAAGTAAAACCGGCCACGCTTCGCATCCG
>NZ_DASUSQ010000006.1:0-145449 GCF_036375055.1 Umezawaea sp.
GTCGTGTGGCACCTGGCGTGGACCCTGGGCACCTTCCACCACCGACGCGGGCGCCGCCACGACGACCTGACCGCGTGGCGGGCCGCGCTCGACGCCGCGGCGTTCCTGCCCGACGCGACCCACCGCATCGCGGCCCACCGGCTCCTCGGCGACGCCCACGCCGAACTGGGACGGCACGACGAGGCCGTCGCCCACCTGCACGAGGCGCTGGCGCTGGCCGAACACCACCACGACCCCGTCCAGCGGGCCACCACGCACCACGCCATCGCGGAGGCGTGGGAGTCCCAGGGCGACGACCGGCGGGCGCTGGAGCACGTCCACCACGCACTCGACATCTACCGCACCCTCGACCACCCGGTGTGGGAGGCCGAGGCGCTCAACGCGGTGGGCTGGTTCGCCGCCCGCCTGGGCGACTACGACACCGCCCGCGACCACTGCCGGAACGCGCTGACCCTGTGCCGCCGACACCACCACCTGGACGGCGAGGCGGCCACCCTCGACAGCCTGGGCTACATCGAGCACCACACCGGCCGCCACCAGCGAGCCGTCCACCACTACCACCAGGCCCTCGCCCTGTACCGCACCCTGGGCAACGCCAGCGAGGCCGCCAACACCCTCGACAACCTCGGCCACCCCCACGCCGCCCTCGGCACCCACGACCAGGCGCGCGCGGCGTGGCGGGAAGCGGTCGAGCTGTACCGGGAACAGGGCCGTGACGCCGACGCGGAACGCGTGCAGCGGCAGCTCGACGACCTGCACGGTGCGGCGGACGCCGGCCGGGGCACCGCGTGAGCCGTCAGGGGCGGCGGGAGACCGCGCGCGTGATCGGGGTGACGAGTCGGGTGGTGGCGGCGGTCGACGGGTCGGGGGACGTCGTGCGGCTGTGCGGGCCCGGCACCGAGCTGGTGGCGTGGGGTGCCGCGGCACGGGGGTGCACCTCGGAAATGCGGCTGACCAGCTCGGCCAGCGGTGGCGGGTCGTGCGCGAGGGCGTGAACGGCGGGCAGGTGGTGTGCGATCGCGCCGTGCACGGAGAGGCGATCGCCTCCGAACCGCTTGCGGACGGGCTCCTGCGTCGCGATTCCACGCGACGGTCAGTCCCTCGCCAGACGGTAGACGCCTCGGCTCACTCGTTCCAGGTCGTCGTAGGTGGTGGAAGCGTGGTCCGGGGCGTCGCGGCACAGGTGCGAGGTGACCATGGTGCGGACGGTGGACTCGGCGTAGCCGCTGTGCCGCCTGGTCATCTCGGCAACGATCTCGGCCAGCGTGAAGGTGGACGCGCCGGACCTGCCGAGCACGGCTCGCACCGCGTCGAGGATCTCCCGGCGCGCACCTGCCCGAGCGGCGGCAGAACTCGGCGGCGGCGGCGCGGCGGCGACCGGGTTCGGCCACCGACCCAGGTCGGGCCTGCTCGCGCTCGCGCTGTCGACCTGCGGGTCGACGTGGTAGACGGCCAGGCGGAGGGTGTCGTCGACCGGGATGAGTGCGAAACGCGTCGCGGTGACGGGATGCTTGGTCAGGTCGGTGCCGACGGCGATCGACGCCGTCGCGGGCAGGCTCGCGATGGCAGCGGGGGTCAGCGTGACGGTGTCGGTGTCCAGGTCGATTCCGTGCCGCCTCGCGACGCCCGCCATGTACCCGCGCAGGCGGGCTCCCTCGACGTAGACGAAGATCCGGTCGACCTCGCCGGGGTAGGCGGCCAGCCGGTAGAAGTCCTTGAGGACCTCGCCCATGGTCATCGTCCACGGGGCGTTCCACCCGTTCGGTTCTCGGGGGAACTTGAACTCGACCAGCGCCGCCGGACGATCCCGTCCCACCACCAGGTCGACCCGCGAGCCCTTCAACGTCGGGTGCGGTGCCTCGACCCGCAGCCCGGTCGCGTCGACACCCGCCGCCACCAAGGCTCGTGCGGTGGAGAACCGCACCACGTCCTCCGTGAGCACCCCGCGCAGTCCGCTTCGCAGGTGGCCCCGCAGCTCGGCGGCTACCGCCGTCCACACCGCGTCAAGCCACCACGGCCGCGCGCGCGGGCCGCCACCGGCTGCCGCGGGCATCACGTGCTTCCCATTCGCACCACCTATTCCACGTCGTTCCCCGGCGGTGGAGCGTTAGCCGCCGCGACGTCCTGTTCCGGGTTCGCGACATCCCGCCGATAGGGCAGGGCTATGGGGATCGATGCCATCAGGATTTGTGAGCAACCCTCGGACGTGGCAGGCGTCACCTTGGCAGGGTCGAGTTCTCGACTCGTTCAGCAGAGGGGTGACGGTGATGGTGAGCAAAGCGGTCCTGCTGGTTGCGGTACTGGCCTCGGCGGTCGTGGGGGTGCCCGCGGCGGCCTCGGCGGAGTCGGTCTGCGACACGGCGTGGGGGTCGGCGGCGAAGGTGGCCGCGCCCGGCGCGACCGGGGAGATGACCGACCTGCGGGCCGGGCGGCACGACTGCTACGACCGGGTGGTGTTCGACTTCCGGGGTACCAGCGAGGGGTTCCAGGTCGACTACGTGAGCGACGTGCACGAGGACGGATCGGGCAGACTCGTGCCGCTCCGCGGTGGGGCCAAGTTGCGGATCGTCGCGCACTCGCCCGCGTACGACGAGTCGTTCAACCCGACCTACACCTACGCCAACCGCGATGAACTGGTGGACGTGGCCGGGTACCGGACGTTCCGGCAGGTCGCGTGGGCGGGGTCGTTCGAGGGGCAGACGATGGTCGGGCTCGGCGTGCGGGCGCGGCTGCCGTTCCGCGCGTTCACCCTGACCGACAAACTGGTGGTGGACGTCGCGCACACCTGGTGAGCCCGCACGGGTGGTGGGCCGCGTCGCCGCGGCCCACCGCACCGGTCAGTGGACCTTGCGGATCCTGCGGAACGACAACCAGACCAGGCCGCCGCTCAGCACGAGGAACAGCCCGAGTTCCGTCCACTGCAACGGCCAGAAGCTGCTCGCCGAGTGGTACGTCACGCGCTGCCGGTAGCCCGCCTCGGAGGTCTTCGCCAGGCACGTCTCCAACTCGTCCCTGGCGACCCCGGTCGTGTGCAGCTTGATCATGCACGAGGCCAGCACCGGCGGCACCGCGGTCGGGTTGCCCGCCGCGTCCACCAGCGTGTTGTCGATCACCCACGCGTTCTCCGGACCGCGGACACCCACCTCCCGCACCCCGTCCTCGGGGCGGCCCGCGTTCACCAGGTAGACGTACTCCATGTTCTGCGGGGTGATCGCCACCGTCTCCTGCGTGGTGGGCAGCAGCAGGTCGCGCACCACGACCGGCACGGCGATCTGCACCGCGAGGAACACGGCCAGCGTCACGGCCATCGCCGGGAGCACCCGGCGCAGCAGGATCCCCGCGGCCAGACCGAGGGAGAACGCGAACAGCGCGTAGCCCGCGGGCGCCACGCCGCGCGCGCCGAACGTGACCGGGAGCAGGCGGCCCATCGCCTCCTGCGACGCGCCGCCGGCCCACCAGGTCACCGCGAGGCTCGCCAGGCCGGTGAGCAGCGCGGCCGCACCGCCCACGAGCACGACCTTCGTCGCGAGCCACCGCCCCCGCGTGATGCCCTGGTTCCACGCCAGGCTGTGGGTGCCCGCCTCCACCTCGCGCGCCACCATCGGCGCGCCCCAGAACGCGCCGAGCAGCGCGGGGAGCACGAAGATCGCGATGTTCCCCACGTAGTACAGGGAGTTCACGAGCGTGCTGGGGGCCGGGCCCGCCTTGCCCGCGACGGCGAAGAGCACCGCCAGCGCTCCCACCAGACCCACCATGGCGATGCCTTGGACGCGGAACTGCCGCAGGGTCAACCAGGTCATCGTGCCACCTCCAGTGCCCGCGCGGACTGCGCGGCTTCCATGTGGGCCAGCACGAGGTCCTCGATGGACACGTCGCTCACCGTCCACAGGGGATCGTCGATCGGGTTGTCCGCCTGCACCAGCAGGGTCGTCTGCCGCTCGGTGTGGCTCGCGTGCAGCACGTGCGCGCCGGGCACCTCCTCGCGCTCGGTCCGGGGGCCGGTCAGGCGGTGGTGGGTGGCCAGCAGGTCGTCCACGTCGCCCGCCATCCGCACCTGGCCCGTCACCAGCAGCACCAGGTGGTCGCAGACCCGTTCCAGGTCGGCGATCAGGTGCGACGACAGGACCACGCTCATGCCGGTGTCCGCGACGACCTCCATCAGGTCGCTGAGGAAGTTCCTGCGCGCCAACGGGTCCAGCGCGGCCACGGGCTCGTCGAGCAGCAGCAGCTCCGGCCGCTTGGCCACGCACAGCGTGAGCGCCAGCTGCGCGCGCTGACCGCCGGAGAGCGTGCCCGCCTTCTGCCGCGGGTCGAGCCCGAGGGCCGCCACGCGCTTCTCGGCGAGCGCGGCGTCCCAGCGCCGGTTCAGGGCCGCGCCCATCCGCAGGTGCTCTGCCACGGTCAGCTGCGAGTAGGTCGGGGTGTCCTGCGCGACGAACCCGACCTTCTCCAGCTGTTCCCTGCCGCTGCCCGGTGTTCCGCCGCACACCTCGATGGAGCCGGACGTCGGCTCCAGCATGCCCGCCGCGATGGTGAGCAGGGTCGACTTGCCCGCGCCGTTCTGCCCGATCAGGCCCGTCACCCGACCAGCGGGGACGTCGATCGTGCAGTTGTCGAGCGCGGTCCTGCGGTAGCGCTTGGTCAGCGCTGAGGTCCTCACGATTGAGGTCACTGATTCTCCTCGGTGGTGCTGTCGCGGAGGGAAGTGGTGAACAGGGCTTCGATGCCCTCGTCGTCCAGGCCCGCCGCACGTGCCTGCTTCAGCCAGAGGGCCAGGCCGCTGCGCAGCGGTGCCAGGTCCTCTGGCGCGGGGGAGGCCAGGGTGCCGATCACGAAGGTGCCGACGCCGGGGCGCGCGGACACCAGGCCGTCGTGCTCCAGTTCGCGGTAGGCCTTCAGGACCGTATTCGGGTTGATCGCCAGTGCCTTGACCACTTCCTTCACCTTGGGGAGCTGGTCGCCTTGCTGGAGCAGGCCCAGCCGCAACGCGTGCCGCACCTGCTGGACCACCTGCTGGTACGGCGACAGGCCGGACCTCGGGTCCAAGTGGAACTCGATCACTGGGGCGCTCCTGTTTAACTAGGTACCTAGCACTATAGGTGAATAGGCAGAGTCGACGTCAAGTCGGGGGAGCGGCTCAGCCGAGCCGCCGAGGGGAACGGGACCACCGGGTCAGGTCAGCCACGCCCGCCGAGTTCACGACGGCGCCGCGCACCCGGTCAGGGCGGTGGGAGGGCAGGGCGACGGCGCTCGGGAGGGTGTTTCCGGGCAGCGCGATCGCGGCCGTCGGCGGGCCGAGACCCGGTCGAGCCTCGTGACGGCTGCGCCGAGGACGTTCGCCGTCGGGGCGTGCTCCCGGTGCCGGGGCTCGCCGCGGGGTTCGTGCCCGCCACGCCCCTGGCGTGGTCGGAACGAGGCTCAGCCCGTTCCGGACGACCCCGAACCCGCCGCCTCGACGACGTGCGCGGCGGACGTCTGGAGGTGAGCGCTGTCCACGTACCGGCGGACGCGGAACACCCTGCCCTCCCGGAGCGCGCGGACGCCGCGACCCGGTTGCTCACGACGGTGACGGTGCGGGCGGGCCGCCCTCGAACGCCGTCGCGGCCCGCTCACCGCCGGCGCGTGAGGGTCAGCCGGTGTCCGACGGCAGGTCCGGGTCGACCGGCAGGCCGTGGTGGCGGAACAGCGGCGGCAGGAAGCGCAGCATGAGCACCGACCAGGTCAGGTGGGTGATGAGCGGGGCCTGGATGCCGCCCGTCGCCCGGCGTTGCAGGCCGAACAGCGCCCCCATCACGCCCGACGCCAGCACCAGCGACGGGTTGCGGGTCGCGGTGGTCGCCAGCACGTACACCGCCGTGGACGTCACGACGGGACGTCGTCGACCGGCCGCCGCGTACAGCGCGCCGCGGAAGAAGACCTCCTCGGCTGCGCCGTTGAGCAGCGTCGTGGCCAGCACCGGGGCCGTCGAGCCGCGGTCGGCGTAGCGCAGGACCCGCGAGATGGCGCGGTCCAGGAACGGCACGTGCCTGCACACCAGGGCGCACCCGTAGAAGACGCCGAACGCGCCGACGCCCACCAGGACCGGTGTCACGACCGGTCGGCGCAGCGTGTCGCGGTAGCGCACCCGGCCCAGGTGCAGCGGGCCGGACGCGAGGCCGCCGACGACCCACGTGGCCGCGGTCGCCGCGGTCAGGCCGTAGAAGCGGGCCGAGTCCGGTGTGGACGACAGGGACGCGCCGAGCAGCCCGGCACCCGCCAGCGACGTCGCGGCGACCACCCGGCGGCGCCTGTGGAACACCTCGTCGGGCTCGTCGTGCTCGCGCGGGACCTTCTCGACCAGCCAGGCGGGAACCCGTGCGAGCAGCCGCTGCCGCAGCGTCATCCGCGGTCACCGCCGCGCCGGGCCTTGGCCCGCTCGCCCAGCGCGGTGAGCACGGCGGCGTCGAAGTCGGCCGGGGTGAACGGGACCAGCGAGCGGATCGAGTCGTCGCACACCACGACCTCGTTGGCCATCGAGTCGATCAGCGACCGCCCCGTCTGCACGTCCACGTCGGTGACCAGCGCCAGCCACCGCGAGGACAACCCGGGGGTGAGCAGCGGAACGGGCAGCACCGGCACGCGGCGGCCCTCGATCGCGGCGACCCGGCGCAGCATCTCGGCGTACTCCAGGACCTCCGGCCCGCCGATGTCGAACGGCCGCCCCTCGGTCTCCGGCACGCCCAGCACCCCCACGAGGTAGCGCACGACGTCGGCGACGGCGATCGGCTGGCAGCGGGTGCGCACCCAGCGCGGCGCGACCATCGCGGGCAGGTGCTCGACGAGCTGGCGGGTCATCTCCCACGAGATCCCGCCGTGCCCGATGACGATCCCGGCGCGCAGGGTCGTGACCGGCACCCCCGAGCCCGCGAGCAGCGACTCCACCTCCCGGCGGCTGCGCAGGTGCTCGGACAGGTCGTCGGAGTCGTTGCCCAGGCCGCCCAGGTAGACGATCCGGCGCGTCCCGGCGTCCGCCGCGGCCTTGGCGAAGGTCCGGGCGGCCTCGGCGTCGCGGTCGGCGAAGCGCGGGTCGTCCAGCGAGTGGACCAGGTAGTAGGCGACCTCGGCGCCCTCCAGCGCGTCGGCCAGCGAGTCCGGGTCGTGCACGTCGCCCCGGACCGCCGTCCCCGCGCCCCGGTAGTCCTCCGGGTGGCGCGTCATGGCGCGCACGTCGTGCCCCTCCTCCACGAGGACGGGGCAGAGCCTGCCGCCGATGAATCCCGACGCTCCGGTCACGAGTACGCGCACGACCACCAGCCTGTCGCACCGGGCCGGGTTCCGCCGAACGGCGCCGGGCACGCCGCCCGGCCCGCGGCCGGGGCACTACCCTCCCGCGCATGGTCGAAGACGACGCCCTCCGCGCCACCAGGGAGGCCTACGACGCCGCGGCCCCGACCTACGCGCGGCTGTTCCGCGACGCGCTGCGCGACCGGCCGCTCGACCGGGCGATGCTGAGCGTGTTCGCCGAGGTCGTGGGGGACGGCAGGGTCGCGGACCTGGGCTGCGGGCCGGGCGACGTCACCGCCCACCTGGACGGGCTGGGACCGGCGGTGTTCGGCGTCGACGCCTCTCCCGCGATGATCGAGCTGGCCCGCCGGGCCTACCCGCGGCTGCGGTTCGACGTGGGCTCGATGGCCGCGCTCGCCATCGAGGACGACGCGCTGGCCGGCGTGCTCTCGCGGTGGTCCGTCATCCACACCCCGCCGCCGGACCTGCCCGCCGTCCTGGCGGAGTTCCACCGGGTGCTGGCGCCCGGCGGTCACCTCCTGGTGGGGTTCTGGGCGAGCGGGGACCCGGACCACCCGACCGAGGTCTTCGACCACGCGGTCGCGCCCGCCTACCGGTGGTGGCCCGACCACCTCTCGTCGCTGCTGCGCGAGGCCGGGCTGGCCGAGGTGGCGCGGATGGTGCGCGAGCCCCAGCCCGCCGACCGGAGGCAGTTCCAGGAGGTCAACCTGCTCGCCCGCAAGGCACGGCCGGACGCGCTGGACCACGACCTCCCGTCCAGCGGTTGAGCGCGTCCTCCCTCCGCTCCCGAGGACTCCGTTCACCGGTGGGGCCGTCATCGACCGGCGAACGGAGCCGGTACCCACGACCGGGTGGACCGGGCCTGACCACGGCCCGCGAACTCGCCCGTGCCCGGTCCGGCGACCTCGACGTCCTGATCGACAACGCGTGTTGACGTGCCCGCCGCTCGCCCTGCTCGTCGTGGTCGGCACCGACCGGTTCGCCACCGAGTCCCGCCGATCGAGGTCGGGGGTCGGGAATAACGGAGGCCCCGCGATCGTTGGGGTGGGGCATGTCGGACGAAACTGTGGCACTCAGCCCCACCTCGTGGGTGCAGGACCAGACGAAGAAGATCCTGGAGACGGGGACCACGGAGGGGATCAGGGTCCTCGGAGCGCCGATCGTGCTGCTGACGCTGCGCGGTGCGAAGACCGGAGCGCTGCGCTACACGCCCGTCATGCGGGTGGAGCACGACGGCCGGTACGCGGTCGTGGCGTCCAAGGGCGGTGCCGCCGAGCACCCGACCTGGTACTACAACATCAAGGCGCACCCCGAGTTCGCGTTGCAGGACGGGACCGTGACGAAGACCTACGCCGCCCGCGAGGTCGAGGGCGACGAGCGCGCCGAGTGGTGGGAGCGCGCCGTGGCGGCCTTCCCGTCCTACGCGGAGTACCAGACGAAGACCGACCGGCAGATCCCGGTGTTCGTGCTGGAGCCGAAGGACGCCTGACCACCCGCTGAGGCTCGACCCGCGGCCGGGCCGGTGCACCGAGCACCGGCCCGACGCGCGCGGTGCGCGTCACGTCCGGCCGCGCGGCGTCCCCGAAGGGCTCGCGCACCCGGCCGCCCGGACCGGCTGGGCCGCCTTCGAGCACGCCGTCCAGGCCTGGGCCCCCGACCCCTCGCCGGGTGTGGACGCGCAACTCCTCCGAGCCTTCGCCGATCTGCGCGCCCTCTCCGGGGCGGCCCCCGGTCGTCCCGACGGCGACCGCCCGCCCGCGCGGTCAGAGCTGCCCGCGCCCGCGTGGGGTCTCGGTCCTCGACCTGCGGCGGGCCGTGCCGACGGCGAGGTGGTAGGTGTCGGCCACGTCCGCGGCGACGCGGTTCCACGAGTACCGGCTGCGGACGCGGTCGACGCCCGTGGCCGAGTAGATCCCGCGCCGCGTCGGATCGCCGAGCAGGCGCCGCAGGGCCCGGCCGAGCGCGACCGGGGCGCGCGGCGGGACGAGGCTGCCGGTCAGCCCGTCGACCACGATGTCGGCCAGCGCGTCCACCGCCGACGCGATCACCGGGACGCCGCACGCCATCGCCCGCAGGGCGGCGATGCCCGACGGTTCGTGCCGCGGCACGTGCACCGCGATGTCGGACGAGC
The DNA here is from genome assembly GCF_036375055.1 of Umezawaea sp. GTDB lineage: Bacteria > Actinomycetota > Actinomycetes > Mycobacteriales > Pseudonocardiaceae > Umezawaea. The sequence continues at coordinate 9,416 of NZ_DASUSQ010000006.1, forward strand.
GCAGCAGCGCGGGCAGGTCCTGGCGCTCGACGCGCCCGAGGAACCGCGTCCGGTCGGCAACGCCGTGGTCGCGCGCGTGCCGGGCGAGCCCGCGCAGCTCGGGTGTCTCGTACCGGAAGGGCGAGCGGAAGGGGCCGACGAACAGCAGTTCGGCGTCGGGAACACCGGCCACCGCCTCGACGACCGCGCGGAAACCGCTGTGGGGCACCAGTTCGCCCAACGCGACCACCCGGCGCAGCGGGCCGCGGACGGCGCGGGGGCCCTCGGGGCTGAACCTGTCGGTGTCGACGCCCCACGGCACCAGCGACACGCTCGTGGCGGGCACCCCGCTGCGCACGAGTCCCCGCTTCTCGTCACCGCTGGCGGTGATGACGTGGTCGGCGGCCAGCGCCATCAGCAGTTCCAGGTTCGCCCGGCCTCCGACGCCCCGGCCGATCTCGCGCTCGACCGCGTGGAGCCCGTGCCGCTCGGCGACCTTGAGCCCGTGGAACGACTGCACGAGCGGCGCGTCGCACTCGCGGACCGCCAGCCCCGACATCCACGAGTGGAGGTGGACGACGTCGGGGACGTGGTCGACCCACCGGTGGTCGAGCCAGGCCGCGAACCCGTCCAGGCAGGACAGCAGGGCCTCCTGCGACAGGGGGAAGGGCGGCCCGGCGGGCACGCGCACGAGCCGGTACCCGCGTCGGGTGCGCGCCACGTCGGGGAGTTCGGGGGAGTCGCGGCGGATGTGCAGCGTGACCGCGTGGCCCGAGCGGCTCAGCGCCGCGGCGAGGTCGGCGATGTGGGTCCGGTACTCCGTCGACTCCGCCTCCCACGACGCGGCGACGAAGTCGATCTCCAGCGGTCGCGGCGCCGTGCGCGTCGCGGAGGCCTTCGACGGCGTCGCGGCGGTGGGGCGGGCCGCCGTCCGGGAGACGACCTCGATGGAGGCGGCGACCTCGTCCAGGCCGGAGCGGCGGGCCAGTTCGGTCAGCCGCGCCCGCGCCCGCTCCTCGTCGAGACCCAGGTCCGCCATCAGGATCCCGAGTGCCTGGCCCACGACGGCCCGGTGGTCGACCTCCTCCGGCCGCCGCGCGGCGGGCACCGCCACGGTGTCCGGGACGGGTGCGGCGTCGTGGTCGACCAGTGCGGAGTGGTCGGCGGGTGCGGGGTGCCCGGCCGGCGCGGGGTGCTCGCTCACCACGCGCAGCGGCACGCCGCGCCGGTCGCACTCCCGGCCGAACGCCAGCAGCACGGCCACGCCCGCGTCGTCCAGCAGCCGGATCCCCGTCAGGTCCACCACGATCGCGCCCGACCCCGCGACCGCCGCGCGGGCGCGGTCGAGGCTTTCGGCGAGGAGACCCGCCGCGGCCGGACCCACCTCGCCCGCCATCGCCAACACCACGTCACCGCTCGAACTCACCGTCAGGTCCACGTGCAGCATGGTGGCCTCCGTCGTTCCGGATCGTGGTCGCCTGAAACGACCGATCGGCCACGGTTGGCTGCTCAATCGGACCGTTTACCAGTCTTATCACCGTCGGTAGTGCTCGGTGTCGGGGAAGGGCATCGCTACCCGGATGGGTGCATACCCCGATGAAGCGGGACCAACCGCACTGCGGACACCTTCGCCGCGGATGCCCTGGCAGGGGTTCCGATGCCGGTCGGCGGGCGGGCCTCGGCCGTGATGTGCGGCACGGCGCCAACGGTCAACAAGATAGGGGTGGTGGCCCCTCGCTCACGGCTTTCGCGACAAAGGGTTGATATCGGACACATTCCGGAATTCGTGGTCACCACGTTATGACCGGCGCTGATGCGGAATTCCATCCCATGTGGCAGCAGTTCGTGTCAACCATCCGGTATTGCCAGTTTTTCGCCATTTCCACCGCGTGCTCGAACATTTGCCCCCACCGCTGTCGCCGTGCATCCTTGCGTTCGGCAACTAGTTGCGCTCGTCAACCAACAGCTCGTCGTGCGGAGGAACACCATGGCTCCCCACAGCTCCGCGAGGCCGAAGGCCGAGCTGGACCTCGCGGACCAGCTCGGCCACGAGCTCGTGCGCTTCGTCCGCCTGATCAACAGAACGAAGTCGCAGGTCATCAAGCAGGGTCCGGACGGGATCGAGCGGATGGCGTACGCGATGCTCTTCACCCTCATCCACGAGGGCCCTCAGCGGGCCAGCTGGCTGGCCGAGTCGCTGCACTCGGAGATCTCCACGATCAGCAGGCAGTCGAGCCTGCTGGTCCAGCACGGGCTGCTCGAACGCCAGTCCGATCCCAAGGACGGCCGGGCCTGCCTGCTGGCGCCCACGGCCGAGGGGCTGCGGGTGTTCGAGGAGAACCGCAAGCAGCGCAACCAGTGGCTGGCCGAGGTGCTGGAGGACTGGGCGGACGACGACCGCCAGAACCTGAACCGGCTGTTCGGCAAGCTCAACGCGGGCATCGAGAAGAACTCCGCGCAGTTCGCGGACAACACCGAGGTGTCACAGGCCAGGGGGGCTTCCACATGACTTCCACCGTCGAAGAACGCGAGCGGGTGTCCGAAGTGGAGGAACCGCCGCGGCTGACCCACCGCCAGATCGTCACGATCCTGAGCGGCCTGGTGTGCGGCATGTTCCTCGCGGCGCTCGACCAGACCATCGTCGGCACCGCGATCGTCGAGATCGCCAACGACCTGGACGGCTTCGACCTCCAGGCGTGGGTGAGCACGGCGTACCTGATCACCTCGACGATCGTCACGCCGATCTACGGCAAGCTGTCCGACATCTACGGCCGCAAGCCGTTCTACCTGGTCGCGATCACGATCTTCGTCGGCGGCTCGCTCGCCTCGACGTTCGCGCAGTCGATGTACGAGCTGGCGGCGTTCCGCGCGGTGCAGGGCCTCGGCGCGGGTGGCCTGATGTCGCTGGCGATGACCATCATCGGGGACATCGTCCCGCCGCGCGAACGCTCGCGCTACCAGGGCTACATCATGACCGTCTTCGGTCTGTCCACGGTGCTCGGACCGGTCCTCGGCGGTCTCCTCGCGGGCTTCGACTCCCTCGGCGGCGTCGCGGGCTGGCGCTGGGTGTTCCTCATCAACGTCCCGATCGGCATCATCGCGCTGATCGTGGTCGCCAAGGTGCTGAACGTGCCGCACGAGCGGCACGACCACCGGATCGACTGGTGGGGCGCGCTGACGCTGGTCGTCGCGGTCGTGCCGTTCCTGCTCGTCGCGGAGCAGGGCCAGAAGTGGGGCTGGGGCGACGAGCGGTCGATCTACTGCTACGCCGTCGGCAGCGCGGGCGTCCTCGCCTTCACCCTGGTCGAACGGGGCATGCGGGACGCGGCGCTGATCCCGTTGCGGCTGTTCAAGAACTCGACGTTCAGCATGGCGATCCTGGGCAGCGTCATCGTCGGCGTCGCGATGTTCGGCGCGATCACGATGATGCCGCAGTTCCTCCAGGTCGTGCAGGGCCACACGCCGACCAAGTCCGGCCTGCTGATGCTGCCGCTCATGGCGGGCATCATGATCAGCTCGATCCTGTCCGGTCTGGTCACGTCGAAGACCGGGCGGTACAAGGTCTTCGCGATCCTCGGCACCGTGCTGATCGCGGGCGGCTCGTTCCTCTTCGCGCAGGTGGACTACGACTCCGCGCTGTGGCACCCGCTGGTCGCCGCCGCCGTCATCGGGCTCGGCCTCGGGCAGTGCATGCAGACGCTGGTCCTCGCCGCGCAGAACGCGGGCCCGCGCAGCGACATGGGTGCCTCCACCGCGTCGGCGACGTTCTTCCGCCAGATCGGTGGCACCGCCGGTGTCGCGGTGTTCCTGACGATCCTGTTCACCGTGCTGCCGGGCAACATCACCAGGGCGTTGGGCGACGAGGTGCCCGCGGGCTCCGGGGACCGGCTCCCGGACCTGGCGAGCAACACCAGCGGCATCCGGGACCTGCCGGAGGCGATCCGCACCCCGGTGCTGATCGGCTTCACCGAGTCGATCACCACCGTGTTCTACGTCGCGGGTGCCGTGGCGCTGCTGGCCACGCTGGTGCTGCTGGCCATGAAGGAGATCCCGCTCGCCGCCGCGGGGGCGGCCCCGGCCCCGACCGGTGTCGAGCCGACCGCGGTCGCGCCCGCCGTCGCCGCTCCCGCCCCCGTCGAACAGGCCGGTGTCGAGCCGATCGCCGTCCCGCGGGCCGACGACGAGCCGACCGAGGTCATGGAGGCGATCAAGGTCGCCGTGGCGGCCGACGGCGGCCCTGCCCTGATCGGCGGGTGGCTCTCGGCACCCGAGGGGTTCGAGCCCGGTGACCACCGCCGCTCCCCGGAGCAGGCACCGCCGCCCGCCGACCGCGGGGGAGCCGCACCCCCGCTCCAGCGGCGGCGCCCGCTCAACCGCTTCGACGGCGCGTTCGGCACCCCGACGCGGGAGCGGCGCCAGGAGGCCCACGGGGCACCGGTGACCGGGCACGTGCGCAGGCAGGACGGCACCCGCGTGCCCGGCGCGGCGGTGGCCCTGCTCGACCGGTTCGGCCGCCAGGTCTCCCGCGGCACAGGCGGCCCCGACGGGAGCTACTCCGTGCGCAGCCGGGGCCCCGGCGACTACGTCCTCATCGTGTCCGCGCAGGGGCACCAGCCGCAGGCCTGGAACGTCGTGGTCGGCGGCGGCCCCGAGGCGGTGGACGTCACGCTGGTCGGCGCGGGCGAGGTGACCGGCACCGTCACGGCGACCGCGACCGGCGCTCCGGTCGCGAACGTGACCGTGACGCTGATCGACTCCCGCGGCGAGGTCAACGGGGCCTCCATCACCACCGCGAACGGCGCCTACGCCTTCCGCGAGGTCGGGGCCGGGACGTACACGCTGATCGTCAGCGGGCCGGGCTTCCGGTCGGCCGCCGTGCCGCTGACGATGCCCGCGGGCGGCGCGCTGCACCACGACGTCGCGCTGCTCAACTCGGTGCTGCTGTCCGGCGTCGCCAGGACGGTGGGCGACAAGGTCGTCCCGGACGCGCGGATCACCGTGCTCGACCGCGACGGCAACGTGGCCGCGGTGGCGTGGACGGACGGCGAGGGCCGGTACGTCGTGCGGGACCTGCCCTCGGGTGCCTACACGGTGGTCGCGAGCGGCTACCCGCCCGCGAGCAGCGAGGTGGTGCTCGCGGACGGCGAGGCCGACCACGACGTGCGCCTCGGTCACGCGCTCGACGCCAGGGCCCCGGCCGGGTCGTAGGACGTCCACAGTGGACGGTCGGGGGGCGCCGCGGCGCGCCCCGACCGCCGTCACCAGTGCCAGGCCTCGCCGCCGACGTTGGTGATCGTCCTCTGCAACACGGAGATGGTGGTCGCGTACTCCTCGGTGGTGATGCCCCGCATCCGCTCCTCGTGCAGCACCTTCTGCACGGCGGCGGCGCGCTCGAACCGCTCGGTCCCGACCTCCGACAGGTGCAGCGCCGCGCCGTCGACCCGGATCCAGCCCTTCTCGACCGCCCCGTCGATGGCCGACTCGATGGCGGCCGGGGTGTCGTTCGACCCGATCGTCTCGACCACCACGGCCCGGTCGACGCCGTCCGGGTACCGGGAGAGCTGGTGGAGCACCCACCACTCCGGTTGTGCCACCCCGCTCTCCTCCAGGGCGCCGCGGATGCGGGCGCGGATCGCCTCTCCCGCGCGGAAGGTCCAGAACCCGATCGGCTGATCAGCGGGTGGCTGCATGGGTGGTCGCGTCATGCGAAGAACGCTAAGACCTCGACCAAAGTAGAGGTCAAGTCGGTGCGCCGGACATCGGCTACGGTGGTCGCGTGCGCTGTTCCGCCGCCGCGCGCACCAGGACCGCCCGCGGGCGGCAGCCGGGCGGGCCGCCGGTTCGTCCCGCCGGAACGGGGAAGCCATGTCCCACCAAGGAGATCCTCGGCACGGAGCACCTGCCGTCGTCCCCGACCGGCTCGCGCGGTCGGCGCGGGCGCTGGGTGCCGTCGGGCGGGCGTGGTTGGCCGACCTGCCCGCCCTGGTCGCGAGCCTGGAGGCCGACTGGTCGATCACCGTCGGCGCGCCGCTGGAGGGTGGTCAGGCCGCGTACGTCGCCGAGGCGGTGACGCGCGCGGGCACGCCGGTCGTGCTCAAGGTGTCGATCCCGCCGGGGATCGACGCGTTCGCCCCCTTCGACCGGGTGCTGTCCGCCCTGCTGCTGGCGGGCGGTGACCCGTACGTCGGGCTGCTCCGCCACGACGTCCCGCGCCAGGCCCTGCTGCTCGAACGCCTCGGCCCACCGATGGCGGACCTGGGCTGGACCGTCGAGAGCCAGGTGGACGCGCTGGCGCGCACCGCCGCCCGCGGGTGGCGCCCGGTCCCGGACGACGGCCGGTTCCCCGACGGTGCGGAGGCGGCCCGCTGGCACGTGGACTTCATCCCCTCGACGTGGGAGGCGCTGGCCCGCCCGTGCCCCGAGGCGGTCGTGGACCTGGCCGTCGCCTGCGCCACCGCCCGCGAGGCCGCCGCCGACCCCGGCCGGGCGGTGCTCGTGCACGGCGACGTGCACGCGTTCAACGCCCTGCGGGGAGCGGGTGCAGGCTTCCGGCTCGTCGACCCGGAGGGGCTCGCCTCCGAACCCGCGCACGACCTCGGCGTGGTCCTGGCCCGCGGTGTGCGGGAGTGGATCGACGGGCTCGCGGCGAGCGACCCGCGGCGGGCGGTCGAGACGATGGCACGGGGCTGCCGGCACCTGGGTCGGCTGGCCGGGGTCGACCCGGAGGCCGTCCGGCAGTGGGCGGTCACCGAGGTGGTCTCCACCGGGCTGTTCCTGTTGGGACTCGGCCACGACGGGGAGGCGGAACCGTACCTCCGCGCGGCGGGCGGGCTCGCCGCGGCGGCCCGGTGACGACCGGCCCGACACCCCAGGAGCGGCGGAGGTTTTCGCGGACGGCCGCCACTGCTCCCCGCGGGTGGACATCGGACCGGGATCGCCGCGGCGGTATGCACGGGAGCGTGATGTCGTTAGCCTGCAACACATGATCGCCACAGTGGTGTGGGGTACCGGGAACGTCGGTCGTGCCGCGATTCGCGCCGTCGACGCCCATCCAGCGCTGAAACTGGCCGCCGTGCTCGTCCACAACCCCGACAAGGTCGGCCGCGACGCGGGCGACCTCGCCGGACTCGACGTGGAACTCGGGATCGCGGCGACCGACGACGTCGACGCGGTGTTGGCCGCGAGCCCCGGTGCCGTGGTGTACGCGGCGTCCGGCGACATCCGGCCCGACGACGCCCTCGCCGACATCACCAGGGCGATCCGGGCCGGTGCCGTGGTCGTCACGCCCTCGCTGTACGCGCTCTACGACCGGCACGGCGCCCCGCCGGAGCTGAGGGACCCGGTGCTGGCCGCCGTCGAGGCGGGCGGGGGTTCGCTGTTCGTCTCCGGTGTGGATCCGGGCTGGGCGAACGACGTGATGCCGTTGCTGGTCAGCGGGTTGGGCAGCGTCGTGGACGGGATCCGCTGCCAGGAGGTCTTCGACTACTCCACCTACGACCAGCCCGACGCGGTGCGGTTCCTGATCGGCTTCGGCCAGCCGATGGACTACCAGGCGCCGATGTTGATGGAGACGGTCCCGACGATGGTGTGGGGCGGGCAGATCCGGCTGATGGCCAGGGCGCTGGGCGTCGAGCTGGACGAGATCCGCGAGACCGTGGACCGGCGCGCGCTCGACGACACGGTGACCACCAGGACCATGGGCGAGTTCGAGGCGGGCACGCAGGGCGCGGTCCGGTTCGAGGTGCAGGGCATCGTCGGCGGTGAGCCGCGCATCGTCGTCGAGCACGTCACGCGCATCCACCCGTCGTGCGCGACGGACTGGCCGCTGCCGCCCTCCGGTTCCGGCGCGCACAAGGTGATCATCGAGGGCCGTCCGCGCATCGAGGTCTCGATCGAGGCCGACGACGAGGGCGAGAACCGGTCCGCGGGAGGCAACGCGACCGCGGTCGGCCGCCTGGTGAACGCCGTCGACTGGCTCGTGGAAGCCGATCCCGGACTGTACGACGCCCTGGACGTCCCGCTCCGCCCCGCGGCGGGCAAGATCGGAAGGACACCGCGATGAACGTCGACATCCCGCCGGGCAAGGACCCCATCGGCTACGTGTGGGGCGAGATGGTCCCCGGCATCGGGGTCGCCGCCTCCAACTTCTCGCTGTCGGTGTACAGCCACACCACCTTGGGGCTGCGCGAGTTCGAGGCGGCGCGGCTGCGGATCGCGCAGATCAACGGGTGTCTGTTCTGCCTGGACTGGCGGACCGACCGGGACGGTCAGAAGGTCGAGGAGGGGTTCGCCGACGCGGTGACCCAGTGGCGCACCACCGACGCCTTCGACGACCGCACCAGGCTGGCCGCGGAGTACGCCGAGCGGTACGCACTGGATCACCACGGTCTCGACGACGAGTTCTGGTCTCGGATGACCGCGCACTACGGCCAGGTGGAGATCGTGGAGCTGAGCATGAGCATCGGCGCCTGGCTCGCGTTCGGCAGGCTGAACCGCGTTCTGGGCCTCGACGCGGCGTGCGTGCTGCCCAAGCCCTGAGGCGGGGTTCGCCCCGGACCACCGTCACAGGTCGGTGGCGATGATCTTCTCGATGTTCCGCTCGGCGAGAGCGGTGATGGTGACGAACGGGTTCACGGTGGTGTTGCCGGGGATCAGCGCGCCGTCGACGACGTAGAGACCGGCGTACCCGTGCAGGCGGCCGTAGTTGTCGGTGGCCCTGTTCAGCACGGCGCCGCCGAGGGGGTGGTAGGTCAGGTGGTCGCCCCAGATCTTGTAGACGCCGAACAGGTCGGTCCGGTAGATCGTCCCCTCCTTGGAATTGATCTTGTCGAAGATCGTTTTGGCGGCGTCGATCGACTGCTGCTTCCACGCGGTCTGCCAGTTCAGGTCGACCCTGCCCGCGGCGGCGTTCCAGGAGAACTCGGCGCGGTGGGTGTTCTTGGTGATCGACAGGTAGAACGAGGCGTAGGTCTCGATCCCGGTCGGTAGCGGCGCGACCTCGGCGAACGCGCCCCCGGCCGCCCAGTTGTCGATCCCGGCGGTGGGGATGGACGACTGGAGGTCGCCGGTCGGGTCCCACAGGTGGTTGGCCCGGCCGCACATGACGTTGCCGTTGTCGCCCCAGCCCTTGCCGACCTCGGCGCTCAGGTTCGGCAGCGCGCCGGTCGACTTCAGCTTGACCAGCAGCTTGCTGGTGCCGACGCTGCCCGCCGCGAAGAACACCCTGGCCGCGGTGACGGCCTTGGTGGTCACCGTGTCGCCGTTGGTGTTGAGCTGGTCCATGGTGACCGTGTAGCCGCCGCCCGTCGCGGGCACGACCGAGGTGACCCTGTGCAGCGGGGAGATGGTGACCCTGCCGGTCGCCCTGACCTTCGCGAGGTAGGTCTTCTGGAGCGACTTCTTGCCGTGGTTGTTGCCGTAGAGGATCTCCCCGGCCAGCGCGGACTTCGTGGCGGTCCCGGCCGCCTCCTGCTTCATGTAGTCCCAGTCGTACACGGTGGGCACGAAGACGAACGGGAAGCCGGACCGCTGGGCGTGCTTGCGGCCGACCCTGGCGTACTGGTAGCACGCGGTGGTGTCGAACCAGGCCGGGTCGATGTAGGCGACCCCGAGTTCGGCGTTGGCGCGCGGGTAGTAGACGTCGTACATCTCCCGCGGGTCCACCGACGGCAGGACGCCGCCGAAGTGCTCGCGCTTGGGCGTGACGGCCATGCCGCCGTTGACGAGCGAGCCGCCGCCGACGCCGCGGCCCTGGTAGACGGTGATGCCGCTGAAGTCCTCGGCGTCGAGGATCCCGGTGTAGCGGGGGATCGTCCGGTCGATCGGGAAGCCCAGGAAGTTGCTCAGCGGCTGCTTCGTCCTGGTCCGGAGCCAGAACGACCGCTGGTCGGGGTTCGTCGTGTTGGCGAAGACCTTGCCGTCCGCGCCGGGGGTGTCCCACGCCATGCCCATCTCGACCATGTGCACGTCGACGCCCGCCTCGGCGAGGCGCAGCGCCGTCACGGAACCGCCGTACCCGGTGCCGATCACCAGGGCGGGGACGGTGGCCGCGTCGGCTATCGCGGTGGGCGCGGAGGCGGCCCCCACCGGTGCCGCTGAAGCCTGGCCGGTGAGGGCCACGGCTCCCAGAATAGAACTTGTTCCAGCGATGAAGGTACGGCGGGAGATTCCCCCGGAGTCATTGTCACACGTCATTGTGCGGGCCATGTGATGTTCCTCACTCTTGACTTATAAGAACAAGTTATACCGGTGCTTGCGTGGTTAGTCACTACCTAGTAGTGCGCCGCCGTGCCCGACTCGCCCCGGTGGGCGTCGAGGACGAACGGCCGCAGCTCACGGGGGACCTCCCCGTGCCAGGGTCTGCCGTCGAGGGCGCACCAGCGGCGGGCGGTCTCCTCGGTGATCACCACGCCGTCGTCGAGCCCGCCCAGCACGAAGCCGTCGGCCAGGCGCAGGAGCGTCCGGTAGGGACTGCGCCGCGGTCCGCCGTCGGGCACGGCGGGGGCGGGAACCGCGCGCACCGGAGCGGACCAGGCGGACAGCAGCGTGGTCGCCGACAGGTGGCCCGCCAGCCACAGGCGGTGGCGCACCACGGTTTCCGGGTCGCGCCCGCCGAGCCCGAACAGGTCTCCGTCGTCGAGCAGGCCCGCGAGGTCCGGGTGGTTCGCCATCCGGCGCCACAGGAACTTGTCGCCGAGGTAGAGGTCGTCCAGCCCGACCAGCGCGACCTCCAGCGCGCACCGCAGGGTCGCCTCCGCCGCGGCCAGCGCGGTCAGGTGGTCCCCGGTCCGCACCGCGCCCGACGCGTCCTCCAGCAGCGAGGTCTGCCGCGCCGACCACATCGCCATCAGCCACCGCCGCAGCACGGTGCGGTCCAGCCCGGCCAGGAGGTCGTGGCCCGCCGCCGTGGCGAAGACCCGCTCGCCGATGACCAGCCGGATCGTGCGCGACCAGTCGTAGTACTCGTACTGGGTGGCCCACAGGTCCCTGCGGTCGGCGATCCGCACCGGGAACCCCGCCAGCCGCTCCCCGAAGCCGCGGACCTGCGGCACCGTCAGCGGGTTCACGTCGATCCGCACGCCGTAGCGCTCCTCCAGCTCCGCCGACGGGGGCAGGTGGGCCCGGAACGCGGTCCTGGTCTCCTCGTCGGGCAGCAGCACGTACACGTCCAGGTCCGACTCGGCGTGCCCGAGGCCCGCCGCCCGGCTGCCGCTGAGCACGACCGCCCCGATCCGCTCCCGGTGGGGGAGGCGGGTCGCGAGGAGGTCCGCGGCGACCTCCCGGTGCCGCGCGGTGAACCCGCGGTCCGGTGTCACGCCAGCTCCTCGCCGATCAGGGACAGCGCCGCCCGGACGTTCTCCTCGACGGGCCGGTCGGTCATGTCGACCGTCAGCCACCCCCGGTCGGCCGCCACGGTGGCGTAGAGCTGCTGCGCGCGGTGCTGGAACGAGGTGAACGTCGCCCGCGGCCGTCCCGCCAGGCCCAGGTGCTCGGAGAAGCCGAACCGGCCGTGCTGGGCCAGCCGCCGCCGGGAGGCCAGCGCGGGCTCGCCGCGGACGAACACCCCGAGCGTCGGCCGGGGGAGCACCTCGGTGGCGTAACCGAGGAAACGGGTGCCGTCCCCGCCCGCCGCCTCGGCGATCAGCGCCGCCTTCACGGCGGTCTTCAGCCCGTGGCCGTCCTGCACCAGCACCTCGCCCCCGGCCAGCGCGGGCGCCACGACGAGCTGGTGCAGCAGGAGTTCGGCGGACACGCCCAGCAGCCCGGCCGCCAGGATCGAGGCCGGGTCGTTCGAGGCCACCGGGATCGACCCCAGGGCCTCGTCCGGGTCCTCGACGTCGGCGGGCACCAGCGGCAGCGCCGGGTCGCCGCCGGGTGTCCTCGCGCCCGCGTACGCCGCCTGGAGGGCCGAGCGGTACACGGTGCGCAGCAGCGGGACGTCGGAGTCGGCCCGCAGGTAGTCCTTGAGGGAGACCAGCCGCACCCGCTCGCCCTCCTGCCGCAGCCGGGTCGCCAGGGCGGACGCGAGCGTCGACTTCCCGGCGCCGTCGATCCCCAGGAACGCGATGTGGCAACGCATCGCCCGAGCCTGTCCGGGTGCGCGCCCGGCCACATCGCCCATCCTGCTAGGGCGGCCACCGCACCGGGGACGTCCCGGCCGGACGACCGGCGACGGCGGTGTGCGCGGTGGCAGGCGTCGACCCGGTGCGCGCGGGGCCCACCCCGCTCACCGACGCCGGGGCGGTGGACCCGGCGAGTCCGTTCGGTGCGTCCGGGGTGTTCGAGAGGGCGGGTTCACGCCCGCGGCGCTGGAGGTCTGGCGCGGTTCACCGGTCCCCGCGCAGGTAGCGGGTGACCATGGCGACCAGCTCGTCCTCGAACGTCTCGACGGGGGTGGTGCGCGGGGCCGCCATGAACTTGTGCGTGTTGATCTCCACCGTGAGCAGGATGATCTCCGCGGCCACGGTGGGGTCGCCCACGCGCACGTCCGGGTGCCGGACGATGACGTCGCGGAGCTGGGCCGTGCGCCGCGTGCCGTGCCGGTCGATCGTGTCGCGCAGCTCCTGGGAGACCGGCGCCTCCTCGATCATCACCCGGAGCAGTTGGGGGTCGTCGCCGTGGTTGTCGATCGCGTCGCGGACGAGGGCCCTGACCGTCGCCCCCAGCGTCCCCGGCGAGAGGTCGAGGTCGTCGGCGCCGGTCCAGGTGCCGCGGTCGATGTGCCGGATCAGCAGTTCGGCGAGGATCGCGTCCTTGTTCGGGAAGTACTGGTACAGCGAGCCGATGGAGATGCGGGCGCGCTCGGCGATGCGGTTCGTGGTGCCCGCGGCGTAGCCGTGCTCGGCGAAAATGTGAGCAGCCGCGGTGAGGATGCGGTCGCGCGTGAGTTCGGCACGCACCTGGCGGGGCTTGCGACGTGGCTCTAGGCGGCGGTCGGCCGACGGCATCCGAGTCCTCCCGGCGGTGGGCAAAAGCGAGTGGAAAATATCTGAGCTAATGCTCACAATAGTCCTATGAGCTGCGGAAACAAAACTTCAGGTGGCGCCTCGTGAGCCAGCCCCAGCTATCGCCGCACCGCATGACGACGGTCGACGAGGTCGAGGCGGCCCTCGGGCGGCCCCCGTCGATGATCAAGCTGAAGCAGATCAGCGCGCTCGACGAGGGGTGCCGGGCCGTCCTGGCGCACTGCCCGCTCGCGGGCTTCGGCTACCGCGACGCCGACGGCGTCCCCCGCACGACGTTCATCGGCGGCGCGCCGGGCTTCGTGCGCGTCCACTCGCCCACGCAGATCTCGTTCACCCTGCCCGACGGGCGCGCGCACGGCCCGGTGTCGTTCGTGTTCCTGCTGCCGGGGGTGGGGGAGACGTTGCGCGTCAACGGTTCCGCGGTCGAGCGGACGGGCGCCGAGACGGTCGTCGACGTGGAGGAGGCGTACGTCCACTGCGCACAGGCCGTCATCCGGTCGCGCCTGTGGCAGCCCTCCGCTCCCGCGGGACCCGCGCCGGAGGTCGTGGGGGAGGGGCCGCTGCGTGGACCCGGCGTCGCGGACTTCCTGGCCGCCGCACCGTTCCTCGCACTGTCCACCTGGGACGGATCGGGCGGCGGCGACACCAGTCCGCGCGGGGACCAGCCGACCGTCGCGCGCGTCCTCGACGGCCGGACGCTCGTCATCGCGGACCGCAGGGGCAACAAGCGCGCGGACAGCCTGCGCAACCTCCTCCAGGACGACCGGCTGTCGTTCGCCGCCCTCGTCCCCGGCCGGACCGGCGTGCTGCACGTCAGCGGCCGGGGCTCCATCACGGACGACCCGGCGCTGCTGGCGACGATGGCCCTGCGGGGCACACCCCCGCACGCCGCGCTGCTCGTCGACGTCGACCGCGCCGAGGTGACGGCCAACGACGCCGTGGCGCGCTCGCGCGTGTGGACCGCCGCGCCTCCCGAGCGGGGCGCGGTGCCGGACCTGATGGTGCTGGCGGGCGACCACCTCGCCGCGAACGTGGCCGCCGCCGAGAAGGGCATGCTCGCCCGCGTGCTCAAGGGCGTCGCGGGCGTGCCGGGGATCGGCGGGCTGCTGAGGCGGGTGATGAACCTCGCCTACCGGTCCGGGCTGCGGAAGGAGGGCTACGACGACGTGGAGGTCGACGCGCGGCCGACCGCCCCCGCCGTCCACCCCGCGGTGAACCGCCCGCGGGAGGTGCGGATCGCCGAGGTGCGCCGGGAGACGCCCGACGCGGTCACCCTGGTGCTGGAGGACGCCGACGGTCCGGGCACCTTCGACTTCCGGCCCGGCCAGTTCTTCACGCTGGTCGCCGACGTCGACGGCAGGCCGGTGCGCCGCGCCTACTCCGCGTCGTCGGCGCCGGGGGCGTCCCGGCTGGAGGTCACGGTCAAGCACGTCGACGGCGGCCGGTTCTCGACCCACGTCCACCGGACCCTGCGCGTGGGCGACCGGCTGGCGCTGCGCGGCCCGTCGGGGTCGTTCCACGTCGACGCGGCGGCGGGCCACGAGGTCGTCCTGGTCGCGGCGGGCAGCGGTGTCACGCCGATGATGAGCGTGATCCGCACCCTGCTGGCGGCACCGGGGGCGGGCCGGGTCGCGCTGCTGTGCAGCGACCGCCGCGAGGAGGACGTCATCTTCGCGGGCGAACTCCTCCGGCTGGCGGGGGAGAACCCGGAGCGGCTGACGGTCACCCACGTCCTGACCGGGCAGCGCGGACGGCTCGACGCCGAGGGCGTGCGCGACTGGCTCGCCGAACTGCGACCCGCGCGGGACGCCCGGTTCTACCTGTGCGGGCCCGAGCCGCTGATGGACACCGTCCAGGGTGTCCTGACCGGACTCGGCGTGCCCGACGACCGCGTGCACCGCGAGCGCTACACCAGCGGGGCCGACCCGGCGGGTGCGGCCACCGCGCCGCAGGAGATGGTCGTCCAGGACGGGACGAGCCCGGTCGGCTCCGCGGTGGTCGAGCCCGGCCAGACGATGCTCGACGCCGGGCTCGCGGCGGGGCTGCCGATGCCGTACTCGTGCACGGTCGGCAACTGCGGGGACTGCGCGGTGAAGCTGCGCGGCGGGGAGGTGGCGATGAACGAGCCGAACTGCCTGACACCGCGGCAGAAGGCCGACGGCTACGTGCTGACGTGCGTCGGCCGCCCGCTGTCCGGGGTCGCGCTGGACATCGCGGAGCCCTGACGGGTGCGGCTCACGGCTGCCGCCTCGACGTCGTGAGCCCCAGGATCAGCACGTCGAGGGCGGAGTCGACGGCCGCGTCCCGCTCGGCCTCCGGCAGGTTCGGCTGGAGGTCGAGCAGGATCGTGGACAGGCCGTGGACCGTCGCCCAGCAGGCCATCACCGCGGCCTGCACCGTCCCCGGCGTCGTGTAGCCCGCCTCGGTCAGCCGGGAGAGCGCGTCCAGGACCACCGTGTCGGGTTTGGGGCGGTCCTCGTAGCTCGGATCCGCGGTGTCCTCGACGAAACCGGGTGTCTTCGTGCCCGCGGGATCGCCGCCCATGGCCGTGGCGAAGAGGCCGGGCTCGTCCAGGGCGAACCGCACGTAGGCGCGGCCGACCTCGCGCAGGTACGCCTTCGCGGCCTCCGCCGGGTCGGCGGGCTCCTCGAACCGGGCGAGCCGGGCGAGCATCGCGCCGCCCATCTCGCGCAGCGCCTTCTGGGCCACGGCGCGCTTCAGCGCGCCCAGCGTCGCGAAGTGGCCGTAGGCGGAGTTCGGCGCGACGCCGACGACCCTGGCCACCTCCCGCAGGACGACCGCGTGCGGACCACCCGTGCGGGCCAGTTCCACGCCCGCTTCGACGAGCGCCGCCCGCAGGTCACCGTGGTGGTAGGTGGTGCGCTTCCGTCGCTGTTCCATGGGGAGATCCTGACACGCGCGGACGTGCCCCCCGTCCCGGCGGGCTGCCGTCGACGTCCTGCCGGGAGGGTTCGAGGACGTGGGGCCGCCACTTGACAACCGCGCGCCGCGCGAGTGAAACTCACACTGTCCAGATTGCATCCGGAACGCCGCGTCGTCGACCGCGCAGCCCTCGGCGGCGCGTGTTCCCGCACGGTGTTCCGGCGCGTTCTCGTCCCTCCCCCACGCCCCTCCTCGCTGGGGTCCGCCCTCACGCGCGGACCACCCGCACACCCCCGGAAAGCAGGTTCATCGCGATGACCGCGCCGACTTCGCCACCGATCGCGGCCCCGGAACGGCCCCGCCGCGCCTCCCCCGTCAGCTGGACCGCGGTGACGCTGATCTCCCTGGCGATCTCCGGGTACTTCGTCGGGCAGTACGCGGTGGGCAGCCTCGCGACCCTCGGGGAGCAGGGCGTGGGCCTGGCTTCCACCTACGCGAGCAGGCCGTTCCCCGTGCGGATCGCGTTCTACGTCCACATCGCCACGGCGGGAACCGCCCTCGTCGTGGGGCCGTTCCAGTTCGCGAAGGCCATCCGCCGCCGCTACCGGGCCGTGCACCGCTGGATCGGCCGCACCTACGCGGTGTCGATCGCGTTCGCCTCGGTCTCGGGGCTGGTGATGTCCGCGTTCAGCTCCGCCGCGTTCGTCGGGTTCTTCGGCTTCGGCACGCTGTCCGTGCTCTGGGGCTGGACCACGTGGCGCGGCTACCGCGCCGTCCGCGAGGGCGACGTCGCGAGCCACCAGGCGTGGATGATCCGCAGCTTCGCGCTCACCTTCGCCGCTCCCACGCTGAGGCTGTGGCTGGGGGTGCTGATCCTGTTCCAGGTGGCGCTCGGCGTCGGTGGCCCGGACGCGGAGGTGGACCAGCTGATGACCGACGCGTACGCCGCCGTGCCGTTCCTGTGCTGGCTGCCGAACATCGTCGTCGCCGAGATCATGGTCCGGCGCCGCAACCTCCCCGGCCTCCGGTTCTCCCCGTCCCCCTCGCCGCGGGGAGCGGCACGGGCCGACGCGGTGCCCGTCGAGGTGTGACCCGGAGTCCGTCCACGGTGGACCACCGTCCGTCCACCGTGGACGGCGCCCTCACGCGGGACGCCGCTGCCCGACCACGTCGGCGGCGGCCCGTGCGATGTCGCCGCGCAGGTGGCCCGCGCCCGCGGCCAGGACGAGGCCCGCCAGGACGGACGCGGTCGGCGCGACCACGGCGACGGCCGTCCGGGCACCCCACAGCTGCTCGGCCACGTCGGTGATCAGGGCGCCGCCGAGGCCGCCGACGAACGCCAGGTACAGGCCCACCACGGCGAACGCCGTCGCGCGGAACTCGGGAGGGGTCACCGAGGCGACGACGAGGCTCAACGGCACCAGGCCGCCGAACGTCATGGCCTGGGTGAACATCCCGATGAGCGTGAACGCCAGGATGCTGGGGGAGTAGGCCTGGAAGGCGAAGCCGACGCCGAGCGCGGCGAGCGCCCCGCCGGCCAGGAACAGGGCCGCCTTGGGGCTGCGGCGGAAGAGCCGGTCGCTGTGCACGCCCGCGAGCGCCGCGCCCGCCAGACCGCCGACGGCGCTGACGGCGGCGATCCCGCTGCGCGCCACGACCCCCTGCCCGAAGTGGTCTTCGAGGATGAAGCTCAGGTAGAGCGGAACCGTGGCCACGCACAGGCCGAACGCGCCGAGCGCGACCATGACGAAGGAGAAGGTGCGGATCTTCCTCAACCGCGCGAACGCGACGCGCAGCGGCACGGGCGTGGCGCTCGGGTTCGGCGACGGGTCGCCCCCGAGCAGCGCCTCCTGCTCGAAGTGGCCGCGGACCGGTTCGCGCAGCCGCAGGGCGCTCAGGCCGACGACCAGCCCCGGCACGGCGAGGAAGAGGAACGCCCACCGCCACGGCTCGTGCCCCTCGGGGACGAGCAGCGCGAAGATCCCGGCCAGCACCGGGCCCGCGATGATGCCGAGAGGTTGGGCCCCGCGGTGGATGCCGAGCACCCGGCCGCGGCCCGCGGGCGGGTAGGCGTCGGAGAGGATCGAGACCTGCACGGGCCCCTCGCTGGCCTTGCCGATGCCCGCGACGACGCGGGTCGTGACGAGCTGCCAGAAGCTCTGCACCACGCCGAGGAACGCGATGGCGGCGGTCCAGACGAGGGCGCAGAGGCCCGCGACGGTGGTGCGGCGGCGCCGGTCCCCGAGCCAGCCGAGGGGTAGTGCGCCGACGGCCACCATGACGCCGGCCAGCGCCGCGACCAGGGTGATCTCGGACGAGGTGAGGCCGAGCGACTCGCGGACGTCCGGTGCGAACACGCCGAACATCGCGTTGTCGACGCTGTCGAGGGCCTGGAACCCGGCGATCACGACGAGCGTCGTGCCCCCGCCGGCGGACACGACCTCCCGGAACCCCATCTCGGGTGCGGGCTCCGCGTCGCCGCCGGGTCCCGGCGCGGGGGGACGGCTGGTCACGGCACGGTCTTCTTCGGTCATCACGGCCCCTCAACGGCTCTGCTTCGGACGGCGTAGACAATGCTTGCCGACATTCTCTATGTTAGTCAGCATAGCGATTGGTCGGTAGGTCCGGCAGCACGTCGAGGAGAGGCGGTCCCGTGCGGGAATGGGAAGGTTCGGTCGCGTTCATCACCGGAGGTGCCCAGGGCATCGGTCTGGGCATCGCGCGGGCGCTGGGCGAACGGGGTGTGCGCCTGGCGCTGGCCGACGTCGACGAGGCGGCGCTGGAGCGCAGCCGCGACGAGCTGTCGCGGATCACGGCCGTCGAGGCCGTTCGCCTGGACGTGCGGGACCGCGCCGCGTTCGCCTCGGCCGCCGACGAGGTCGAGGCGAAGCTGGGCCACGTCACGCTGCTGTTCAACAACGCGGGCATCGCGCCGTACTCGCCGGTGTCGGAGCTGGGGTACGACAAGTGGGACCTGGCGCTCGGGGTCAACCTCACCGGTGTGGTCAACGGGATCCAGACGTTCCTGCCCCGCATGATCGAGCGCGGTCGGGGCGGGTACGTGGTGAACACCTCGTCGGGCTCCGGCCTGGTGGCGGATGCCTCGCCGAACGTGCTGTACGTGACCGCGAAGTTCGCGGTGGTCGGGCTGTCGGAGTCGCTGCGGTCGGCGGTGGCGCGGCACGGCGTCGAGGTCAGCGTGCTGTGCCCCGGCCCGGTCGCGACCGACATCGTCCGCAACACCCTGGCGGCGGACGAGGGCGTGGGCATCGGGTTGGGGGGAAGCGTCCGCGAGGCCGTCGAGGCCTACCTCGCTGGTGGCACCGACATCGACTCCGTCGGTGAGATGGTCGTCGCGGGCATGGAGGCCGGAGCGCTGTGGATCCACACGGACGACGCCGTGCGGCCCTACCTGGAGGCGCGGATGGCGGCCCTCCTGGAGTCCATCCCGGTCCCGACCGCCTGAGGGGGAACGCGGCTCAACCGGTGCGCTCGCGGGGTTTCCGGCCCGCGGCGGGCGGGGTGTCCCAGAGTTCGGCGAGGTCCTTCTCGAACAGGGCCGCGGCCGACCGCAGCGCCTCGTCGAGGTCGAAGCCGTCCGGGTCGACGCGCGCCTGGAGGTGGATCCCGAGCAGCGCCCCGTTGAGCACCCCCGCGAACGTCCGCTCCTTCGCCGTCGCCGTCCCGGGATCCACCCCCTCGGGGCGCTGCGCGCGCAACCAGCGCGCGAGGCCCTCCCGCCTCCGGGTGAGGAACGCCTGGTACTGACCGTGCACGGCACCCCTGCCGGTCATCGCCTCGGCCAGGATCATGAACAGCAGCGGCGCGTTCTCGTCACGCACCAGCGCCGCGGAGTCCTCGAACACCTCGGCGAGCGGCGGCACGAACTGGTAGCGCTCCGGGGGCATCGCGCGGTCGATCGCGCGCTCGACGACGGCCATCACGAGACCGTCCTTGTTCGTGAAGTGCCACGGGATGGAGCCGCGGCTGATGCCCGAGCGCTCGGCGATGTCGACGAAGGACGTCCGGTCGAACCCGCGCTCGCCGAACAGCTCCTCCGCCGCGTCCAGGATGCGGCGGCGGCTCTCCTCGCCGATCTCGTCGATCCTGCGCCGTCGTGGGGAATTCACGCCGGTCATCGTACTGGTGAGCCGCACCGGTCGGTCTGCGCGGCCGAGTTCCGGCAGGTGGCCGCGATGCGGGGGAGACAACCGTCCGGAGTGGACTGCCGGACGGCGCGGTCCGGTCCGGGACGGTGTCCTTCGACCCCGCGGAGGCCGCGTCCGCGCACGGGGAGGACCCGGTCGAGGAGTACGCGGCCGTCTGCCGCGGGTGTCGCGGTCGGTCTTGCGCCGACCGACCGCGACACCTGTCAGCCGAGGCAGTCGCGGACGGCCCTGGCCAGGTCTGCCGCACGCGGGTCGTCGGGGCGGAAGTTCCAGTTGTTGGTGACGTAGCCGAAGCCGACGCCGGAGTCGGGGTCGGCGAAGCCGATGGATCCGCCTGAGCCGGGGTGGCCGAATGAGCTCGGCCCGGTCATCGGCATCGGCGGCGCCGCCCGCATGAAGCCCAGCGACATGTAGAACGAGCGGTCGGCCGGGATGTTCAGGCCCGGCGGCAGGCCGTGCATCGGTGTCCGGTCGGTGTGGACGGCCGTCATCGTCTCGACCGTCGCCGGGTTCAGCAGTCGCACGCCGTCGACCTCGCTCACCGTCGCGGCGTACATCCGTGCCAGCGAGTGCGCGTCCGCGACCATGTTGGCGGCCGGGAACTCCGCCGCGCGCCAGGCGCGCGAGGTGAAGTAGTCGGACGAGTTGTCGAGCGCCCCACCGAGTTCCGCCGCGCGCATCTGGACCGAGCCCGGCGAGTACAGCGCTCGCACCCAGGCGGTGACCGTGTCCGCGTCCAGCCCGGTCAGCCCGACCAGCCCGGTGATCAGCTCCTCCACGCTGAACGGTGCGGCGTAGTGGAGCGCGGCCACCCGGTCCTCGTGCTCCTCGGGCAGCCCGATCCACGCGCTCAGGCCGAGGGGGCGGGCCACCTCGTCGGCGAAGAACGTGCCCAGCGACCTGCCGGAGATCCGGCGCACGACCTCGCCGACCAGGAACCCGTAGGTGACGGCGTGGTAGACGTGCTCGGTGCCCGGCTCCCACAGGGGCGGCTGCTTCTCCAGCGCACGGATCACCGGGTCCCAGGCGCACGCCTGCTCGAACGTCAGCGGTCCGTCCAGGACCGGCAGCCCGGCCTGGTGCGACAGCAGCCAGCGCACCGGGATCCGCTCCTTGCCTGCGGCGGCGAACTCCGGCCAGTACCGGGCCACCGGGGCGTCCAGGTCCAGTTCACCGCGCTGCACCAGCAGGTGCGCGCAGATCGCGGTGGCGCCCTTCGTCGTGGACGCGACCTGGACGACGGTGCTGCCGCCCCACGGCCGGTTCGCCTCGCGGTCGGCGAGGCCTGCCCACAGGTCGACCACGGGACGGCCGCCGACGTAGACGGCGCACGCCGCGCCGACCTCGCCGACCTCGCCGGGGTCGCCCTCGAAGTTCGCGCGGAACACGTCGGCGACCCGGCCCCAGCCGTCCTCGACCAGGTCACCGCGCCGCTGGTCCTGTGTTGCGGTCATGCTGTCGATCCTTTCCGAGAAGGTGATGTGGTGATGACGGCCTACTCGCAGAAGACGCGCACCTTGGCGTCGGGCTGGTCGACGTCCAGGACGAGGTCGTCCAGGTGTTCCACGAGGGCTTCGAGCTGTTCGGGCTTGAGCTGCTTCAGGTCGATCGGCACACCCGACTTGGCCAACTCGGCGGACGCCCGGTCCAGTGCCTGCGGCGGGATCAGCGCCGCCAGCCGGACGCCCGCCCGCAGCAGTTGCAGCGGCACCCGGACGTTGATCCGCCCCGGCTCGCCGTTGTCCAGCGTGTCCACCTCCAGCCGCAGGTACTTCGCCCTGCCCCTCGGCCGCGCGTCGAGGTCCACCACCGCGGGCGGCTGGTCCCGTTCGAGCGCGGTGATGAGCCGCTCGGCCTCGTCCGCGGTGATCTTGCCCTCGGCCAGCAGGTCGAGGACGTCCTTGCGCTGCTCGTTCATCGCGTTCCCCCTACTTGATGGTGATGAGCACGGCCGTGCCGCCCTGCTCGATGTCGAACCGGGTGCCGGGCAGCGCGGAGACGAAGCGCCAGCCGCGCA
Source organism: Umezawaea sp. (assembly GCF_036375055.1). Taxonomy (GTDB): domain Bacteria; phylum Actinomycetota; class Actinomycetes; order Mycobacteriales; family Pseudonocardiaceae; genus Umezawaea. The sequence continues at coordinate 31,429 of NZ_DASUSQ010000006.1, forward strand.
CGAGCGCCCGCGGCACGCTGACGTGGTGCAGGAGGCAGGCCACGACCGCCGCCAGCGCCACGACGGGGAGGAGCGGCAGCACGAAGGGGAGCAGCGGCACCCAGACCCTGATGGTGCGACCGCGCGGGCGGCGAACCCGCACGGTCACCAGTTGGGGCAGCACGATCAACCGTCCAGTTCGGACAGAGCCTGCTGGGCGTCGATCTCCCCGCGGCGCAGCCTGTCGATGACGTCGGCCCGCGATGGCGCCGGATCGGTCTCGACGAAGTCGAGCATCTGCGTGATCCGGTTCAGGCGGGACTTGATCGTCGGGTAGCTCACCCCGAAGATCCGCTCCATCTCCTTGATGGAGCCGTGGCACCGCACGAACGCCGTGACGAAGACCTGGTCCTCGACGGTGAGCTGAGCCAGTTGCGGCAGCTCGAACCCGCCCTCGATCGCGATGCCGCTGTCGGCCAGGCGCACCCGTTCAACCGTGAAGGGCCGACCACGGGTCAGATTCGTGAGTTCCTGCCAGTCCAGTGCCTCGTCGGCCATAGTTCAATTTATACCCGTCAAAACCTTAATTTTCAAGATGTGGATCTTAAGATAATTGAACCAGCCCTGGACGGTGATGGTCAGCGCCGGGCACACGGCCGCGACCTGCCGGACGTCGGAGGGGAAGGTCTCGGGGTTGTCGGGCAAGATCTCGGGTCGCCGGGGACGGCCTCGGGCTCGCGGTGGCCGCTGTCGCTGGACGCGATCGCCCCTTCGCCCGCGCGGATGACCTCGCCGCAGGCCTCGCCGTCGGCCGGCGCGACCCGGTGCCGCCCGCCGTGGGCGGTGGTCGGGTAGCGCGGCAGGGCGTGCGCCTCGTGCTCGACGACCTGATCATGGTGCTCATGGCCAACGGCGGCATCCGCGCCACCTCGAACGCGAACGCCGTGGCCGCCTCCCGCCGCTTCGCGGCACTGCTCGTCCGGTCGTTCGACACCGAGTCGTCCAGCGCGCCCCTGCCGCCCGTGGTCCACCTGCCGCTCACGGCGGTCATCTGACGCGCACGGGCCCGGTGCCCGTCGCGGAGCCGCTGCCCGACACCCGACCACGGCACGTCCAGCGCCGGCCGGGTGGCACGCGGACGCCCTCGCCAGGGCCGCTGACGCGCGTCCGCGTGCTCAGCGCGGGTGGACGAGGCCCGCCACGGCGGCGGTCACCGCGGCCCTGCGGTCGTCGACCGGGTCGTGCCCGGTCCCGGCCTGGAGCGCCTTCAGCGACCAGGATGCCGTGTCCCAGCTGATGACCAGCGCGATCACCATGGCCATCAGCTCCACCGCCGGGATGTCGGTGCGGACCCGACCCGCGTCCTGCGCGGCCTCGATCGCGGTGACGTTGCGCCGGTACTCCCGCACCTCGGCGTCGATGGGCTGCTGGCGTTCCAGCCCGGCCCACAGGTACAGGCGGGTGATGTGCGGGCGCTGCCGCAGCCGGTCGAACAGGGCGCCCGCGTAGTCGGGCAGGTGGCCCGCGTCGATCGAGACCGCCTGCGCCAGCTCGGACATGCTGTCGGCGACGACCCGGTCGAACAGCTCCTCCTTGGTGCCGAAGTGCATGTAGATCGACCGCTTGTTGGCCGAGGCGTTCTCGGCGATGCGGTCGACGCGGGCACCGGCCAGGCCGTGGGTGGCGAACTCCTCGACCGCCGCGGTGAGGAGGCGTCGCTTGGTCTCGGTGGCGTCGGGTGGCATGGGGCCATCGTACATAACCATCCAGGTATTTACATAGGACAGGCCGTCGTGTAGGAATGTATCTAGTTAGTTACCTACGGAGGAGTCCACATGACCCGCACCTGGTTCATCACCGGCACGTCGTCCGGCTTCGGCCGCCACCTCACCGAGCAGCTCCTGAGCCGAGGGGACCGGGTCGCGGCCACGGCGCGCCGCCCCGAGGTGCTCGACGACCTGGCCGTCCGCCACGGTGAGCGGCTCTGGCGCACCGGGCTGGACGTCACCGACACCCCCGCGCTGCGCGAGGCCGTCGACCGCGCCTTCGCCGACCTCGGCCGGATCGACGTCGTGGTCTCCAACGCGGGCTACGGCCTGTTCGGCGCGGCCGAGGAGGCCACCGACGAGCAGATCGACCGGCAGATCGCGACCAACCTCACCGCGTCGATCCAGCTCGCCCGCGCCGCCACCCCGCACCTGCGCCGCCAGGGCGGCGGGCGGTTCGTCCAGGTCGCCAGCGTCGGCGGCCAGATCGCCTTCCCCGGCATGAGCCTCTACCACACGACGAAGTGGGGCATCGAGGGCTTCTGGGAGTCCGCCGCCGCCGAACTCGCGCCGTTCGGCATCGGCGTGACGATCGTCGAGCCCGGCATGGCCCGCACCAACTTCGGCCAGGGCGGCTCGGTCTTCGGCCCCGCGCTGCCCGAGTACGCCGAAGGCCCGTCGGGGCGGCTGCGCCGCGCGGTCGCGGGCGAACTGCCCCCGCTGCCCGCGCCCGGTGACCCCGCGAAGATCGCGGCGGCCATCATCGCCTCCACCGACCAGGCCGAGCCCCCGCTGCGCCTGACGCTGGGCTCCGACGCGTACGCGCTCGCCACCGGCGCGCTGCGCGACCGCCTGCGGGCACTGGAGTCCGGACGGGACCTCGCGCACTCGACCGACGCCGACGACGTGACCGCCGCCGCGAGCAACTGATCACCACCGACCACGAAGGAGTCGGTCCCGTGTTCGCCTTCACCGGCAAGACCGTCCTCGTCGCCGGCGCCCCTGGGGCGCTCGGCACCGTGCTGTCCACCCGGTTCGCCCAGGCCGGGGCGAACACCGTCGTCGCGGCCAGGACGGGGGCCGACCGGAGCGCCGCCGCGCTGCCCGGTCCGGCGCTCGGGGTGCGCCTCGATGTCATCGACACGCCGCTGGCCTACGGCCCCGACGGGCGGGAACCGGTGCCGGTCGACGGGTTCGCCATCCCGCGCACGGCCACCTCGGACGAGATCGCCGACTTCATCCTGTTCGCCGCCTCCGACCGGGCGCTTCGCCACCGGCACCGAGATCGTCGCCGACGGCGGCTCCGGACTCGGCGCCGTCGCCTGACGGCCGACCGGTTCCGAGCGGGTGGTGCACCGCTACCCCGCTCGGCTACGCCGACCCGAACGTCCGCCGGTACCGGGCGGGGGTCACCCGCACCAGCCTGCCGAAGTGGTGGCGGAAGGTGACGGTCGAGCGGAAACCCGTCTCGGCGGCGATGCGGTCGATCGACCACGTCGTGCGCTCCAGCAGTTCCTTGGCGCGGCGGACGCGCGTGCGCAGCAGCCAGTCCACGGGGGTGGTGCCGACACCGGCGCGGAAGTGCCGGGTGAAGGTGCGCGGGGCCATGTTCGCGTGGGCGGACAGGTCCGCCACGCTCAGGTCGTCCGCGAGGTGCTCCTCGGCCCAGCGCAGGGTGTCGCTCAGCGCGTCCGCCCTGCCGGGGACGTCGTACTCGATGAACTGGGCCTGGCCGCCCTCGCGGCGCATCGGGGCGACCAGGAAGCGCGCCGTGGCGGCGGCGGTGGCGGCGCCGAGGTCCTGCTCCACCAGGTTGAGCGCCAGGTCGAGCGCGGCGGTGATGCCCGCGGAGGTGTAGACGCCGTCCCGCCCGACGAAGAGCTTCTCCCGCTGCACGTCGACGGCGGGGAAGCGGACGGCGAACTCGTCGGCCCAGTACCAGTGCGTGGTGGCCGGGCGGCCGTCGAGCACGCCGGTGGAGGCGAGGACGAACGAGCCGACGCACAGCGACGCCAGACGCGCTCCTCGGCCGTGCGCGGTCAGCAGCGCCGCGCGCACGGCGTCGGGCGGCGGGTCGAGGAACGACCCGTGCGCGGGGACGACGACGGTGTCCGCGGGCACGGCCCACGCCAGGGATCGGTCGGGGCCGAGGGTGTACGAGGGGACGTGCGCGGGCGAGGGGATGTGCGCGGGCGAGGGGCCGGGCACCGACGCGGTCACCACGGAGCCCGCCGCACCCGCCACGCCGACCTCGTAGAAGGCGGCGTCCGCGCAGTGGTTCGCCGTCGCGAACACCTGGACGACCATGGCCAGCTCGGCCGCCACGACCGTGTCGTACGCCAGGACGGCTACCCGGTGCATGGCGCGATCTTAACAGTATTCGTTGTTCGAGCCACTGGTTCGACCGGTGCGGGCTGCCCAGAATCGAAGGATGATCAACACTTCCCAGCAGACCGGCGGACGGCTGACGTCGAGCGATCTCGGCCTGTCCGGCCCCAGTGCCGTCGCCGACGCCGCGGTGGCCCACGCCGCCTCCCTCCTGCCCGACCACGTCATGGCCCACAGCGCCCGGAGCTTCCTGTTCGTCCGACCCACCGCCGCCGCGGCGGGGATGGAACCGGGCAGGGACTACGACGAGGAGCTGGTCTTCCTGATCTGCCTGCTGCACGACCTGGGCCTGTGCGAGGCGGGGAACGGGGAGCAGCGCTTCGAGGTGGACGGCGCCGACCTCGCCCGGAGCTTCCTGCTCGACGCCGGGGTCGACGCCGAGCGCGCCGCCGCCGTGTGGACCGGGATCGCCCTGCACACCTCCGACGGCATCGCCGCCGGGGTGTCGCCGGAAGCCGGTGCCGCCCAGCTCGGCATCGCCGCGGACATCGCGGGCGTCGGCCGCGCCGCCCTCCCCGACGACCTCGTGACCGCCGCCCTCCTCGCGTGGCCACGCCAGGACATCGGCTACACCCTGGCGGAGGACATCGCCGCCCAGATCGCCAGGACGCCCGCGAAGGCGTCGCCGATCAACTTCCCCGGCCACGTCGCCGCCATCGCCGGCCCGCCCGGTGACGTGGTCACCTGGTTCGACGTGGTCACCGCCGCGGGCTGGGGCGACCGGCCGTCCTACCTCCGTCCGGGTGCGGCGGAGGTCGCCCGCACCCCCGAACGGCTCGGGGAGCTGTTCGTCGAACGCCTCCGCGCCCGCGACCTCGACGGCCTGGTGGCGCTGTACGAAGCGGGCGCGCTCCTCGGGCGGGCCTCGGGTGACCCGGCCGTGGACCACGAGGCGATCCGCGCCGAACTCCGGGAACTGGTCCGGGCCGGGGTCGCCGTCGACCTCGTCCGCCGCTCGGTTCTGCACGGGCCGGGGCTGGCGCTGATGTCCCACACCGCGACGCTGACCGGACCCGACGGGGCCGCCACCGTCGTGGACACCACCGAGGTCGCCCGCCGACAGCCCGACGGCCGCTGGCTCTACGTGTTCGACGACCCGTTCTTCACCCGCGAGCCGTAGACGTCCCGTGCCGCTTCCCCGGCGCGCCTGCCGACAGCACCCGGTCACCGCTGTCGGTGACCGGGTGGTAGGCGTGCGTCCGGGCCCGCGATAGCCGTGGCTGAGAGTCCTGCGTCACATCTGGTCGCCCTCGCGCCGAAGACCGGCCCGCACCCGAACCAAACCTCCGATGCTCGCGGCGGCCGACACCGAACCATCCGGCCGCACGGCCACGAGATTAAGGCTCAAACGACCTCCGTCGGCTGACTGCGCCCGAACCCGCTGATATCTTTATTCACACGCCGGAAATGTGTGTGGATCGGGAGAGGCAGTAGCCGTGTGCGGTGGATCGCAGGAGTTCTAATGCGGTCGGTGCTTTTCTCGGCTCACCTGCGACGTTCGGGTCGGACCCGGCGGACTTCGGTGGGTAAATCTCTTTTCCTATTTCGGGTGCGGTGGTGCGAGTTCGGCGTCCGGCGAGTCCGCGCCGCGCGCGCCGCCCGTCAGGTGAGCTGAAGATTCGGATGGTTCCTCCACCCATGCACGTCAACCCGTGGATTCGCCGGTACCACCGCACGTCGCAGGCGGTCGCGCGCCTCGTGTGCTTCCCGCACGCCGGGGGAGCGGCGTCGAGGTACTTCTCCTGGTCCGCGGCGCTCAGCCCTGGGATCGACGTCCTCGCGGTCCAGTACCCCGGCAGGCAGGACCGCAGGGGCGAGCCGTTCGTCGAGGACATCGGGGTGCTCGCAGACCGGGTCCACGAGGCGCTCCGGGACGAGGACGACCTGCCGCTCGCGTTCTTCGGGCACAGCATGGGCGCCGTCGTCGCGTTCGAGGTCGCTCAGCGGGCCGAGGCGGACGGGCGCGAGCTGACGCGGTTGTTCGCGTCCGGCCGCCGCGCCCCGTCGAGCCACCGCGACGAGGCGGTGCACCTGCGCGACGACGAGGGGCTCGTGGCGCAGCTGCGCCTGCTGAGCGGCACGGATTCGGCGGTGCTCGACTTCAAGGGCATGGCGAGCCTGTTCCTGCCCGTGCTGCGCGCCGACCTCAGGGCTGTCGAGACCTACCGGGGTCGGACGGACGCGACCGTCCGGTGCCCCGTCACGGTCCTCGTCGGCGACGAGGACCCGCTGACCGGCATGGACGAGGCCGTCATGTGGTCCCGGCACACCACCGGCGCGTTCGACGTGCTGGCCTTCCAGGGCGGCCACTTCTACCTCGACGCACGGGAAGCCGAGGTGCTCGACGTGCTCGACCACCACTTCGACGCAGTTCGCGGAGCAGCAGGGGAGACGACCGCATGACCACTGTCGACCACGGTCCCGGCGGCCCGTCCGCGCGGACGCCCATCGGCAGACCCGCCGAGGAGGAGGTCGCGGCGCTCGTGCCCGGCGGACCGGACACGAGCGCCGCGTACCTCGTCCTGGTGCTCGGCGACCCGACCGCCGCGGTGGTCGACCAGGTCGCCGAGTACTTCGACGGGTACGGCGTCGCGGGCACGCGGTACGTGATCGGGGAGAGGGGCGCCGTCGTGCTCGTGCCCGACGGCGAGGACCTCCGCACGACCTGGCTCGTCGAGGAGTTCGGCGAGTGGCTCGACGGGCGGGCCTGGTGCGCCATGGCGAGCAGGCCGGGCACCGAGGTCCCGGCCGGGTACCGGGAAGCCGCGGACGTGCTGGACCTCGTCCTCGCGGCCGGGCGTTCCCCCGGCGTCTACGTCCTGGACGACGTGCTCGTGGAGTACGCGGTCACCCAGAACGACGCGGTGGCGAACAGCCTGGTGGCCATCATCGCGTCCCTGACCTCGTCGAGCAGCGTCTGGTACGAGACCCTCGCCGCGCTGATCAGGGCGGACTACAACCGCTCCCGCGCCGCCGCCGAGCTGCGCATCCACCGCAGCACGCTCGACTACCGGCTGCGCCGCATCGAGGAGCTGACCGGGTACGACCCGATGAGCAGCCGCGGGGTCCGGGTGCTCGGCGCGGCGATGACCGCGTACGCGCTCTCCGAAGCCGCCTAGGGCGGCGCGGGCCCGGTTTCCGTTCGACGGCTCGCGAACCGCGGCCCGGCCGCGTTCTGCCGGCACCGCAATACCGGTTCCGATCAGCGCTTGTGGTGATAAGGGAATCCCGTGAAGTAAATTCGGGCATCAACTCGCCACCTCTCGCGTCTCTTTTGGTGTTAGCTGACGGGTTATCTCGAATTCCGCATTCTGCGCATGGACGGACTTGCGCGACTTGTCATAGCGTCGAATTCACGGATCGGCCGTGCCGGATCCGTTCGGGCAGAGGGAGGAAATAGTGCCGATGAATTCCGGAAACGACCATGGTCAGGACTGGCAACGTCTGGTCCTGTCCCTCCTCGACGTTCGGGACGGACGTGGTTCGGTCGTCCTGCTGGAGGGTCCTCCCGGTATCGGCCGGAGCCGGATGATCGCCGACGCGCTCGCCGTCGCCGCCGAGCAGGGGATCCGGACCTGCTCGGCCCAGGCCGACGAGCTGACCCGCTGGACCCCGCTCGCACCCGTCGTCTCCGCCCTCGGCGAGACGATCTGGGCGCTGGCGGGCAGCCCGATGAAGCTGGCGGCGCAACTGCTGGGCAAGATCGAGGAACGCGCCGCGGCGGGACCGCTGGTGATCGCGCTGGACGACCTCCAGTGGGCCGACCAGATCACGCTGGCGGCGGTGCAGTCCTTCGTCGCGCACTTCCGCAACAGCCCGGTGGTGTGGCTGCTCGCCTGCCGGGACGGGGCCGGGGAGGCGATCACGGTCGGCAGGCTCTTCGACCGGCTGACCGCGCTGGGCGCCACCCGGCTGCGGCTGGAACCGCTGCCGGACGACGCCGTCGCGAGGATCGTCACCGACCACTTCGCCGCGCCCCCCGGTGACGACCTGGCCGAGCTGGCCGCCGGCGCGCGCGGCAACCCCGCCCTGCTGACGGAGCTGCTCGACGGCCTGCGCGCGGAGGACGCGGTGGAGGTCGGCGAGTCGGGGGCCCGGCTCACCACGCGCCGCCTGCCCCGCCACCTGACGTCGGCCGTCCGGACCAGGCTGGAGGGCTTCAGCACCGACACGATCGGCGTCCTGGAGATCGCCGCGATCCTCGGCAGGTCGTTCCGGCTCGCGGACGTGGCCGAGGTGCTCGGCCGGACGTCCGCCGACGTCCTGCGCGGCATCCGCGAGGTCCTGCGGGTCGGCCTGCTCGACTGCGACGAGCACGCGGACACCCTGTCGTTCAGCCACGACCTCGTCTGGCGGGCGGTGCACGAGACCATCGCCGCGCCGGTCGCCGCCGCGCTGCACCGCCAGGTCGGCCAGATGTTGTTGCAGCGCAACAACTCCGATCCGAAGGCGACGGCACACCTGGTGTCCGCCCTCGAAGAGGAGATGGCCAGGTACGAGACGGCGGGCGCGACCGGCGACGTGGCCAGGGTGCGCAGCGAACTCAGGGCGCTCGGCGTCCGCCGGAAGCACTGGACCCACGCCGAGCGCTCCGCCACCGGCTGGGACAGCCTCACCGAGACCGAGCGCCAGGTCACGGACCTCGTGGCCGAGGGGCTCACCAACCGGCAGATCGCCGCGCGGATGTTCGTCTCCCCGCACACGGTGCACGCCCACCTGGGGCGGATCTTCCGCAAGCTCGCGGTCAACTCGCGGGTCGAGCTGACCGGCCTCCGCTACCGAGTCGCCTGACTCCCCCTTACACCGATAGCAAGGAGTTGCAGTGCCCGACAGCCGGCTGGAAGTTCGGCGCGACTTCGTCACCGCGCCCTATGAGCTAGTGAGTGCGAAACACCAGCGCGACAGGTCGACCGTGACCGTCGGCGGGGTGCCGTTCGGCCCTGGCACGGTGACCCTGGTCGCGGGCCCGTGCGCCGTGGAGACGCCCGAGCAGACCATGGAGTCCGCGCTGATGGCGGCCGCCGCGGGTGCCGCCATGCTGAGGGGAGGGGCGTACAAGCCGCGCAGCTCCCCGTACTCCTTCCACGGCCTCGGCGAGGACGGGCTGAAGATCCTCAGCGACGTGCGGGACGAGACCGGTCTGCCGTTCGTCACCGAGGTGCTCGACACCCGTGACGTCGACCTCGTCGCGTCCCACGCCGACATGCTCCAGATCGGCACCCGCAACATGCAGAACTTCGCGCTGCTGCGGGCCGCGGGCGCGACCGGCCTGCCGGTGCTGCTCAAGCGGGGCATGAGCGCCACCGTCGAGGAGTGGCTGATGGCCGCGGAGTACGTCGCGGAACAGGGCAACCTCGACATCGTGCTGTGCGAGAGGGGGATCCGCACGTTCGAGAAGTCCACCCGCAACACGCTCGACATCAGCGCCGTGCCCATCGTGCAGCAGTTGACCCACCTCCCGGTGATCGTCGACCCCTCGCACTCCGGTGGCAGACGCGACCTGGTGTTCCCGTTGAGCAGGGCGGCGGTCGCGGTCGGCTCCGACGGGCTGATCGTCGACCTGCACCCCCGGCCCGAGGAAGCGCTGTGCGACGGACCGCAGGCCCTGGCACCGGAGGACATGGCGGAACTCGCCGGTCTGATGCGCGAGGTCCCGCTGCTCGCGGGCAGGCTCGTCGCCACCGCCCCGGCGGCGACCTCCAGCGGTGAGGGCTCCCGCCGATGACCCCCAGCGGAGTGGTGACCTGGCCGGACGAGCGGGCGGCGAGCTACCGGGCGCTCGGCCACTGGCGCGGCCGGGCGATCGGCTCGCTCGTCACGTCCTGGGCGGACTGCTACGGGTCCGACGTGGCCGTGGTCGACGAGCGCAGGAGCCTGACCTACCTCGACCTCGCCGCCGAGGTCGACGTGCTCGCGGAACGGTTGCTGGGCTTGGGTTTGCGCTCCGGTGACAGCATCGTCGTGCAGCTCCCGAACTGCGCCGAGTTCATCGTGCTGATGCTGGCCTGCACGCGGGTGGGCGTGGTGCCCACGATGATGCTGACCGCGCACCGCGAGCAGGAGCTGACCCACATCGCCCGGCACGTGGCGGCGAAGGCGGTCGTCGTGCCCGACCGGGTGCACGACTACGACCACCAGGCCCTGGCCCGGCGGGTCGCCTCGACCTGCGGCGGCGTCAAGCACGTCCTGGTGGCGGGCGACCACGTGGAGCCGGGCAACGTCGACCTGCGGGCGCTGGTCCGGCCCGACGCGGAGACGTGGGAGCGCAGGCGCAGGCTGGACGCGCTCGCCCCCGACCCGTCGAGCACGGCGCTGTTCCTGCTGTCCGGCGGCACGACCGGTGTGCCGAAGGTGATCCCCAGGACGCACAACGACTACGAGTACGGCGCGCGGCACAGCGCGCGGGTCTGCGGCTTCGACCGGAGCACCGCCTACCTGGTCGCGCTGCCCGCCGCGCACACCTTCCCGCTGGGCAGCCCCGGCCTCCTGGGCACGCTGATGAACGGCGGGCGGGTCGTCGTGGTGTCGTCCCCGCGACCCGAGGTCGCGTTCGAGGCGATAGCCACGCACCGGGTGACCGTCGCCGCGGCCGTGCCCGCCGTCGTGCAGCGGTGGCTCGAATCGTCCGAGTCGGCCGAGTGGGACCTGTCCAGCCTGCGGCTGCTCCAGGTCGGCGGGTCGCGGCTGTCGCGGGAGCTGGCGCTGCGCGTGGAGCCCGCACTGGGCTGCGCGCTGCAACAGGTCTACGGGATGTCCGAGGGGCTGCTGAACTTCACCCGGCTCGACGACCCGATCGAGGTCGTCGTCGCCACGCAGGGCCGTCCGATGAGCGCGGCCGACGAGATCCGCGTCGTCGACGAGCACGGGCGGCAGGTCGAGGACGGCGAGGCGGGCGAGCTGCTGGTGCGGGGCCCCACCACGATCCCCGGCTACTTCCGGGTCCCCGAGCACAACGCCGAGTGCTTCACCGTCGACGGCTGGTACCGCACCGGCGACGTCGTGCGGCGCCACCCGAGCGGCAACCTCGTGGTCGAGTCGCGGGTGAAGGACGTGATCAACCGCGGCGGCGAGAAGATCCACGCCGAGGAGGTCGAGGACGTCCTGAACCGGATGCCCCAGATCGCGCGGGCCGCCGCGGTGGCGGCACCCCACCGGGAACTCGGCGAGGTGGTCTGCGCCTGCGTGGTCCTGCGCGACGGCCGGACGCTCACCCTGGAGGAGGTCCGCGAGGTCTTCGCCGCCAGCGGTCTGGCCGCCTTCAAGTTCCCGGAACGGCTGGAGGTCGTGGACGAGATGCCGCTGACCCCCGTGGGGAAGATCCGCAAGCAGCGGCTCCGCGAGCTGGCCGCCGGGGTGCGGTCCGCCCGACAGGTGGAAGAGGTCGGGGCGTGACCCGCTACCACGAACCGGTTCCCGGCACGGCCGCGAACCGCTACCACGAGCTGGTGCTCGACGTCGCCACCGACCCGGTGGCCGTCGCGGCGCGGCTGGCCCGCTCGGGCGGCTTCGACCCGCACGTGGTCTACGAGGCCGGCGGCACCGCCACGTTCGCGGGCGGAGCCCTCGGCGAGGTCGTCGTGGACCGCCTCGGCGCCACCACGCGGTGGGACACCGAGCAGGAGAAGTGGCAGCCGCTGGACGTCCGGCCGCTCGACCTGGTCGAGGAGTTCCTGCGGGGCGTCCCGGTCGGCGACTGGCGGGCCTACGGCTACGCCGCCTTCGAACTGGGGCACCTCCAGTCGGGCCGGACGGACCTGGTCGGCGACGACGTGGTGCTGCACCTCGTCGTCCCGCACGTCGAGGTGAGGCTGGAGCGCGACCGGGCCGTGGTCCGGGCGACCGACCGGGACACCCTGGAGCGCGTCGCCGACCTCGTCCGCGCCGACGTGCCCGAGCCCGTCCACACCACCCGGCCGCTGACGTCGGACGACGACGGGGCGGAGTACCTCGACGCGGTGGCCTCGGCCGTGGAGGAGGTCCGCGCGCGGAAGCTGGACAAGGTCGTCGTGTCCCGCGTCGTCCCGGTCGACTTCGACGTCGACCTCGTCGGCACCTACGTGGTCGGCAGGCGGGCCAACACGCCCGCCCGGTCGTTCCTGCTGGACATGGGCGGCCTGGCCGCGACCGGGTTCAGCCCGGAGACGCTGCTGGAGGTCGAACCGGACGGCCGCGTCACCACCAGGCTGGTGGCGGGCACGTGCGCCCGCACCGGCGACGACGCGACCGACGCGCGGCTGCGCCACGACCTGCTCAACGACCCCAAGGAGGTCTTCGAGCACGCGATCTCCGTGCGCTCGGCGTGCGAGGACCTGGCGACGATCTGCCTGCCGGGGACCGCGCACGTCGAGGACTTCATGTCGGTGCGGCAGCGCGGCAGCGTGCAGCACCTCGACTCGACCATCACCGGGCGGCTCGACCTCGGACTGTCCTGTTGGGACGCGTTCGCCCGGCTGTTCCCGGCGGCGGCGGTCTCCGGCATCCCGAGGGACGCCGCGTACGAGGCCGTGCACCGGTTCGAGACCGAACCGAGGGGCCTGTACAGCGGAACGGTCTTCACCTGCGGCGCGCGGGGCGACCTCGACGCCGCGCTGGCGCTGCGCTCGCTGTTCCACAGCCGGGGCCGCACGTGGCTGCGCGCGGGCGCCGGGATCGTCTCGCGGTCCCGTCCGGAGCGGGAGCGCGAGGAGACCCGCGAGAAGCTCCGCACGATCTCGCGGCACCTGGTTCCGCTGACGCCGTACGAGGGAGGCACGTCATGACCGTCGTGAAGGCGCCGAACAGCGAGGCGCTGTCCGCGAGCGCGATCTCCGCGGTGTCGCACTGCATCACCACGATGCGCGCCGTGCGCCGCTTCCAGCGCGCCGACGTCGGACCGGAACTCGTGGACTTCGTGCTGCGGCACGCGATCCAGGCCGGGTCGGCGAAGAACCGCCAGCCGTGGCGGTTCGTGGTGGTCCGCGACCCGGCGCAGCGCACCAGGCTCGGCCAGTGGTACCAGCAGGGCTACCAGGACGTGCTCGCGTGGTCCCGCACCGAGGTGGTCCGCAACGACGCCGCACCCGACGAGGGGCGCGAGATGGCCGCGGCCGGCCAGTTGGCCGCGCACTTCGACGAGGTCCCGGTCGTGATCGTCGTGTGCTACCTGCCGACCCGGCGCAACCCGGCCGACTTCTTCAACGCCGCGTCGATCTACCCGGCCGTGCAGAACATGCTGCTCGCCGCCCGCGCCGTCGGGCTCGGGGCGACCCTGACCACGTTGCAGGCACTGGGCGGCATCACGCCCGAGGGCGACGCCGCCGGTCCGGTGTCGATCTACGACGAGCTCAGGCAGATCCTCGACATCCCGAGCGGGGTCGTGCCCGCCGCGCTGGTGCCGGTCGGCTGGCCGGTGGGGCGGTTCTCGGTCGGCAGGCGCACACCCGTGCCCGAGGTCGCCTACCGGGAGCGGTGGGGAGAGGCGTGGACCAGTGACTGACCAGCGGAAGAGACGCCCCGAGGAGGTTTGCCGTGCCGGTCATCACCGCGCCACACGAGTTCAACGTTGAGGATCTGTACATCGATCTCGAACACGTCGTCGGCCGTCGGCTCTACATGAAGTGCGAGGGCTTCAACTTCGCCGGGTCGATCAAGCTGAAGGCGGCGACCGAGATGGTCGACGCCGCGGAGCGGTCGGGCCTGCTCACGTCGAGCACGACGCTGGTGGAGTCCTCCTCCGGCAACCTCGGCGTGGCGCTGAGCATGATCGCCGCGAGCCGCGGGTACCGGTTCACCTGCGTCACCGACGTCCGGTGCAACCGGGCGGCGGTGCGGCTCATGGAGAGCTACGGGGCCGTGGTGCACGTGGTGACCGAGCCGGGCGCCGACGGCGGGTTCCTCGGCGCGCGGCTGGAGCACGTGCGGGACCTGTGCGCGCGGGACGAGCGGAACCTCTGGCTGAACCAGTACGCGAACCCCGGCAACTGGCGGGCGCACCACCGGACCACGGGCCCGGAGATCGTCAAGCAGTTCCCCGACGTCGAGGTGCTGTTCGTCGGGGCCGGGACCACCGGGACCCTGATGGGCTGCGCCAGGTACTTCCGCGACGAGGGGCTGCCGGTCACGGTGGTGGCGGTCGACGCGGTGGGATCGGTGACCTTCGGGACACCGCTGGCCCGCAGGCTGATCCCCGGCCTCGGCACGAGCACCCGGCCGGAGATCTTCGACCGGTCCTACGTGGACGACGTGGTGCACGTCGCCGAACCGGACTCCATCGCGATGTGCCAGGAGCTGGCGGCGCACGGGTTCCTGCTCGGCGGCTCGACCGGCACGGTGCTGGCGGGCGCGATGTCCTGGCTGGACGCCCACGAGGAGTCGCGCGGCGGCACCGCGGTGCTGATCTCGCCGGACCTCGGTGAGCGCTACCTGGACTCGATCTACGACGACAACTGGCTGCGGAGCAACTTCGACCCCGCTCCGCGGCCACCGGCAGGACGAACGAAGGGATACGCCGATGAGCGCGGTAGTCGATGAGCGCAAGGCCACCATCAAGAGACTGGCGTGCGCGGCCTTCGAGGTCGAACCGCACGAGCTGGACGACACGACGCTGTTCACCGATGACCTCGGCGTCGACTCGCTGAGCACGATCGACCTGCTGGCGAACCTGGAGACCGAGTTCGGCATCGCGATCGACCAGGACGAGCTGCCGCGCATGGTCGACCTCGACTCGGTCTACGAGGTCGTGGCGGAGTTCGCCGGGTGGTCGTCGACCGTGGACGAGAACGTCGCGGTGCGATGACCGCGCGGGTCGAGGAACGCCGCCGGGTGGTGGTGACCGGCATGGGCGTGGTGTCGAGCATCGGTGTGGGCGTCGACGCGTTCGCCGACGGCCTGCGCTCCGGTCGCAGCGGCGCCGGTCCGATCACCGCGTTCGACGCCTCGGGCTTCCCGTCCGACGTCGCCTGCGAGGTCACGGGGTTCGACCCCGACCGGTGGATCCGCACCGTCCCGGCGGCGAACCTCGGCCGGGCGAGCCGGTTCGCGGTCGCCGCCGCGCGGATGGCCGTGGAGGACGCGGGCGGCGACGCCTGCGCGCTGGGTGAACGTCGCGGCCTGGTGGTGATGGGCACGACCAGCGGCGAGTCGCAGGACGTCGACCGGCTGGCCGAGACCGCGGTCGTGGACGGCCCGGAGCGGATGGACCCGGACCTCGTCGACCGGGTGTCGGCCCAGAACCTGGCCCTGTCGATCGCCCGCGAGCTGCGGCTGTCCGATGTGGACGCCTACGTCATCGGGACGGCCTGCTCGGCGGGCAACTACGCCATCGGCGACGCGGTCGACGCGGTGCGGCTCGGCCAGGTGGACTTCGCGCTGTGCGGCGGCTCGGACGCGCTGAGCAGGCGGACGTTCGCGACCTTCCACCGGCTGGGGCTGGTCGCCCCGGACGTGTGCAGGCCGTTCGACCGCGACCGCAGGGGCATCCTCACCGGCGAGGGGTCGGCGGTGCTCGTGCTGGAGAGCCTGGACTCCGCGCTGGAGCGGGGCGCGACGATCCACGCCGAGGTGCTGGGCTACGGCCTGAACTGCGACGCCCGGCACCCGGTGTCCCCGTCGCGGTCCAGCGTCGCCAGGTGCGTGCAACTGGCGCTCGACGACGCGGGGGTGAAGCCCGACGAGGTCGACCTGATCTCCGCGCACGGCACCGGCACGAAGCTGAACGACGTGACGGAGTGCGAGGCGATCCGCGACGTCCACGGGGACGAGCCGCCGAGGACGGTGTCGATCAAGTCGATGCTCGGTCACACCATGGGCGCCGCCAGCGCGCTGGCGGCCGTCGCCAGCACGCTGGCGATCACGAGGGGGTTCATCCCCCCGACCACCAACCACCGGGTGACCGACCCCGCGTGCGGGGTCGACTGCGTGCCCAACCACGCGGTGGACGCGGATCTCCGGGTGGTGCAGAACAACGGCCTCGCCTTCGGCGGGGACAACGCGGTACTGGTGCTCGGCAAGCACGGGAGGACGGTCTGATGGCGGGCGCTGCGCCGGTGATCACGGGATGGTCGGCGGTGTCGCCGTTCGGCCACGGCCGCGAGGCCTACGCGGCGGGCGTGCGGTCGGGACGGCCGACGGCCGTCCCGGTCGACCCCGAGCGGTGGTCGGTGCCGGAGGACCGGGCGTGCCTGGTGCCCGACTTCGACGTGGAGGAACTCGTCGGCGGCAAGGGGCTCCGGCACCTCGACCGGGCGAGCGCGCTGGCGCTGGTCGCCGTCGGCGGACTGGTCGAGCAGGGCGTCGACACGGGGGAGCGCGCCGGTGTGGTGCTCGGCACCACGTCGGGCAGCGTCCAGACCGAGATGGACCACATGCGCGACTCGCTGGTGAAGAGCAGGCCGCACCTGCTGAACACCAAGACGTTGGCGAGCGGGTCGATGAACTGCGCGGCGGCCCAGTGCGCCATCCGCTACGGCATCACCGGACCGAACACCACCCTGGCCGGTGGTCGGAGCGCCGCGGTCCACGCGCTGCGCTACTCCGACAGGCTGCTCGCCGCGGGCCGGGCGGACTCGGTGATCGTCGGCGCGGTCGAGGAGTACTCGTCGGCGAGGGCCTGGCTCGCGCACCACGGCAGGGGCTCCGGGTCACCGCTGGGCGAGGGGGGCGCGTTCTTCCGGCTCGAACCGGGCTCCACGCACCGCGCGGCGCTGGCCGAGGTGCTGGGCGTCGAGACCAGGGTGTGCCTGGACGGCTCCGCCCGTCCGGCGCTGCACGACTGCGTGCGCGCGCTGCTGGACCGGGCGTCCGTGCCCGCGGCGGACGTGTGGGCCGTCGTGTCCACCACCGCGTCCGAGCCGGAGCGGGAGGCGCTGGCCGAGCTGTTCGACCTCAGGACGCTGACCCGCGTTCCCGGTGGCCACCAGATCGGCGACACCGGGGCGGCGTCCTCGGCGTTCGCCATCGCGTCCGTGCTCAGCATCGCCGAACGCCTGCCGGAGGCGGCGGGCCGACCGGTGGTGGTCGTGTCGGGCGATCCGCACGGCACCGTCGCCGCCGTCCTGCTGCGCCTGGCGGGTGAGCGCTGATGGCGGGCGTGGCGCTGGTGAGCGGCGGCTCGCGCGGCATCGGTCGGGCCTGCGTCCTGCGGCTCGCGGCCGACGGGTTCGACGTCGGGTTCTCCTACCGGTCGGACGAGGCGAGCGCGGTCGAGCTGGAGAAGGAGATCGGCGAACTCGGCGTGCGCGCGCTCGCCGCGAGGGTCGACGTCACCGACGCCGGGGCCGTCGCGGACTGGGTGGCGCGCACCGAGCGCGAACTCGGCCCGATCAGCGCGGCGGTCACGTCGGCGGGCATCGTCTCCGACGGCCTCGTGGTGTCGATGTCCTCGGCCAGGTGGGAGGACGTGCTGCGGACCAACCTGGACGGCGTCTTCCACGTCTGCCGGGCCGTGCTCTTCCCGATGGTGAAGCGGAGGTCCGGGTCGATCACCATGATCTCGTCCGTCTCCGGCGTGCACGGCAGGGCTGGGCAGGCCAACTACGCGGCGGCGAAGGCCGGGATCATCGGCTTCGCCAAGTCGCTGGCCAGGGAGGTCGGCCCCCGCGGCGTCCGGGCCAACGTCGTCGCGCCGGGACTGATCGACACCCGGATGACCGAGGACCTGTCCGAGGCGGTCCGGCGCGAGATGTCCGAGCGGATCGCGCTCGGACGGGCGGGCAGGCCGGAGGAGGTGGCGGACCTGGTGGCGTACCTGAGTTCCGACCGCGCAACGTACGTCACCGGCTCGGTCGTGGAGGTCCACGGTGGGTACGGTGCCTGAGCGGCGGGTCGTGGTCACCGGCTTCGGCGTGATCTCGGCCATCGGCAGCGGCCGGGAGGGCTTCCTCGCCGGCCTGCGGGCGGGCCGGGACGGCGCGGGACCGGTCACCGCCTTCGACACCGAGGGGTTCGCCCACGGACTGTCCTGCGAGGTCCCCGACTTCGCCGACGACGAGCGGTCCGAGTACGGCCGCGCCACGCGGATGGCCGCCGCGGCGGCCGGGATGGCCGTGCGGGACGCGGGCCTCGACCTGGAGCGGCTGCGCGGCGCCTCGGGCGTGATCGCGATCGGCACCACCGACGGCGACGCCCGCGACCTGGACGACCTGGCGGCCGTGGAGGTGGCGAAGGGCCTGGCCGACCTCGACCCGCTGCTGGCCGGACGAGCCCGGTTCAGCCGGATGCCGGTGGCCGTCGCCGACGAGCTGGGACTGGAGGACGTCGAGCTGATCACGCTGCCCGACGTCTGCGCCGCGGGCACCTACGCCATCGGCTACGGGCTGGACGCGATCCGGTCCGGGGACGCCGACTACGCGCTGTGCGGCGGCGCGGACGCCTTCTGCCGCCGGACGTTCGCCACGTTCTACCGGATGGGCGCGCTGTCCCGCGACGTGTGCAGGCCGTTCGACGTGGACCGCACGGGCGTCGTGTTCGGCGAGGGCGCCGCCGTGCTGGTGCTGGAACCGCTGGACACGGCGCTGGCCAGGGGAGCGGTCATCCACGCCGAGGTGCTCGACCACAACCTCAACTGCGACGCCTTCCACCCCACCAGGCCGGTGGGGGAGTCGGTCGCCGCGTGCATGAGCGGGGCGCTGGTCAACGCACGGGTCGCGCCGGGCGAGGTCGACCTGGTCTTCGCGCACGGCACCGGGACGCCGACCAACGACTCGATGGAGTCCGCGGCGCTCGCCGAGGTGTTCGGGAGCGGCGCGGTTCCGCCGGTGTCGGCCATCAAGTCGATGATCGGGCACACCATGGGCGCCGCGAGCGCCCACTCGTGCGTCGCCGCGCTGCTGGCGATGGAGCACGGCTTCCTGCCGCCCACCGCCAACCACCGCACCCCCGACCCGGAGTGCCCGGTGGACTGCGTGCCCAACGCGGCCAGGGAGGGCGAACCGCGAACGGTGCTGGTGAACGCCCTCGGCTTCGGCGGCTCCAACGCCGCCGTCGTCCTGCGGCGGTACCGGGACGAGGTGGTCCGGTGATCATCTCCGCGATGTCCGTGATCTCCCCGTTCGGCCTGGGGACCGGTGCGTTCGCCGACGGCGTGCTGGCGCGTGAACCCAGACTGTCCACTGTGGAGGATGATGTCCCGTTCGCCGTGCAGGGCGCGGTCGACGGGTTCGACGTCGGCGCGATCCTGGGCGAGACGAAGAACCTGGCCAACCTCGGGCGGGCGGCGGGCCTGGCCGTCGGCGCGGTCGCCCTGCTGCTGCGCGAGCACGACCTGGCCGAGTTCGAGCCCGCCGAACGGGCGCTGGTGCTCGGCGGCGGCCTGATCAGCTCGGACCGGGCGATGGGCATCATGCGCGAGTCGCTGACGAACCCGTATCCGTACCAGGTGAACACCAAGGCGTTCCCCAGCAGCGTGATGAACTACTCGGCCGCGCAGTGCGCGATCAGGTTCGGCCTCAAGGGGTCCAACTCGACGGTGACCACCGGCAGGACGACCGGCCTCTCGGTGCTGAACTACGCCAGGCGCCTGCACCGCGGGGGCCGGTCGCCGGTGGTGCTCGCCGGTGCCGTGGAGGACCTCAACCCCCGGCGCTCGTGGCTCGCCTGGCACGGCCTCGGCGCGCGCGACCCGCTCGGCGAGGGGTGCTGCGTGTTCCTGACCGAGTCCGAGGAGTCGGCGCTCGCGCACGGGAGGCGGCCCGTGGCCGAGGTGCTGGCGCTGGAGTTCGGCTACGCGCCCCGTCCGGAGGCCGCCGCGGGAGCGCTGGCCACCCGCGTCCGGCGGGCGCTGCACCGGGCGGGAGTGGCCGAGGGGGACGTGTGGGCGGCGGCGGTGTCCGGGTCGTCGTCCGCCGAACTCGCCGCCGTGGAGGCGGTGCTCGGCGCGGGAGCGCGGGTGCTGGAACCCGCGGGCCTGATCGGCGACACCGACGGGGCGTCGGCCGCGTTCCAGCTGAGCACCGCCATCGCCTGCGGGGCCGGGGGAGACGTCGCCGTCGTCACCTCGGTCGACGGCGACGGCCACGTCGGCTGCGGCGTGTTCCGCATCTTCGACCGATGACCAGTTCCGACAGCATGGAGACGAGCATGTCGCACGACCTGTCCTTTTCGGTGATCTCCGGCGCGCAGGTGGGCAAGGTCCTGCACGGGCAGGAGAAGCGCGTCGTCGAGCTGGTCGAGGCCGCGTACCTGGCGCACGGCGCCGGGCGGACGGTGAACCCGCCGTCGTACTTCCTGCGGTTCCCGGACCGGCCGACCGCGCGGATCATCGCGCTCCCCGCGTCCATCGGCGGCGACGTGAACGTCGACGGCCTGAAGTGGATCTCCAGCTTCCCGGAGAACGTGGCGAGCGGACTGCCGAGGGCCTCCGCCGTGCTGGTGCTCAACTCACCCGACACCGGGTACCCGTTCGCCTGCCTGGAGAGCTCCATCATCAGCGCCGTCCGCACGGCGGCGTCGGCCGCGCTCGCGGCGGACCGGCTGAGCCGGGGCCGGGTTCGGCCGTCACGGGTCGGCTTCATCGGCACCGGTCTCGTCGCCCGGTACGTCCACACCTACCTCACCGCGACCGGGTGGGACTTCGACGAGGTCGCCGTGCACGACCTGTCCAGCGAGCACGCCGAGGGCTTCGCGTCCTACGTGCGGGGCACCGGTGGCCGGGCGCGGGTGCGCGGCGGCGCGGAGGAGGTGGTCCGCGAGTCCGACCTGGTGGTGTTCGCGACCGTCGCGAGCGAGCCGCACGTGCACGACCCGGCGTGGTTCCGGCACAACCCGCTCGTGCTGAACGTGTCGCTGCGCGACCTGTCCCCCGAGGTGGTCCTGTCCTCGGTGAACGTCGTGGACGACGTGGAGCACTGCCTGAAGGCGAACACGTCCCCGCACCTGGCCGAGCAGGTGGTGGGCAACCGCGACTTCCTGCACGGCACCCTCCACGACGTCCTGACCGGCGCGGTGGAGGTGCCGACCGATCACCCGGTGGTGTTCTCCCCGTTCGGCCTCGGCGTGCTGGACCTCGCCGTGGGCAAGCACGTCCACGACGAGATCGCCGCGGCGGGCGAACTCCACGTCGTGCCGGACTTCTTCTCCGAGCTGCACCGCTACGGAACGCCGCGGTGACCGGTTTCGTCATCAGCGAGGTCGTCGCGAACGCCTCGGGACCGTCGACCGCCACGGTCGAGATCTCCGCCGACGAGCCCGTGCTGCGCGGCCACTACCCGCACCTCCCGATCTTCCCCGGAGTGGGCGTCGTCGAGTGCGTGCGCCGCGGCGCCCACCTCACCGCCCCCGAGGACGCCGGGCCCCTGCGGCTCGCCGCGCTGGAGTCGGTGCGCTGGCTCGCCCCGGTCTTCCCCGGCGACACCGTCCGCATCGCGCTGGACTGGCGCGGTGACGGCGCGGCGCGGTGGTGCACCGGGCACGTCAGCACCGACCGGGGGGCCGCCGCCGTGGTGCGGCTCCGCTTCCTCGCGGGGGAGTCGCGGTGATCGAGGTGACGGGCGTCCGCGCGCTGCTGCCGCACCGCTACCCCGTGCTGCTCGTCGACCGGGTGACCGAGGTGGTCGAGGGCGCCCGGCTGACGGCGGTGAAAGCGGTCACCTGCAACGAACCCTGGTACGCCGGACTGTCCGACGAGGACGACCACGCCTACCCGGAGGGGCTGCTGGTCGAGTCCTGGATGCAGGCGGCCGGGCTGCTGATCCGCCTGGGGCTCGGTCGGGTCGCCGCGCCGGGCGAGGTGATGCTGGCCGGGAAGCTGACCGACGTCGAGTTCCACCACCGGGTCCTGCCCGGCGACGTGCTCAGGCACGACGTCCGCCTGGTCAAGGACCTGGTCCACACCGTGGCCGTGGAGGGGGAGAGCCTGGTCGACGGCACGCCGGTGCTGTCGGTGTCCAGGGCGCTGCTCGCCTTCCGGCCTGAAGGAGCCGTTCAGTGATCATCCGTGACCTGACGTTCGCCAGCGGCGAGCTGATCATGCGGGGCACGCTCCACCTCCCGACCGGACCGTCCGGCCTGCCCGGTCTCGTGCTGGTGCACGGCTCCGGTCCGGGGCGGGCCTCGGGGCTCCGCGACGAGGCCGAGGCGTTCGCGGCGGCGGGCATCGCCGTGCTCGCCTACGACAAGCGGACGACGGGCTACTCGTCCACCGGCCGCGACTACTCGCTGCTGGCCGACGACGCGCTCGCCGCCGTGCGCGCGCTGCGCGCCCAACCCGAGGTCGACCCGGACAGGGTCGGCCTGTGGGGGTTCTCCGAGGGCGGCTGGGTGGCGCCGCTGGCCGCGACCCGGTCGGCGGACGTGGCGTTCGTGGTGACGCTCGGCGCGAACGGCCTCACGCCGAGCAGGCAGCAGGCCTGGGCCACCGCCGCGCACCTGCGGCGGCAGGGCGTCACCGGGTCGATGGTCGACGCGGTCGCCGACACCGGTATGCGCCAGCTCGTCGCGGGTGGGCTGTTCCCCGAGGCGCACTACGACACGGTGCCCGTGCTGGAGCGGGTGCGGCAGCCGGTGCTGGCGATCTGGGGCGAGCTGGACCGCCTCACCCCGCCGGGGGAGAGCCTGGAGATCTTCCGACGGGCCTTCGAGCGCGGCGGCAACGAGCGGTGCGCCCTCCGGACCCTGCCGGGCGCCGACCACGCCGCGCGCCGCACCACCGACGGCTACGACCGGCTGCCCGAGTTCGCCCCCGGCTACCTCGACCTGGTCACCTCGTGGGTCGTCTACGGCCCCACCGGCGCCACGACCGACGCGCCCGCGCACCAGGACGCGCGGAGCAGGCCGCTCGCCCGCGTCGCCTGGTGGGAGTCCGGCCCGGTCCAGATCGGCGCGCTGGTGGTGTTCGTGGTCGCGTTCGCCGTCGGCGGCGTTCGCGGGCCCGTCCGCTGGGGGTCGAGGTTCGGCCTCGCCGCCGTGCTCGGCTGGGTCGGCTACTTCTTCCGGCTGACCACCACCGAGAACCCCTCGGTGGGTCCGGTCGTCGGCGGCCGGTCCGTGCCCTGGCTGGTGCTGCAACTGCTGTCGGCCGGTGTGCCCGCGGCGACGGTGCTGGCCGTGCTCCGCTCCAGGGGGACGCGGACGGGTGTGCGTGTTCGGGTGCTGACCGCCGTCGGCGCGGTGTTCGTGCCGTGGGCGGCGTACTGGGGTCTGCTCAAGCCCTGACCCGTGGTGATCCCGTCCCCGACGGCGGTTCGTCGCCGTCGGGGACGGGGAACACCGGTGGCCTCGACCGCCCGGCTGCTCGCCGCGCACGAGGACACCGTGCGCGACGTCATCCACGCCTTCGACGAGCGGGGGCAGGCCCGCCCGACGGCCACCGCCCGGCCCACGGAGCCGGGCGGGCCCTTCACCCTGCCTCGCCGCGCTGACGTCGATCCGGGCCGCCAGACCTGATGGCGCCCCGATCCCCGTGATCGTGGACGACCTGTCGGCGAGCAGGACACCGGAGATCCGCGCCTGGACAACCCGGCCGACCTCAGCGGTCGACGCACCACGGGTCGTGGCCGTTGAGCGGTCGGTGGTCGGCACGGGGGTCAGCCGCCGATCGCGGCGAACGTGAGGGCCAGGAGCACCACGGCGGACAGCAGCAGGCTGGTCTGCGGTTGGTGCGGCAGGGCTCGGGTGCGCGGTCGGCGGGTGTCGGCTGGTGCGAACCAGGTGCGGAGTCCGTTCAGCAGCGCGGGCATGGTGGGCAGCGCCCCGGCCACCGCCACCGCCACCACCACGGCCGTCGAGCGGCCCGCGATGGACGTGAACGCCTGGCTGATCGCGATGTGCAGGACCGCCATCGACACGACGCCCGCGGCGCAGCACACGAGGACGGACTGGCCGGTCGTGGTCCTGGTGGTGTCGACGGCGTGGGCGCCGGGCCTGCGGGCCAGCTTGGCCTGCTTCTCGCTCTCCCGCCGCAGGCGGAACACGGAGTTGTCGATCCCGACCGCCGTGCCGATCCCCAGCATCACCAGGGCCCCCGCGGTCGCGGACGGCACCACCAGCGACAGCACCGCCGACAGCCCCACCGCCGATCTGACCGCGGTCAACCCGGCGTGCGAGGGCGTCCCGGCCGTGATCACGGCCCCGAACGCGCACAGGACGATCGCCAGACAGCCTGGTGTGTCGAGGAGTGCGGTGTTCATCCCGACCTTCCGTTCGACGGGTGCGTTTGCCTGGTCCCATGGTGGTCCCGCGCCCCCCTCGGGTCAGTGGGGAACGCACCCGCATCCCGGTAGGGCTGTCCCTACGCCTGTTCCGGTGCGGCGGACAAGCGGAACGGCCGGGAGGGGTGCACCCTCCCGGCCGTTCTCGCGCTGCTGGGTCCGACCTCACCCGACGGTCGAGCGGACGCTGGGACTGGCCGCCGCGAGCCCGGTCAGCGTGAGCATCACGCCGCTGACCGCCACCACCGTCCACGTGACCCCGAACGACTCCAGGGCGAAGCCGCCCAGCAGCGAGCCGAACGCGAGCGGACCGTAGGACAGCAGGGAGGCCACGCTGGTCACCCTGCCGAGCAGTTCCTCCGGCACGATCCGGACCAGGTGGCCGCCGACGGCGACCGTCCACACGGCACCGACGTACGCCGTCGCGCTGTAGAGGAACCCCAGCACGACGGGGTTCCCGGCGAACGCGATGAACGGGACGAGCAGCGCCCACGACAGGTTCGCGCCGATCACCAGGTGGGACAGGGCGATCCGGCGGATCCACCACGTGGCGCTCAGCGCGCCGACCACACCGCCGACGCCCGCGACGGTGACGATGATCGAGGCCACCGCCTCGGAGCGGCCGTCGTCCCGGACGATGACGAGCAGCGCCAGGAACAGCACCTGGAAGAGCAGGTTGCTCACCGCGATCAGCCCCGCGGCGGCCCTGGCGAACCTCTGCCGCCACACCCACACGATCCCCTCGGCCAGCTCCGCGAACACCCGCTGCCGCCCCGGAGCCCGCCGCGCCTGGAGCTTCTTCCTGATGAGCAGCAGCGTGGCGAGCGAGAACACGTGGGCGACGGAGGTGAACAGGAACGGCGCCCACTGCGCCACGGGGGCCAGGAACCCGGCGACGGGCTGGCCGAGCATCCCCGCCGCCCGTTCGCGGGCCTCGTTGCGCGCGCTCGCCAGGGTGAGCTGGTCGTCCTCCACGACGCTGCGAAGCGCGGCCCGCTCGGCGATCCGGTAGACCACCGTGAGGCAGCCCTCGACGAACGCCACGACGGCCAGGTGCCACATCCCGAGCCCGCCGAAGAGCATCGCGATCGGGATGCTCCCTACCGCGAGCACGCGGCCCAGGTCGCACGCGATCATCAGCCCGCGCCGGTCGAACCGGTCGACGACGATGCCCGCGGGCAGCTGGACCACCAGGTAGGGCAGCTGGGCGGCGAAGGCCACCAGACCCGCGGCGGGCGCGGATCCGGTGGCCCACAACACGATCAGCGGGTAGGCGAAGGCGCTGACGCGGGACCCCAGGAACGAGATCCCCGCGCCGCTCCACAGCAGCAGGAAGTCCCTGTTGCCGCGCAGGCTCACGGCCTGCCGGTCGGTTCCCGTGGTCACGTGCCGGAACCGTCCCCGCGCCGGCACCAGTCGAGCACCGCCATCGCGCTGTGCATCTTCGTGGTCGCCTGCGTGAACGCGATGCTGGTGGGCCCGTCGAGCACGTCAGCGGTCACCTCCTCGCCCCGGTGGGCGGGCAGGTCGTGCATGAACACCGCTCCCGGACTGCCCTCCCAGAGCCCGGCGTGCACCTGGAACGGCGCGAAGGTCCGCCGCCAGTCCGCGTCCGGCTTCACGGTGCCGGTCGTCTGCCACCGGGAGGTGTAGATGACGTCGACACCGCGCGGCAGGTGCCGCATGTCGTGCCGTTCGACCACCGAGCAGTCGTGCCGCCGCGCCTGCTCCGCCGCGGCCGCCGCGAACGGTTCCGCGAGCCCGTAACCGGGCGGGGTGCGCAGTTCCAGCTCCACACCGGGGAACCGGGTCAGGGCGAGGGCGAGGGCGGACGCGGTGTTGTTGCCCTCGCCGACGTAGAGGACGCGCAGCCCCTCGACGCGGCCGAAGTGCCGCAGCAGCGTGGTGAGGTCGGTGAGGGCCTGCGTCGGGTGCTCCTCGACGTTCATCGCGTTGACCACCGACAGGTCCGGTCCGGCGGCGAGTTCCGCCAGCCGGTCGGCGGTCAGCACCGTGCGGGCGACCAGGACGTCCAGCATCCCCGCGAGCACCTGACCGGTGTCGGCCAGGCTCTCGCCGGTGTTCGTCTGGAGGTCGCCCGGCCCGTACGTGATGACGCGGGCGCCCAGCCGCAGCGCGCCGCTGGAGAACGCGGTGCGCGTGCGGGTCGAGGTCTTCTCGAAGAAGACCCCGACGACGTCGCCGTCCAGCGGCCGTGCGGTCGGCTTCGGGTTCCGCGCGTAGTGGAGCCCCCGGTGGAGGATGTGCTCCAGGTCCGCGTCGGTCAGGTCGCCGATGGACAGCAGGTCGCGTGCTCGCGCCGTCCTCACCGCGGTCATCGGGCCCCCTCCTCGTCCATCACGGTGCCGATCAGCTCGGCCAGCTCGGCGGCCCTGGCGGGCTGGAGGATGCCGTCGTGGTCGCCCGTCACGCGGTGCACGCGCAGGCCACCGGTGGCGAGTTCCCCCCAGCGGGCCAGGTAGCTCTCGTAGGGCTGCTCCCGCAGGACGCCGTGCTTCTCGTCCGCGCACTCGTCGGTGATCACCAGGTGCACCGGTGTGGTGGTGCTCGGGTAGCGGTAGGTGTACATCGCCGCGGTCAGCGTCCGCGTCCGGTCGAGCTGGCGCCGCACGGTGGCCACGTCGGAGTCGGCGAGGGACAGCCCGGCGATGGCGAGCAGCGCCGTGAACTCCTCGTCCTCGGTCGGGACACCCCGGTCGAACAGCTCGATGAGCCGTTCGGTCAGCCAGTCCTTCTCCACCGGGTTGACCGCCGTCGCCGGGTCGCCGATCGGGTCGATCAGCACCACCGCCGCGGCAGGCCGCCCGTCCTCCGCGAGCTGCACGGCCATCTCCCAGGCGAGCGTGGCCCCGGAGGACCAGCCCAGCAGGAAGAACGGCCGCTGGTCGGGCACCTCGCGCACGTACCGGGCGCTCAGCTCGCGCAGGTCGGCGGGCCGTTCGCCGGTCGACGCGGGCGCCTCGAACACCGCCAGCGACCCGCCCTCGCCCACGTGGTCGGCCAGCGGCACGAACCAGTGCCCGCTGCCGCCCTGGGGGTGCGCGCAGTACAGCGGGGGCCGGGTGCCCCTGGGCGTGAGCCACGCGAGCGCCCTCTCGTCCGCGGCACCCGGTCCGCCCGCGAGCAGCCCGGCGAGCCCGGCGATCGTGCGGTGCTCGAAGACGTCCCGCACCGAGACGGTGAAACCGCCCGCGTGCAGGGCCGAGACCAGGTTCAGCGTGCGGATCGAATCGCCGCCGAGCGCGAAGAAGTCGTCCTCCACGCCGAGGTCGTCGACGCCGAGCACGGCGCCCCAGACCTCCGCCAGGCGGACCTCGGTCCCGGTGCGCGGCGCGACGGGGGCCGTGGCCGCGAGCGCGGCGCGGTCCGGGGCGGGCAGCGCGCCGCGGTCCACCTTCCCGTTGGCCGTCAACGGCAGCGCGTCCAGCGCGACCAGCGCGGCGGGCACGAGGTGGTCGGGCAGGAGCCCGCCGACGTGCTCGCGGACGGCACCGGTGTCGGCGGTGCCGACGACGTACCCGACGAGCCTGCCCGAGGCGACCTTGGCCGCGGCGTCGCGGACACCGGGAGCGCCCAGCAGCGCGGCCTCGACCTCGCCCAGCTCGATCCGCTGGCCGCGGATCTTCACCTGGTCGTCCCGCCGCCCGATGAACTCCAGCTGGCCGTCCGGGCGGTAGCGGACCCGGTCGCCGGTGCGGTACAGCAGCTGGCCGGGGGTGGCCGAGAACGGGTCGACGACGAACGCGCGCGCCGTCCGCTCCGGGTCGTTGAGGTACCCGTGGCCCACCCCGGCGCCGCCGACGTGGAGTTCGCCGGGGATGCCGACCGGAACGGGCTGCCGGTGGACGTCCAGCACGTACAGCCGGGTGTTGCGGACGGCCCTGCCGATCGGCACCTGCGGCCGGTCGAAGGGCGTGCCGCTGGTGAGGAAGGCGTGCGTGACGTCGTCCGAGCACTCCGTCGGCCCGTAGGCGTTGACCACGTCGACGCCGGGGAACCGGGCGAACCAGCGGACGCACAGCTCCGGCGGCAGTGCCTCGCCGGTCACCAGCAGCCACCGCAGCCCGGACAGGTCCGGCGCGGCGATGCCCGCGTCCCAGCCGTCGAGCGCGGCCCGCAGCAGCGACGGCACGACCTCCAGGACCGAGACCCGCTCGCGCTCCACCCGTGCGAACAGCTCGGCGGGGTCGGCGGCGTGCGCCTTGCCCACCACGCGGACCCGACCGCCCACGACCAGCGGCGCCAGCATCTGCCACACCGACACGTCGAAGGTCAGCGGCGCGTTCTGCACGACCGCGTCGCCCGCGGTCAGACCGAGGTCCTCCACCTTGGCGAGCAGGTGGTTCACCATGCCGCGCCGGTGCACCATCGCGCCCTTGGGCTGACCGGTCGACCCGGACGTGTAGATCACGTACGCCAGGCCGAGACCACCCTCCGGGGGCGTCCTGGGCACCCACGCGTCGACCGGGTGCTCGGCGTCGTCGAGCACCCGCAGCCGCACCGGGAGCCCCTCGGTCGCCGCCACGGCGTGCTCCTCGTGCCCCGGCCCCACCAGCAGCGTGCGCACACCGCTGTCGGCCAGCAGCGTCGCGGTGCGGTGCACCGGGACCGCCGGGTCGAGCGGGAGGTACGCGCGGCCCGCGCCCATCACGCCGAGCACGGCCGCGATGAACCCCGCGCCGGGGTCGCCGAGGACCGCGACCAGCGTGCCCTCCTCGTCACCGGCCAGGTCCCGCGACACCGCGCCCGCCCTGCGGGCCAGCTCCGCGTAGGTCAGCCGCCCGCCGTCCTCGACGACGGCGACGGCGTCCGGGGTCCGGCGCACGAACTCGCGGAACCGCTCGACCAGGCCCTCGTCGCCGAGCGGCCGTTCCGTGCGGTTCCAGTCGGTGAGCTGCGTGCGGCGCTCGGCCTCGGGCAGGAACGTGGCGCGCGCGTCCCCGTCGAGGTCGAACACCATCGCCTCCAGCACGGCCCGGTACATCGCCAGCAGCCGCTCGCCGTTCTCCCTGGCCAGCACGTGCGTGTCGGTGTGCAGCAGCACCACGTCGCCCATCGCGGCGACGGTGAGGGCGAACTCGTTGGGGCTGTCGTCGATGACCGACTCCGGGTCGACGTGGCCGGTGTCCACGACGTGGAAGTCCAGGTAGATGAAGAACGTCTCGACCAGCCGCTCGGTCGCGCCGACCTCGCGGTGGATCTCGGGCAGCGGGAAGCGGCGGTGGGGCCACAGCTCGACGTGCCCGGCGAAGGTCTGCTGGACCAGCTCGCGCCAGGTCCCGGCCGACCGGTCGAACGGGAAGGGCACGGTGTTCAGGTACATGCCGTGCACCCGTTCGGCGCCGAGCACCTCCGGCCGGGCGTCGCACACCAGACCGGTGAACATCGTGGGCTCGTCGGTGAGCGTGCTCATCACCTTGAGGTAGGCGGAGTGCAGCACGCTCTTGAGCGAGACGTCGGCCTTCTTCGCCACCGCCCGCAGGTCGGTCATGATGTCCGCGCACGGCAGTTCCAGCCGGTAGGGCTCGCGCGGGCCGTCGTCACCGCGCCACGCCGACGGCAGCTCGTACCGGGGGTGCCGCGCGACGACGTCGCGCCAGTACGCCCTGGACTCCTCGGACGCCAACGACTCCAGCTCGGCGGCGACGAAGTCGGCGTACCGCACGTCCGGCATCGGCGGGGCCTCGACGGGCCTGCCGTCGCGGACCTGGTGGTAGGCCGTGAGCAGCTCCATCAGCAGCGAGTGGTAGCTCCAGCCCTCCAGGATGACGTGGCACTCGGTGATGGAGATCCACCAGCCGTCGTCGACCACGTGCACGAAGTACCGCAGCAGCGGCGGTTCCGCGAGGTCGAACAGCGTGGCGCGCTCCCGCGCGGTGAACTCGTGCAGCACGGCGGTCTGCTCGGCCGCGTCCAGCCCGCGCAGGTCGCGCGTGCCGATCGGCATCTCGGCGGTGGCGTGCACGAGCTGCATCGGCACCGAGTACCCGACCGCGTCCAGCGACGTCCGCAGGACCTCGTGCCGACGCACCAGGCTCGCCGCCGCGGCCCGCAGCGCCTGCTCGGAGAACGGGTGCTCGTCCGTGATCTTGAACGAGCAGACGTTGTGGTAGATGTTGTCCGAGCCGCCGACGAGCATCTCGACCAGCATCCCGGCCTGCACCTTCGACAGCGGGTACGCGTCGAGCACGTCGGACGGGATGAGCGCCCGGTCGACCGCTGGCACCAGCTCGAACGGCCGGACCACCGTCGTGGCGGGCGCGGGGTTCGCGGACCGGTCGAGGAACTCCGCCAGCCGGGCGACCGTCCGGTGCTCGAAGACGTCCCGCACCGCCACGTCGAACCCGTGCACCCTCAGCGTGCCGACCAGCGACACCGCGCGGATCGAGTCGCCGCCGAGGTCGAAGAACCCGTCGTGCACGCCGAGCGTGTCGATCCCGAGCACCTCGCGCCACACGGCCGCGACCCTCGTCTCGGTCACGGTGCGCGGCGCGACCACCTCGACGTCCGCGCGGATGGCGCTCTCGTCCGGTGAGGGCAGCGCGCGCTGGTCGAGCTTCCCGTTGGTGGTCAGGGGGAACCGCTCCAGCGACACGAACGCCGAGGGCACCATGTAGTCGGGCAGGACGCGGCCCAGCAGCGCCCGCAGCTCGCCGGGGTCGAGCACGGCCGGTCCGGACGGCACGAGGTAGGCCACCAGCCGCTTGTCGCCCGGCTCGTCCTCCCGCAGCACGACGACCGCGTCCCGCACCGAGGGGTGCTCCGACAGCGCGGCGACGATCTCGCCCAGCTCGATCCGGAAGCCGCGCAGCTTGACCTGCTGGTCGATCCGGCCGAGGAACTGGAGGCTGCCGTCGGGCAGGCGGCGGGCGGAGTCACCGCTGCGGTAGAGCCGCTCGTCGCCGACGAGGCCGGTCACGAACCGCTGCTCGGTCAGCTCCGGCCGGTTGAGGTAGCCGCGGGTGACCCCCGGTCCGCCGACGTGCATCTCACCCGGCAGCCCGATGGGGACCAGCTTGCCGTACCGGTCGAGCAGGTGGATGCGGGTGTCGTCGAGCGGGTAGCCGATCGGGTTGCCCGCACCCGGTGCGAAGTCGTCCTCCACGAGCCGGTGGAACGTCGAGTGCACGGTCGTCTCGGTGATGCCGTACATGTTGACCAGGGCCGGTTCGGCGAGCCCGAACCGGTCGACCCACGGCGCCAGGTCGGGCAGTTCGAGCTTCTCGCCCGCGAACACCACGGCCCGCAGCGCGAGGTGCGCGAGGCGGGGGTCGTCCAGCTCTGCCGCGGTGACGAGCGAGCGGAACGCCGACGGCGTCTGCGACAGGACGGTCACCCGGTTGGCCACCAGCAGGTCGAGGAAGTCGTCCGGCGACCGCGACACGTCGAACGGCACGACGACGAGCCGCCCGCCGTGCAGCAGCGCGCCCCACATCTCCCACACCGACACGTCGAACGCGTAGGAGTGGAACATCGACCAGACGTCGTCGCCGCCGAAGCCGTAGTGCCGCCGCGAGGAGCTGAACAGCCGCAGGACGTTGCGGTTGGTCACGCACACGCCCTTGGGCCGCCCGGTCGACCCGGACGTGTAGATCACGTAGGCCAGGTCCTCCGGCCCGCCGGTGCGGTCGGGGTCGGTGGCGGGCCGCGCGGCGATGGCCGCGGCGTCGTCGTCCAGCACGACCACGGCTCCGGTGTGGACGGACCGCACCAGGTCCAGGTGCCGGGAGGTGGTGACGACGACGGGGGTCTCGGCGTCGGAGACCATGAACCGCAGCCGGTCGGCCGGGTAGGCCGGGTCCAGCGGCAGGTAGCCCGCTCCGGACTTCGTGACGCCGACCAGGGTGGGCACGAGGTCGTCGCCGCGCTCCAGGCAGACCCCGACGAGCGACTCGGCGCCCACGCCCAGCTCGCGCAGGTGGTGGGCGAGCCGGTTGGCCCGTCCGTTCAGCTCCGCGTAGGTCAGCTCCGCGCCGCCGCACACCACGGCGACCGCGTCCGGCGTCCGGGAGACCTGCTCCTCGAACACCTCGCGCAGACCGCGGTCGTCCCGCACGACCGAGACCGCCGAGTCGTCCAGGAGCACCCGGAGCTCTTCGTCCAGCAGGAAGTCCAGCGAGCGCACGTCGGTGTCGGGGTTCGCCGCGATGCTGTCCAGCAGCCGGGCGAAGTGCCCGGCCAGCCGCCGCACCGTGGCCTCCTCGAACAGGTCGGTGGAGTACTCGACCTGGCCGCCGAGCCCGCCGTCCGGGAGTTCGGCGACCTGCATCGCGAGGTCGAACTTGGCCACCCGCCAGGAGAGGTCGACGTGCTCGACGGCCAGCCCCGCCACCTCGGAGCCGCCGGCGGGCGCGTCGTGCATCGTGAACGCGACCTGGAACAGCGGGGTGACCGACATGTCGCGCTCGGGCTGGATCTCGTCGACCAGGCGGGCGAACGGCACCGCCTGGTGGTCGAACGCCTCCAGGACGTTGACCCGGTTGCGCACCAGCATGTCCTGGAACGACGGGGACCCCTCGATCCGCATCCGCAGCACCAGGTTGTTGATCACGTAGCCGCACAGCCCGGTCAGGTCGGGGTGGGTGCGGCCGGACGCGACGGTGCCCACGGCGACGTCGTCCTGGCCGGTGTAGCGGGCCAGCAGGCACTGGAAGGCCGTCAGCAGCACCATGAACCGCGTGGCGTTGTGGTCCTTCGCCAGCACGTCGAGCACCCGGACCGTCTCCGGTCGGAGGCTGAACGGCACCGAGGCGCCGTGCCAGCGGCGCACCGGGGGTCGGGGCCGGTCGGTCGGCAGGTCGAGCCGGGGCAGGTCGGCCAGCGCGGTGCGCCACCACCACAGGTGGTGCTCCAGGGCCCGGTCGGACTGCCACTCCTGCTGCCACGCGGCGTAGTCCGCGTACTGCACCGGGACGGGCGGCAGCGGCGACGGCTGACCCGCGTGGAACGCCGAGTACAGCGCGCCCAGCTCGGCCAGCACCAGCTCCTGCGACCTCGCGTCCGAGGCGATGTGGTGGAACACCGCGACCAGCAGGTGCTCGGTCGTGCTGATCCGCAGCAGGCTCAGCCGCAGCGGGAGGTCGCGCTCCAGGGCGAACGGGACCAGTGCCTCCCGCTCGGCCGCCGCCATCGCGGCGGCCTCGCGGTCCTCGGCGGGCAGGTCGCGGAAGTCGACGACCGTCCACTCCGGAGGCTCCGGCGGCAGCACCACCTGGCTCGGCTCGCCCCCGACCACCTCGTAGCGGGTGCGCAGGATCTCGTGCCTGGCGACCAGCTCGGCCCACGCGCCGCGCAGCGCCCCCTCGTCCAGCGGGCCGCGCAGGCGCAGCACCAGCGGTACCAGGTACTCCGGGCTGTCCGGGTCGAGCTGGTTGAGGAACCACAGCTGGCGCTGCCCGAAGGACAGGGGGAGCGGCTTGTCCCGGTCGGCCCTGCCGATCGAGACCCGGTTGCCGATGACCCCTCCCGCCATCCGCCTGCGGATCAGCTCCTCGCGGTACGCCTCGGTCTCCTGTCCTGCGCTCATGCCTGCCATCCCTCGGTCCGCTTCGTCTCGGCCACCACGTCGGCCGCGCTGAGCCGGTCCACGTCAGCCCTGATCTCGTTCTCGACGGCACTCGCCAGACCGGCGACCGTCGGCTGGTCGAACAGCACCCGGATGCCGACCTCGACCCCGAACCTCTCCTGGATCATCGACACGACCCTGGTCGCGGAGATCGAGTGCCCGCCGAGTTCGAAGAAGTTGCCGTGCACCCCCACCTCGCCGGGCAGCACCTCGGCCCAGATGTCCGCGATGGCCCGCTCCAGCACGGTCCGGGGGGCGTCGTGCCCGCCCGCGTCGCCCGCCCGCGGGCCCGGTGCGGGCAGCGCGCGGTGGTCGACCTTGCCGTTGGCGTTGAGCGGGAGCGCTTCCAGCGGCACGAACACGTCCGGGACCTGGTGCCGCGGCATGGTCTCGCCGAGCGACTCCCGCAGCCCGGACACGTCGGTCCCCACGTAGTAGGCGACCAGCCGCTGGTCGTCCAGCACCACCACGGCCTCCCGGACGCCGGGCAGCGCCAGCAGCGCCGCCTCGACCTCGCCGAGCTCGACGCGGTAGCCGCGGATCTTCACCTGGTCGTCGGCGCGACCGCGGAACTCCACGGCGCCGGTCCCCGTCACGCGCCCGAGGTCACCGGTGCGGTAGAGCCGCGAGCCGGGCCGCCCGTACGGGTCGGGGACGAACTTCTCCGCGGTCAGCGCCGGGTTCCCCGCGTACCCGCGGGCCACGCCGACACCACCGACGAAGACCTCCCCGACGGCGCCGATCGGCACGGGCTCCAGGTGCTCGTCCAGCACGTACATCGTCGTGTTGGGGATCGGCCGCCCGATGGACAGGAACTCGCCGGCCCACGGCTCGCCCGCGTGGAACACCGAGTTGCCCACGGTGATCTCGGTCGGGCCGTACTCGGCGGCGAACCGGGCGTCCGGCCTGCCGGTCACCTCGCGCCAGCGGTCGACCATCGTCGCGGGCACGCGGTCACCGGCCACCACGACCAGGTCCGCCAGGGGAGCGGGAGCGCGCGCCTCCAGCTGGTGCGTCACCAGTTCCAGCTGCGCGGGCGCCAGCTTGACGAAGCTGAACGGACCGGCGTCGGCCAGCGTCGCCCCCAGCTTGGTCAGGTCGAGGTCCTGCGGGAGCAGGTGCACCGGCTGACCGGTCATCAGCGGCGTCCAGAGGTTCGGCATCCCCAGGTCGAAGGCGATCGACGAGAACAGCGGCGCACCGCCGGTCCCGTGCGAGGCGTAGGCGTCGGCCGTCCACCGCAGGTAGTTCGCCAGCCCGCGGTGGGGCACCGCGACGCCCTTCGGCCGACCGGTCGACCCCGAGGTGTAGATGACGTACGCGAGCCGGTCGAGGTCGTCGGGGACCCACGGCGGCGTGGCGGGGGCCGCGGCGACCTCCGCGTGGTCGTGGTCGAGGAGCAGCCGCCCGCCCGCGAAGCCCTCCGCCAGCTCGGCGAGCCGCGAGTCCGTCAGGACGACCTCGGCCCCGGAGTCGGCCAGCACCAGCGCCACCCGCTCGGCGGGGAACGACGGGTCGAGCGGCACGAACGCCGCACCGGCCTTCCACGCGCCGAGCAGGCAGGCCACCAGGTCGACCCCGCGGTCCAGCAGGACGCCGACCACCGACTCGACGCCGACCCCGCGGGAGCGCAGCAGGTTCGCGATCCGGTTCGCCCGCTCGTCCAGCTCGCCGTACGTCGTCGTCCGGCCGCTCGCCACCAGCGCGACGGCGTCCGGCCGCCGGGCGGCCCGCGTGGCGAACACCCGGTGCACGGGCAGGCCCTCGGTGGGCAGGAGCGTGTCGTTCCAGTCCCGCACCAGCAGGTCGCGCTCCTCCCGCGTCACGACGTCCACCTCGGACACCGGGCGGTCGGGGGAGTCGGTGAGGGCTTGGGCCAGGTGGACGAAGTTCGCCGCCATCCGCCGGACCGTGTCCTCGTCGAACAGCGCGGTCGCGTACTCGAAGACGCCCTGCACCGTGCCGTCGGCGCGCTTGCGCACGATCAGCGTGAGGTCGGTCTTCGCGGTGTTCCAGAGCGCCCGCATCGTCTCGTCGTCGACCGACTCGGAGTTCGTCGACGACAGCGCCTCGTCGTGCAGGTCGAAGATCACCTGGTACAGCGGGGTCCTGGACAGGTCGCGGTCGGTCCGGGCCTGCTCGACGAGCCGCTCGAACGGGATGTCGGAGTGCGCGAACGCGGCCAGGCAGGTCGCCCGGACCGCCGCCAGCGCCTCGGTGAACGTCTGCTCGGGGCGCACACCGGCGCGCAGCACGAGCGAGTTGAGGAAGAAGCCCACCACCTCCTCGACCTCCGCGCGGGTCCGCCCCTCGATCGGCGTGCCGACGGCGACGTCCCACCCGCGGCTGTAGCGGGCCAGCAGCACGTGGAAGACGGTCAGCAGGGCCATGAACGGGGTCGCGCCCTGCTCCCTGCCCCGCTCGAAGAGGGCCTTCGCCGTGTCCACCGGCACGGCGAACTCCAGCGCGGCACCCCGCGAGTCCCGTTCCGCCGCACGGGGTCGGTCCACGGGGAGGTCCAGCGGTCGCAGCCCCTCCAGCGCCGTCCGCCAGTACTCCGACTGGGCGGCGAACACGTCGTCGGTCAGCGCCTGCCGCTGCCAGATCGCGTGGTCCGCGTACTGGAGCGTCGGCGCGGGCAGTTCCTCGCCCGCGCACAGCCGCGTGAACTCGTCCGACAGCACGACCATCGACCGGCCGTCGCAGGCGATGTGGTGGGCCGTCACCAGGAGCGTGCCGCCGCCGTCGGCGTGCCGGACGAGCAGCGCCCGCCACACCGGCCCGCGCTCCAGGTCGAAGCCCAGCGCCAGTTCGTCGCGGAACAGGGTGACCGGGTCGCCGGTGCGGGTCCGCAGCTCGACCGGCGCGGGCGGGTCGATCACCTGGTACGGCTCGCCGTCCTCCAGCACGTACCGGGTCCGCAGCACCTCGTGCCGGACCGCCAGTGCGTTCAACGCCCTCCGCACGGTCGCCTCGTCGGTCTCGGCGGACACGGTCAGGAAGAGCGGGACGGTGTACTCCGGGTCGCCCGCGCGCAGCTTCTCCAGGAACCACAGGCGCTGCTGCCCGAACGACAGCGGCACGCGCGGGCCGCGGGGGAGCGCGACCGGGGCCGTGCCCGCACCGTCCTGTTCGGACAGCAGCCGCGCCTGCGACCGCACGGTCGTCGAGGCGAACAGCGTGGCCACCTCGACGCGGCGGCCCGAGAGCGCCCTGAGCCGCTCGGCCAGCCGGGTGATCAGCAGCGAGTGCCCGCCGAGCTGGAAGAAGTCGTCGTCGAGGCCGATCCGGTCGACGCCGAGCAGCTCGGACCAGATGTCGGCCACCATCCGCTCCGCCGCCGAACCCGGTCGCGCGTAGGCGGGGCCGCCGACGGACCCGGTGATGTCGAGCGCCCGCAGCGCGGTGCGGTCCACCTTGCCGCTCACCGTGAGGGGCAGGTCCGCGACCAGCACGAACACCGTGGGGACCAGGTACTCCGGGAGCCGCTTGCGCAGGAACGCCCGCAGCGCGCTCGGGCCCACCTCGTCGTCGTCCGCGACGACGTAGGCGACCAGCCGCTTGCTGCCCTGGTTGTCCGGCACCCCGAGCACGACGCAGGCCCGCACACCGGGGTGCGCCTGGACCGCGATCTCGATCTCGGCGGGCTCGATCCGCACCCCGCTGATCTTGAGCTGGTCGTCGAGCCTGCCGAGGTACTCCAGCACGCCGTCGGACCGCCACCGCGCGCGGTCACCCGTGCGGTACAGCCGGGAACCCGGCGGCCCGATCGGGTCTGGCACGAACCTCTCCGCCGTCATCGCGGTCCTGCCGAGGTAGCCGAGCGCGACCCCCGCGCCGCCGAGGTGCAGCTCGCCGGGCACGCCGATGGGCGCGAACTCCCCGTTCTCGTCCAGCACCAGCACGTGGGCGCCGGTGATGGGCCTGCCGATGGGCACCGGCCCGGTGGTCTGCTCGGGGTCGCACCGGTACGCGGTCGCGTCGATCGAGCACTCGGTCGGCCCGTAGGTGTTCCACGTCTCGACCGGGAGCTGGGCCCACAGCTGCTGGAGCAGCTCGGCGTGCAGCGCCTCGCCCGCCGAGAACAGCAGCCGCAACGACGTGCAGTCGCGCAGACCCGGCTCGGCGACGAGCAGCCGCAGCACCGAGGGCACGACCTGGAGCACGGTCACCCGGTGCCGCACGACCGCCGCGAGCATCGTGGCCGGGTCGCGTTCGGCGCCGACGGGCGCCAGCACGACCGCGCCACCGCTCACCAGCGGGGCGAACACCTCCCACGCCGCGGCGTCGAAGCTCAGGCTGGTCTTCTGGAGGACCCGGTCGTCGGCCGACAGCCCGTGGGTCTCGACCGTCCAGCCGACCCGGTTCGCGATGCCCGCGTGCGAGATCACGACCCCCTTGGGCGTGCCCGTCGACCCCGAGGTGTGGATGACGTAGGCCGGGTCGCCCATCGTGGCCGCGCTCGCCACCACCCCGTCCGCCTCGTCCAGCAGTGCCGGGAGCGACCGCGAGGTCAGCACGCACTCGCAGCCGGTGTTGGCGAGGATGGCGGCCGACCGCTCCTCCGGGTGCTCGGGGTCGAGCGGGACGTAGGCGGCACCCGCCTTCCAGATGCCCAGCAGCGCCACCACGAGGTCGACGCCGCGGCGCATCCGGACGCCGACGACGGAGCCGTTGCCGTTGCCGCGGGCGCGCAGCGCGGCGGCCAGTAGCCCGGACCGGTGGTCCAGGGCGGAGTAGGTGATCTCCTGCCGGTCGTCGAGGACGGCGACCGCGTCGGGCGTCCTGGCCACCTGGTCGGCGAAGAGGTCCGGCAGCGTGCGGCTCACGGGCGTCCCGCTTCGAGTCGCGTGCGCAGGCTCAGCGGCCGCAGGTCCGTCCACTCCCGCGAGATGCGGTCCAGGCACTCCTGCTTGCTCGCGGGCTCCCCGTCGGCCGACCAGCCCGCGGGCAGGTCGCGGTCGGCGGGCCAGAGGGAGTACTGCTCCTCGTCGTTCACCACGACCCGGTAAGCCGGACCGTTGTCGAGTTGGTCGGTCATGAGCCTCTCGTCTTTCCTGAAGTGTCAGCGGCCGGTCGCGAAGGCCAGGAGACGGGCGCGTTCGGCGTCGTCGGTCAGCGGGACGTCCACCACGCGGTGGTCCGGGTCGGCCGCGGCGGCGCGCAGCAGCCGCACGAAGTGGTCCGCCAGCCTCCGCACCGTGGCCCCGTCGAAGAGATCGGTGTCGTACTTGAAGTCGCAGCGCACCGAGGTGAGGGTGCGGATGACCTCCAGGGTCAGGTCGAACTGGCCCTCCTGCTGCCCCACGGCGATGGCGGACAGCCGCAGCCCGGCGTAGTCCATCCCGGCCCCGTGGCCGCCCGCGGCCATCTCCATCAGCGAGCGCGACCGTCCTACCGAGACCATGCTCACCAGCACCTGGAACAGCGGGCTGGTGCCGGGCAGGCGGGGGAGGTCGAGCGCCTTCGGCAGCAGGGCGAACGGGTAGTCCGCGTGCGCCATGCCCGTGTTGAGCTGGCGGTTCACCTCGGTGGTGACCTCGCGGAAGGTCGTCGTGGGGCCGCACCGCGCGCGCAGCGGGATCGAGTTCACGTAGAAGCCCGCGACGCCCTTGCGGTCGAAGCCGAAGCTCGACGTGGCCGCGCAGCCGAGGACGAAGTCCTGCTGCTGCGTGTGGCGGTAGAGCAGCGTCTGGAACACCGCGAGCAGGTGCCGGACCGGGGTCACCCGGTTCGCCCGCGCGGCGGGGACGAGCCCGGCCACCACGTCGTCGGGGAGCTGGAGGTCGTAGGAGGCACCCCGGAACCGCTGGTGCGCGGGGCGGGGCCGATCGGTCGGCAGGTCGAGCACGGGCGGCGCCCCGGCGCAGACCTCGCGCCAGTGGCCCACCAGCGCCTCGGCCCGCCGCGAGTCGAGCACCGCCCTCTCCTTCGCGACGAAGTCCGCGTAGGTGTGGACGAGCGGCTCCCAGCGGGGCAGTCCGCCCGCCAGCAGCGCCTGGTAGGCGTCGAGGACGGTCTGGAGCACCAGCACGACCGACGGGAGGTCCATCGCGATGTGGTGCGACACGAACACGAGCGCGGCGTCGTCGGCCGACACCCGCAGCAGCACGAGCCTGCACGGCGGGCCTGCCTGGAGCCGGAACGGGCGCGCCACCTCC
Organism: Umezawaea sp.; assembly: GCF_036375055.1. Lineage (GTDB taxonomy): Bacteria > Actinomycetota > Actinomycetes > Mycobacteriales > Pseudonocardiaceae > Umezawaea. The sequence goes on from NZ_DASUSQ010000006.1 coordinate 71,429, forward strand.
TCGCGGACGAGCCGCAGCAGCTCCTCGTCGTCGACGCCGGGCACGTCGCGCACGTCGAGGGCGAACATCCCGCTGTCGCTGGTGATCCGCCTCGGCAGACCCTCCACCTCGGTGAAGACCGAGCGCAGCACGTCGTGGCGGTCGGCGGCCAGCGCCGTCGCCCTCGCGAGCACGGACACGTCCACCGGCGTGTGGACCCGCATCGGCCACGCGACGTTGTAGACCGCGCTCTCGGGCGCCATGCGGTGGATGAACCACAGCGCCTCCTGGCCGACGGACAACGGGCATTCCACGATGACGACCTCCGGGTGGGAAGACCGAACTCGTTGCGCCGCAACGGCTCCCGCGCAACGAGTTCGGTGCTTCAGCGACTTCAGCTGTTGTTGTTGTTCGCGTTCACGTTGTTGTTCAGGTTGTTCAGGTTGTTGTTGTTCGAGTTGTTGAGGTTGTTGTTGTTCACGAGGTCCACCACCTTGGGATCCGGGCGGGGCATCGGACGCCACCGCCGACTGCCCGACTGGCCGGGCGGTGACAACGATCTCGGCAGCTCGCCGGGTCCACATCGCCCATCGTGCTACTCCGGTGCGGGCCGGCCGGTTCGCGCCACCGTCGCTGACAACATGGGCGATGTGGCGGCCTGGAGCCCTGTCCAGGGTGGATACCCATGACGAGTCAACTGAACGGCCGGAGCGCGCTGCTCGACGACGTGAGCGCCCACGTGCTGACCAAGAGCGATCGACAGGTGGTCCGCAGGCTCGCGGCGAGCCTCACCATCGAACCGGACGCCGCGATCGACACGGCGGAGTGGGTGGACCAGGCGCGCGAGCTGTCGAACCAGCTGCCGCTGGGGCTGCGCGAGGCGCTGCGCCAGTTCCGCCGGGACCCCGGCGCGGAGGGCGTCCTGCTCGTGCGGGGCCTGCCGGTCATGGGGCCGGACGCGGTGCCGACCCCGAACGTCGCGGGTTCCGTGCAGCGCAGGCCGACCGAGCCCGCGAGCGCGCTGGTGCTGGCCTGCTCCCAGATCGGCGACGTGGTCGCGTTCCGCCAGGAGAAGGGCGGCGCGCTGGTCCAGGACGTCGTCCCCGTGCCGGGGAAGGAGGACTTCCAGGGCAACGCGGGGTCGGTCACCCTCAAGATGCACACCGAGAACGCGTTCCACGAGCACAGCCCGGACTTCGTCGCGCTGATCTGCCTGCGCAACGACCACGACAACGTCGCGGGGCTGCGCACCGCGAGCGTCCGGCGCGCGGTCGAGCTGCTGCCCGACCAGATCCGCGAGGTGCTCGGCCAGCCCAGGTTCGTGACGAGCCCGCCCCCGTCCTTCGGCGACACCGTCCCCTCGGCGGGACCGCGCCCGGTGCTGGAGGGCGACCCGGAGGACCCGAACATCCGGGTCGACTTCGCGGCGACGGACCCGGTGGACGTCGTGGCGGCGACCGCGCTCGACCAGCTGCGCGAGGCGCTCGACCAGGTGCGGCGCACGTTCATCCTCCAGCCCGGCGACCTCGCGGTCGTGGACAACCGGCTGGCCCTGCACGGCCGGACCTCGTTCCACCCGCGCTACGACGGGCAGGACCGCTGGTTGCAGCGCGCCTACGTCCAGCTCGATCCCCGGCGGTCGCGGCCCGCCCGCGCCGGGGGTGGCGACGTCCTGACCTGATCGCCGTCGCGGGAGTGCCACGGGCCCGCGTGCTCGTCGACCGGTTCGACGAGCACGCGGGCCCTTCGCTGTGCGCGGTACCGGTTCCGGGAACCTGGCGCGCCTGTCGGTGCCGGCGAATCTTGGCCACCGAACCGGCACGGTCGTGCCGTCGCGGGCCGGGTCGTGCGGACAGCGTCGCGCGGACAGGGGTCGCGGGGGCTGATCAGCCCTTTCACGTACGCGTTCCCGCCGGATTCGGCAGATCCTCGACAACCGCGTGGATACCCCGCGATACGCCCCACAGGTGGGCGTCTATCGGTTAGGATCACCCTGACAAAGCGGGTGAATGTTTTTCATGTTCTCTGATGCTCTTGAACGTTACCCGACTCTTCCAAGTGAGACGGATCGTCCATTCGGCATTCGGTCGAGAGGTGTGGTCCGCGTTCGGGATCCGCACTGGTGACAGGCGCTTTCCGGCAAAGTGTGAAGCCTTTGTGGGGTGGCCCGCGCCCGCCACAGTTATTTCACGGCACCTGGAATCAGGGCATACTGGCTGTTCAGCGGGTTGACTTGGAATCGGCAGCCGTGTTTACTCGGAACTCGCATCGTGCGGAGTTCACTTCGACGACGACGGGCGCAACCGGCGTTGGCCTTTTGGGCGGTAAGTCTGTGCCGCATCCGGACTCGATTCGCCACGATTGTTCCAGATTGCCTGTGGAGCGTCAAGAAGTGGCTAGTTCGCGGGGCCGGATAGCGGGATGATTGTCCAGCGAATGAGCGTTGACCGCTATTGTGTGCTTTGTCGCTCCGAACCCGGTGGTAGAGCGGGTTTGTTCGCTTTGTGTTCAGTGGAGGGAAGCCGTGTCCGTCATCCCGGTTGGCCGAGGTTGGGAGCTCGAGGTGGTGGCCGATCGGATGGTGTCTGCTCGGGAGGGGCAGGCGCAGGCGGTGCTGCTGCGCGGTCCGGCCGGGATCGGGAAGGCCCGCCTGCTCGACGAGGTCCTGGCCGGGCCGTGGTGCGACGACGCCATGGTGCTGCGCACGACGTGCGAGCAGTCCGGTGCCCAGTTCGACGCGGTGCGCACCCTCTTCGACCCACTCGGCCTGCCGTCGTCGGCGCTCAAGCCGGACTGGCTGCACCAGCTCGCCATCAGCCTCCTGAACGACCGCCCGCTGGTGATCGTGCTGGAGGAGGTGCAGCGGTGCGACTCGCGCTCGCTGCGCTGGGTGGAACTCCTGCTGCGGCTGTCCCTGCGGCTGCCCCTGGTGCTCCTGCTGACCGAGCGCGCGGGCGAGCCCGTCAGGGCGGAGGCGCTGCTGGCCGACCTCGTCGCGCACGAGCGTTGCCGCACCCTCGACCTGGAACCGCTGCCCTCCGGCACCGAACTGGACCACCAGTCCGCGGCGGGCCGGGCCGTCGCCAGGGCCGTCACCGTGCTCGGTCCCGTCGGGCCCGAGCTGGTCGGCGCGCTGGCGGGGCTCCCCGCGCGGCAGGTGGCGTCCGCGGTCGAGGACCTGCGCCGGAACAAGCTGCTCACGAAGACCGGCCTGCCCCGCGACGACTCCGCCCTCGACGGGTTGTCGCCGGAGGAGCTGGCCGACCTGAGGACCCGCGCCGCCCGGCTGCTCAACGACGCCGGGTACCCGGCCGAGCGGGTCGCGGAGCAGCTGGTGGCGCTGCCCCGCCTGGACGAGCGGTGGATGGTCGACACCCTGCGCGACGCCGCGAACCGCGCCGACGTCGGCGACGCGGCGCGCTTCCTCCAGGCCGTGCTGGCGGTCGACCCCTGCGACGTCGAGGTCAGGGTCGAGCTGGCCGACGCGCTCTGCCAGACCGACCCCGCGGCGGCCGTGCGCCTGCTGCGGGAGACGCTGCGGATGGCGTCGGACGTGCGCGTCCGCGCGCGGGTGGCCGCGCGGTTCGCGCAGGCCTCCGTCGCGGTCCAGCGCGCGGGTGACGGCGTCGAGGTGCTCGACGGGGTGCTGGAGGCCCTGCACGCCGAACTCGGCGAGTCGCCGGGCGCGGCCGACCGGGACCTGCTCTCGATGGTCAAGACCGCGCTCCTGATGACCTGCATGGCGGAGAAGTCCACCTTCGCCGCGGTCAAGGACCTGCGCGTGCGGGCACCGGCGGGCGACACGAAGGCCGAACGCCGCCTGCTCGGGGTGCTCGGCCTGGTCTCCGCGAGCAGCGGGGGTTCCGTCGACTCGGCGGTGGCGAACGCGCGGCAGGCGCTGCGGCTCCGGCAGGTGGAGCTCGACGGGCTGTCGTTCCTCACCTCGGCCGAGGTGCTGCTCCTCGCGGACGAGTTCCCCGACGCGTTCGACGCGCTGGACGTGGTCGTCGAGGCGGGCAGGCGGCGCGGTGAGGTGTCGCTGCACTACGCGGCGCTGGCGATGCGGTCGACCGCGTGGGCCGAGGTGGGCAGGCTCAACGAGGCGGCGGTGGACGCGCGGGTCGCCGTGCGGATGGCCGGTCGGGAGAAGTGGGAGGGCCACGCGGCGAGACCGCGGATCGCGCTGGCGTCCATCCTGGTCAAGCAGAACGACGCGGAGGGCGCCAGGGAGGCGCTGGACGGCGTCTCGCTGGCGAGCCTGCCCCAGCCGGTCTGCGACCACCCCCGGTTCCTGATGACCAGGGCGGAGATCGCCGTGGCGCGGGGCGACCGGGAGGCGGCGCTGGCCGACCTGCTGGCGTGCGGTCGCCTGCTCGACGAGGCGGGCATCGTCAACCCGGTGCTCGTGCCGTGGTGGTCGCACGCGGCCTGCGTGCTCGTGGAGCTGGGCAGGCCGCGGCAGGCCGCTGAGGTCGTCGAGCGGTGCGAGGAGCTGACCCGGCACTGGAGGACACCGCAGAGCGTCGCGCAGAGCCTGCTGGCGCGCGGGGTCGTGACGCCGGGACGGAGGGGGACGGCGCTCCTGGAGGAGGCGGTCGACCTGCTGGAGACCTCACCCGCCCGGCTGCTGCTGGCCAGGTCCGAGTTCCTGCTCGGCCGGGCGCGGCTGGCGGTCGACGACGTCAAGGGCGCGCGCAGGCACCTGCGCCGGGCGGTCGACACGGCGGCGGGCTGCGGCTACTGGCGCCTCGCCGTCCAGGCCCGCGACCACCTCGCCGCGGCGGGCGGCCGGATGGGGCCGTTCGTCGTCGGCCGCGCGGACGCGCTGACGGAGAGCGAGCGGAAGGTCGCCACGATGGCCGCGACCGGCATGTCCAACCGGGCCATAGCGGAGTCGCTCGTCGTCTCGGTCCGCACGGTGGAGACCCACCTGACGAGCACCTACCGCAAGCTCGGGGTGACGGGCAGACCGCACCTGAAGGCGGCGCTGCGGAGCGATCCCGGCGACCGCCTGCCCATCTGAACCGCCCACCCGGACCGTCTCGACAACGATGTCCGCCCGGCACCGTCGAAGGGAACGCCGTGAAGAGCAAGCCACCTGGTCGCCACCTCCCCCGGTTGGGCGCGGACCACCTGCTGGTCGAGCGGGACGCCGAACTCGCGGTGCTGTGCGGATCGGTGGCGGACGCGCTGTCCGGCAGGCCTTCCGCGGTCGTCGTGCGCGGCCGGACCGGTCTAGGCCGCAGCGCGCTGATCCGGTGGGCGGGCGCGTACGCGCGGCACAACGGCTGCCGGGTCGCGATGGGCCACTGCTCGTGGTCGGAGGCCGACCACCCCTTCGGCCTGGTCGCCCAGCTCGACCCCGGCGCCTCGACGCCCGGACCCGCCGACGCGGAGTCGATCCCGGCGCTGTGCGGGAGCTTCCTCGACCGGAACGCCGACCGGCCGCTGCTGCTCCTGGTCGACGACGTGCAGTGGATCGACGAGCAGTCCGAGGCCTGGTTGCAGGTGCTGGTCCGCAGGATGGCGGGCGCGCCGCTGGCCGTGGTGCTCACCACGGGCGAGCCCCTGAACCCCTCCTGGCACCGGGTCACCCGCTCGGCGGGCACCGTGCCGCTGCGCCCGCTCGACCTCGCCCCGCTGTCCGCGGAGGGCGTGCGGACCCTCATCGAGGCGCGGCAGGGCGAGGCCGTGCCGGACTGCTTCGTCGCCGGGGCGGTGCTGGCCACCGGGGGCAACCCGTCGGTGCTGCACGCGGCGCTCGACGACGTCGTCCGCGCGGGCCTGTCGCCCCTGACCGACCACGTCGACGAACTCTGCTCGCGCGCCGAGGACGTCCGGGGCGACCAGATCGCGCACCTGCTCGACGGGCTGCCCGGTGAGGTGGTCGAGCTGCTGCGCGCCATCGCCGTCGGCGGCCAGGACATCGACTTCGACCTGGTCTGCGCGCTGGCCGGACTGCGCGGCACACCTCCCTCGCAGGCGGTCGGCAGGCTGATGGGCGCGGGGCTGGTGGTCGACGAGCGGGCGCCGCGGCTGGCCGACGCGGTCGGCGTGGAGCGGGTGCTCGCGGGCATGACGGTGCGGCAGCGGGAGGAGCTGTACGCCAGGGCCGCGGAACTGGGCTACCGGGCCGGGATCGCCGACGAGGGCCTGGCCAGGATGCTGCTCGGCGCGCGTCGGATCGGCGCCGACTGGGCGGTGTGGGCGCTGTGGTGCGAGGCCGGTCGGAGCGCGGCGCGCGGTGACCACCGGGCCGCGGCCGAACTGCTGGCGCGGGCGCTGCGCGAGCCGATGGGCGACCTGCGCCGGGCCCGCCTGGAGATCGAGCTGGCCGTGGCGGAGACGGCCGACCTGCCGGACTCCAGCGACCGCAGGCTCAGCGGCGTCCTGGTCGGCACCCGCGGTCCGAGGGCCGAGGGGCTCCGGCTCCAGGCCGCGGACCTGCTGCTGGCCAGGGGGGACGTGGACGCGCTCCAGCGCGCGGTGATCGAGGTGTGCGACCGGCCGGGCATCGCCGAGTCCGAGCGCGCCGCGCTGAACTCCCTGTACTGGCTGGCCGAGGACGCCCCGCACGACGCGCCCGAGATGAGGCAGCCCGCGGTCTCCGAACTGCCGGAGCGCCCGCCGGACCCGGACCGCGCGGGAGTGGCGGCGTGGGAGGTGCTGGTCGAGGGGAAGGACCGGGCGGGCGCGAGGGCGCTGGCGTCGGCGGCGCTGGCCGACGACCGGCCGGACCGGCTGATCCTGCCCCGGATCCAGGCCTGCCGGACGCTGGTGCTGACCGACGACGTGGAGGCGGCCGAGGCCGGGCTGGACCAGGTGGTCACCGCCGCGCGGAACCGCCGCGCCCACGCGGTGATGGCGCGGGCTCTGGTGGTGCGGGCCGAGCTGCGCCTGCGCCAGGGGCTGCTGGACCAGGCCGTGGGCGACCTGGAGGACTCGCTCGCGCTCGTGCCGCTGCGCAGCTGGCACCCCATGCGGCAGCCGCACATCGTGTCGGTGCAGGCCACGGCGTTCCTGGAGGGCGGGCAGCTCGACCGCGCCGGGAAGGTGGTCGACGTGGCCTGGCCGGGCGGGGTCGAGCGGGGGTCGGCGTGGATCACGCTGCTGTTCGTCAAGGGCATGGTGCACCTGCGCTCCGGCGAGCCCAGGGTCGCGCTGGAGGTCCTGCACGAGTGCGGGCGCAGGCTCCTGGCCCGGCAGTGGACGAACCCGGCGGTGGCGGCGTGGCGCTCCCAGGCGGCCATCGCGCACCGGGAGTGCGGGGAGGTCGACGAGGCGATCAGGCTGGCGGACGAGGAGGTCCGGCTCGCCGAGCGCTGGGGCGCCCCGAGCGTCCTCGGCGCCTCGCTGCTGTGGGCGGGGATGGCCGGGGACGACGTGGACGCCGTCCGGCTCACCACGCGGGCCGTGCAGGTGCTGCGGAGGTCACCGTGGCGCATGAGGTACGCCCACGCCCTCGCGGAGCTGGCCGACCTCAAGCTCAAGACCGGGAGGACGGCGGACGCCGTGCCGCTGCTGCGCGAGGTGACCGACCTGGTGACGGTCCACGGCGAGCGACCGCTCGGCCGTCGGGTGCGCGAGCTGGGCGGGAGGATCACCTCCGTGCTCTCCCCGTCGGAGCGGCGGGTCGCCGGACTGGTCACCCGAGGACTGTCCAATTCGGACATCGCGCGGGGGCTGTCCGTGACCAGGAGGACGGTCGAGGCGCACCTGACCAACATCTACCGCAAGGTCGGCGTCGCCGGGAGGGCCGAACTGGGGCCGGTGCTGGAACTCGTGGGGGAGGAACGTGGACTCGATGCTGTTGGAGCGTGAAGCCGAGTTCGGTCAGGTGAACGACGGCCTGCTGCGGGCCATGTCGGGCGCCGGGTCGCTGCTCGTGGTCGGTGGCCCGCTCGGCAACGGCAAGTCGGCGCTGCTGTCGGCCCTGCCCGAGATCGCCGCAGGGCTCGGGGTCAGGGCGCTCTCGGCGAGCGCGTCGGTGCTGGAGAGGAACTTCGACCTCGGGCTGGTGCGGCAGCTTCTCGGCGCGGTGGCACCCGTCGACGACCCGGCGGGCCTGGAGCGGTGGGTCCGGGTCAGCACCGCGGAGCGGCCGCTGATGCTGCTGGTCGACGACCTCCAGTGGGCCGACGAGGCGTCCCTGAAGTGGCTCGGCCGCTGCGCCAGACGCCTGTACGGCCTGCGGCTGCTGCTCGTCGTCACGATCCGGGAGGGCGACCTCGGCGCGGAGGTCCCGCTCGTCCGGGACCTGGTCGCGGCGGCGTCCAGCGTGCTGCGGCCCCCTCCGCTGTCGGTGCCCGCGACGTGGCGGCTCGTGCGCGAGCACTTCGACGCGGACCCGGACGAGGAGTTCGTCGTGGCCTGCCACGAGAGCACCGGCGGCAACCCGGCGATCCTGCGGACGGTGCTGCGGAACCTGGCCAACCGCGGGGTCCGGCCGCTGGCGGACGCCGTGGACAGGGTCCGCTCGGCACGGCCGAGGTCGCTGTGCGGTTGGATGGCCTCCTCCCTGCGCGCGCAGCCGGAGTCGGTGCGCGCCCTCGCCAAGGCCATCGCGGTGCTGGGCGACGGCGCGGACGAGGAACTGGCCACGCGGCTCGCGGGGCTGGACCCCGTCGGGGCCGTCGAGGCGCTCCGCTCCCTGCGCCGGATGGGACTGCTCGCCGCCGACTGGCACCCCGGCTCGATGCTCCGGGTCGTGCGTGAGGCCGTGCAGCGGACGATGACCGTGGAGGAGCGCGAGAAGATCCACGCGAGCGCGGCGGAACTGCTGCGGGTGCGCGGTTTCCCGGCCGAGCAGGTCGCGGCGCAGCTGCTGCTGGTGACCGCGCCGCAGGGGCCGCACGCGATCGAGGTCCTGCGCTCCGCCGCGGACACGGCCCTGCGCAGACGCGCACCCGAGACGGCGGCCCGCTACCTCAGACGCGCGCTGCTGGACAGCTCCGTGGACGGCGAGGACCGGGGGCGGCTGCTGGTGGAGCTGGCGACGGCGACGCGGGGCATCGACACCGCGGCCTCCGTCCGGCACATCTCCCAGGCCGTCCCGCTGCTGACGTCGATCCGCGAGCGCGCGGCGGCCGTGGTCCGCCTGGCGCCGTCCGTGCTCGCCGCGGCCACCCGGCCGGTGCGGGACCTGATCCGGGACCTCGCCGACGAACTGGGGAGCCCGGACGGGCTGGTGGGCATCGACCGCGACCTCGCGCACCGGATGGAGGCGAGGGTGCGGCACGCCGACATCGGCGAGCAGACCGGCCTCGACGCGGCGGTCGAGCGCCTGCGGGGGCTCGGTCCCACGCCGGGCGTGGCGACCGGGGCCGAACGGGAACTGCTCACCGTCCTGCTGCACGCGACCACGATCGCGGTGCGGGCCGGGGCGTCGGACGTGGCCGCCGCGGCGGGCGCGATCCTGGCGCGCGAACCCGCGTCCCTCGCCCACGTCTACACCGCCATGCCGCAGCTGGTCACCACCCTGGCGGCGGCCGACTCGCTCACCGGCCTGTCGTCGTGGCTGGACGTGGCCGAGGAGCACGCGCGGGAGCAGGGGGCGACCACCGAGCGGAACTTCATCGGCGTGGAGCGGTCGTTCGTGCTGATGCACTCCGGTCGGATCGCGGAGGCCAGGTCGCGGGCGCTGGCGGCGCTGGAGCCGGACGCGTTCGACTGGAACATGGCGGGCCCGCTGTCCCTGTGCGTGCTGGGGGCGGTGGCCCTGGAGGCCCGTGACGAGGAGCTGGGCCTGCGGCTGCTGGCCCGCTACGACGAGCAGAACATCGTCGACAACGGCCTGGCGGCGGTGATGAGGATGCTGCGCGGGGCGGTGGTGGCGGCGGGCGGCGACACGGCGACGGCGCTGGAGCTGTTCCTCGACTGCGGCAGGCAGCTGGACCTCGCGGGCTGGCACAACCCCACGCTGTTCCCGTGGCGGCTCTGGGCGGTGGTGCTGCACGAGCGCGCGGGCGACGTCGACGCGGCGGTCGACCTGGCCGAGGAGGCGTGCGCGCGGGCGGACGCCTGGGGCGCCCCGGCCGCGAGGGGCCGCGCGCTGCGGGTGTTCGGGCGGCTGGTCGGCGGCGGTCGCGGCGTCGAGGCGCTCCGCCGGGCGGTGGACGTGCTGGAGGACTCGGGCAACGCGCTGGAGCTGGCCAAGGCGTCGCTGTCGTTGGGAGGGCTGCTCGGCGCGACCGACCGGCGGGGCGCCGAGGAGCACCTGGCGCGCGGCCACCGCCTCGCGGCGGCGTGCGGGGCGTCCGGGCTGGTCGGCCCGACCCCGGCCGGGCAGGCGGGCGCACCGGGACCGCACCCCACCGCGGCGGCCTCGGGGTTGACCAAGACCGAGTTGAGGGTCGCGAGGCTCGCGGCCGAGGGGCGGACGAACCTGGAGATCGCCACCCGGTACGGCGTGAGCCTGAGGTCCGTGGAGAAGCACCTCACCAACGCCTACCGGAAGCTCGCCATCCGGGGGCGGGGTGACCTCGCCGAGGTCATCGGCATCGCCGGGTGAGCGCGGTTCGACTCCTGGCTGAAACGGCTTCCGGACGACGGCCGGGCCGAGCAGGGTCGGGGAATCCTGGTTCCGGCGAAGGGGGTTCCCCATGAGGACGGGTAGGACGTGGCGCGCGGTGGCCACCGCCGGTCTGGTGTCCGGCCTGGTGCTCCTGCCGGGTGGACAGGCCCAGTCCGCGACGTGCTCGGTCACCGCGTGGCAGGTGCCGACCGGGGCCACCACCTCGGCCGTCCACGGCTACGACGGCGTGCGCGTCGCGGTGGGCAGCACCAGTCGGATGGTCCGGGTGGCGGGCACCTGGCGCCACACCGACACCCGCGCGGCGGTGTGGGACGACGGTCGGCTCGTGCTGAGGCTCACCAGCGAGACGGCGGTGATGGACGACGTCAACGCCGCCGGGGAGGTGGTCGGCAGCGAGGTGGTCGGCTCGCGGCGGGTCGCCGTCACCTTCGACCGGCTCGGGACGGCCACGCCGCTGCCCGGCAGGTCCACGTGGGACGGCTACTGGGCGAGCCTGGTCACCAGCGGCGGGGACGTCGTCGGGCAGGCGGTCACCGGAGACCAGCGCGTCGTCGTGCTGTGGCCCGCCGCCGCGCCGGGGACCTACCGCGAACTGCCCGTCCCCGGCGTGACCGACGCCCGTCCGGTCGCGGTGGACGACCAGCTCCGGATCGTCGCGTCGACCAGTTCGACGACCGGGGGCGGGTACGTCCGGAACACCGACGGGACGTGGGTCCCGCTGGCCCACCCGGCGAACGGCCACGCCGACCCGTGGGCGATCCGCGACGGCCGGGTCGTGGGACGGACCCTGCTGGACCCCAACGGTTTCACGGTGAGCGAGTGGAACGGCGCGGGGGCGCTGGTCCGCACCTACCCCACCGAGGCCGTGATCCCGAGGGCGATCGGCGGTCGCGGTGTCGTCGGAGGTGACGCGCTGGTGGACGGCGGTCAGCGGACGGTGCTGTGGCGCGACGGCGTCGTGGTGGACCGGCTCCCGTCGGTGGCCGCGGCGTTCCAGCTTGCGGCGATCAGCGATGTCGAGCGCACGCTGGTGGGTCGGGAGGGGAGCTACCCGAACCACCTGCCCGTGCACTACCGGTGTTCCTGAGCGGACGGGGTGCGCCGGGCCGGTCCCCGGCACATCCGCTCCGACCGCGCTACCCGGCGAGCGCGGCGATCACGGCGTCGGCCAGCGGCCCGCTGGACGCGGGGTTCTGGCCGGTGAACAGGGTTCCGTCCGACACGGTGTGCGCCTGGTAGGCGGGTCCGCCGGAGTGCAGCGCCCCGCGTTCGCGCAGCCTGCTCGCCAGCAGCCACGGTGCGCCGTCCGCGGTGCCGAACAGCCGCTCCTCCTCGTCGGTGAAGGCCGCCATCCGCCGTCCGGCGAACAGCCACCGGCCCTCGGGGTCGACGGCGGACAGCAGGCCCGCCGGGCCGTGGCAGACGGCGCCGATCAGCGTGCCCGACGCGTCCGCCGCGGTGAGCAGCCTGCCGAGGTCCGGGTCCTGGTGGAGGTCGACCACGGGGCCGTGGCCGCCGGGCAGGACCACCGCGACGTAGTCGGCGACGTCGACCTCGTCGAGCTTGAGCAGAGGGCCGAACTCGCGCAGTGCCCGTTCTGCGTGCGCGACGTGGTGGGCGCAGTCCGGTCCGGCGACGGCGGGGTCGGCGCTGTGCGCGTCGAGCGGCTGGAGCACGCCGCCGGGGGAGGCGAAGTCGACGGTGAACCCGGCCTCGACGAACTTCTCGTGCGGTGCCGCCACCTCCTCGGCCCAGTAGCCGGTCGGGTACCGCGAGCCGTCGGTGCGCTCCCAGGTGTCGGCGGCGGACATGATGATGAGGATCTTGCTCACGAGCGGGTCCCTTCGTGCGGTCGGGTGGGGAGGTCGGTGGCGTCCGCGGTCGGGGCCGCGGTTCCGGCCAGTTCAAGCCTGGACCGGAGGACCGGGCCGTGGACGCGCATCTCGGGCCCTGCGCGACCTCGGACGCAGCCGACCAGGACTCGGAGGGCCACTCACGACCGGGCGGGATCGGGGACAATCGGGTGCGTGGCCGGAACCAACCGCGAACTCGCCGACTTCCTGCGCCGGGCCCGTGGCCAGGTCGACCCGTCACGGGCGGGCCTGCCGCCCGACGGGCGGGTGCGGCGCGTGCCCGGCCTGCGGCGCGAGGAGGTCGCGCTGCTGGCCGGGGTGTCCGCGGACTACTACGCCCGTCTCGAACAGGGCAGGCGCATCACGCCCTCCGCGGCGGTGGTCGAGGCGATCGGCCGCGCGCTCGGGCTCGACGCGGCGGGGCGCACGCACCTGGAGGACCTCATCGGGCTCCCGGCGGCGTCGGCCCCCCGGCGGGCGTCGAGCGTCCAGCGGGTGCGTCCTGGGCTCTACCAGCTGCTGGACTCCCTCGACGGCGAGCCCGCGCTCGTCCTGGGGCGCCGCACCGACGTGCTGGCCGCCAACCGGATGGCCGGTGCGCTGTTCGCCGACTTCGACCGGCTCCCGCTCCGGGAGCGCAACTACGCGCACTGGATGTTCCTCGACGAGCGGGCCCGGTCGCTGTTCGTGGACTGGCCGGACCAGGCCCGCGCCGCCGTCGAGAGCCTGCGGTTCGAGATCGGCCGGGACCCCTACGACCGCGCCACGGTCGCCCTCGTCGCCGAGCTGCGCGACCGCAGCCGGGAGTTCGACCAGTGGTGGGAGCAGCACCGGGTGCACCAGCGCACGCACGGTTCCAAGCGCCTGCGCCACCCCCTCGTAGGGGAGCTGACCGTGGAGTACGAGTCCCTGAGCCCGCCGGGTGATCCGGACACGACCCTGTTCGTCTACACCACCGAACCGGGATCACCCTCGCGGCGGGCGCTGGAACTCCTCGCGAGCTGGACCGGCCCCGGCGTCCCGGTGGGGCCCGCGGGCGATCAGCGGTCCACCGAGGACTGACCGCTCGCCGTGGTCTCGGCGAACGTGTCGTCGAGGAGGCGGACCGCCTCCGGCGAGGCGACCAGCATGATCTTGCGCAGGGCGTTCCGCAGCTGGGCCAGCTCCTCGTCGGTGAGCGGGTCGACGACCATGCGCCGCACCTCCCGCACGTGGGACGGGGCGGCTTCGGTGATCTTCCGGACGCCCTCCTCGGTGAGGACGGCCTCGACCGAGCGGGAGCCCTCCGGGCAGGTGCGCCGCTCGACCCAGCCCCCCTTCTCCAGGCGGCTCACGGCGTGGGACAGGCGGGACTGGGAGCCGTTGGCCATCTGCGCCAGCGTGGCCATCTTCATCGCCCGCCGCGGTGCGCCGGACAGGCCGGCCAGGATCGAGTACTCGAAGAAGTTCAGCCCGGAGTCGCGGCGCAGCTGGGCGTCGATCACCGAGGGGAGCTGCGTGATCGCGCCCGTCAGCTGCATCCAGGCGTAGAGCTGCGTCGGTGTCAGCCAGTGGGGGTCCTCACTCACAGCGCGCAGCCTAGCGGATTGAACATTCAACTCGAACGTGGCAGCATCAGCGCCGCGAGTTGAACGTTCAATCAGTCAGGAGCATCCCCGTGACCCTCTTGCGCATCGACGCGAGCATCCTCGGCCCGATCTCGGCCAGCGCGGAACTGGCCGACCTGGTGGTGGCCGAGTGGGCCGCCGAACGACCGGACGAGCAGGTCGTGACCCGTCACCTGGGCACCCACCCGCTGCCCCCGGACGCGTGGGCCGTGGCCGTGGACGCCGCGCACAACACCCCCGTCGACCAGCGCGACGCCACGCAGAGGGCGGCCGACGCCCTGGCACGGGAGTTGCACGGCGAACTGGTCTCCGCCGACGCCGTCGTGCTCGCGTTCCCCCTCTACAACTGGGGCGTGTCCTCCCACGTGAAGAGCTGGATCGACCTGGTGATCGCCGGGGCGGTGGTCGCCGGGGGCACGGCGGCCGACCGCGTCCTGGAGGGCAAGCCGGTCGTGCTGCTCAGCACCAGGGGCGGCAGCTACGCCGCGGGCACCCCGAAGGAGGGCTGGGACCACAGCACCCCGTACCTGCGCCGGATCCTCGCCGACGCCTGGGGAGCCGACCTCACGGTGGTCGAACGGGAGTTCACCCTCGTCGGCCTCAAGCCGGAGCTGGACCGGTTCGCCGACCTCGGCGCCCGGCTGAAGGCCACCGCCCACGAGGCCGCCCGTGCCGCGGGCAAAGCCCTCGCCGCGGGCAAAGCCCTCGCCGCGGGCTGACGTGCCGCGGGCTGAGCCCTCGTCGCGGGCTGACGTGCGGCGGGCCTGGATCGCCCGGCTGGGCCCGCGCGGCGAGGTGGACCTCGACCGGGCGGCGTGCCCGCGCGCGATCGTCGCGCGGGTCGGCGCGGGCCCCGCCCGGTGGGCGGTCGAGGTGAGCGCCGCGGTCGTGCGCCGGATCGTGGACGAGGTGCCCGCCCTCGGCGACGGCCCGGACGCGGTCGAGGTGCTCCGCCGGGGCAACGAGGCGACGACCCTGCGGGCGCTGCTCACCCTGGCGGAGGGCCGGGCGTCGGCCCCGCCCGCCGACGAGGCGACCCTGGGCGGCATCCGCGAGCTGGTCCACCGGGCCGTGCCGCTCGACCAGGTGCTGCGGGGCGTCCGCGCCGGGCACGCGGCGACCGCCGAGGCGTTCCTGCGGGCCTGCGCCGAACTGGCCGACCCGGAGGTCGCGGTCGACGAGGTCACGGCGGTCTCCCGCGAGCTGTTCTCCTACGTCGACGACCTCTCCGACACGATGGTCCGCACCTACTTCGCGGAGCACGAGGTGTGGACCACCAGCCTCGCCGCCGCGCGGGCGGACGTCGTGCGCTCACTGGTGGGCGGGGAGTCCACCGTGGACGCCGAGGAGGCCTCGCGCGTCCTCGGCCACGACCTGCGGCGGACCCACGAGGCGGCCGTGGTGTGGTCCGACGCGTCCAACGGCGGGCTGAGGGCCGCGGCGGTCGAGGCGCTGCGGGCCAGGGGCGCCACCACGACGCTGGTCGTGCCCGTGGCGGCGGGGCGGTTGTGGGCGTGGGGCGGCGGCGCGGGCCGGACCGGTTCGTGGGAGTCCGTCGTGGACGTGCTGGCCCGGCACGAGGTCCACGCGTCCTTCGGCACGCCCGCCGACGGCGTCGCGGGCTTCCGCCGCTCCCACCGCGAGGCCGAGCGGGGCCGGGAGGTCGAGCTGCTGCGCCGCCGGGCCGGGCGGGAGCCGCGGCGGGCCACGGCCTACGCCGACGTCGCCGCGGTCGCGCTCGCCACCGCGGACCTCGTCGCGGCCGGTGAGTTCGTGCGCCGCGAACTCGGTGGGCTGGCCGCCCGCACGGCGCCGGTGGAGGCGCTGCGGACCACGCTCTACCACTACCTCGACGCGGAACGCGGCCTCGGCGACGTCGCCCGCCGCCTGCACGTGGCCAGGGGGACCGTCACCTACCGCGTGAAGCGGGCCCAGGAGGTGCTGGGGCGCGACCTGACCGACCGCCGCTCCAGCCTCCACACCGCGCTCGCGCTCGCCGAGGAGCTCGGGGACGCCGTCCTGCTGCCCCGCGACGGGGATTGAGCCGGAAGCCCAACGGGGCGGCGGAACCCCGTGCCGGCGGACCGAGCGCCTGCCGGGGGAGCGGGCGTCTACTCGGTGGTGTCGAACCCGATCGCACCTGGAGACAACCATGATCGACCGAGAGACCTTCGTCGAGCTGATGAGCGGGGTGTGCGCCCCGGTCACCGTGGTGACGGCGACCACCGCCGACGGACGGCCGCACGGCAGCACCGTGTCGAGCTTCGCCTCCCTCTCGCTCGACCCGCCGCTGGTGAGCTTCGCCCTCGACCGCGCATCGGGCCTGCTGGTCCACCTCCGGCCGGGCGACCGGGTGGGGGTGAACATCCTCGGTGCCCACCAGCAGGAGCTGGCCTCGACGTTCGCCCGCGGGCGCCGGGGGCCGGGGCTGAAGTTCGACGGTGTCGCCTGGACGCTCCGCTCCGGAGTGCCCCACCTGCCGGAGTCCGCGGGCTGGACGGCCGGACGGGTGGAGCGCCACGTGGACGGCGGCGACCACGTCCTGCTCGTCGTGCGCGTCGAGGAGGCCGAGTCGACCCCCGTCGCCCCGCTGGTCTACGCGCGCCGCGTCTTCGGCACGCACTCCCTCCTCGCCGCCGCCAGCTGAACCCCCACCCCCGGAGAGACGACGATGAGCATCACCATGGACGCCCCCAGCACCACCGACGCCGCGCGCACGCTGCGGGTCGACCTCGTCGAGCGCGCCGCCGCGCTCCGCCCGCTGCTGGCGGACAACGCCGCGGCGACCGACCGCGACCGCGGTGTGCCCGAGGAGAACGTCAGGGCCCTCGCCGCCGCGGGTCTGCTGTCGCTGACGCGGCCCGCGCGCTACGGCGGTCGGCAAACCGACTTCCGCACGCTGCTGGAGGTCACCCGCGAGCTGGGGCGGGCCTGCGGCTCCACCGCCTGGGTGACCTCGCTGCTCAACGCCAGCGCGTGGTTCGTCGGCCTCTTCCCCGCGCTGGCGCAGGACGACGTCTGGGGCACGACCCCCGACGCCCGCGTCGCCGGTGTCGTGACCCCCGCGGGCACCGCGCACGCGGTCGAGGGCGGGTACCGGGTCAGCGGGCGCTGGGCTCCCGCGTCGGGGTGCGCGCACGCCGACTGGGCGGTGCTCGGGGTCGTCCGGCCGGACGCCGAGGGCACGGCGGACGCCGTCGGCATCGTGCTCGCGCCGATGTCGGAGCTGACCGTCGAGGACACCTGGTTCGTGACCGGTCTGCGCGGCACCGCGTCGAACACCCTCGTCGGCGAGGACGTCTTCGTGCCCGCGCACCGCTTCCACTCCGTCCCCGACGCCGTCGAGGGCCGCTACGCCACCCCCTTCACCGACGAGGCGCTCTACCGGGCGCCGTTCGTCCCGGTCGCGGCGGTCGTGCTGACCGGGCCCCACCTCGGGCTGGCCGCGGCAGCCGTCGACGTCCTGGCGGACCGGGCACCGCGGCGCGGGCTGACCATGACCGACTACGCCACCCAGGCGCAGGCGCCCACCGTCCAGATCGCCGCGGGCAACGCGGCGTCCCTCGCCGACTCCGCCCAGCTGCACGCCTACCGCGCGGCGGCCGACCTCGACGAGGCCGCGCGGTCCGGGGTGTTCCCCGACTACGACGCCCGTGCCCGGATGCGGATGGACGCCGGGATGGCCGTCGTCCACGCCCGCGAGGCCGTCCGCCTCGTCTGCTCGGCCCAGGGCGCGTCGACCTTCGGCGAGTCGAACCCGTTGCAGCGCGTCTGGCGCGACGTCGAGACCGGCAGCCGCCACGCCGTCCTCAACCCCGAGGTGGCGGCCGAGGTCTACGGCAAGTCGCTGTTCGGCATCAGGGGCACGGTGACCGCGCTGGTGTAGGCCGTGCCGGGCGATCGGTCATGATTCACGGCGTGGCGGAGCGCGTGGTGTCCCAGGACGAGGTGCTGGCTCGGCTGTCCTCGCTGCGGTCGCACCGCGCCGGTGGGACGAGGTCGCCGCACAAGCCGCTGCTGGTGCTGCTCGCCCTGGGGCGGCTGTCGGCCACGGGGACGAGCGAGGTGCCCTGGGCGACCGCCGTCGAGAAGCTGGCCGACCTGATCCGGGACTACGGGCCGCCGTCCTCCACGCAGCCGGCGCAGAGCGCGGCGTACCCGTTCACCCGGCTGCGGTCGGACGGGATCTGGACGCTGGACCGGGACGTGCCGATGGACCGGGTGCGTCCGCTCGCGGCGGGCGCGGTCGTCGGCCGGTTGGAACCGCTGCTGGAGGAAGCCCTGCGGAACGCGGACCTCGCCGCCTCGGCGGCGAGGCTCCTTGTCGAGGCCGAGTTCCCGCCGACCGTCGCGCCGGACGTGCTGGCCGCGGTCGGTCTGGACCCCGACGTGGTCCTCGGCGCGGCGGGCCGGGAACCGCTCCGGCGCCACCGCAGCGGGTCCTGGCCCGCCGCCGTCCTGGAGGCGTGGGACCGGCAGTGCGCCTTCTGCGGTTTCGACGGGCAGCTCGGTGCGGCGGTGGTCGGTGTGGAGGCCGCCCACGTGCGGTGGTTCACCTTCGGCGGGCCCGACGAGCCGGACAACGGTCTGGCGCTGTGCTCCCTGCACCACAAGCTGTTCGACCGCGGCGTCCTCGGTCTCGCCGACGACCTGCGGATCGCGGTGTCGGCCAGGTACACCAGCCGAACCCCTGCCGGGAAGGTCGTCTACGACCTGCACGGTCGGCCGCTGCGACCGAGGCCCGGCACCACCCCGCCCGCGGCCGTGCACGTCGACTGGCACTCCGAGCAGGTGTTCAAGGGCCCGGCGCTGACCACCTGAGGCGAGCCGAGCGGAAACCCGGCTCCTTCCGGTGGGGGATGACATAGGGTCGCCGGGTGGAGCGCGCGGCGCGAGGTGGACCCGCACGCCGCGGCGTGCGGCTCCCGGTCCTGGCCCGTCGAAGATCGGGGAGCCGCCGTGGGTGAGGGTGATCCGTCCGCCGCGGCCAGGGCGGTGCGCAGGACGGCGGTCGTGGCCGTGGTGCTCGCGGCACTGGGCTTCCTGGCCGACGTGACGGGCCTGGTCGGCTTCCTCACCGGCAAGGACCTCCCCGACCTGTTCGACTCGCGGGGGACGTCCTCGGTGGCGCCGCCCCCGGCCACCGCGGGCACGTCCGGCGCGGGCACCCCCGACGCGGGCGCGCCGCAGCCGTCCGGCTCCGACCCCGGCCCGACCTCGACCGGGGGACCGGCGCCCGTGGACGGCACGACCGAGGGAAGGCCTCCCGCCCGGCAGCAGCCCGCCGCCGATCCCGGAGCCCCACCGGCGACCACCACGACCACCGACGCCGTCAAGAACTTCCAGCTCTCCCTGAGCCCCGGCGAGTTCGCCGCGGGGACCCCGAGGACCATCCTGATCGAGACCTCGGACGGCGGCGTCGACACGTTCGTCGACGTCGAGATCGCGGACCCGGCCGCGTCCGGCGGCGTCTGCCCCAGGCTGTCCAGCGGTCCCTGCAACCTGGTGTACAGCGGTGGCGCGCAGGCGGACGCCTCGGGCTACGCGCGGGTCGACTTCGAGTGGTTCGGCGACGCCCCCGGCCACGACGGCATCCACCACCCCGGCACCTACACGGTGACGGCCCAGGACCGGGGCACCGGCGCGAAGGTGAGCATCGACTTCACCGCCCGGTGACCGGAGCGGTGCCGTCCACCCGAAATGTGAACCCGCTCCGCGGCCGGACGCTCAGCGTTATGACAAAGGCTGTCCGGTCCATTGGGCCACTTGGCCCTTCACTTTCGTCGAAAACATGCATAAGTTGCCAATGGTAGAGGCGGAAGAAGAACAAAGTCCCACCGCGCGGAAGCGCGGCTGAACAACGTGGACAACTGTCCCGAGGACGGTTCCACGAGAGCGGAAATGCTTATACAGGCAATTGCGGTTCACCGTGCCCTCATGCAGTCGTCCCGGTTCGCGGACGTGGAGTTCCGTTCTGAACCGATTCCAGTCGACCCGGATGGAGAACGATGGACGAACGCTCCCGGCCCGGTTGGTTCACCACCCTGGTCTCCCGCCGAGCGGTGCTGGCCACCGGCACGGCGGCCCTGGCCACACCGGTGGCCCTGACGCTGGGCGCCGCGGCGCCCAGCGATTCCGCGAGCGCGCGGACGGGCACGGTCCGGAAGATCACCATGTACGCGGAAGCACTGCCCGGCAACCTGTACGGCTATGGTCTCGAACCGGGCAAGGCGACAATCCCCGGACCGATCCTGGAGATCTACGAGGGCGACACGCTCGAAATCACCCTCGTCAACAACACCGACCGGCGAATGTCGATCCACCCCCATGGAGTGGACTACAGCGTCGACTCCGACGGAAGCCCGCTCAACGCCTCATTCAACAATCCGGGAGAAACCCGGACCTACATTTGGCGCTCGCGCGAGATGTTCCTCGCGTCGGGGCGCCGGTGGATGCCGGGCAGTGCCGGCTACTGGCATTACCACGACCACGCCATGGGCACCGACCACGGCACCCTGGGCATCGCCAGGGGCCTGTACGGCGCGCTGGTGGTGCGCCGTCGCGGCGACATCCTGCCGGACGAGCAGTTCACCGTCGTGTTCAACGAGATGTCCATCAACAACCAGGTCGCGCCGAACACGCCGATCTTCGAGGCGAACCTCGGCCAGCGGGTGGAGTGGATCGCGATCGGCCACGGCAACCAGTTCCACACCTTCCACCTGCACGCGCACCGGTGGGCCGACAACCGCACCGGGATGCTCGAGGGCCCGACCGACCCCAGCCAGGTGATCGACAACAAGGACCTCAACCCCGGCGGCTCGTTCGGGTTCCAGGTCCTCGCGGGCGAGGGCGTCGGACCCGGCGCGTGGATGTACCACTGCCACGTGCAGACCCACTCGGAGACCGGGATGTCCGGGATCTTCCTCGTGCGCGCGGCCGACGGCAGCATGCCGCCCGGCGCGCAGGAGGCGATCGACCGCTTCCGCGGGCACGCCCACGGCACCGCGGCCACGGCGACTCCCGAGCCGGTGCCGACGCAGGTCCCGGCCGACGCGCAGGGGCAGCACCAACACCCGCCATCAGGATGACCTCGTGGCCCGGCCACGGCAAAGGAGTGAGGGATGGGGCCAACGACCTCTCCGCGCGGATCTCGCCGGAGAACGGGTAGGAACGCACTGCTGACGATCACCGCCGTGGTGGCCCTGATCGGTGGATCGCTGACCCCCGCGTCCGCCGGCCGTGCCGAGCCGTCACCGGTGCCCGACGCCGTGGCCGCCGCGACGTCGGTGTCCGTCCTGGTCTTCCACGGCGCCGCCGCAGACCAGCTCGACCCGGTCGGCCGGGCGGTCGAGACGATCAGGGAGATCGGCGCGGCGAACGGCATCGGGGTGGACCAGTCGTCCGACCCCGCCGCGTTCACCGCCGACAACCTCGCCCGGTACCGCGGTGTGGTGTTCCTGTCGGCGCAGGGCGCTGCCCTCGACGCCGACCAGGAAGCCGTGCTGCGGGACTACATGAAGGCGGGTGGCGGGTTCCTCGGCGTGGCCGACGCGGCCAAGGCGCAGGACCAGTCGAGCTGGTTCACCGGTCTGATCGGCACCCGCCCCGTCGGCCCCGACCCGATCGTGGAGTCGGTGACGGCGAGCGGCGAGAACGCGCCGAACGAGACCAAGGAGAAGCTGACCGACGGCAACCCGGCCACCAAGTGGCTCACCCGGACCCCGACGGGCTGGGTGGCCTACCGGCTGCGCGCCGCCGCCGAGGTGGCGAGCTACTCCCTCACGTCGGCCAACGACACCCAGGGCCGCGACCCGAAGGACTGGACGCTCCAGGGCTCCGCGGACGGCACGACCTGGACCGACCTGGACCGCCGGACCGGCCAGACGTTCCCGGAACGCTTGCAGGCCAAGACGTTCACCATCGCGGAGCCGCGGTCGTTCCAGCACTACCGGCTCAACATCACGGCCAACTCCGGTGAGCCGCTGGTGCAGCTCGCCGACCTGCGGCTGTTCGCGGGGGGCGGTCCGCCGCCGATCCCGGAGGTGCGCCAGTCCGTGGTGAACGTCCTGGACCGGCAGCACCCGGCCACCAAGGACCTGCCGCTCACCATCACGCGCTCCGACCGCTGGTACAACTGGGAACCGAACCCGATCGGGACGGTGCACACCGTCGCCCAGGTCGAGGAACGCCACTACGACCCCGGCCAGGGGGCCAACGGGCCGTTCCACCCGATCTCCTGGTGCCGCGACTACGAGGGCGGGCGGTCCTTCTACACCGGCATGGGCCACACCGAGGACAGCTACCGCGAGGACGCGTTCCGCGAGCACCTGACCGGAGCCCTCCAGTGGACGACCGGCGTGGTGCGCGGCGACTGCCAGGCCACCATCGCCTCGAACTACAAGGTCGAGCGGCTGACCGCGGCCAACCAGACCGGGCAGCTCGACCAGATCGGTGAGCCGCACGGCCTGACCGTCGCCCCGGACGGCACGATCTTCTACGTCGGCAAGGGCGCCTGCCCGACCGGTCCGGTCGTCGACTGGGCCGACCCGAAGGTGGGCCTCGGCTGCGGCACGATCCACCAGTTCAAGCCCGAGACCAGGACGGTGTCGCTGCTGGCGACCCTGCCCGTGATGGGCAACCGGGGCAGCGGTTCGGAACTGGTCAAGAACGAGGAGGGCCTGCTCGGCATCGTGCCCGACCCGAAGTTCGCCGAGAACGGCTGGCTCTACGTCTACTGGATGCCGCAGGACACCGTCGACCGCGAGAAGCGGACCGGCAAGCGGACCGTTTCCCGGCTCACCTACGACCGGACCGCGCAGACGATCGACCTCGCCACCCGCAAGGACCTGCTCCAGTGGGAGGTCCAGCAGCACAGCTGCTGCCACGCGGGCGGCGGCATGGCCTTCGACGCCAAGGGCAACCTGTACGTCGGGTCCGGCGACAGCAACTCCTCCCAGGGCTCCTCGGGCTACTCCGGCAACAACTGGACGGCCGACTGGCAGGGACTGTCCTTCCAGGACGCCCGTCGCACGGCGGGGAACACCAACGACCTGAACGGCAAGATCATCCGGATCCACCCGGAGCCGGACGGCACGTACACGATCCCGCAGGGCAACCTGTTCCCGCCGGGCACGGAGAAGACCCGCGCGGAGATCTACGTGATGGGCGTGCGCAACATCTCGCGCCTCCAGATCGACCCGACCACCCAGTGGCTGACCGCCGCCTGGGTCGGCCCGGACGCGTCCGCGCCGAGCGCGGACCTGGGGCCCGCCAAGTACGAGACCGCCACGATCATCACCGAGGCGGGCAACCACGGCTGGCCCTACTGCATGGGCAACAGGCAGCCCTACCGCGACCGGAGCACCACCGACGCCACGAAGCTGACCGGCTGGTACGACTGCGACGCCCCGAAGAACGAGTCGCCGCGCAACACCGGTCTGGTCGACCTGCCGCCGGTCAAGGACAACATGATCTGGTACTCGCCGGACGGTGGCGGCCCGGTGTTCCCGGAACGCCCCGACGGCAGCGGCATCCCGACGTACAAGGCGGCCGACGCGACCTACACGCAGCCGTACCTGCGCGGTGGCGGCCAGGCGGTCATGTCGGGTCCCACCTACCACCGGGAGCTGGTGGACACCGGCAGCGGTGTCGCCTGGCCGGAGTACTGGGACGACAAGTGGTTCATCGGTGACCAGGCCAACGCCGCCAACCGGATCGCCGTGACCGTCGACCCGGCGGGCGTCCCGACCGCGGCCCCGCCGGTGTTCGCCGAGTCGCTGCGCTCGATCATCCCCAGCGGCAACGGCAACGACAGGTTGCAGAGCTGGATGGACGCGAAGTTCGGCAAGGACGGCGCGCTCTACCTGCTCGACTACGGCGGGGGCTTCTTCACCCTGCACCCGAACCAGAAGCTGATCCGGATCACCTACCAGGGCGGGGCGAAGACACCCGCGCCCGCCGCGACGTCGGTCGAGGTGCAGAACAAGCCGCTCACCATCGGCTTCACCGGCTCCCGGTCCGGCGGTGCCTCCCACCGCTGGGACTTCGGCGACGGCACGTCGTCGACCGAGGCCGACCCGCGCCACACCTACGCACGGGTCGGGAACTACCAGGCCAAGCTCACCGTGACCTACGCGGACGGGGAGACCAGCGTGGTGCCGGTGGCCGTGAACGTCGGCTGCGCCGTTCCCGACGACCGCGACGTGGTGTGGTTGGGCGGTTCGGACTCCGGTGTCGCCAACAAGACCGTGGGCGGCGGGTGCACGATCAACGACCTGATCGACGACGAGAGCGCGTGGCCGGACCACGGCGCCTTCGTCCGCCACGTCACGGCGGTCGTCGACCGGTTGCAGGCCGACGGTGTGATCACGGGCCGGGAGAACGGCGCCGTGGTCCGCGCCGCGGCGGGCTCGGACGTCGGCAGGCCGGGCAACACCGGGTACGAGCCGATCTTCGACGGCACGGCGCAGTCGCTGCGGCCCTGGGTGCAGGCGCCGAGCGGGTCGTTCTCGATCCAGCCCGACGGCTCGCTGCGGTCCTCGGGCGGACTGGGGATGCTGTACTTCACGGGTAGGCAGTTCGGCGACTTCTCGGTGCGGTTGCAGTTCCGCGACGTGTCACCGGAGGGCACCCGCGCCAACAGCGGTGTGTTCACGAGGTTCCCCGATCCGCGCATCCCGCTCGACCAGCGTCCACCGGGTAGCTGCGGGACCACGGGGTCGGCCAGGACCTCGCCGGCCTGGGTCGCGATCTTCTGCGGCCACGAGATCCAGATCTACGACGGTGAGACCGGTGAGCCGCAGAAGACCGGGTCGGTCTACAACTTCGACCCGCGGGAGCTGCCGCAGGCGGGCGCGACCCCGAAGGCCGTCTGGAACGACTACGAGATCAAGGTCGTCGGCCAGCACTACACGATGATCCGCAACGGCGTGGTGATCAACGAGTTCGACAACACGCCGGGCAAGCAGTCCTCCCGCGCGGGCGACCCGCCGACGGATCTGCGGCAGTTCACCGAGGGCTTCCTCGGGCTCCAGAACCACGGCACCAACGATGTGATCGATTTCCGCAACATCCGAGTGCGGTCGCTGTAGTGGTCCACGGCCGGTCGGTGCGCCCCGCGGCGCACCGGCCGGCCACCGCACTCGGGAAAGGTGCAGCATGTTTCGACGTTTGATCGCCGGTGTGGCGACCGCCCTGGTGGGGGCGTCGCTGATCGCCGTCGTCCCGGCCTCTGCGGTGACCACCGGACCCGTTCAGGCCCAGGAGCAGGTGCTGACCTGGACCGCGGACAACGACGTCACGCGGTACAGGTCGGCACCGACCACGGCCGTGGCGGGCGTGACGAAGATCGTCTGGGAGAACAGCGAGGCCACCGGCAACACCACGGGCATGCCGCACACCCTCACCTTCGACACCTCGACCCCCGGCTACAACCACGACGTCGACCTGAACGTGCTGGCCAACCCGTTCGACACGCAGAACGGCAAGCACGAGGCCACCATCACGCTCACCCCCGGCAAGTACCGCTACTTCTGCGCGATCCCCGGCCACGGGTCGATGGTCGGCGAGTTCACCGTCACCGAGGGCGGCGCCGACACGACCCCGCCGACGGTGGGCGCGGAGGTCACCGGTCCGAAGAACGCCGCGGGCGACTACCTCGGCACCGCGACGGTCACCGTGAACGCCTCCGACGCCGGGTCCGGCGTGGGGCTCGTCGAGCACGAGGTCGACGGCGCCGGTTTCACCCCCTACACCGAGCCGGTGCGCGTCACCGCGGTCGGCGAGCACGCCGTCCGGTTCCGGGCGACCGACCGCGCGGGCAACACCTCCGAGATCGGGTCGGTGTCGTTCCGCGTCGTCGAACCACCGTCGGACACGACTCCGCCGGTGGTGTCGGGGGAGGTGTCGGGGACGAGGGACGCGAGCGGTGCGTACGTGGGCAGGGCGACGGTGACGGTGGCGGCGTCCGATGTCGGGTCTGGTGTGGAGTTGACGGAGTACCAGGTGGATTCCGGTTCCTGGGTGGTGTACACGGTGCCGGTGGAGGTGTCGGCGGTCGGGTCGCACATGGTGCACTTCCGGGCGACCGACCGGGCGGGGAACGTGTCGCCGGAGGGGATGGTCGGGTTCACCGTCGTCGCGGCACCACCGGTCGACACCACGCCCCCGACGACGTCCGCGTCGCTCGCGGGAACCACGAACCCGAGCGGTCACTACGTCGGCAGGGCGACGGTGACGATCACCGCGACGGACGCCCAGTCCGGGGTGGCGCTCGTCGAGCACTCGCTCGACGGCGGCGACTGGACGCGGTACTCGGCCCCGGTCGCCGTGACCGCGGTCGGCGCGCACACCGTGCGGTACCGGGCCACCGACCAGGCGGGCAACACGGCCGCGACGCGGGAGGTGTCCTTCACGGTCGTCGCGGCGGGCGGCGACGCCTGCCCCGACTCCGACGAACGACCGACCGTGGTCATCGGGCAGGACGACACCGGCGTCCCGAACGTCGACACCGGCGACGGCTGCACCATCAGCGACCTCGTCGACCAGCACCGCGACTACCCGGACCACGGGGCGTTCGTCCGGCACGTCGAACAGGTCACCGACGGCCTCGTGGCGAGCAGCGCACTGACCCGCAGGCAGCAGGGCGTCATCGTGCGCGCGGCCTCGCGATCCGACATCGGCAAGTAGCTTCGCAGAGCAGGGAGAACTCAGATGGCTACACGGACCGCACCCACGCTCGCGATCTTGAGCGCCATCCTCACCGCCTCGGTGGTGTGCACGGCCCAGAGCGCGAGCGCGGACCTGGTGACGTACTGCGTGGGCAGCGGCGGGGCCGTCACGGTCCCGAACGACCTGTTCGTGCCGGAGGGCCAGTCGTGCTCGCTGCGGGGCACCACCATCACCGGTGACGTGCGCGTGGCGGCGGGCGGCAACCTCGTGGTCAACGGCGGCACGGTCAACGGCGCGGTCGCCGTCGCGGCCAACGGCTACCTCGACGCGACCGACAGCCGGATCGACGGCGCCGTCACCCTGGCGGCGGGCGGCTTCGGCGTCTTCCTGAAGAACACCGACACCGGCGGGGTGGTGGTGCAGCCGAAGGGCTCGGCCACCGTCGAGGGCTTCCTGTTCGCCGAGCAGGGGTCCAAGGTCGACGGCGCGGTCACCGCGGGCGTCGGCGAGGTCTCCGTGACCGACAGCGAGGTCACGGGCGGCGTCAGCACCAACGGCGCGTACTTCACCGACCTGCACGGGACCTTCGTGGACGGAACGCTGTCCGTGCTCAACAACGCCACCGGCAGCGTGGTGTGCGGCAGCGCGGTCCAGGGCAGGGCCACGTTCGCGGGCAACGTCGGCGGCGTGCAGCTCGGCCCGAACGGCGGGCTCGACTCCTGCGCGTCGGGCGGCTACTTCGCCAGGGACGTCGCTATCTCCAACACCACCGGGGGCCGCACGACGCTGGACGACAACGTGGTCAACGGTTCGCTCACGCTGACCGCGAACAACCCGGTGGCCGAGGTGGCGGACAACAACAGGGTCCGCAACGGGATCGTCGGCGACCGGACCGGCCCGTCGGCGGGCAAGGCCGACGCCACCGAGCGGACCAGGGGCACCGCCCGCCAGCGCGCCGAGGACCGGCTCGCCCAGGTGGGGACCTCCGTCGCCGCGAAGGGCACCGCCCGGCTGTGAGGTTCCGCTCGACACCGGAGGCCCGTGCGGTGACCCGCACGGGCCTCCGGCTCGTCCGCGGTCGGTTATCTTAGTGGTGCCGTCCGCGCCGGACAACCCCTCATCAACCCCTGTTCCCCTCCCCAGCAACGGTTTTAGGGGTGTCACGCGCACCGGGCATGCGGTTGTCTGGATCTCCGAACAGGAGGAGAGGTGCACGTGGTGTCCCGCGTTCTCGCGATTTCCGGCTCCCTGCGCGACGGCTCGTACAACAGCGCGCTGCTGCGCGCACTGCCCGCGCTGGCCCCGGAGGGGCTGGAGTTCGAGGTCTTCGACGGGCTCGGCGACCTGCCGCTGTACGACGCGGACCTCGACGTCGAGCCCGCGCCGCCCGCCGTGGCGCGGCTGAGGGACGCCGTCCGCGCCGCCGACGGGATCGTGCTCGCCACCCCGGAGTACCTGCACGGGCTGCCGGGCGTGGTGAAGAACGCGCTGGACTGGGCGTCGCGGCCGGTCGCCGATCCGCCGCTGTGCGGCAAGGGCGTCGTCGTCCTGGTCGCCACGACCGGGCGGGCCTTCGGGTTCCGCGCCCTCGCCGAGGCGACCCAGGTGTTCGTCCACCTGCGCAACACGGTGATCCCGGCTCCCGAGGTCGTCGTCAACGCGGCGCACGACGTGCTCGTGACCGAGCCGGACGGGACCGTGCGCATCACCGACCCGGTCGCGGTGAAGCTCCTCCGGATCCAGCTGAACATGTTGGCCGACGTGCTGTCGGCGAAAGCGGCGGGAGTGGTGTCGGAGTCGCTGCGGGTGCACGCCGCCGACATGTTCGCCGAAGCGGCCGCGGCGCGTGCCGCGGCGTCCGCCGGATGACCGGTCCCGGTTCTCCCGGCGGATCGTCCACTGGGGAAGGTGTTCCATGAACTGGTCACGTGGTGGTGCCCACCTGCTCGCGGCTCTCGCGCTCACGTCGGTGGTCGGGACGGCCCCCGTCGCGTCGGCGGCGCCGAGCACGGGTGCGGGCACCGCGGTCGTCCCGTACTCCTGCGGTGACGACCCGAACTCCACCGTCGGCAACTTCGACGTGCGCTTCGAGGTGTCCGTGGTGGCGCCGAGGCTGGTGCGGCGGCACGACGTCGTCGACCTGGACGTCAGCATGACCCTGCTCGACCTGGGGCCTGCCCACATCGACGTCCCGGCCAACGGCCTGCGGCTCACCCACACCGTGGGCGTCGGGGGCACGGCACCCGGCTCGGTCGAGGTGACCGGGCTGACGAACGTGGAGGCGGTGCCCGCGGACAACCCGATCCCGTTCACCGGCGGTGTCGGCTCGCTGGCGACCGACCGCCCCGGCTTCCTGACGTTCACGCCGGGGTACGTGGTGATGTCGAACTGGGTCGGCGGGCACACCTACTGCCTGACGGACAGCACGCAGGTGGTCGCGAGGACGCTCGTCCTCTGACCGCGGGGAACGGGTGGGGCGCCGGGGGACCGGTGCCCCACCCGTTCGCGCGTCACGACCGGACGGAGTCGCGCGCCTTCGACAGGCCCACGCCGATGGTGCCGGGGTTGAAGCCGATCCCGACGCTCACCACCGCGAGCACGAGCACGTACTCGATGCCGTTCTTGCCCGCGAAGAAGCCGTTCTCGGCGTGCACGAACACCAGCGCGCCGACGGTCACCAGCGCGAACAGCACGCCGACCACCGGGGTGGCGTAGCCGACGATGAACGCGACGCCGCCGATGATCTCCACCAGGAGGGCGAACCACACCGACACGGTCGGCAGCGGGACGCCGTAGGTGGCGAACCCGTCGATGCTCGCCTCCAGGTTGGTGGCCTTGATCAGGCCGTGCAGGATGAATATCGCTCCGACGAGCACGCGGCTGATCAGCATTGTCAGGTTGCGAGCGCGATCCATGATTCTTCCTTTGTTCACTAGGGGGTGTCCGGGGTCTTTAGGGGTTGGGGTTGAGACGAGCGTCACGCTAGTTTCGGCACGTCGATTGATTCGCGGTGGGAAGAGGGTGGGTTGTGGACGGGGAAATCACCGAGATGTGGCGCGCGATCGATCTGCTCAAATCCAGGATCGACGTGCTGGAGAACGGCGACCGGACCGCGCCCGCGCCGCGCCGGGCGGTCGAGCAGGACGTGGTGTTCGTCCCGGACGACCCGTACGACCACGCGCTCTGGCACGGCGCGGACGACGAGGGGATCGGCGGCCACAAGCGCCACGCGTGAGCCCGGCCGCGTGGGTCAGCGGTCGGGTGACAGGTCCGCCCGACCGAGGTCGCGCAGGACCGCGGTGGTGGCCAGGTGCAGCCGCCGCGCGTCGGCCGGGTCGTAGCACCGGGCGAACGCGCGCGAGGCCAGGTCGACGCGCTTGTGCGCGCGGAACGCGCTGAGCGGCTCGGGCGGCGGGTTCTCCAGCCGGTGCAGCAGCGGCACGACGCCCTTCTCCAGCGACGTGCCGAGCACGGTGACGAGCGTGACCGCCAGCGCCTTCCACGGCTGCGGCAGCCCGCGCTGGAGGTTCGTCCGCACGAAGTCGGGGTTGTAGAGCACGCACCGCACGCCCTCCGCGCGCTCCGCGAACGCGACGCCCAGCAGGTCGCTCGCCCGGCTGGCCTGCATCAACGCCTTGAAGCCACCCCTGGTCCGCTCGAAGGCCAGGTCGTCCCAGTTGATCGAGCCGATGGGCGTGCCCGTGCCGCACACGTTCATCACGACCGGGTCGTCGCTCGCGCGGAGCAGGTCGAGCAGGCCGTGGCTGAGCACGAAGCGGCTCAGGTAGGACAGGGCGAAGTTCTCCTCCACGCCCTCGGCGGTGCGCACGGGCCTGGTCCGGTAGTGCTGCGCGCAGAGCACGAGCCGGTCCAGCCGGTCGAGCCGGGACCGCACCTCGTCCAGCACGCGGCCGTTCTCGGCCACGAGGCGGAGGTCGGCGCGCAGGAACGCCGCGCGGTCGGCGGCACCGAGGTCCGCCGCCCGCGCGAGGAAGTCGTTCCCCTTTTCCGGGGTGTTGCCGATGACGAGGACCGAGTGGCCTTTTCGGAGGCTGTCCAATGCGACGGCGCGGCCGATACCGTCGGTTCCGCCCGTGATCAGGACGTTGTTCATCGGCCCTCCGGTGCGGTTGGGTGGTGAATAGTTGGGAATGCCCGGAGCGTAGAGGCGGGCCTCTCGGCAGGGGGACCCCTAAACGACCCCTATTTCGAACCCCTGTCTTGCGGAATAGGGGCCGGGGGAAATGGTGTTCCGGCCATAGCCTTTCGGGGTGATTTCCGCTGAACCGCCCGTTCCGGGGGCACGCCGGTGAGCCGCCTGGTGCTGCTCGTGGACGACCCCTCCTCCTGGGAGGGCGTCGCCGAACGCCTGCGCGACCGCCACGACGTGGCCGTGGTGACCGAACCGCCGACGACCGGGGGTCCGGTGCACCTCGTGGCGCACGGCCGGAGGTCGGTGGCCGTCGCCGCCCGCGCCCGCGACGTGGTGTCGCTGACCGTCGTGTCCGGCAGGCGGCCCGCCTCCGACGTGCCGGTGCAGTGGATCAGGCCCGTCCGCCGCCGCGCGGTGCTCCCGACTCCGTTCGACGGCGCGGGCCGCCAGTGGCGCCGGTCGGTCGTCGCCGGGGCGGACGTCCCGCGCAGCCACGCGGCCGTCCTCGCCAGGATGGTGGGGGAGTTCGTCGACGAGGTGAACGGCGACGCGGTGAGCCCCGAGCTGCGGCGGGCCGCGGTGGGCGCGAAGCTCGTGCTGGTCACCGGAGCCGGCAGCGGCATCGGGCGGGCCACCGCGCTGGCGTACGCCGCGGACGGCGCCGACGTGCTGGTGGCCGACCTCGACCTGGCCGCCGCCGAGGGGACCGCCGAGCTGGCGCGGGCGCACGGCGTGACCGCGGCGGCCTACCGCGTCGACGTCTCCGACTCGGCGGCCGTCGACGAGGTGGCGGCGCGGGTGGTGGCCGAGCACGGCGTGCCGGACGTCGTGATGGCCAACGCGGGCATAGCCGTCATCGGCGGCTTCCTGGCCGTCACCGAGCAGGAGTGGCGCCGGGTGGTGGGCGTGAACCTGTGGGGCGTGATCAACACGTTCCGCGCGTTCGTGCCGCACCTGGTGGAGCGCGGGTCCGGCGGCCACCTGCTGGTGACGTCCTCGATGGCGAGCTTCTTCCACACGCGCGGGCAATCCGCCTACGCCACCACGAAGGCCGGTGCCGTCACGCTGGCCCGCAGCCTGTGCGCGGAGCTGTCCGGGCACGGCATCGGCGTGACCGCGATCGTGCCGGGGTTCGTCCGCACGAACATCGCCGCGTCGGCCCGGTTCGCGGGCGCCGACGAGACCGAGGAGGCGCGGCGGCGCGACGAGGCGGTCCAGATCGCCGGGAAGCGGGCCGCGCCACCGGAGCAGGTCGCCGCCACGGTCCTGCGCGCGGTGTCCCGCAACAGGTTCTTCGTGCCCGCGACGCGCGAGGCCCGGTTGCTGGCCGCGCTCAACCGGGTCGCGCCGGGCCTGCTGTTCGCCATCGCGCGGCGGATGGACCTGGGTTAGCCGCCCGCGGCCGGGTCGCCCTGGACGGAGGTCGGTGCGCGGTCGCCGCCGCCGCGCAGGGCGTAGAAGCCCGCCGCCGCCGTGCCCAGACAGAGGGCGAGGGCGCTGAGGCCGAGCGACCAGTGCACGCCGACCGCGGCCCCGAGGAGGCCCACGGTGAAGCCGCTGCCCGCCCTCAGCCCGCCGGACGACATGCCGTACAGGCCGATCACCCTGCCGCGGTCGGCGGGCGGGGCGAGGAGCTGCACTACGGTCTGGCCGATCGACATCGACGCCATGTTCGCCACGCCGCCGACCAGCAGCATCAGCAGCGCCACCGGGTAGCTGGTGGTGAAGGCGAAGAACAGGCTGCTCAGACCGTAGACCCCGGTGCTGAGGACGGCCGCCTTGACGTTGGGTGTGATCCGGCCGGTGGCCTCCAGCAGGATGCCGCCGACGACACCGCCGACCCCGTTGGCGAACAGCAGCACGCCGTAGGTGAGGCCCGCGCCGCCCGTGCCGAGGTCGTGGGCGAAGATCGGCATGGCCGACTGGAGCGAGGCGCCCACGAAGAACGAGCCGAGCCCCGCCAGCACGATCATGCTGACCAGCGTCCGGTTCGACCGGACGTCGCGGAACACGCGGATCGAGTCGACGACGCCCAGCCGGGGCCGGGGCACGCCCTCGTTGCGGGTGTGGCCGGTGAACCTGGTGCGGAACAGGAAGAGCGTGAGCGGCAGGTAGAAGGCGACGTTGGCGAAGATGCCCGCGGTGGGCCCGAGGAGCAGCAGCAGCGCCGAGCCGACGACCGGTCCGAACAGGACGCCGAGGCTGCGGAACGTGGCGTTGAGGCGGATGGCGCTGGGCAGCTCGTCGTGCTCGACGAAGTCGTGCAGCAGGAGCTGCTCGCCAGGGCCCCACAGGGCGCCCGCGCAGCCGTGCAGGACCAGCAGCACGCAGGCGTGCCAGACCTGGAGCGTGTCGGTGAGGAACAGCACGCCCCACGCGACCGACACGGCCATGAACAGCACCTGCGCGGCCTGGATGATCCGGCGGCAGTCGAAGCGGTCGGCCAGCGAGCCGAAGTAGACCGAGAAGAACAGGAACGGGAGCCAGTGGCTGATCACCTGGAAGCCGCTGAGCGCGGGGGAGTGGAACTTCTCCCACAGCACCCAGTACGTGATGACGTGCTCGATGTTGTCGGCCATCATCGCCAGGCCCGCGCCGAACAGGTACGGGCGGCAGTCGCGGTTGCGCAGGGCGGCGAACTTGCGCGGCCCCGCGGGCGGTTCGGCGACGTGGGTGGGGACTCCGCACGCGGCGCACATGGGTGGCGGTCTCCTCGGGGTGGTGGTGCCTCGGGTCGGGGGCCCGTGCCAGGCCAGATACGAGGCAGCGTGTCCCGCAATGGACGATATCAAGTCGTCGGGGATCGGATCTCACGTTCCCGGAAGCCCGAGCGTCTACGAGAGGTGAGCGTGAGGCCGTTCGAACAGGTCGTGGACACCTACGGACCGGTGGTCCTGCGGGTGTGCCGCGCCGTCGTCGGGCCGGTGGACGCGGAGGACGCCTGGTCCGAGACGTTCCTGTCCGCGCTGAAGGCCTACCCGGCCCTGCCCGCGGACGCGAACGTGGAGGCGTGGCTCGTCACGATCGCGCACCGCAAGGCGGTCGACGTCACACGGGCGCGAGCCCGCCGCGCGGTGCCGGTCGAGGAGCCGCCGGAGGCGGCCGTCCGGTCGGGCAGGCCGGAGGACTGGGACGGCGACCTGTGGAACGCGCTGGCGAAGCTGCCGGACAAGCAGCGGGCGGCGGTCGTCTACCACCACCTCGTGGGCCTGCCGTACCAGGAGGTCGCCGAGATCGTGGGCGGCTCGACCGACGCCGCCCGCCGCGCCGCCGCCGACGGGATGAAGGCCCTGCGCGCCACCTACCTGGAAGGAGCACCGGCATGACGGACGTCTTCGAGACCCTGCCCGTCGTCGACGAGGCCGCGGACGCCCGCCTGCGGGCCCGCCTCGTCGCGGCGGCCGAGCGGGACGGGCTGCTGGACGTGGCCTACCGCACGGTCGACTCGCCGATCGGCGCGCTGCTGCTCGCCGCCACCGAGGAGGGACTGGTCCGGGTCGCCTTCGAGCGCGAGGACCGGGACGCCGTGCTCGCGTCGCTGGCCGACGCGGTCAGCCCGCGCGTCCTCGCCGCCCCGGCGCGCCTGGACCCGGTCGCGCGCCAGCTCGACGAGTACTTCACCGGAGGGCGCCGCGCGTTCGACGTCCCGCTCGACCTCCGGCTGGCCAAGGGCTTCCGGCGGGCCGTGCTCGCGCACCTCGCCGAGATCCCCTACGGGCGGACCGAGAGCTACGCCGAGGTGGCCGCCGCGGCGGGCAGCCCGAAGGCCGTGCGCGCCGTCGGCACCGCGTGCGCGACCAACCCCCTGCCGCTGGTCCTCCCGTGCCACCGGGTGGTGCGCTCGGACGGCTCGTCCGGCAACTACCGCGGCGGCGAGGACGCCAAGCGGACCCTGCTGACCCTGGAGGCGGCGTGACCGGCGTGCGGCACACCACCACCGCGTCCCCGGTCGGCGACCTGACGCTCGTGGCGGACGGCGACGCCCTGGTCGGGCTCTACTTCGACGGCCACCGGCGCACGCCGAGGCTGACCGACCTCGGGCCGCGCACCGACGACGGCTTCGACGAGGTGGTGCGGCAGCTGGGGGAGTACTTCGACGGCGAGCGCACGGAGTTCGACCTCCCCCTCGCGCCGCGCGGCTCCGCGTTCGAGCGCCGCGTGTGGGCGCTGCTCACCACGATCCCGCACGGCGAGACCCGCACCTACGGCCAGTTGGCCGTGGAACTCGGCGAACCCGGTTCCGCGCAGGCCGTCGGGAACGCCAACGGCTGGAACCCGATCAGCATCGTCGTGCCGTGCCACCGGGTGGTCGGGGCGAGCGGGAGCCTGACCGGGTACGCGGGTGGGCTGGAGCGCAAGCGGTTCCTGCTGACCCTGGAGGAGCCGCCCGCCGAGGCCGAAGGTCGACTGTTCTGATCCTCGCGGGGGTCGCACCCGCCTGCCGCGGTGCTGCTCGCCGTCCACCCGGCCCTGCCCGGCCGATCGCCCACTCCGGATGGTGTCGTGACGGGTTCCGGCAGGTGTGAGCCGAAGGCACGCGACCGCACCGTCGCGGTCGAGTGCCTCTCGGGTGCGCCTCCGCGCCGGTCGGCTCCATCCGGGTGAACCCCGCGGACTTCGCGCACCGCACGATCCGTTCCACGCGAACATGCCCTCCGACCTGACCGAGGAGGCTCTTGTGGCGCGCCAGGACGGCATGGTGCTGGGGGAGGTCGAGGCCTGCCTCAAGCGGTTGGTGGGGGAGCACGAGTTCGTCACCGAGATCGGGCGGTTGAAGTTGAAGCCGTCGCACGTCGTGGCAGCGGTGTCCAAGGAGCGCCCCGTGATGGCGGGCGCGCGCCGGGCGTTCGAGTCGGTCGCCGGGCTGGAGGAGGACATCGACGTCCACCGGAATTCCAAGCCGAGGTGGTGGCCACCGGTCTGGAAGCCGACCCCGGCCGAGTGGCGCTGCATGATCGCCATGGTGGGCGTCCCGGCCTGCTGGTTCGCCCTGCTCCTGTCGTTCGGCGCCCACCTCCCCGCGCCGGTGGTGGTCCTGTCGCTGCTGATCGTGCTCCCCGGCTCCATCGGCTGCGCGCTGTTCGGCTTGCCGGTGGAGTTCTGGCACAGGCTGCTGTGGGCGGCGGTGCTGGTGCGGCTGGCGGTGCGCGTGCCGACCCACCGCTGGGACCAGCGCCAGGAGTTGCGCGACGAGGTGCTCCGACCCGCACTCCGGAAGTGGCTCGGCGCGCAGACGACGCCGTCGTTCGACCTGGTGCTGGAACTGCGCGACGCGGACGGCCTCTCCCTGCCCGCCGGCGAGGGGCCGCTGGTGCGGACCTCGGCGGTCGACGAGTGCGCCCGCGAGGTCAACCGCAGGCTGCCGGGGGCGGTGGGACTCGCGGGCGCTCGCGGGGCGGGGAAGAGCACGATCATCAAGCGGGCGGTGGGGAACGAGTTCACCGACTCGGACTCGGCGCCGATGCTGGGGGTGCTGACCAGCGCCCCGGTGCGCTACGACGCGCGCGACTTCGTGCTCCACCTGCACGCCTGCGTCTGCCGTGCCGTGCTCGACTTCCTCGCGCACCCCGGCGACCGCACCGGTTCGGAGACCCGGCACGAGTGGGCGCGCCTGCACCGGCGGTACCTGTTCCGGCGACGGGCCGCGGACGTGTCGAAGGCGGTCCACTGGGCGGCGGCGTGGCTGCTCATGGCACTCGGGTTCGCCGGACTGGCGTGGGGGTGGGACGGCGGTGTCCCGGCTCTCGTCCGGGAGGCCGCCGAGTTCACCGATCAGCTGTGGGCCAACGCCCAGGGGGTCGTCGAGAACCGGGACCTGCGCGGTGGCGCGGCGGTGCTCGCGCTGTTCTTCGCGCTCCGGGGAGCGTGGGGACTGGCGTGGGTGGTGCTGAGGCCGCTGCTCAACGCCCTCCCGCGGTTGGTCGCGCGACAGCGTTCGCCCACCGGGCGCGGACCCGCTCGCGCGGCCCTGGAGGTGGTCGCGCGCCAGCACCTGAGGACGATCAGGTTCCTCCAGACCCACACGTCCGGGTGGTCCGGGAAGGTCAGCGCTCCGATCGGGTCGGAACTGGGGTGGACCCGGTCGCTGGCGAAGGCGGAGCAGCCCTGGACCCACCCCGAGGTGGTGGGTCGCCTGCGGGACTTCCTCGACCTCGTGGTCGACGTGCTCGCCGTCGGGATGGGGGAGTTGAGCGGGATCGTGGTGGCGATCGACGAACTGGACAAGATCGCCGACCCGGAGGAGGCGCAGCGGTTCCTCAACGAGATCAAGGGCGTCTTCGGCGTCCGCCACTGCCTGTTCCTCGTCTCCGTGTCGGACGACGCGCTCACGGCGTTCGAACGCCGCGGCATCCCCGCTCGCGACGCCTTCGACAGCGCCTTCACGACGATGGTCCACGTTCGGCCCTTCACCCTCGCCGAGTCCCGCGACTGGCTGGCCCAGCGTGCGCTCGGCATCCCGGAACCCTTCGTGTGGTTGTGCCACTGCATGTCCGCGGGATCGCCGCGCGACCTCGGCCGGACCGCCATCGCCCTCCACGACCTCCACGAGCGGCACACCGGCGAACTGCTCCTCGCCGACGTGACGCGGGCACTGGTGCGCCAGGACCTCGACCTCAAGCTCCGAGCGTTCACGCACTCCGCGAGGCGGACCGCTCGATCGGACACCGACCCCCCGGACCAGCCGCAATCGCTGATCAGGGCGTTGCGGGACGCGACGACCGCGGACGTGGCCCGGCTGCTCCCGCTCGCCGAGGACGTCTGGCGGTCGTCGCGGAGCACCCCGCCCACACCGCTGGCCGAGCTGTGCGCCGAGGTGGCGTGCTACCTGCTGTTCTGCCAGGTGCTCACCGAGGTGTTCGGCGGCGACTTCGGCAGGGTGGCGCTCGCGCGGGTCGCCAGGGAACTCGGGGCCGGGGAGTCCGGGGGTGTCGCGGTCGCGCTCGCCGCGGCCCGTCAGCACATGGCGATCGACACGGCCCTCGCGTGGAGCGTCCTCGGCGAGTTCCGGGTCGCGCTGGGCGCCGC
Organism: Umezawaea sp.; assembly: GCF_036375055.1. Classification (GTDB taxonomy): domain Bacteria; phylum Actinomycetota; class Actinomycetes; order Mycobacteriales; family Pseudonocardiaceae; genus Umezawaea. The sequence goes on from NZ_DASUSQ010000006.1 coordinate 109,250, forward strand.
CCTGTCCGACCGGAGTGCGTCGTAGAGCGGCGGGTGTGGCCGTTACCTATTGATTTTCGATAGGAAGCCATCGATAATCGATCGCATGAACCGTTTCGCCATCCTCGTGCTGCGGGGCGTCATCCTCTTCGGCGTCCTCGGTGGACTCTTCGGGCAGTTGGTCGTCATCCCCGTGCAGGCGGGCGACCAGGCCGAGCAGCTGCCGGAACTCGCGCCGATGGCCACGCCCTACACGGTGCTCGCGGTCCTGGTGGTCGCGTGCGTGCAGGCGGCGCTGGTCGCGGTGTGGATGCTGCTCGCGATGGTGGAGGCGGACGCGATCTTCACCAGGCGGGCGTTCCTGTGGGTCGACGTGGTGACCTGGGCGGCGGTCGCCGCGACCGCGTTGACCTTCGGCGTCGCGGGGCACCTCTCGACGCTCGACCTGGAGGAGCCCGCGAGCTTCCTGTTCTTCCAGGTGGCCGCGGCCGGGTTCGTCGAGTTCGCGTTCGTCCTGGTGATGGTCGTGATGCGGGGATTGCTGCGGAAGGCGGCGGCGATCGAGGGTGAACTCGCCGAGGTGGTCTGATGGCGATCGTGGTCGACATCGACGTGCTGCTCGCGCGGCGGAAGATGTCCGTCGGGGAGTTCGCCGAGGCCGTCGGCATCACGGTCGCCAACATCGCCGTGCTGAAGAACGGGCGGGCGAAGGCGGTGCGGTTCAGCACGCTCGACGCGATCTGCCGGGTGCTGGAGTGCCAGCCGGGGGAGGTGCTGCGCTGGGTGCCGGACGAGGCGGGGCCGTGACCCCGCCGGAGCGGGGCCACGGGTGCGCCTGGTCGAGCGACGGGGTTCCGGTGGACGGGGTGGTGCCGGAGCAGGTCACCGAGCCGGCGTGCGCGGGCGGCTCGAACCGGACCCCGCGTTCACGCACCGGTGACGATCTCGCGCGGCGTCGCGCTCGCCGTCGGCAGGCTGATCCCCGAGAACGCGAGGACCGGGATCGGCGCCCCCTCGGCGTCCCGCGCTACCCCTCGGCACCGCGGGACGCGACGCCCGCGGGCGCCGAGGGGGCGCGGACGCCGAGTTCGGCGGTCGGCGTCCGGTAGGTCTCCCGTCCCGTGGCCACGGCCACCACGTTGACCAGGCAGAGCACGGCGGTGAACACCGCCACGCCGACCCAGTTCGCGCTCTTGTCGCCCGCGATGGCCGCGGCGATGGAGGGCGTGAACCCGGCGACGGCGAACCCGATCTGGGTGCCGATCGCCATGCCGGAGAGCCTGACCTCGGCGGTGAACATCTCGCCGTAGAACGACGGCCAGACGGCGTTCGTCGCGCTGTAGACGACGCCGAACAGCAGGATGCCGACGAGGAAGACGAGCGTGTAGTCGGCGGAGGAGATCGCGCCCAGGTAGGCGAACATCAGGACGGCGCAGCCGAGTGAGCCGCCGATGAACACCGGCTTGCGGCCGACGCGGTCGGCGAGCCTCGCCCACAGCGGGATGGCGGCCAGCGCCACGACGTTCGCGAGCACACCGACCCACAGCATCGGCGTCCGGTCCAGCCCGGCGGAGTTGACCGCGTACGACAGGGCGTAGACGGTGAAGATGGTGCTGACGGAGGCGATGACGGCCGCCGCGACCACCCGCAGCACGTCCGCCCAGTGGTCGCGGAACAGGATGGTGATCGGCAGCTTGGTGGGAGCCCTGCCCGCGATCTCCTGCTCGAAGACCGGTGTCTCGTCGAGCTTGCGGCGGATCACGAAGCCGACGACGACCACGATCGCGCTGAGCCAGAACGGGAGCCGCCAGCCCCACGACAGCAGGTCCTCCTGGGGGAGCACGGCGATCGGCAGGAACACGGCGGTGGCGAGGATCTGCCCGGCCTGGGTGCCGCTGAGCGTGAAGCTCGTGTAGTAGGCGCGCCTGTCGTCCGGGGCGTGCTCCAGGCTCATCGAGTTCGCGCCCGCCTGCTCGCCCGCGGCGGACAACCCCTGGAGCAGTCGGGTGATGACCAGCAGCACCGGCGCGGCCACGCCGATGTCGTCGTAGGTCGGCAGGCAGCCGATGAGGAACGTCGAGAACCCCATCAGCAGCAGCGTGAACACCAGCACGCGCTTGCGGCCGAAGCGGTCGCCGACGTGCCCGAGGACCACGGCGCCGACCGGTCGGGCGAGGTAGCCGACGCCGAAGGTCGCCAGCGCGAGCAGGGTTCCGGTGGCGGGGCTCGACGTCGGGAAGAAGATCTTGCCGAAGACCAGCGCCGCCGCTGTGCCGTAGATGAAGAAGTCGTAGTACTCCAGCGCGCTCCCGATCCACGCGGCGAGAGCGGCCTTGCGGGGTTTGCCGGGTGTGGGCGTGGGACCGGCGGGGTGTGCGGCCACGTTGGGCTCCTCTGTGGTGCTCCGTTGCAGAACAGGGACCGGCTACGTACGTACTAGATAGTTAATAGCGGAGATGGTGAGGACTCGGCCGTGCCGTGTCAAGGGCTCAGCGGGAGGTCAGGTAGCTCACGAGCAGGTCGCCGACCATGCGGCGGTGGTGCTCGCGGCGGGCCGGGTCCAGCATGTCCCGGCCGAAGATGGCGTTGAACGTGTGCCGGTTCGCGATGCGGAACACGCAGAACGCGCTGATCGCCATGTGCACGTCGAGCGCGTCGACGTCGTCGCGGAAGTACCCCGCCGCACGGCCCCGGTCGAGGATGCGGGTGAGGACGTCGAGCGCCGGGTTCGCCAGCCCGGCCAGCTCGGTCGAGTGCGCGATGTGCTCGGCGCGGTGGATGTTCTCGATGCTGACCAGCCGCACGAAGTCCGGGTGCGACTCGTGGTGGTCGAACGTCAGCTCGGCGAGGCTGCGCAGCGCGTCGATCGGGTCGAGGTGCTCGACGTCGAGGTCCCGCTCGATGGAGCGGATGACCGCGTACGAGCGTTCCAGGACCTCGATGAACAGCTGCTCCTTGCCGCCGAAGTAGTAGTAGATCATCCGCTTGGTGGTGCTGGTCTTGGCGGCGATCTCGTCCACCCTGGCGCCGTCGTAGCCCTTGTCGGCGAACTCGTGCGCGGCGACGGCGAGGATCTCGGCCTTGGTGCGCTCGGCGTCGCGGGAGCGGTCGACGGCCGGCGCGTCCCCGGAGGGCGGTGCTGCCACGGACTTCCTCTCTCGCCACGGGTGCTGCCGCCCACCACTCTAGGTGTCCCCTTCCCCGCGCCGCCCGTCCTGGGGTACAACTAACTCACCAGTTCGTACATTACGAGGAGAGGTCGCCGATGTCGCACACCTCGTTCCCCGACGCGGTCCGCGAACACGCCGACCTGGCGCGCGGCGCGCTGCTGGTCGGGCTCGTGGGAACGGGCATCGGGCCGTCGCTGAGCCCGGCGCTGCACGAGGGGGAGGCGCGCAGGCTCGGCGTGCGCTACCGGTACCGGCGGATCGACCTCGCCGACTGGGGGCTGGCGCCCGAGGCGGTCGGCGACGTCCTGGCGATCACCCGCGACGCGGGCTACCGCGGCCTGAACATCACCCACCCGTGCAAGCAGGCCGTCCTGCCGCACCTGGACGAGCTGTCCGCCGACGCCGAAGCCCTCGGCGCGGTGAACACGGTGGTGTTCGAGGGCGGCCGGGCCGTCGGCCACAACACCGACTGGTCCGGCTTCACCCGCGGCCTCGCCGTCGGCCTGCCGGGAGCGGCCCTCGGCTCCGTCGTGCTGCTCGGCGCGGGCGGGGCGGGCGCCGCCGTGGCCTACGGGCTGCTCACGGCCGGAGCGGGCACCGTGCACGTCGCCGACCTCGACGGCGACCGCAGCGCGGCGCTGGTGGAGTCGCTCCGGACAGGGTTCGGCGCGGGCCGCGCGGTGGCCGTCCACGGCGACGACGGCCTCGCCGCGGCGATCGGGTCCGCCGACGGCCTCGTGCACGCCACCCCCACGGGGATGGCCGAGCACCCCGGCCTCCCGCTGCCCGCCGACCTGCTGCGCCGGGACCTGTGGGTCGCGGAGGTCGTCTACCGGCCGCTCGACACCGAGCTGGTCACCACCGCGCGGGCCCGCGGCTGCCGCGTGCTCGACGGCGGCCGGATGTTCGCCTACCAGGCCGCGCAGGGGTTCCGGCTGTTCACCGGCGAGGAACCCGACGTCGACCGGATGCTCAGCCACTTCGACCACCTGGTCCGCACCTCGGGGGAGGGGACGTCCGATGTCGGTTGACCGACGGCGCGGGATCGCCACCGTGTGCCTGTCCGGCACGCTGGAGGACAAGCTGGCCGCCGCCGCGGCGGCCGGGTTCGACGGCGTGGAGCTGTTCGAGAACGACCTGCTCGCCTCGCCGTGGTCGCCGGAGCGGGTGCGGCAGGAGTGCGCCGACCTGGGCCTGTCCATCGACCTCTACCAGCCGTTCCGCGACTTCGAGGCGGTGCCGCCCGACGTGCTCGCGCTCAACCTGCGGCGGGCCGAGCTGAAGTTCGACGTGGTCGAGCGGCTCGGGGCCGACACCGTCCTGGTCTGCTCCTCGGTGTCGCCGGACGCGGTGGACGACGACGACCTCGCCGCCGAACAGCTCCACACCCTCGCCGAGCACGCCGGGCGGCGCGGCCTGCGCGTGGCCTACGAGGCGTTGGCGTGGGGCCGGTTCGTCAACACCTACGACCGCGCGTGGCGGATCGTGCGCTCCGCCGACCACCCCGCGCTCGGCGTGTGCCTGGACAGCTTCCACGTGCTGTCCAGGGAGGTCGACCCGGTCGCCATCAGGACCATCCCCGGCGAGAAGGTGTTCTTCCTCCAGCTGGCCGACGCGCCGCGGCTGCGGATGGACGTGCTCCAGTGGAGCCGCCACCACCGGCTCTTCCCCGGCCAGGGCGCCTTCGACCTGACCTCGTTCGTCGACCACGTGCTCGCCACCGGGTACCGGGGACCGCTGTCGCTGGAGGTGTTCAACGACGTCTTCCGGCAGTCCGACCCCCGTGCCGCCGCCGTCGACGCCATGCGGTCGCTGCTCCTGCTCCAGGAGCCGCCGGACGCCGCGCCCGTCCTGGGCGGCCACGCCTACACCGAGATCGACGTCGACGAGACCGCCGCCGCGCGGGTCGGGGCGGCGCTGGCCGGGCTCGGGTTCGCCGCCGCCGGGCGGCACCGGTCGCGGCCCGTGGAGCTGTGGCGGCAGGGCGACGCGCGGATCGTGCTCCACCACCGCGACCCCGCGCACGGCGGGCACGCCGCCGTCACCGCCGTGGCCGTCGCGAGCCCCGACCCGACCACGTCGGCGGCGCGCGCCACGTCGTTCCTCGCCCCGTCGCTCGGCGCGACCGCGGTCGCCGCGCCCGACGGCACGTCCGTGGTCTTCTGCCGCGACGACCAGGACTGGCTCGCGGACTTCACCACCCAGCCCGACGCCGGGGAGCACGCCGACGCGGGCGTGCTGGGCACCGACCACGTCGGCCTCACCGAGCCGTTCGACCGCTTCGAGCAGGCCGGGCTGTTCTACCGCGCCGTCCTCGGCCTGCACCTGGACGACGAGACCGAGTTCGCGGCGCCGTTCGGCCTGGTGCGCAGGCACTCCGTCGTCGACCGCGGCCACCGCGTCCGCATCGCGCTCGACTCGACGCTCGTGCGCCGCGGCAGCTGGGGACCCGACGTCCGCGAGCCGCAGCACGTCGCGTTCACCACCTCCGACGCCGTCGCCAGCGCGCGCGTGATGCGGGGGCTCGGCGCCCCGCTGCTCGACATCCCCGACAACTACTACGACGACCTCGACGCCCGGTTCGCCCCCGATCCGGGGCTCCTCGCCGCGCTGCGCGAGTTCTCGGTGCTCTACGACCGGGACGAGCACGGTGAGTTCCTGCACTTCTGCACGGAGGTGCTCGGCGACCGCGTGTACTTCGAGGTGGTGCAGCGCATCGGCGGGTACTCCGGCTACGGCGCGGTGAACGCGCCCGTCCTCATGGCCGCGCACCGCAGGCGGCGCAGGGCCGCGCACGACCGGTGAGACAACACCATCGGGGGACAAAAGGGCGTGGTTCAGCCGTTTCCCGCGCCCACCGGTGCCGTGACCGTCGGAGTCGACCTCTACCATTCGCCGCGTGACCGCCTACGACGAGTTCGACGACCTCGACGCCTCCGCCCTGCCCGAGCGCCAGCAGCGGATACTCGTCGCGATCCGGGACTGGTCGGTGCGGCACGGGTACTCGCCGAGCAGCAGGCAGATCGGCGAGGCGGTCGGGCTGCGGTCGTCCTCGTCGGTGTCGAAGCACCTGGCGAGCCTGGAGGACAAGGGTTTCCTCCGCCGCGGCGAGTCGGTGTCCCGGCCGATCGACGTGCGCGCGTTCCTGAAGGAGCCGGAGCGCGGCGGCTCGGACGACTCCGTGTCCGTTCCCGTGGTCGGCCACATCGCCGCGGGCAGCCCGATCGCGGCGGAGGAGCACGTCGACGACGTGCTGTCGCTGCCGCGCGGGATCACCGGGCGCGGCACCGTGTTCGGTCTGCGCGTGCGCGGCGACTCGATGGTCGACGCGGCGATCTGCGACGGCGACATCGTCGTGGTGCGCCAGCAGTCCGAGGCCCACTCGGGCCAGATCGTCGCCGCGATGATCGACGACGAGGCCACGGTGAAGGTGTACCGGCGCCGCGGCGGCCACGTGTACCTCGAACCGCGCAACCCGGCCTACCCCGTGCTCGACGGTGACGAGGCGGTCGTGCTCGGCGTCGTCGCCTCGGTGCTGCGCAGCGTCTGACGCCGCGGCCTGGACGTGGTGACCGGCGGCAGGCGGGCAGCGGCATGAGCGCGGGCCTCGGCCCGGACCGGGCCGAGCACCGGGCGGTGGTCCTGGACTCCAAGCCGCCGATGGCGCACTGTGTGCGGGACGCGGTTCGGTGGTCACGACCTGGAGCGGCCGATGCGCTACCTGTTCCGCCCGCCCGCGGGCGACGCCGCGGGCCTGCTCGCCCTGCCGTGGGAGCAGCCGCTGGAGGAGTGGGACCCGAGCCTGCTGCTGGAGGTGCCGCAGCGGGGGATCTCGCGGCACGTGGTGCGGTTCGTCGCGAGCGACGGTGCCGTGTACGCGCTGAAGGAGATATCGGAGGCCCTGGCGCGCCGGGAGTACTCGCTGCTGACCGGGTTCGAGGAGGACGGGCTGCCGTCGGTCTCGGTGCTCGGGTTGTGCGTGGACCGGCCGGGCGGTCAGCAGGCGATCCTGGTGACGCGGTACCTGGAGTACTCGATGTCCTACCGGTACCTGTTCTCCAGCCCCCGGCTGGAGCACTCCGTCGAGCGGCTGCTGGACCCGCTGGTGGAGCTGCTCGTCCGGTTGCACCTGGCGGGGATCTACTGGGGTGACTGCTCGCTGTCGAACACGCTGTTCCGGCTGGACGCGGGCAACCTGGCGGCCTACCTGGTCGACGCCGAGACCGCGGAACGCCACCCGAGCCTGTCGACCGCGCGGCGCGAGTACGACGTGGACCTGGCCGCCGAGAAGGTGGCCGGAGAGCTGATGGACCTCAGCGCGGGCGGTCTGCTGCCCGCCGGGATCGACCCGATCGAGGTGGCCGAGGCGCTGCCCGCGCGGTACGCGGACCTGTGGGACGAGGTGACGCACGAGGACGTGTTCCGCCTCGACGAGCAGCGCTACCGGGTGGCCGAGCGGCTGCGGCGGTTGAACGACCTGGGTTTCGACGTGGGCGAGGTCGAACTGGTGACCTCGCCGGACGGTGCTCGGCTGCGGGTGGACATCCGGGTGGCCGAACCCGGTCAGCACCGGCGGGAGCTGTTCCGGCTGACCGGGCTGGAGGTGCAGGAGGGGCAGGCGCGGCGGCTGCTCAACGACCTCCGGTCCTTCCGGGCGTACCTGGAGCAGCGCGACGGCAGGCCGGTCGCCGAGACCACGGCGGGCCACCACTGGCTCAACGAGGTGTACCGGCCGGTGGTGGACGCGATCCCGCCCGACCCGACGGGGCGGCGGGCACCGGCGGAGATCTTCCACGAGGTGCTGGAGCACCGGTGGCTGGAGTCCGAGCGGGCGGGCCGCGACATCGGCACCACCGCCGCCGTCCGCTCGTACCTGGAGACCGTGGACGGCGACGGGACCGAGACCGTGCGCGGCGAGCTACTCGACGATCCAGACGGCGGCGTCGCCGGGGAGTAGGTCGGTCGGCGCCGGGACGGTGCTGGCCAGCAGGACCCGTCCTCCGGCGGGCAGCGGGACCGGTTCGGTGCCGGTGTTGACGACGCAGGTGAAGCCGGGGGCGCGGTCGAACGCGAGGACGTCGGGCCCGAGGTCGTCGCGGAACCGGAGCGAGCCGTCGCCGAGCGCCCCGGTGGCGCGGCGCAGCCCCAGCGCCGTCCGGTACAGCTCCAGCGTCGACGCGGGGTCGCCGGTCTGCGCGGCCACCGACAGCGGGCCCCAGTCGGCGGGCTGCGGCAGCCACGTCGCGGGTCCGGGACCGAAGCCGTACGGGGGAGCGACGCCCGACCACGGCAGCGGCACGCGGCAGCCGTCACGGCCCCGGTCGGTGTGGCCGGACCGCTGCCAGGTGGGGTCCTGCAACGCCTCGACCGGCAGGTCCTCCACCTCGGGCAGCCCCAGTTCCTCGCCCTGGTAGAGGTACGCGCCGCCGGGCAGCGCCAGCGTGAGCAGCACGGCGGCGCGGGCCCGGCGGAGGCCGAGCGCGAGGTCGGCGGCCGACCCGCCGACGCCCCTGCCCGCGACCTGCTCCAGCCGGGCGTAGCGCGACACGTGCCTGGCCACGTCGTGGTTGGACAGCACCCAGGTCGGCGGCGCGCCCACGGCGGCGTGCTCCTCCAGGGTCTCCTCGATGGTGCGGCGCAGGTCAGCCGCCCGCCACGGGGTCGTGAGGTAGTCGAAGTTGAACGCCGTGTGCAGCTCGTCGGGCCGCAGGTACCGCGAGAGCCGTTCGGGCTCGTCGACCCACGCCTCGGCGACGAAGATCCGCGGCGGGTCGTACTCCTCCGCCAGCGCGCGCCACTCCCGGTACACCTCGTGCACCTCGTCGCGGTCCCAGTGCGGGTGCGCGGTCCACGGTGCGCGGACGAGCTGCCCCTCCACCTCGACCCGGCTCGGCGGGTAGCGCTGCTCGCCGACGTCGGGCAGTCCCGGCTCCTTGATCAGCGAGTGGGCCACGTCGATGCGGAACCCGTCGACGCCGCGGTCGAACCAGAACCGCAGCGTGTCGGCGAAGTCGGCCCGCACCTCCGGGTGCTCCCAGTCGAGGTCGGGCTGGGCGGGGTCGAACAGGTGCAGGTACCAGTCGCCGTCGGCGACCCTCGTCCACGCCGGGCCGCCGAACACGCTGCGCCAGTCGTTCGGCGGCAGGTCGTCCCGGCCGCGGCGGAACAGGTAGCGGTCGCGGGCGGGCGAGCCGGGACCGGCCGCGAGGGCTTCGCGGAACCACGGGTGCTCGGAGGAGGTGTGGTTCGGGACGATGTCCAGCAGCACCCGCAGGCCGCGGTCGTGCGCCTCGGCGATCAGGTGCTCGGCGTCGGCGAGCGTGCCGAACCGGGGTTCGACGGCCCGGTAGTCGCTCACGTCGTACCCCGCGTCGACCATCGGCGACGGGTACCACGGGTTGATCCAGAGCGCGTCCGCCCCGAGGTCGGCGATGTGGTCCAGCCGGGAGCGGAGCCCGGTGATGTCGCCGAGCCCGTCGCCGTCACCGTCGGCGAAGCTGCGGATGTAGACCTGGTAGATCACCGCGCTGCGCCACCACTCCCGCTGAGCCACCTCGTGCCCCGCCCCTCTTCCCGTCAGACCCGGCCGTCCTCGATGGTGCGCCGGCGCGCGGCTCCGCGCTCGTCGGCACCGCGTGCGACAACGGTGTGGAAGCGCTCCCACGTTCGCGGTAGGTTCGTCGGCGGACCGGCCCTCCCGGCCGCGGTTTCGAAGGAGCACCGACATGGGCGCCGTCACCGAGAGCATCACCAAGAACCGGCAGTCCACCGCCGTGCTGCGCGCCATGGTCGCGCGGGCCTACGGCGAGGACCGGGCGCCCGAGGGCGACGACTGGGCCGAGGAGCTGACCAACGGCTGGTTCAACGTGGCCTACCGGATCCGCCTGCGCGACGGTGAGCGCGTGGTGCTCAAGATCGCTCCGCCGCGGGGCGTCGAGGTGATGACCTACGAGCGCGACCTGATGCGCACGGAGGTGGCCGCGCTGGCCCTCGTCCGCGAGCGCACCGGTGTCCCGGTGCCCGCCGTGCACTTCCACGACGACAGCCGCGAGCTGTGCGACGCGGAGTACTTCTTCATGGAGTTCGTCGACGGCGACAACTTCGGCGTCATCGGGGAGACCCTGACCGAGGAGGAGCGGGACGCCTACTGGGAGGCCATCGGGGTGGCCAACCGCGAGCTGAACACCGTGCCGGGCGACCACTTCGGCCCGCTGCTGGGGACCGGGGAACCGGGGGCGACGTGGCGGCGGGTGTTCACGGGGATCGTCGAGGACGTGCTGCGCGACGGCGAGCGGCGGGCCGTCGACCTCGGCTGGGACTACGCCGTCTTCCGGAAGATCGTCGCGGACCGCGCCGACAGCCTCGACGAGGTGACCGAGCCCGTCTTCGTCGAGTGGGACCTGTGGGACGGCAACGCCATCGTCCGCGACGGCGCGCTGGTGGGCATCATCGACCACGAGCGCGCGCTCTACGGCGACCCGCTGATGGAGGGCGGGTTCGCCGCGGACAGCCTGGAGAGCTTCCCCGGCGACTCCGCGAGCTTCGTCCGCGGGTACGGCTGGGCGCCGTCGACCCCCGCCGAGCTGACGCGGCGCAAGCTCTACACGCTGCACCTGCTGCTGGTCATGGTCGTCGAGACCGTGTACCGCGGGCACACCGACCCGTCGCAGTACGACTTCTCCCGCGCCCAGCTGGACGCGCTGGTGGAGACGTTCGGCGTCCGGCGGTGACGGCCGGTTGACCGGCGACCAGGCCGCCGCGCTCGGCACGCGGCCGATCGGGCGCCTGCTGTGGAGCTCCTCGTTCCAGTCGACGATCTCCGTCGCCACCTACGGGATCTACGCCCTGACGAACGCCTGGTTCGTGTCCCGCGGCGTGGGTGCCCTCGCGTTCGCCGCGGTCAACCTGGTCGCGCCCGTCCTGATGGTCCTCGGCGCGGTCACGACGACCGTCGGCGTGGGCGGCGCGTCGCTGGTGTCCCGCAGCCTCGGGCGCGGCGACCTCCGGCAGGCCGCGCGGGCGACCGGCACGGCGTTCGTCGTGTACTGGGCGACGGCGCTCGTGATCACGGTGGCGGGCCTGGTGTTCCTCGACCCGCTGCTGACGCTGCTCGGCGCGACGGACGAGACCCGCGGGTACGCCCACGAGTACGGGGTGGTCGTCCTGGCGGGGGCGATCACCGCGACGGGGTTCTCCAGCCTGGTCCGCGCCGAGGGGCGGATGCGGTTCTCCACGATGCTGTGGGTCGTCCCGGTGCTCTGCCAGATCGTGCTCGACCCCGTGCTGATCTTCGGCTTCGGCCTGGGCGTGCGGGGGGCCGCGCTGGGCACGGTCGGCGGCCAGGCGGTGTCGATGGGCATGAGCCTGTGGTTCTTCTTCGTCCAGCGGAACCGCCCGTACCGCGTCACCGCCGCCGACCTGCGCCCCCACTGGCCCACCCTGCGGCGGCTGGTCGCCGTGGGCGCGCCGTCCTTCCTCGGCGGCTTCGGCTCCACGCTGGTCGTCGCGCTCGTCAACAACCTGCTGGTGGTCCTGGGCGGGCCGGTGCTGATGGGCGCCTACGCGATCTGCGCCCGCATCGGCACGTTCGTGCTGATGCCGCAGCTCGGCATCTCCCAGGGGATGCAGCCGCTGATCGGCTACAACGCCGGGCTGGGCCTGACCGACCGGGTCGACCGGACGCGCACCCTCGCCCTGCGGGCCTCGCTGGTCTGCGGAACGTTCGCGTGCGCGGGGGTCCTGGTCGCCGCCGGACCGCTGGTGGCGGTGTTCACCGACGACCCGGCCGTGCGGGGCGCGGCCACCGGCGCCCTGCGGGTGCTGGCGCTCGCGTACCCCCTCGCGGGGATCGCGATCCTCGTGTCGGCCTACTTCCAGGCGATCGGCCGCGCGCTCCCGTCGTACGCGCTCTCGACCGGGTCGATCGTCGTGGTGCGGGTGCCGGTCCTGCTCGTGTTCAGCCTCTTCGGCGTCGGGTGGCTGTGGATCAGCTTCCCGGTGGCCGAACTCGTGGCCGCCGCGGCGGCGCTGGCGATCCTGCGGGCGCTCGGGGGTGGCCGTGCGGCGTGGCGGCCACCCCCGGACGTCCGTGGCGTCAGGCGCAGGTGACGGTGGCGTCCGCCCAGTCCGCGTGGTCGTACCTGGCACCGTCCACAGTGGGCAGGACGGCGAGGTGCACGTACTGCTGACCGGTCACGTCGGCCGTGATCCGCCTGGCCCCGTCGGTGCCGCGCACCACACCGCTGGTGGCGATCTGCCTGCCCCCGGCCCACACCTCCATCGTCACGCTGCCGTTGTCCCCGGTCTCGTCGTCGAGCCCCACCCACGCCTGGAAGCTCGTGCACCGGCCGCCGAGGTGGTAGCGCACCTCGCTGCGGGCGTGCACGCCGATCCCGCGCGCGTAGGCCGTGCCGCCGATGGTCAGGGTGCGGCCGTCACCCGCCGCCCGTTCACCGTTGCTGCGGTCGACCTCCACCGGCCCGTAGGCGCTGGCGGCCAGGCTCGCCGACAGCGCGGACACCTGCGTCGTGCCGGGCGGCGGCGTGGCGAACGCCCCCGCGCGGCTGACTCGGTAGACCACCGTGCCGTGCGCCGGGACCGACGCGCTGATGGTGCCGGACGTCGTGGTGACCGCCTTCGACCACAGGTCGGTCAGGCGGTAGGAGGTGGCGTTGCCGAGACCCGCGGCGGCGGCCGTCGTGCTGATCGTCGCGGTCGAGCCGTTCTCGTTGAACAGCGCCACGGCCACGTCGCCGTCGTCCAGCGGCTTGGTCAGCACGTGCAGGCCGTTCGCGTCGGCGATCTCCGTCGCCTGCACGCCGAGGCCGTCCTGGTCGAGCGCGATCACGTCGCGGTTGGTGAGGATCGCGTACGTCGCCTCGCTCGCGCCGCGCAGGTCCGCGCCGATCAGCAGCGGGGCGTTCATCATCGACCAGAGCGTGAAGTGGCTGCGGTACTCGGTGTCGGTCATGCCGCCGTTGCCGACCTCCAGCATGTCCGGGTCGTTCCAGGCCCCGCGCTGCGAGTCCGTCGACCGCTGCACGTTGGCCTTGAAGATGTTCAGCATGCTGCCCCAGGTGTCCTCGATGTCACCCGTGGTGCGCCAGAGGTTGCCGACGGGCTGCGCCCAGTCCCACGGCGCGTTCGAACCCCACTCGCAGATGGAGAACACGATGGGCCTGCCGGTGGCGCGCAGGGCGTCGCGCATGGTCGTGTACCGCTGCTGGGCGCTCTGGCCGAGGTGGTCGCCGCAGTTGTCGTACTTCAGGTAGTCGACGCCCCAGGAGGCGAAGAGGTTCGCGTCCTGCTGCTCGTGGCCGATGCCGCCGGGGAACCCCTGAGCGTCGCAGGTCTTCGTGCCCGCGCTGGTGTAGATGCCGAACTTCAGGCCCTTGCCGTGCACGTAGTCGGCGACCGCCTTGATGCCGTTGGGGAAGCGGGTCCGGTTCGGCACGAGGTTCCCGCTCGCGTCGCGGTTCGGCTCGGCCCAGCAGTCGTCGAGGTTGACGTAGGTGTACCCGGCGTCCTTGAGGCCGCGCGAGACGAACAGGTCGGCGATGCCGCGGACCATCTGCTCGTTGAAGTCGGCGCGGCAGTGGGTGGAGTTCCAGTTGTTGAAGCCCATCGGGGGTGTCTGGGCCAGGCCGTTCTCCAGCGCGGCGGCGGGGGTGCTGGGGACGACGACGGATCCGATCACGGTGAGCAGTCCGAGCAGGGCGGAGCCGAGTGCTGTACGACGCTTCGTCGCGTGGTTCATGCAGCCTCAATCCTTCGGAATCTAACAACACTGATCACAAAATCGATCAGAATCATCGGACCCGAACAGAAGGAGGCGGTCAAGGGCGGATCGGGGGATTCCTGGCCGTGGTGGTCGTGGGAACGTTCCCGGCGGGAGGGGTGCGCGGTGAGGCGGCGGTGCCTTCGTGGGGTGCGCGGTGCCCGTGCGGGGTGTGCGTTCGGGCGTGGTGGTTCGTGGGGTGCGGATCGGGTGCTGTGTTCGCGCGGGGAGTGCGGTCCTCGGACAGGCGGGGGTGTCTGTGCGGGTGCGCACGCTGCCGCGGGTGCGGTGCCTGTGCGGGTGCGCGCGCTGCCGCGGGTGCGGTGCCTGTGCGGGGTGTGCGGTTCCCGGAAGTCGTTCGAGTGGGGCGTCGAGGTGCTCGTGGCGGAGCCGGTGGCTTTCCGCATGAATGCGTACTCCGGTTTCGCCGCTGGGCCGGTGCGAGAGGCGGTGTCGGATTGCTGGCCTTTGTTGGATTCGGTGAACTCGGCGGTGGTGGAGCGGGACGGTGTGCGGTCCGATGATCCGCGGTGGGGGCGGAGGCTGTGGTGGGAGCGGTCGTCGGGGGTGCTCCACCTCGGCGGTTGGTGCTCGGTGACGATGGGTTTGGTGGATTTTCCATTGGGGCGAGTTCGGTGGTCAGGATCGCTCGTTTGGACGGCGTGAGGGTGGCGTTGTGGGCGGCACCCTGGGGGGATGACCGCTGGCTCGGACGATGAACGGTCGGTGATCCGGCGCGTTCAGCGCGATCGCGTTGTGCTCGGGGTCGCCGTCGGGTTCATGGCGCTCGGTGCTCTGCTGGGTGTCGCGGGCACGGTGGGGGTATTCGTCGACGGCCTCGGTGATTCCGGGTTCGGGCAGTGGCCGGTGTTGGCCGCCGTTGGGTCTTTCATCACCGTTGGGGTCGGGGTGCTGCTGCACTTCTCCATGAGGAAGGCGTTCGGGGGGCGTGGAGGGGAGGAGGTCGGGCATCGTGACCGGTGGAGCCGTGCTGTGATCCGGGGTGGGCAAGGGGTCATGGTGGGCGGGTGTTTGTTGGTGGTGAACGGGTTCGCCGGGTTCTTCGGGCATTGGATCGTCAATGGGGGAACGGTGGGGGTTTCGCCGTGGGTGTTGGTCAGCATGGTGTTGGGGGCTTTGTTGTTGATCGTCGGGCGGATGGTTGTCGGGTTGATGGAGTAGGTGGCTGTTGGTCCCCAGGGATGGTTGAGTTCCTTCGGATCGGGTGGCTGCTGGCCCGGTCGGATCGGGTAGCTGTCAGTCCCGTCGGATCGGGTAATCACAAGTCCCAGGGGATCGGGTAACCGCCAGTCCCGGCCTGGGTGGCCGATTTGATTCGGGCACCCCTCGATTCGCCCCTGTGATCGGGCTCAAGGGCAGGTGGTGTCACCCTGCCCGATCTACTGTTGTAAGGAGTAAATCCCCCGAGTGAAATCGGCCACGGGTTTCGGGAAAGACGTTGGCTCTTGTGCGGTGGTTGGCGGGCTTAGTGCACTGTGCCGTTTTTCCGTGCCAGGCTGCTGTTTCCGCTCTGTTGCGGGGGGTTGGTTCGTCTTGGATTCTGCTCAGGGGGAGGTTGAGGTCTGCTGCTACCTCGTTGTTGGTCCGGCTGTTCCCTGACGTCCGCAGGGAGGTGCGCGGCGAGGGCTCCGCGAACGTGACCAGGGGTGAGGCGGTGACCTCGTCCGTCGGAGGGGGACGGACGAGGTCACCGGGCCGTCAGTTCCGCCAGGTGTCGTTCAGGGTGGCGGGGGAGGTGGCGGTGCGGTTCGCCCCGCTCTCCCACGTCACGGCGCCGTTCGACTCCTTGCGGAGGTACTTGTACTGGAACGCGGTGCCCTCGGGCAGCGACACCGACGCCTTCCACACCGGGTAGGTCGCCGGGGACAGCGCGACGGCCGCCGCGGGGTTCCACGAGCCCAGCGCCGCGTGGTCACCGACGACGAAGACGTTCTGCCCCACCGTGGTCGCGGCGTTGACCGCGAACGCGGCCGAGCCGGTGCCGGGCTGCGGATCGGTGCCGCCGGTCGCGCCGACGTGCAGCGCGATGGCCTCGCCCGCGCCGACCGTCGCGGTGAACTGGCCGTTGGAGCCGACCGCGTAGGACGCCGTGCAGCCGTCGCGCTGGACGTCGCAGTAGGTGCCCGCGGGCAGCGACGTCTGGAAGGTGCGGGTGAGCGCCGAGGACTCCTTGTTGATGGCGACGAAACCCCGGTTGCCCCGGCTGAACGCGATGGCGTTGTTGCCGTTGTCCCACCAGTTCGCGACGGCCGTGCCCGCCACCGCGTTGCGGAAGCCGACCATGTTGGCGATCTGCGGCCACTTGTGCTGGCACTTCCAGCCGTTGCTGTAGCACTGGGCCGCGGCGGGCGGGCCCGCGTCGTTGTCGGAGAACTCGTAGCCCGAGTACACCTGCGGCGCGCCGTAGGGCCAGGCCAGCATGAACACGTTGGCCAGGGTGTAGGTGGAGCCGTTCTTGTAGTTCAGGGTGGAGCCGTTGCGCTCGGTGTCCCAGTTGTCCACGAACGGCCTGGCCTGGTTGCCGGGGAGGTAGCCCCACGACTGGCCGAAGTTGGTGAGGTAGGCCAGTTTCTCGGTGGTGAAGACGCGCTTCACGTCGTAGGCGTAGCGGAACTCGTCCACGTCGCCGGACCCGGTGTACTCGCCCGGCTGGACGGCCTCGCCCGCGCCGTAGATCACCTCGTGCACCCAGAAGACGTTCGGGTTGCTGAGCCTGGACTTGATGGCCGACATGTCCGCGGCGGCGATGTGCTTGGCCGCGTCGATCCGGAAGCCGTCCACGCCCATCGAGATGAGGTTGTTCAGGTAGGCCGCGATGGTGCCCCGGACGTGGTCGCTGCCGGTGTTCAGGTCCGACAGGCCGACCAGTTCGCAGTTCTGCACGTTGTCGCGGTTGCGGTAGTCGTTGATCTGGCTGCGGCAGGAGTGGAAGTCCTGGTCGCCGTAGTAGCCGGGGTAGTTGTACTTCGAGTGGTTCGTGCCGCCGGTCCCGGTGCCCGAGCCCGCCGACATGTGGTTCACCACCGCGTCGGCGATGACCTTCACGCCCGCGGCGTGGCAGGTGTTGACCATGTTCCGGAACTGGGCCTCGGTGCCGAGCCGTCCGGCGATCCGGTAGCTGACCGGCTGGTAGGAGGTCCACCACTGGCCGCCCTGGATGTGCTCGGACGCGGGGGAGACCTCGACGAACCCGTACCCCTCGGGGCCGAGGACGGTCGTGCACTCGGTGGCGACGCGGTCGAACGACCACTGGAACAGGGTCGCGGTCACGTCCTTGGCGCCCGGTGGGGTCGCCTGGGCGGCGGGGGTGGCCGCCGGGATGAGCATCGCGCTGGTGAGCAGGGCCGCCACGACGAGCACGGCCCTGCGAGCTGAGGGGACCACGGTGTCTCCTTGCTGTGCAGGGTGTGCTCTACGTCATACCAGTTGCACGAGTTTCTGAAAACGTCTGCAAACACTTTCGGCAGGTTCGGCGGCACGGACTCGGCGGTGCGGACCAACGACCCCGTACCTCCCGGCACCGCCGATCATGACCGGCGGGCTCGCGCGCCCGTAGAGTCACCGGGTGTGACAGCTCGGCTCAGTGACATCGCTACCCAGGCAGGCGTCAGCGAGGCGACCGTCAGCCGGGTGATCAACGGCAAGGCGGGCGTCTCGTCCTCGACCCGGCAGGCCGTCGTGGCCGCGATGGACGTCCTCGGCTTCGAACGGCCACCCAAGCTGCGGCAACGCAGCCAGGGGCTCATCGGACTGATCATCCCGGAGTTGACGAACCCGATCTTCCCGATGTTCGCGCAGGTCATCGAGCAGATGCTCACCAGGGACGGCTACACGCCCGTCCTGTGCACGCAGACCCCCGGCGGCTCGTCGGAGGACCAGTTGACCGAACTGCTCGTCGACCACGGCGTGACGGGCATCGTGTTCGTCGCGGGCCTGCACGCCGACACGACCGCCGACATGGACCGGTACGTGAAGCTCGCGGGCCGCCGGGTGCCGTTCGTGATGGTCAACGGGTACACCGACAAGGTGTCCGCGCCGTTCGTCTCCGTCGACCACCGCTCCGCCGCCCGCCTCGCCGTGTCCCACCTGGTAGAACTCGGCCACGAACGGATCGGCCTCGCCGTCGGCCCGCCCCGGTACGTCCCGACCCAGCGCATGGTCGAGGGCTTCACCCTCGCCCGACCGGCGGCCGAGCTGGTGGTGGAGCACTCGCTGTACACGGTCGAGGGCGGCCAGGCGGCGGGCACCGCGCTGCTGGACCAGGGCTGCACGGCCGTGGTGTGCGGCAGCGACCTGATGGCGTTCGGCGCCATCCGCGCGGCCCGCCACCGCGGCCTGCACGTGCCGCGGGACGTGTCCGTCGTCGGGTTCGACGACTCACCGCTCATCGTCTTCGCCGACCCGCCGCTGACCACGCTGCGTCAACCCGTGGACGCGATGGGCCAGGCGGCCGTGCGCGCGTTGATGGAGGAGATCGGCGGTACCCCGGCCCCGCACGCGGAGTTCGTGTTCCAGCCGGAGCTGGTGGTGCGCGGGTCGACCGGCGCCCGGCGCTAGACCGTCGAGGAGAACGCCCGCACCGTCCACGGGGGACGCCTCCGGCAGCTCGTGCGGAACGGGCACCGCGAACGCCGCGGTGGCCGCCCCGTCGTCCCGCCGCGGACGACCTCCGGTCGCGCTCGTGGCGCGACGTCCTCGGACGGGTGCTGCTCAGGCGCGCGCGGTGCTGTCGCGCACGGTCAGCCGGGGGGCGAGCAGACGGGTCTCCGCGCCGGTGTGGCCGCCCAGGCTGCGGACGGTCATCTCCACGGCGAGCGCGCCGACCTCGTCGGCCGGGATCGCGACCGTGGTGAGGGCGACCGGGTGGTTCTCGGCCATGCTGTCCGGGCAGACCGCGACGACCGACACGTCCTGCGGCACCCGGCGGCCCCGGTGGCGCAGGTCCGAGAGCACGGCGGGCAGCACGGCCTCGTTGTGCACCACCAGACCCGTGACGTCGGGGTGCTGTGCGAACAGATCGTCCAGGCCCGAGCTGACCGCCTCGTAGGAGTGCCTGCACGACCGCGGCACGGCCTTCACGCCGCGGGCGCGGGCCGCGTCGGTGAAGCCGCGCAGGAACCGGGCCGCGTAGCTGGTGCCGCGCCGGTAGACGGCGGGCGAGGGCCCGACCAGCGCGATCGAGCGGTGGCCGAGGTCGGCCAGGTGCGCGACGCACACCGCGCCCGCCGCCGTGAAGTCCAGGTCCACGCACGGCAGCCCGCAGGGGGAGTCCGGCGCGCCGATCAGGACCACCGGCCGGTCGAGCGCGAGCAGCATCGGCACGCGCGGGTCGTCGCTCTCGACGTCCATGACGATGAGCGCGTCGGCCAGGGCCGAGGACGCGACCCGTTGCAGCGCGGCGGGCCCCTCGTCCTTGGTGAGCAGCAGGACGTCGTGGTCGTGGTCGCGCGCCGCCTTCACGACCGAGGCGACGAACTGCATCACCACGGCCACGTTGAGGTCGGTGCGCAGCGGGACGACCAGCGCCAGCACGCTGGTCTTGCTGCTGGCCAGCGCGCGCGCCCCGGCGTGCGGGTGGTAGCCGAGCCTGCGGATGCTCTCCTCGACGAGCCTCTTCGTCTTCGGCGAGATGGAGCGCTTGCCGCTGATCACGTACGAGACCGTGCTGGGCGCGACGCCCGCCGAACGGGCGACCTCGTGGATCGTGACCATGGCGTGCTCCTCGTCGTCGAAGCGCATCGATTTTCTGTGAAGGTAAGTGAAATCGCAGATTCGCACAACCTTTCTAGCGCATTCGGCGAGCATTCGACTGTCGAATTCGTCGAACGCCCAGGTAGTTTCCGATTCAGTGGCTCCTGTGCAGTTCAGCGGCCTGTGAATGGCTTGCTCCGAATGCTGCTTGCCCCCTGTTCGGCGCCGGTGCAATAGTGCTGGGCGGGTCTGTTTTGATTTCGTCGAACCGATTCGACGAAAGATCTTCCGGGATGACGGGACGTCGTGCGGAAGCGTGGCCCGGTCGAGCCGACCCGGTGCCTCCGGGAACACCGGGCGGGTCGACTCGGTGCCCGACCGGGTCCCTGGGCGCGCTACCGGCCCAGCGGGATCTCGAAGTGCACGGTCTGGAAGCTGATCGGGTCGCCGTCGCGGTTGTCGTAGACCTCGGTGGCCGCCGACCGCCAGAACGGCTCGGCGCCCTCGATCCGCGTGTCGGTGTGCAGGTACAGCCGCTCGTAGCTCGGGGTGTCGGCCACGAACCGCGTCGCCAGCGCCACGAGGGCCCTCGCCAGGCCGCACCGGCGGTGCTCGGGCCGCACGTAGACGCGGAACAGCTGCGCGGTCGGGCCGGCCGGGTAGCGCTCCGCGAGCCACGCCGGGTGCGGCGGGCTCGACGGTGCCGTGGAGCGGACTCCGGTGGTGGCCACGACCTCGTCGCCCTTGGTCGCCACGAACAGCGCGTGCCGCTCGGGCACCAGGTACGACCCGGCCAGGTCGACCACGTCGGCGTGCCACTCGGGCCGGTAGCCGTAGCCGAACTCGTGGTAGAAGGTGTCCAGCATGACGCCGCGCGCGCCCGGCAGGTCGGCCTCGGTCGCGAGCCTGACCTCGTAGGGTCCGACCTCGCGGTGGTAGGTGGTCACGTCCGCTTCTCCTCTGTTCCTTCGACGGCACTGCCGAGCAGGCCGGTGGTCACCGGGTGGGTGGGGGAGCCGAGCACGTCGCGCGCCGGTCCCGATTCGACGACGCGGCCCTCGTGCAGCACCGCGACGCGGTCCGCGAGCCGGGCGACGACGCCGAGGTCGTGGCTGACCAGCACGAGCGCGCAGCCGTGCGCGGCGCGCAGGTCGGCGAGCTGGTCCAGCAGCGCGGCCCGCGTCAGGGTGTCCAGGCCCGAGGTGACCTCGTCGCAGACCAGCACGTCGGGCCGGGCGAGCAGGGCGCGGACGAGCGCGGCGCGCTGGAGTTCGCCGCCGGACAGGCTCGCCGGTCGGCGCACCGCGGTGCGCTCGTCCAGGCCCACCGCGGCCAGCTCCGCGAGCGCGGCGTCCCGAGCGTCCGGTGTGGACGATCCGCGCAGCCGCACGGCGGTGCGGGCGACCTGGTCGAGCACGCTCCGGTGCTCGTCGAAGGACGCCCGCGCGTCCTGGAACACGTACTGCACGGCGGCCAGGTCGGTGGTGCCGCGGCGGCGCAGCGACCGGGCCAGGTGCCTGCCGTCCAGCAGCACGTCCCCGGTGCGGTGCTCGTGCAGCCCGGCGACGCACCGCGCGAGGGTGGTCTTGCCGCTGCCGGACCGCCCGACGACGGCGAGGCACTCGCCCGCGCCGACCGCGACGTCCACGCCGTGCAGCACGGTCGTCCGGCGGTGGCGCGCGGTCAGGTCGCGCACCTCCAGCCGCGCGGGCCGGTCCGCGGTCTCGTCGGGCACGCCCAGCCGCGGCTGGGCGGCGACGAGCGCCCGCGTGTACTCCTGGCGGGGCCGGGTCAGCACGTCGGCCGCCGCACCCGCCTCCACGACCCGGCCCTCGCGCAGCACCACGACCTCGTCGGCCAGCGCGCGGACCACGTCGAGGTCGTGCGTGAGCAGCACGACGGCGACGCCCTGGGCGACGACCGCCGCGAGTTCGTCCACGACCTCCGCGCGGGTGATCGGGTCCTGACCCGTGGTGGGCTCGTCGGCCACCAGCACCGCCGGGTCGCCGACCAGCGCCAGCGCGAGCACGACCCGCTGCTGCTGGCCGCCGGAGAGCTGGTGCGGGAAGCGGCGCAGCAGGTCGGCGGGCACCCGTGCCCGCCGCAGGGCCGGGGCGATCAGGTGCGCGCCGCCGTGCAGCGCGGCGACCTCGCGGAACACGCCGCCGATCCGCCGGACCGGGTTGAGGGCGGACGACGGGTGCTGCGGCACGAAGGCGACCCGCCCGGTCACCGAGACCCGCCCGGTCACGGCGACGCCCGGCGCGTGCTCGCCGAGCAGCGCCAGACCGGTGGTGGTCTTGCCGCTGCCGGACGCGCCGACCAGCGCCAGCACCCGGCCCGCCGACAGGGCGAAGCTCACGCCGTCCAGCAGCGTGCGCCGCCCGGCGACGGCCCGCAGGTCCTCCACGTGCACCACGGGCGTCACGCCGCGACCTCCGAACGGGCTCGCAGGGCGCGGTCGAACACGAGGTTGAGCCCGATCGACAGCGCCACGATCAGCAGCGCGGGCACGACGACGGCCCACGGCTGGAGGAACAGGCCGCCGCGGTTGCGGTCGACCATGACGGCCCAGTCCGCCGCGTCGGGCGGCACGCCGACGCCGAGGAAGCTGGCCGAGGCCACCAGGTACAGCGCGCTGGTCAGCCGGGTGCCCACGTCGGCGGCGACCGTGCGCAGCATCGACCGTCCCGTGTAGACGATGGACGTGCGCCACCACGACTCGCCCTGGAGGCGCATGGCCTCCAGCGCGGGCCGCCCGGCGATCTCCAGCGCCGCGGCGCGGGACAGCCGGGCCACGTCCGGGAAGTTGACCAGCACGACGACCCCGACCAGCACCGGGAGGCCCTGGCCCGCGATGGCCGCCACCAGGATCAGCACCAGCAGCGACGGCACGGCGAGCAGCAGGTCGAGCGGACGCATCAGCAGCTCGTCGACCGGCCGGAGCCGGGACGTCGCCGCGAGCACACCCCACGGCACGCCGACCGCGTACGACCCGAGCGTCGCCAGCAGCGCGACCAGCACGACGGTCTGCCCGCCCGCGAGCACCTGGTGCCACACGTCGCGCCCGACGAAGTCCGTGCCCAGCGGGTGGGCCGTCGTGAACGGCGCGCCCCGCGTCAGCTCGTCGGGCAGGAACAGCGGTCCGAGCAGCGCGAGCGCGAGCGGGACCGCGATGAGCAGACCTCCGACCGCCCTCACGCGAGGCCCGCCGATCGGGGGGCCAGGCGGAAGGCGATCAGGTCGGCGAGCAGGTTCACCAGCACCGTCGTGACGGCGAAGACGACCGCGAGCCCCTGCACCACCGGCAGGTCGCGGCCCGCGACGGCGTCGACCAGCGCGGTGCCCAGACCGGGGATCACGAAGACCGCCTCCACGACGATCACGCCGCCCAGCAGCCAGTCCGTGGTGCGCGCGACCTGCTGAACCGCCGGGGCCAGCGCGTTCGGCAGGGCGTGCGCGAACCGGAGCCGCGTCACGCCGATGCCGAGCCTGCGGGCGTGCCGCACGTGGTCCGACGCCAGCGCGTCGATCATGCCGGCCCGCACCAGCCTGCTGATGGAGCAGATCGGCCTGGCCAGCAGCACCACGAGCGGCAGCACCAGCATCTCCGGGTGGGCGAGGAGGTTCCCGCCCGCGCCGACGGCCGTGGGCGGCAGCCACCGGAGCTGGACGCCGAACAGCGCGATCAGGACGACGGCCAGCGCGAACTCCGGGATCGAGTGCAGCCCGACGCTGATCGACGTGAGCACCCGGTCGAGCGCACCGCCCTCGCGCAGCGCCGCCAGCACGCCGACCCCCACAGCGACCGGGACGAGCAGGACGAGGGTGAGCACGGCGAGCACCGCCGTCGGTCCGAGGCCGTCGAGCAGGAACTCCGCGACCGGGCGACCGGAGACCAGCGAGACGCCGAGGTCCAGCCGGGGCAGGCCCAGCAGCCACGTCCACCAGCGCTCCAGCGCGGGCCGGTCGAGCCCCATCGCCGCCCGGATCTCCTCGATCCGCCGCGGGTCCGGGTTGTCGCCCGCCAGCGCGACGGCCGCGTCCCCCGGCAGCGCCCGCACGAGCAGGAACACCAGCGTGGCCACGGCGAGCACCTGGAGGACGCCGAGGCCGAGCCGCCGGGTGGCGTACCGGCGCAGGCTCACCCCAGCCACACCCGGTCGAACCGCGCCCAGTCCAGGGAGTTGGCGGGCGCGGTCGCGACACCGCCGACGTTCGGCGACGTGCCGACGATCCAGTCGGCGAAGCCCCACATCAGGTAGCCGCCCTGCGCGTGCAGGGAACCCTGCATCTCCCGGTACACCGCGCCGCGCTCCTCCGCGTCCACGGTGGACACGGCCTTCCGGTAGAGCGCGTCGAACTCGGGGCGGGCCCACTTCGTCACGTTCGTGCCGGAGTCGGACAGCAGCCGCTGCGCGATGTGCGTCTCGATCGGCATGGCGCCGGACCGGAAGCTCGACAGGGAGCCGTTCTTCAGCGTGTCCGACCAGTAGCTGTCCTTGTTGCCCGTGACGACCTCGATGGTCAGGCCCGACCCCTTGGCCTGGTCGGCGAACACCGTCGCCGCCTCGACCATCCCGGCCGCCGCCGTGGACGTGTCGAGCGTGACCCTCAGGCCCTCCGCGCCCGCCTTGCGGATCAGGAACCTCGCCCTGTCCAGGTCGCGGGCGCGCTGCGGGATGTCGTCGGCGTAGTGCTCGTAGCCCTTGCCGAACAGGTCGTTGCCGACCTGCCCGCTGCCGCCGAGGACCGCCTCCACCAGTTGCGGCCGGTCGGCCAGCAGGAACATCGCCTCGCGCAGGTCGGGGTTGTCGAACGGCGCCCGGTCGAGCTTCATGGCGAACGACTGCACGGCGCTGTTGGGGGAGCGGTGCAGCACCATCCGGTCGCTGCCGGTGTTGGCGCGCGCGGTGGTGGGCGTGAGGTCGTGCGCGTACTCGACCTGCCCGCCGAGCAGCGCGTTGGCGCGCGCCGATTCCTCGTTGGCGATCACGAACTCCAGCTCGTCCAGGTGCGGCGCGCCCTCCCAGTGGTCCGGGTTCCGCGTGAGCAGCACCGACTTGCCCGGCGCGAACGACTCGAAGCGGAACGGTCCCGAGCCGACGGGCCGGGTGAAGTCCTCCGCCCCCTCCGGCACGATGTAGGTCCCGAACGCCGCCAGGGCGTTGGGGAACTCGATGAACGGCCGTTGCAGCGCGAACTCCACGGTCCGGTCGTCCACGGCCCTGCTGTTCGGGAGGTCGATCAGCGCCAGGCTCGACTTCGCGCGGAACGTCCGCCGGGGGTCGAGGATGCGGGCGTAGCTGGCCAGCACGTCCTGCGCGCGCACCGGCTTCCCGTCGTGGAACACGGCTTCCCGCAGGGTGATGCGCCAGCGCAGGAGGTCGGCGCTGGGCTCCCAGCGCTCCGCGAGCCTGGGCTGGGCCGACACGTCCTGGCCGAGGTCGGCGAGCTTGTCGAACACCGCCTTCGACCGCGCGGCCTCGACGAACAGGTTGGCCAGGTGCGGGTCCAGCACCTCCTTGGCGCCACCGCCCGCGAACGCCGCGCGCAGCCTGCCGCCCCGGCGCGGACCGGCCGCGGCGGGGGAGGGTGCGTCGGTGGCGCAGCCGGTGAGCGTGGCGGCGGACAGTCCGGCGGTCAGCCCGAGGAAACCCCGGCGGGTGAGGGTCATGGATGGGTCCTTCCGGTGAGGCGGGCCACGACGTGCAGGCGGTCGCCGGACAGCGGCGTGGTCAGGTCGGCATCGGGTGTCCACGGCTCGTCCGTGCGCGGGCCCGGCCGGTCGAACAGCGCCAGCACCTCGAACCCGGCGAGGTCGAGCAGGTGGCGCAGCTCTTGGGGGAACAGCAGCCGCCACGCCGAGCGCTGCACCAGCGGCTCGGCCCGGCCCGGCCACTCCCAGGTGCGGCGGCGGCGCAGGAGCTGGTCGGCGTGGTCGATCCACAGCTCGGTGTGCGAGGTGTACGGCACGTCCCGCCAGGTGACGGTCCTGGTGCGGACGCCGTCGAGCAGCTCGGTGCCGCCGAGGAAGAACGCGCCGTTGCGCATCTCGGCGACGAGCAGGCCGCCGGGCGCGAGGTGCTCGCGGCAGCGGGTCAGGAACGCGTCGAGGTCGGCGTTGGTGTGGTTGTACAGCAGCGCGCTGTCCAGGCAGGTGAGCACGTCGAACCGCCTGCCCAGCGCGAACGTCCGCATGTCGCCGAGCACGAACTCCGCCTCGGGGTGGTGCGCCCGCGCGTGCTCGACCATCCGTTCCGAGCTGTCGAGCCCGACGACCCGGTAGCCCGTGCGCGCGAGGTGTCCCGCGTCGCGGCCCGTGCCGGAGCCGACGTCGAGCAGGTGCCGTCCGCCGTCGAAGCGGGTGACGAGGTCGTGGACGAAGCGCGCGGCGAGGTGGTCGGGGTCGGGGAACTGGTGTTCGTACAGCTCGGGGTTGTCCGTGAGCAGGTTCGTCATCGCGCCACCTCCGGTCGGGTGAGGGCTCCTCGTCGGTGCAGCCGGGCGACACCGGCCGCGCCGCCGAGCCCGATCGCCACGCACAGCGGTGACGTGAGCCATCCCGCCGCGCCGATGGTCCAGCCGATCACCGCGTTGGCGACCGCCGCCACCACGCCGGAGGCGAGGTAGAACATGCCGAAGTAGGTGCCGGTCAGCTCGTCCCGGCCGAACCGGGGGACCAGCTCGTAGACGAACGGCTGGGCCGCCATCACGCCGACCGACAGCAGCAGCGTCGCGACCAGCACCGGCACGACGCCCTCCGCCACGGCGGTGGCGGTGAACCCCGTCCCCATGACCGCCAGACCGAGCGCGATGGCGTTGCCCCGCGCCACCCTGGCGGACAGCACGCGGGTGATCCGCACCTGGAGCAGCAGGGTGGCGACCGTCGACACCAGGAAGATCAGCGCGACGACGCCCGACGACCCGGTGGCGCGCTGGGCCTGGAGCGGCAGCACGAGGTAGAGCTGGTTCTGGAGCGCGAACATGCCGGTCAGCGCGAGGGTGAACGCGACGAACCGGCGGTTCGCCAGGCACTCGCGCCAGTCGCCGAGCACCGTGGCGCCGCGCCGCGCGGTCACCGGCCGGGCGGGCAGCACGACCGCCTGGGCGACGGTGAGCACGAGGAAGACCCCGGCGGCTACCAGCGCCGCGACCCGGAAGTCCCACAGCAGCAACGCGCTCCCCAGCACGGGCCCGACCAGCGCGCCCGCCTGACCGAACACGTTGAACAGCGCGAACGCCTCCGCCCTGGTCTCCTCGGGCGTCTCCACGGCGATGTGCGCGCGCACGGCCGGGTTGAACAGCGCGCCGGCGAGTCCGCTGAGGACGGACGCGGCCAGCAGCACCGCCACCGACTCGCCCACCGCGAACAGGCCGAACCCGACCGCCCGCAGCGCGCAGCCCGCGATGATCACCCGGCGCGGCCCGAGCCGGTCGGACGCCGTGCCGCCGAGCAGGAACAGCCCCTGCTGGCTGAGCGTGCGCACCCCCAGCACCACCCCGATCGTCGCCGTGGACAGGCCGAGACCGCCGCCGAGGTACGTGGCCAGGTAGGGGATCAGCAGGTAGAAGCCCGTGTTCACGCCGAACTGGTTGACCAGCAGCAGGCGGACGGACACCGGGAAGCCCCGCAGCGCGGTCATCGCGGTGCCACGCCGAGACCGGGGGAACCGGACAGGCGGAGGGTGCCGTCCTCGCCGCCGATGCCGGTCCACGGGTCGTCGGCGAGCAGGAGGTGGCCGTCCAGGTCGACCCACCGGGCGTGCCCGGTGAGGTGCACGGCGGGCGCGATGCCCAGCGAACTGGCGACCAGGCAGCCCAGCATCACGTCCAGGCCGTGCTCGCGGGCGACGGAGATGATCTCCAGCGCGGGCCCGATCCCGCCGCACTTGGCCAGCTTGACGTTCACGCCGTCCACGACGCCCGCCAGCGCGCGCACGTCGGCCGCGGTCGCCGCGTCCTCGTCGGCGATCAGCGGCACGGGGCACCGGTCGTGCACCCAGGCGAGACGGGCCGGATCACCCGGAGCGACGGGCTGTTCGAGCGCGTCCACCACGACGCCTGCGGCCGTGAGCCGCTCGACCACCCGCACGGTGCGCTCGGGCGTCCACCCGCCGTTGGCGTCGAGCAGCAACCGGGTCTCCGGCGCGGCGGCCCGGACCGCGGTCACCACCGCGACGTCGTCCTCGGCGCCGAGCTTGACCTTGAGCAGGGAGAAACCCCTGGCGGCCAACGCCGCCGCCGCGGCGGCGGCGGATCCGGGGTCGGTGATGCCGATCGTGCACGCCGTCGGCACGTCGGTCCACAGCGGAACCCCGGCCAAGGCGTGCACGGGAACCCCGCCGCCGTGGCCGATGACGTCGTGCAGGGCGGCGTCGACCGCCGCCAGCACACCCGGCGGGAGGTCGAAGCCCGGCAGGTCGGCGAGCAGCGCCTCCGGCGAGGAGCACTCGGCGGCCACCGCCCGGAACTCCTCCAGCAGCAAGGTGATCCGCTCGACGTCGAGGTCGTGGAAGACGCTCGTCACGACCTCGCCGTGACCGCGGAGCCCGTCGTGCTCGACGACCACCTGGACCGCGTCCCGGCGGGCCATGACCGACCGCGAGATGCGCAGGGGAGTCCGCAGGGTGAGGCCGCGCACCGTCCAGTCGAGCCTCACGCGGGCACCCCGACGGCCAGGCGCGGGTCGACCACGGACCGGCAGCGCGCCCAGCCGCTGACCTCGACCGCGTCGGCGTGGCCGATCTCCATCGGCCGGTCGGCGGCGGGGCCCAGGAGGCCGCGGCCCGCGCAGAAGTCGTCGTCGAAGATCGTGCCGAGGTAGCGGTGCGGGCCGTCCGGGAAGATCGTCACGACGCTGGCCCCGGTCTCCACCCGCGACACCCAGGCGGCCACCAGCGCCACCGCGCCGGTGCTCCAGCCACCGGACACGAAGCAGTCCCTCGCCAGGCGGCGGCACGCGTCCACGACCTCCACGGGTCCGAGCCAGTGCACCTCGTCGAACTCGGCGTAGGCCACGTTGCGCGGGTGGATGCTGCTGCCGAGCCCGCGCATCACCCGTGACCGCGCGGGCTGGCCGAAGATGGTCGACCCCACCGCGTCCACGCCGACCAGCCGGACGTCCGGCCAGTAGCGGCGCAGCGTCGAGATGACGCCCGCGCTGTGCCCGCCGGTGCCCACGCTGCACACCAGGACGTCCACGTGGTCGAGCTGCTCGGCCAGTTCCGCGGCCAGCCCGGCGTACCCGCTCGGGTTGTCGGGGTTGTTGTACTGGTCCGGCCAGTACGCGCCGGGCAGGTCGCCGAGCACCGACCGCAGCCGGTCGAGCCTGGCCTGCTGCCAGCCCCCGGTCTCGTGCGGGCGGTCGACCACCTCCAGCCGGGCCCCGTGCGCGCGCAGCAGGGCCCGCATCGACGGCTCCAGCTCGTCGTCCACCACGAGCACCACGGGGTGGCCGAGCACCTGGCAGGCGAACGCGAGGCCGATGCCGAACGTGCCGCTGGTCGACTCCACGACCACCGCCCCCGGCCGCAGCTCACCGCGTTCGCGGGCCGCCAGCAGCATCGACACGGCGGGCCTCGCCTTCATGCCGCCCGCGCTCAACCCTTCGAGCTTCGCCCAGAAACCGCCGTGCCGGTGGGGGAGCGGCGTGTCGATCCGGACCACCGGGGTCTTGCCGAGCAGGTCGAGCAGGTGGGTGTTCCGGCGTGGTGTCACGACGTGTGCTCCCGCCGGTACTGGAAGACGGTCGTCGGGCCGCCGTCGAGCCAGAAGAACGGGTAGGGCTCGGCGGACACGGCGGACAGGCCCGCGCCCAGGAACCACGGCAGGACCGCGCTGGCCGTCTGCGCGAACGCGACGACGGGTCGTCCGGCCAGGGACGCCGTGCGCAGCAGGGGTTCGAAGCTGCCGTTGCCGACGGCCATGCCGGACACGAGCACGAGGTCGCAGTGCTCCACGGCGGCCAGCGCGTCGGTGACGACCGGCTCGTCCCACTCCGTCCGGCCGCCCTTGAGGTCGCACGGCACGTACCGCAGGCCGCGGGCGCGCAGGTGGTGCAGCAGCGAGTTCACCACGCCGACCACCAGCACCCGGCTGCCCGGTGGGGCGTCGAGCAGGTCGACCACGGCCGACGCGCGCGCCAGCGACTTCTCCAGCGACGTGCCCCCGGCCACGACGACCGGGCGCGCGCCGGAGCGCTCGTGCGGGTGGGCGCTCATCAGGTACGCGTCGAGCGCGGCGGTCCGGATGGCGGGGCTGGGGTGGGCGAGCAGGTCCGCGGCGGAGGCGCCCACGCAGTCGTGCACGTCGGCGTCGGCGAGTTCCCCCGGTTCGACCGCGCACGACCCGACGGCCCGCTCGATCCGCAGGCTCACCACGGTGTTGCGGTAGGACCGGTCCCTGGACGCGTGCCGCGCGCCCTGGCTCGTGGTGAAGGCGACGCTGACCGCGCACGACGCCGGGTCGGGGCCGAGCGCCCCGGCCCGGACCAGCTCGGTCAGGTCGGCGACGGAGGAGACGGGCTGGTGGGTCGACCGCACGGTCACGCCCGCTCCTCCGCGTACCGCACGGAGAGCCCGGCCACGGCGCGCTCGGCCCTCGCCCGCGCGCCCGCGCCGTCGACGTCGGTCACCACCACGTGGCCGAGGTAGGTGTTGTTGCTGGTCGGGTCGCCCGCGCGGTGGCCGCTCGGCTTGAGCGCCCAGTCCACGACACCGGACTCCCGCCCGAGCGCCTCGGCTCCGTCGATCCCGGCGAGCAGCCCCGCGCGCGGCGGCAGCAGGAACGAGATGGCGGCGCTGCGCACCCCGGTGGCAGCCGGGGTCAGCGCGGGCCGTTCGCCGACCGCGAGCTGCGCGAACACGGCGGGCAGGTCGATCCCCGTCACCCGGCGGACCAGTTCGGTGATCTGGTTGCCCGCCGGTCGGGGGTTCACCTCGATCAGCCTCGGCCCGTCCTCGGTCAGCTTGACCTCGGTGTGCGCCACCGCGTTGTCCAGGCCCAGCGCGCCGATCGCCGCGACGGCCGTGGCCACGGCGGCGTCCCGGTCGGCGGCGTCCAGGTCGGCCGGGAACATGTGCCCGCTCTCGACGAACCACGGCTCGCCCGCGAGGCTCTTGTCCGTCACGCCGACCACGTGCGTCACGCCGTCGTGCGTCACCGTCTCGACGCTCACCTCGGGGCCGGTCAGAAGCTCTTCGAGCAGCACCGACGGCACGCGCGGCTGGCTGCGGGCGTTGACCGGGAACGCCTCCAGCGCCAGGAACGCCTCGCGGAGCTGGGTCTCGTCGGCGACCTTGCGCACGTGCATCCCGCCGCAGAGGTCGACCGGCTTCACCACGAGCGGGTAGCCCAGCCCGGACGCCGCCTTCGCCGTCGCCGACCAGCCCTCGGCCAGCTCGTACCGCGGACCGGGCACGCGCGCGTCGCGCAGGGCGGCCCTGGTGAAGTCCTTGCGGTAGGCGCGTTCCACGGCCCGCGGGTCGGGGCCCGGCAGGCCGAGGTGGGCGGCGACCTCGGCGACGGTCGACAGGTAGTAGTCGCACGAGGTGATCACCCCGTCGAACCGCAGCACCTCGTGCACGCGTTCGACGTAGGCCAGCAGGGCGGGCACGTCGTTGGTCTCGGCGGTGAGCACGTTCTCCGCCGCCAGCAGGGGGTGGGGGCCCGCACCCGGCGCCGAGCGCAGGTAGTGGTGCAGGTCGCGGGTGAGGAACGTGAAGCGGTGCCCGGTCTCGCGGATGGCTCTGGGCAGCAGCGAGCTCATCGCCCCGACCCAGCTCTCGATCATCAGCAGGTGCGCCACGCAATCCCCTTCTCCGGCGGCTGGCCAGTGGGCGGCCACGGAGGGGAATGGTAATCATTGTCAGTAGATCGGCGAACCACCGTTCAGGTGATGTGGCACACGATGTCGATCATGCATGGATCGGCGGTGACGGGGAGCCCGCGGGCATCCGGCCGACCGCGGCGGTGGTCGACGTGCGTCCGTCACCGCCGCGGTGCCGTCCGGAGGCTTCCGGCCTCAGTGGACACCCACCGCGGTCCCGAGACCGCGGTGGCGCGGGCTCAGTGCGAGAGCTTCTCCGCGAACACCCACCTGTTGCCCGACAGCGGGTCCCCCGGTTCGGGGCGCGGGCCCCGACCGTGGTGGTCGGTGAAGTCGTACGGCGTGTGGTCCGAAGTGGACCAACCGCGCGCGGTCAGCTCGCCCGCCGAGTCCGGTCGGGGGCCGCCGTCGAACAGCGCCAGCAGGTCGAGGCCGATCTGCCTGCGGGCCGAGGCGTACAGGCGGTCGTCGTGGACGTCCGGCAGCTCCCTGGCGAGCTTGGCCTCGAACGCCGCGGAACTGCCCGGCGCGCTCAGCCGGTCGACGGACGAGACCAGCTCCTCCTCGGTCGTCCGGGGGAGGAACAGCAGGACGCCCTCGGCCAGCCAGGCCGTCGGCAGGGCCGGGTTGAAGCCCGACCGCGCCAACGCGCCCGTCCAGTCGTCGCGCAGGTCGACCGCGACCGCCTTCCTGGCGAGCTTCGGCGTCGCGCGCAGACCGTCGAGCACCTCGTGCTTGAAGTCCAGGACGCCCTCGCGGTCGACCTCGAACAGCGCCACGCCGGGCGGCCAGTCGAGCCGGAACGCCCGCGAGTCCAGGCCCGCGCCCAGCAGCACCACCTGCCGGGCCCCCGCACGGGTCGACCGCAGCAGGTGGTCGTCGAACACCCTCGTCCGCAGCCCGAAGTACCGCGCCAGCCGCCCCCACAGCGGGTTCGCGTCCCCGTCCGGCACGTCCCACTCGCGGACGGGCCAGCCCTCGGAGGCCTTCGCCGCGCGCACGAAGTGCTCGGCGTAGAGGTCCGTCGCCAGGCTGTCACCGCGGTGCGTCTCGATCGCCCGCGCCGCCGCGACCATGAGCGCCGTCAGGCCGACGCCGTCCTCCACGCCCGGATGCCGATGCTCGGTGCCGACCACTCGTCCCCCTCGTCCGCGAAGAGCTGTTCGTGCGTGGTGGTGCGAGCGCCGTAGACGACGCTCATGAACCGCAGGATCTCCTCGTCCGGGAGGTGCATGCTCGTCGTGCAGTCCGTCAGGACCGTGACGTCGAAACCCTTCTGGAACGCCGTCCGCGCGGTCGAGTCGACGCACACGTCGGTGTAGAGGCCCGCGAACACGAGGTGCCCGATGTCGCGCTCCACCAGGTGCTCCTCGAACCCGTCGCAGAGGAACGCGTCGAAGCACGCCCGCTTCGTGAAGACCCGTTCGCCCGGCGCGGGCGAGACCTTGTGGAACTCCGCGCCGCGCGAGCCCTCCACGCACCTCGGCCGCCTGCGGAGCGCCTGCTCCCGCCACCGGCCCGTGGTGCGCCGCGCGTCGCCGAGGTACCGGACGAACACGACCTCCGTGCCGTGCTCCCGCGCCGCGTCGACGGCCCGCGCGGCGTTCGTCGTCACCTCGTCCAGCTCCTCCGGGGTGCCGCGGTAGCGCGCCGCGACGGCCGGTCCGGTGCAGAAGTCGTTCTGGAGGTCCACGACGACCAGGGCGGTCCTCACGACCCCACCACCGCTCCCCGGTCGGCGGCCAGTCCGATTCGATCGGCAGCGGTGCGCATTGATTCGCCAACCTCTTTCCGGATCAGGAATGACAAAACGAAGATTGCCGGTGCATTCACAAGTGCGTCGTTCGGTCGTCCGTCAGATCGTTGCACGCCTGTCGGAAAAGCAATCCTCAGTCACCGAAAAGGATGAACCAGCCCCGAAGAGGTGAGTGGTGGAAGGCCCCGGTCACTCCGCGCCACCGCCGTTCGGTCCTCACCGGTCGACCGCGACGGCGGTCCGCGCCGGGAAGTCCCGGAATTCCCGCACGGTCAACGGTGCCACCGCGGACACCGCGCAGACGACCCCGCAGACGAGGGTGACCGGTCCGGCGCCCCAGACGGCCGCCGCGGGGCCGACCAGCAGGAGGCTGAGCGGGATGGCGGCGAACGACAGCAGGTCGTCGTAGGACGCCACCCGCGACAGGACCCCGGCGGGCACGTGCCGCTGGAGCGCGGTGTCCCACAGGACGCCCCAGGTCGCGAACCCCAGCGCGCTCAGGAACGCGCACGCGACCAGTGCCGGGACCGGGGCCCCGGTGCCCAGCGCGAGCAGCGGGAGCGCGCCGGTCGCGGCGGCCAGCGCCCCGGTGCGCAGCGGGCGGCGCGGCGCGAGCCGGTAGAGGACCAGGCTCATCGCGAGCAGGCCGACCGCGCGCACGCTGAGCACGACGCCCCAGGCCACCGGACCGGTGAGCGCGGGCCCGAGCACCTGCCACGCGCCGACGTTGGCGAGGTTGAACAGGGAGAACCAGAGCGCCGCCGTCCACACCCACCGCCTCGACCGGAACTCGTGCCAGCCGTCGCGCAGGTCCGGCAGGAGGCTCCCGCCCGCCGGGGACCGCCTGGCGGGCAGCCGGGTCAGCAGGGCGGCGGCGACCAGGAACGACAGCGCGTCCACGGCGATGGCCCAGCCGCCGTTGGCGACCGCCGCGACGACCCCGGCCGCTGCGGGGCCGACGATCCGCGCGGCGTGGCGGGCCGACGCGAGCAGCGAGTTCGCCCGGTGCAGGTCGGCGGGCGGGACGAGGTCGGGGACGATGCCGCGCAGCGCGGGGGAGGCGAACGACTCCGCCACCCCGTTCACCAGCGCCAGCGCCGACACCACGAGCAGCGAGTAGCGGCCGGTGAGCAGCACGGCCGCCACCCCGGCCTGCGCGAGGCCCGCGACCAGGTTCGCGACGACGAGTACCGTCCTGCGGGAGAAGCGGTCCGCGACCGCGCCGCCCACGAGCAGCAGCGCCAGGTGCGGCCCGAAGCTCGCGGCCAGCACGATCCCGAGGTCGGAGGGCCGCCCGGAGGCACCGAGGACGCCGAACGCCAGCGCCACCGTCGACATCGACGTGCCGAGGTGCGAGACGGTGCGGGCGACGAGGAAGGTGTGGAAGCCGATCACCGCTGAAGGATGGTGAGCCGACCACGACGACCGCCATTGCTGCGGCGAAAGGCGCAACCATGACCCTGCTCCGCCTGAGCCCCACCGGCCTGGCCCGGTCGCGCTTCGCCCTGTCGCCGCTCGCCGAGACGGTGGGGCAGCTGATCGCGTTCCAGCGCACCGGGACGTCGAGCGCCTACCGCGAGTGGACCGCCCGCGACCCCGTCGCCGCCGGCCTGCTCGGGCTCGTGGCGACGACGAAGTGGTTCCCCGACTTCGTCGGCGTCCCGCCGACCGGCGGTGTGGACACCGCGCTGGACGGGGAACTCGCCGAGGTCGCCGCCTTCTCCGACGACGACGTGCGCCGGACCCTGCGCGACACCGTGGCGGCGAGCGCGGCCCGGCGCGACCCGGACTGGCTGCCGTCCGGCGACCTCGCGCCCCGGATCGCCGAGGTCTTCGAGGAGGGCTGGCGGCGGTTCGTCCTGCCGACCTGGCCGCGCCGCCGCGCCGTGCTGGAGCGCGAGATCACCCACCGCTCCGGGCTGCTGGCCGCGCACGGCTGGCAGCGCGCCGTCACGGGCATGACCCGGCGGTCGACCTGGGTCGGGCCCGACGCGATCCGGTTCAGCGACCAGCGGTACTCCGACCGCGACATCGGCGACCAGGGGCTGCTGTTCGTGCCCTACACGGCCCGGCAGGGCTCGTGGACGTGCGAGCACCCGCCCCGCTACGCCCTCGTCTACCCGGCGCGCGGCGCGGCGGCCGCCCTGGAACCCACGCCGACGGACCCGCTGTCCGTGCTGCTCGGCCCCGGCCGCGCCCGCGTGGTCGCCGAACTCGCCCGACCCGCGACCAGCACCCAGCTCGCCGCCGCGCTCGACCTGTCGCTGGGCACGGTCAGCGGTCACCTCGCGGTGCTCCGCGACGCGGGGGTGGTCACCCGGTCACGGGTCGGGCGAGGGGTGTTCTACCGGCTCACCGAGCGGGGTGAGGCGTTGCTCGGCCTGCCCTCGGTCTGACGCCCCGGCGTCCGGCGGACGCGACGGACGCGGGTGCCGGGGCGTGCGGGGTCAGGGGGTCAGCGCGGCCCGCACCTTGGCGATCATCTCGTCCTCCGCGGGGGCCACCTGGCCGTCGGCGGTGGCCACCTCCTCGCAGATCGCGATCATCGCGGCCGGGAACGCCTCGGCCTCGGCCGGTGCCTTCGCGGTGAGGATCTTCATGGAGGCGGTGAGCGCGTCGAGGACGGCGGTCTCCAGGTCGGCGTCCGTGCCCTCCGGCAGGCGGACGCGGGAGGCGCCGAGGACCTCGCGCAGCTCGCGAGAGAGGTTGACCATCGCCTTGAGGCCCGCGAAGCGCTCCTCGACCACCGGGCCGGGGTCGGCGTGCGACACGAGCACCATCGCGCCGTACACGGCCCTGCGCAGGGTCCGGCTTTCCACGTCCGTGTAGAAAATCATGCGGTCACCCTAGAACGTGCGGCTGAGCGGCTCGCCGGGGACGTGGCGAACGGGTGCCGCGACCCCCGGCCGGTGACCGGGCGGACCCGCGAGCGGCCGACGTGCCGACGACGTCGCTCTGCGGTCCCTTGTGGACGGT
>NZ_DASUSQ010000007.1:0-97092 GCF_036375055.1 Umezawaea sp.
GATAGAGCACCGCCCTCCGGAGGCGGTGGCGCAGGTTCGAATCCTGCCGGGGGCACCACGCTTGACCTGCAAGAACGAGACACAGAGCGGTGCTTGAGACTCTCCAGCGTGGCATGGTTTATGCCATTAGGGCGCCTGGCCAGCCAAGGACGGGAGACAGCGACCCGTCTTCCGTTAGGCGCGAAAATGTCTACTTGGTTTAACTTTCCGCATCTTGCAAGCAAATCAGCTGGCCCCAAGCGGGACTCAACCTCTCCTAGATATTCAGGTGACCAGGGAGTTCCGACAGACTTCGCAGAATCACGGTATCCGTTCGAGACTCCACCTTGGCGATGTGCAAATCATGCCATCGATGCTTCTCGGTCACCACGATCTCGCAATACGGCACAGCAAGGCTCATGCCGTCGATGTCGAAGATGTCATTGGGGCTCCATACCTTGGATGCGTTGCGGTGCTGCTCCGTCTTCAACAATGCTGACACGTACGAGACCGGCATCGCTCGTACAACATCTCGTGCCGCCGCCTTGTCAGCAAAAAGCACTTTAATGTCATCGATTCCCCGACGTAGCAAGCCCTCCAGCAAGGGGCCTATCAACTCAACGATGGCTTCCCGCGCCATGACAACGTCGCCGAGCTTCTGCCCTGCCCCCCACTTGGTGCCGTGATGGCGTTGATGCTGCTCGTTTTCCTGTTCTGCGCGCCGTCTATTGACTTTTAGCGCCTCCACCTCCCGGTATCCGAACTCTTTCAGCTGCGGAAGATCTACGTCCGCAGGGTCGCGAAGCATTCCACGTTCGGCAAAAAGGTCGGCTTTCATCATGAGATCGTCGAAAACGGCCTTACCCAGCCGTGCTCGGGCAAGATCACTGGCGTCACGACCATTAGCCTTGTGGCGCAGCGTGAAGCCGCCCTTCATTCCGAACGCATGACCAAAACCTCGGCCGAGCAGGGTGGCAGTCGGATACGGCTCCACCCAAGGCCCCAATCGATCGTCTAGCACTGACTCGATTTCCAGTCTGATGACGATCTGGCGGTCGAGAAGAGTGACAAAACCCGACAGCTCCTCCATCACTTCGGTGAGCCGGCCGCGCTGAGCGGGGTCCTTGATTTTCGTCATCTCCATGTAGTGGACGCCTGCTAGGACGAACACCGCCGTTCCGGCTGCTCGCGCATGGCGACATGCGTCGAGGGCTGGCCGATAGCGCTCACCGTTGACGCTGCCGCTGGCTGCTTGGGACAGGTAGATCCAGTGGTTGAGATCGAGGTAGACCAGCTTTGGCGGGGCCGTCGGCCGCACCAGCGCCTGTGGCCACAGCAGGTCCGGCAACTCGGCGGCGGGAGTGGGCATCTGGAGAGTGTCATCCAACCACCGCCGCTGGGTCTAACCGATTCGGGCACTCATGGTGCCGTGTCCTGCGTCCAGGCGATTGAGAGGCGTTCGGCGCTCGTTGCGGCGATGGGTCGGTTTGGCGGCGGCGTTCGAGGAAGACGGCGTCACGCCAGCGGCCGTGGTGCTGGGCGATGCGATCGCGGACACCGAGGTGCGGTAGCCCGCCCTGTGGTGCAGGGCGAGGCTCGCGCGGTTCCCAGGGAAGATTGACGTTTGCAAGGTCCACAGGTCGTACGCGTCGGCGGCGGTGATCTGCTTGCGCAGCAACGCTTTGCCGACACCTCGACCGCGGAGCTCGTCGCCGACGTAGACCGATGTTTCGGCAACCCCGGCGTAGCAGTCACGGGCTGACACCGCGGTCGAGGCGGCAGCCGGCGACCTGTCCATCGGATCTCGGCGACCCAGCGGTGATCCGGCAGCCACGTGACTTCCAGGGTGGCGCGACTGGGTGTCTCGATTTCGAAGGTGGCGTCGCTGGTGCCGATGCTTTCGGCGTAAATGCGCCGAGCGGCCGTCCAGTTCGTGGCTCGCAGCTCAACTCACCGGGGTCACTTCCTCGGCGGCGCCATGGATGACTCCCTTCAGTCCCCTGTCGGGGCATGCCTGGAAAGCCTCTCAACTAACGGGAACCTCAACGCGCCTTCCGATCACTGGATGCGGGTGCCGGTGACTACGTGGTTGCACAGGCTCATGTGCCGAAGTCACGGGAGCTGTTCAAGACCAGCTTGGGTTGATCTTCGCAGTCATGACGACACCCGGCTGGCTATGGAGCAGTACAGGCTTCACGGGTGGCCCGGCGCCATGCGGCGGCGCGTAGCAGGCGCAGGCCGTTCAGTCCGACGATGACGGTGGACCCCTCGTGGCCGGCGACTCCGAGTGGCAGCGGGAGGGTGCCGATGAGGTCCCACAGCACGAGTGCGGTGATGAACGTGGCGGCGATGGCCAGGTTGGCGATCACGACGCGGTGCGCGCGGCGGGAGAGCGCGATGACGGCGGGGATCGTGGTGAGGTCGTCGCGGATGACGACGGCGTCGGCGGTCTGCAGGGTGAGGTCGGCTCCGCCGCCGCCCATTGCGATGCCGGTGTGGGCGGCTGCCAGCGCGGGGGCGTCGTTGATGCCGTCGCCGACCATGGTCACCCGATGCCCGTCGGCTTTCAGGTCACGCACGGCGGCGACCTTCGCGTCGGGCAGCAGTTCGGCGCGCACGTCGGTGATGCCGACCTGGGCGGCGAGCCGGGTGGCGGTGGCGAGGTTGTCCCCGGTGAGCAGCGTCGGGGCGGCGTTGGTGAGCCTGGTGAGCGCGGCGACCGTGGACGCCGCTTCGGTCCGGAGCTGGTCGGTGATGCCCAGCACTACCGACGGGGTGCCGTCGAGAAGCACGATGACGGCAGTGTGACCGCGTTGGTGAACGGTATCGACGATGGCGGCGATCTCACCTGATCCGTTCGCTGGGGGCACCAGCGCCGGTGAGCCGACCTGGACGAGGTGGTGCTCCACCCGCGCGGAGACACCCCGGCCGGGCTGTGCGGTGAACTCGTCGGCGGCGGGCAGGTCGAGTCCTCTGGCTCGGGCCGCTCGCACGATCGCGGCGGCGAGCGGGTGCTCGCTGGGGTGCTCCGCGGCGGCGGCCAGCCGCAGCAGCCGGTCCTCGGTGAGCCGGGCGTCGGCCACGGTGTGGATCTCGGTGAGTTCGGGGGTGCCGCGGGTCAGTGTTCCGGTCTTGTCGAACGCGATCCGTGTCGTGGTGCCGAGCTGTTCCATGATCACGGCGGACTTCACCAGCACGCCGTGGCGCCCGGCGGTGGCGATGGCCGCCAGCAGTGGCGGCATCGTGGCGAGCACGACGGCGCACGGTGAGGCGACGATCATGAACGTCATCGCCCGCAGCAACGATTCCTGCACTGCCGCTCCCCACAGCAGCGGGGCGATGAAGATGACCAGGGTGGCGATGACCATGCCGATGGAGTAGCGCTGCTCGATCTTTTCGATGAACAGCTGGGTCGTGGCCTTGGTTCGGCTCGCTTCCTCGACCAGGGTGGCGATGCGGGCCACGACGAAGTCCTCGGCGCGGCGGTCCACCCGCACCCGCAGGGAGCCGGTGCCGTTGAGGGTTCCGGCGAACACCTCGCTCTCGACGGCCTTGTCCACCGGTAGCGGTTCCCCGGTGACGGTGGCCTGGTCGACTTCGCTCGCCCCGCCGATTACGGTGCCGTCGGCGGCGATCCGCTCCCCCGGCCGGACGAGGACCACGTCACCGACCTTCAAGTCGGCGGCCTCGACAACGTGCTCACCGTCGTCGGGGGCGATGCGGGTGGCGGTGTCGGGGGCCAGGTCGAGCAGGCCGCGCACGGAGTCCTCGGTGCGGGCGGTGGCCAGTGCTTCCAGTGCGCCGGAGGTGGCGAAGATGACGATCAGCAGCCCGCCCTCCAGCACCTGCCCGATTGCCGCCGCCCCGATCGCGGCGACCACCATCAGCAGGTCGACGTCGAGGGTCTTCTCCCGCAACGCTTTCAGTCCGGCCAGTCCCGGTTCCCAACCGCCGGTGGCGTAGCAGGCCAGGTATAGCGCCCACCACAGCCAGTCCGGTCCACCGGACAGGTGGACGGCCAACCCGGCCAGGAACAGGGTCAGCGACGCGGCGGCCCACCGTGTCTCCGGCAATGCGAACAGCCGGGTCCGACGACGCGGCGACCTCGCGACCTGCGGAACAGGCGTGGGACGGGTCGGCGTGGCGGTGGACGAAGCCACGGGGCACCTCCAGGAGCAGTGGTCGACCACCCGAACGATAACAGAACATATGAAGACGTCTTCATGCATAAGACTCGCAGTTAGACTCCGCCCCCATGGGACATGGCGCGCAGGGCCACGAGCCACCGGCCGGCCGACTGGACGCCGAGGCCGCCGCGCACGTCGCGACCACACTGCAAGCCCTCGCGACCGCCAGCCGACTGCTGATCCTCAGCGAACTACGCCAAGGACCCCGCCCGGTCACCGAACTGGCCGAGGCGATCGACATGGAACAGTCGGCGGTGTCGCACCAACTACGACTGCTGCGCAACCTCGGCCTGGTCACCGGGACCCGCACCGGACGCAGCATCGTCTACAGCCTCTACGACAACCACGTCGCCCACCTGCTCGACGAGGCCGTCTACCACAGCGAGCATCTCCGACTCGGTTTGGCCGACCGCCCCGGCAACGACTGACATCGTCGTCTGGTTCCCCACCTTGTCCGTCTCGTTCGAGGCTGACGTCGAGCACCGCGAACGCGGATTCCCCGTGAGTGCATGACATGTATCGCCCAGTCGCATCACTATGACTATATTTGGTGTTGATAATCGTTGTCGTCAAATCGCATTGAGGGTTCCCATGTCCGCGTCAGCGAACGCGATCAGCGACGCACGTCGCCGCCCCATGCCCCCTACCCTCGGCCCCACGGCTGGCGAGGTCGTGAGAGTGCGCGCCAGACTCGGCAGGATGCGCGCCCTCGGCAATCGGGGGCTGCTCGCCGCCGACGCGGCCCTCGTGCCGGGCGTCGGTATCGATGACGCGCAGGCTGTTGCGTACGGCGGCAGCGCTGGGCGCAACATCGGTGAGCGGTTCCGGTCGGTGGTCTGTCCCGGCGACCTCGCCATGCCGGTCGGCCGCGGCGGCCAGGACAACACACGCAGTGAGTTCGAGGCCTTGTCGAACGCCAACGGATGCACTGCCGCCCACATCGTCGCGCCGCCTCCCTCCGGACTCTGCCTCATCAAGGCCGCGGTGTCGTGAGTGCACATGGGGATTCGTGACATGAGCGGGCAGGTCCTCAACCGAGGTACAGAGGCGCGCATGACACCTCAACGCCAGTCGGTGCTGCGCGTGTTGGCCGACCTGCCCGGCCCTTCCACGGCCAACGCGATCCATCACCTGCTGCGAGCCGGGGGCGGACAGATCGGGTTGACCACCGTCTACCGACACCTCGCCTCGCTCGCGGAGGAGAGCATCATCGGCATCACGCAGGACGGAGCAGGTCGACACCTGTTCCACCTGAGAACCGACAGCCACGGCCATTACCTCACGTGTGTGCGGTGCGGCCTCACGGTCGGCGTGGACACCACTCCCGTCGCGCGGTGGGCCGCGGAAACGGCGGCGAGCCACGGGTTCACGGGCATCCGGATGTCAGTCAACCTGGCGGGTCTGTGCGTGCAGTGCCGATCCGACCCGCTGGGCGGGGTCACCGCGGCGAATGGGCCACCCAGGTGACGAGTACGGGCGATCGGGTGGCCGGCCTTCACGCCCGGCACTACGGCGGTGCACGGTGAACGTGGTGATCTGGACCGTTTCCGCCACGGGAGGCCGTTATGACTGTGGAATCCACGACGTCGTCGCAACCGCACGCCGGTGGTTGCAGCTGCTGCAGCGGCTGTACGGGGCCGGGCTGCGGCTGCTGTTCCGGCTGCTAGCGCAGTGTCCTGCGGTGCGCGTCCGAGCAGTCAACTCGGACGGGCACCGACACCGACCAGCACCCGTGCGCGGAGCGCCGCTGTTCCTTTCATCAAGGCCAGGTAGCGGGCTTTCACCGCCGCCACGCTGTCGTCGTCCAGGTCCGCGAGCACCGCGCGGACAGCTGAACCGGTTGCGAACTTCCACGCCAGTTCCGGCGTGATGGGAACATCGCGTTCCACCGGGTGGACGACGACGTCCGCCAATCCCTTGTTCCTCAACCATGCTGCGAGTTTGTCGCCCGTGTCCAGGCGCGCAGCCTGGTCCGCTGCCGTCGGACGGCTGGGCGGTGTGCCCGTGTGCTCGGCGAGCGCTTGGAACAACGGTCCGATCACGTCGTCCACGCTACTCTGCCGCCACGTGGTCACGGTCATGGTGCCGCCAGGACGCAACAGGCCGATGAGGTGCGCCACCGCGGTGTCCATGTCGGGCAGGAAGAAGACGCCGAACCCGCTCTGCACCCGGTTGTAGAGCCCGCGGTCCGGGGGTTCCCACCCTGCCGCGTCCCCGTGGTGGAAACGCAGGTGCGGCATGTCGGCGGCGCGCTCGGCGCCTTGGTCGAGCAGTGCTCCGGAGAGGTCTACCGCGTGCACGACGCCGTCCGCACCGACGGCCCGTGCGGCCGGGATCGCGGTCGAGCCCGAACCGCAACAGACATCAAGCACCCGATCGCCGGGTAGCGGCCGGGCGTGCTCGACGGCCTCGGCGCCGATCGGATCCCACAGCAGTGGCGTCCATTCCGCGAACTCGGCGCTGCCTTCGTCGAACGCCTTCGCTATCCAGGACTTCACCCGCACTCCGCTCTTCATCCTTCGACAGATGGATCGAGTAACGACAATCATGTTCGTGTACGTTCGCGTTGACCTTGCCACGCGCCGCGACGGAGCGGAAGAGGACCGGTACCGAACGAACCCGGACGGCACTGTGGATTCCGGGCACGGCCAGACCGGACACCAGGTCGAGTAGTACAAACCACCGCTGGAACCAGCGAAGGAGGGTTGAACCATGATCAGCATAGATCCCACGGACCCGGACCCGGACACGACGGGAGCGGACGGCTACGCCGTTAACGCCCAGTACTACGACCTGATCTTCCCTGCCGCACAGCGTGATGCGATGAGCGCGGCATTGACCACCCTGCTGCCTGGCGCACGAAGGGTGGTGGAGATAGGCGCCGGTACCGGCCAGTTCACCGAGGTCTTGGTGGCGAACCTGCCCGAGGACGGCGAAGTGTTCGCTGTGGAGCCTGCCGCCGTGATGCGCGCGGCGCTGACCACCCGACTGGCGGCGCTGGGCGCACCTCCGGTGACCGTGTTGCCCGACGACGCCCTGACCGCCGAGGTCAACGGTCCGGTGGACGCCGTGGTGTTGCTGCACGTGCTCACCCATTTCTCCCCTGTTGATCGCAGGGCCCTGTGGGCGCGCTGGGTTCCTCGCCTCACTCCGGGCGGGTTGGTCGTGGTGGACGTGCAAGCGCCGCAGACGCCGGTGGACGTTCCTCCCACGGTCATGCCGGGCCGCACCCTGGGCCGCCGCCGTTACGACACGGTGAGCCGGGCGGCCGTGGAGGGCGACGGTCTGGTGTGGACGGTGACCTACCGCGTCCACGAGGGCGACCGGCTCGTGTCGGAGGATTCCGTGTCGTTCCCGTCGTTCATCGCCTCCGACGCGGTGCTGCACGCCGAATTGCGGGAGGTCGGGTGCCGACCGGTGACCGACCCTCCTGCCGGCGTGCTGGCGTGGCGAGCAGGGAACGGCCCCGGCTGACGGGCGAGGCCGTTCCCTCAGTCACGAGCGGCGCCGGCGGCCGTCACAACAAGCCGCGCCGGTAGGCCGCGACCAGGCGACGGGGCACCGACAACTTGCGGCCGTCGAGGGTGGTGACCGGAACCAGGTCGGGCACCACGGCCTTCCACTGCGCGCGGCGGTGGCGGGTGTTGCTGCGCGAGGTCTTCCTCTTGGGAACGG
Source organism: Umezawaea sp. (assembly GCF_036375055.1). GTDB lineage: Bacteria > Actinomycetota > Actinomycetes > Mycobacteriales > Pseudonocardiaceae > Umezawaea. The sequence continues at coordinate 7,842 of NZ_DASUSQ010000007.1, forward strand.
CCATGTCAGTGGTTCCTCTTCCCGTAGCGGCGGTTGAACTTCTCGACCCGGCCCGCGGTGTCCATCACGCGCTGGTTTCCGGTCCAGAACGGGTGGGAGTCCGAGGTGACGTCCACGGTGATGAGCGGGTAGGTGTTCCCGTCCTCCCACTGCACCGTCTGGGTCGAGGTCACCGTCGACCGGGTCAGGAATGCCTTGCCCGTCGACTGGTCCCGGAACACCACCGGGTGGTAGTCGGGGTGGATGCCCTGCTTCACAATTCCTCCATCTCGTCGTGCCACTCGGCGAACGGGTCGGCGAACTCCAACTCGTCCACCAGTGCCAATTCCTCGTCGGTCACCAGCGCGGCGCGCAGCGCGGTGACGATCTCTTCCCGCGCTTCGGGGATCGCGGTGATGACGACCAGCTCCTGCGACCGGTCGCCGTAGTCCGGGTCCCACGTCGCCGAGGCCACCGCCCGGCGTTCGGCCGGGAACTCCGACCAGTCGTCCACGGCGGCGAGCCACGGTCCGAGGTTGCCCACGCTCAGGCCGCCACCCGCGGATTCCAGCCACAGCGCGGCATCCGGCTGGCTCGCCACCCATACCCGGCCGCGGGTGCGCACCACGCCGTCGAACAGGACGTCGAGCGCCTCGTGCAGCCGCACGGGGTGGAACGGCCGTCGTTCGACGAAGTGGACGACGGCCACTCCGTGGGTGGGTTCCAGCGGTGGTTGTCCGCGCAGCAGAGTGCCGAAGCCGTCGTCGAATCCGCCCCGGCGCGCGTCGTCGGGGATGGCGGCCAGCAGCGTGGGTGCGTCCAGCGTGTGTCGGTCGCGTCGTGGTGCGCGTGGGTTGAGCCGGTCCAGCACGGCGTCGAGCACCGGATCGGCCCCGGCACCGGTGAGCACCAGTGCGTCGGCGAACTCGGCCTGCCCCACGACGACCTGCGCCACGGTCCGGTCGTCGCCCTCGACGGCACCCAGGCTGCGGTCGACCAGCGAGTCCTCGCCGGTGGCGTCGGCCAACCAGGTGGCCCGGTCGACCACGGTGATCACGGCTTCCACCCGGACATCGGCCTCGCGCAGGGCGAAGCAGACGGCCTCGGGCTCCAGTGCGGGGTCCAGGTGGACCACGACCCGGCCGCCGAGCCGGTCGAGCAGCGGCAGCAGGTCCAGGCGCAGCGTGCAGGAGACGCAGCCGTGCGCGAGTTCCAGCACGGTCAGTTCGCCGTCGACCCACCGGCGCACCACGCCGTCGGCGAGGTCGCGCAGGTCGTGGCGCACCAGCACCGATCCCGGACAGGCGCGCCAGAACTCCTCCGCCACGTCGTGCTCGGCCAGCCCGGCCACCAGTACGACCTCTGTTCGCATGTGCGCTAGCCTAACGGAAACGATTGTCATTTCGGAAATGGAGGTTGGCGTGTCCTCACGGCACTGCCAGGTGACCGGGCGCAAACCCGGCTTCGGCAAGCAGGTCTCGCACAGCAACCGGCGCACGTCCCGGCGCTGGCTGTCCAACACCCAGCGCCGCCGGTACTGGCTGCCCTCGGAGAACCGGTTCGTCGCGCTCACGGTGTCCGTCAAGGGCATCAAGACCGTGGACCGCCGCGGCATCGAGTCCGTGGTCGCCGAGCTGCGCAAGCAGGGGGTGAAGCTCTGATGGCCAAGAGCACCGACGTGCGGCCGATCATCAAGCTCCGGTCCACGGCCGGGACCGGCTACACCTACGTGACCCGCAAGAACCGTCGCAACGACCCCGACCGGCTCGTGCTGCGCAAGTTCGACCCGGTCGTGCGGCGGCACGTCGACTTCAAGGAGGAGCGCTGATGGCCAAGAAGTCCAAGATCGCCAAGGATCGGCAGCGGCGCGAGGTCGTCGCCCGCTATGCCGAGCGCCGGCGTGAACTGAAGGAACTCATCCGCGCGGACCCCGTCCGGCGGGGTGAGGCGTTGGCCGCGCTCCAGCGGTTGCCCCGCGACGCCAGTCCCACGCGGCTGCGCAACCGTGACACCGTCGACGGCCGTCCACGAGCGTTTTTCCGGGCGTTCGGGCTTTCCCGGATCAGGTTGCGGGCGATGGCCCATCGGGGAGAGTTGCCCGGCGTGACCAAGTCGAGCTGGTAGGAGGAGACGTGCCCCGCCCCGAACGCCCCGCCAAGCGCCGCTCGAACCTGCTGACCAAAGAGGGTTTGGCCACAGCGGACTGGAAGGACGTGACGCTGCTGCGGAAGTTCATCTCCGACCGCGGCAAGATCCGCTCCCGCCGGGTCTCCGGCCTGACACCGCAACAGCAACACCAAGTGGCCACCGCGATCAAGAACGCCCGCGAAATGGCCCTGCTCCCCTACCCCACCAAAGGCCGCTGAGCGCGTCGGTGTGCTCCGCCCATCTCCACGATCACCGGGTTGACATGACTTCCGATACGCGCGTTCCCGTCACCGTGCTGTCCGGCTTCCTCGGCGCGGGCAAGACCACACTGCTCAACCACGTGCTCGCCAACCGCGAGGATCGCCGGGTGGCAGTGGTGGTCAACGACATGAGCGAGGTCAACATCGACGCCTCGCTGATCTCCGGCCGGGGCGGCGAACGCCTGGTCGAGCTCACCAACGGCTGCATCTGCTGCACCCTGCGCGAGGACCTCCTGGAAAGCGTCGGCGCCTTGGCCCGAGAGGGCCGCTTCGACACCATCCTCATCGAGTCCACCGGGATCTCCGAGCCGATGCCGGTCGCGGCGACGTTCGAGTGGGCCTTCGAGGACGGCACGAGTCTGTCCGATCATGCCCGGTTGGACACCATGGTCACCGTGGTCGACGCTTCCGGGTTCCTCGCGGAGTTGGAGCGCGGCGACCGGCTCGACGAGCGTGCCCTCGCCGCGGCCGAGGGCGACGAGCGTGGGATCTCCGACCTGCTGGTGGACCAGGTCGAGTTCGCCGACGTGCTGGTGCTCAACAAGACCGATCTCGCCACGCCCGAACAGTTGGCCACCACCGAAGGCCTGTTGCGCAAGCTCAACCCGAACGCGCGGCTGATCCGCTCGCACCGAGGCGTGGTGGACATGGCCGACGTGCTCGACACCGGCCGCTACGACCCCGTCACCGCAGCCACGTCACCGGGGTGGGCCGCGGAGCTGGCGGGCTCCCACACCCCGGAGACCGAGGAGTACGGCATCCGCTCGGTCACCTACCGCGCCGACCGCCCCTTCCACCCCGCACGCCTCGCCACGGCCTTGGAGGACTGGGAGGGGGTGTTGCGCAGCAAGGGTTTCTGCCACATCGCCAGCCGCCCGCACACCCTGGCCGTGTGGTCGCAGGCAGGGCCGAACCTGTCCATCGAGCCCGGTGAACTCCTCGACCGCCACACCGCGCGGCAGGAACTGGTGTTCATCGGTGTCGATCTGGAGCGCGGCGAGCCCCGCCGCAGGCTCGACCCGGCGTTGCTCACCGACGCCGAACTGGCCGCCGGCCCTGCGGCGTGGCGGCTGTTGGACGACCCGCTGCCGCCGTGGGACGACCTCGAAGTCCACGACCACGAACACTTGGTTCCGTTTGCTCGTCTCCCGCTGGGGCGCTCAACGAACGGTGGGCGTGGACTCCTCTGAGTCCACGCCCACCGTCATGGCGGAATCCGCGTCAGCTGCTTCGCCTGCGGCGCGTGAGGACCAGCGCGACGGTACCGGTCGCGGTGAGCAGGACGGCGATCAGGACGGCCGTTCCCACGCCGCCGACACCGGTGGACGCCAGTCCGACCGGCTTGGGCGCGGACGGCCCCTGGTCGGTAACCGGGACCGGGTCAGTAGTGGTGATGGCCGTACCGGCGGACGTGGTGGTGCTGGTGGGTGTACTGCTCGGAAGTGCGCAGGAGCCGCTGGCGGTGGGGTCCACGTCGCCGACGGCGATGGTGAACACGTCGCTGTCGGCGACCGTGCGGCCGTCGGTGAGGGTGGCGGTGACTTCGATGGTGATCCGGTAGGTGCCCTCGCCGCCGAAGGCCCAGTTGGCGTGGGCGTGAGTGCCGAGCGGGACGGCGGTGGTGTCGGGCAGGCCGTCACCGGAGTCGACCAGCACGACGGGGGCCAAGCCGGTGAGGAAGACGCCGAGGCGACCGGGTCCGTCCACCGAGGTCACCCGGAGGTCGACATCCCCGGCGACCTCTTGGGGGCTGAGGGATTCGGTGTTCCAGCCCGCCCACACGATGCCGGGGATCTGGGTCTGTGGGATGAGCCAGACCGGTGCGCCCGGCGCGCCCAGGAACGAGTAGGCGGGGTCGGCGGGCACGGTGTTGCGCGCGGCGGGGACCAGGTGCAGCACGACGTCGGCCGGGTCGCGCCACACGGCGCGGTCGGGCCCCTGAGTGCCGTCCTTGATCTGGGTGCTCAGTTCGCCGTCGAGGAGGCGCGGGGCGATGAGGTCGATGTGGCCGTCGTTGAGGACCACGCACGACGTGGGCGGCGCTGAGGTCGTCGTGCCCGTAGTAGTCGTGCCCGTGGTCGTGGTTGCGCTCGTGGTCGTCGTGGTTGTTGTCGCGGTGGTCGTGGTTGTCGTGGTGGTGGGGTCGGTTCCCGTGCCGGGTTTCACGGTAGTGGGGTCGACCGCGCCGACGGCGATGGCGTAGGTCGTGGTGTCGCGCAGTGACGTGCCGTCGGGGGTGGTGGCCTGCACGGTGAAGGTGAGCCGGTAGACGCCCTCGGCGGAGAACGTCCAGTTGGCGTGGGCGTGGGTGCCCAGCACCAGCGGGTGTTGCTGCGGGAGTGGCTGGGCGGTGTCGAACACCCTCGGTAGGGGGTCGCCGACCGGGCCGGTCTGGAACACGGTGAGCTGTCCGGGGGCGGGGCTGCCCGCGGTGTCTCCGCCGATGGCGTCCAGGGTCCAGCGCACCGAGTCGGGGTCGACCTGCTCGGCGGTCAGGGATTCGGTGTTCCACCCGGCCCAGACCACGTTCGGGTCTTGGACTTCGGGGATGAGCCACAGGTCGCTGCCCACCGGACCGAGGAAGGCGTACTCGGGGTTGTCGGGGACCTGGATGCGGGACTCGGGCTTGATGTGCGTGACGACCCGTTCGGGGTCGCGGACCGTCGGCGGCTCGGTGCCGCCGTCCTTGTAGCGGATGTCCAGCGCGCCGTCGACGACCACCGGGGCGAGCAGGTCGACGTGCCCCTGATCGACGACGGTCACCGCTTCCTGAGCAAAAGCCGGAGTGAAGGCCGGCGTCAGAGCCAGTGCGGCGAGCGCGGTAACCGCGAAAGCTGCGAGCGCGGCCCGTGTGCGGTTTGGGGTGGTCACGAAATCTCCTGGGCGGGACGGCGGCGGGTGAGCACGAGAACGGCGGCACCGGTCACGATGAGGCCGAGCGCCAAGCCCGCGGTGGCGGGCACCGCCGCGGGGCCGGTGGACGCCAGGCTGGTGGGCGTACCGGCCTGCCGGTCGGTGGTGCCGGGCTGCTGTTGCTGTTGCTGTTGGTTCGTGCCGGTTGTGCCGTCGCCGACGACGAAGGTGTAGGTCTCGGTGTCGGTCAGCGTGCCGCCGCCCGCGCCGGGGGCGGCGACGGCGAACGTCAGGCGGTAGCGGCCGGGTTCGGCGAACGCCCAGTTGGCGTGGGCGTGGGTGCCCAGCGCGACGCTGTGGTTGTCGGGCAGGCCGTCGGTGCTGTTGAAGATGACGCTGGGTGCGCCGAACGAGCCGGTGGTGAACAGGCCGAAGGCCCCTGGTCCGTCGACCGCGGTCAGCGTCCACGTCATCGGGCCGGACACCTCGGCCGGGCGCAGTTCCTCGGTGGACCAGCCCGTCCACAGCAGGTCGCCCTGCTGGGTCTGCGGCAGCAGGAAGATCTGCTTGCCCGCCTCGCCGAGGAAGGACAGCACCGGTTGTGCCGGGAGTTCGGTGCGTGCGGCGGCGGTGATGGCGAACTCGACGTCGGCGGGTTCGCGCCAGGTGGTCGTGCCGGTGGCTGTGCCGTCCTTGACCTGGATGTGCAGGCCGTCCGCGAGCAGGCGGGGCGCGAGGGCGTCGACGTGGCCGTGGTCGAGGGTGACCCGGCCGGTCGCGGTGGGCGATGGCTGCGCGGCCGCCGCGAGCCGCGGCTGCGGTTCCGGTTGTGCTGGTGCCTGTGCGGCGGTGACCGGTGCTTCGAGGAGCGGTTGTGGTGGCGCGGCGATCGCGGGTCGGGCTTCTTCGGCAACCAGGATCGAGTAGTCGTGCGTGATCGTCAGCGGGCTGCCGTCGAGGGTGTGGGCGGTGGCCTCGACCCGCAGCAGGTGCTCGCCGGGCGGGGGCGCGTCGACCTCGACCGTACCGCTGGAAGCGACGGGGACCACGACCGGTTCGTCATGTGCTGCCGCGTCGAGAGCGGCGGGTGTGGAGGCGTCCGCGACGGAGGTGCGGAGCTTCACGGTGTCGCCGAAGACGGTGCCGGGCTCGATGGCCGTGGTGTTCCAGGTCAGCGACACCCGCTCGGTGGCGGCCGGGACCGCGAGGGGTTCGGACTCGGCGTCCAGTTCCAGGCTTCCGTTCTCGATCGCGAGCACGGCGTCGGCGACGGGTTCGGTGTGCGGTGTGGTCGGTGTGGGTTCGGCGGCAGCGGTCGGTGCCGTCATCAGCAGCGCGGCGGCCACGCCGAGCAGCGCGCCGGTTCGGGCGTGGGTCACGACTTCTCCTGGGTGAGGACGGCGGCGGGAGTAGCCGCTGTGGCGATGGCGGCCTTGCGGGGTTGGGTGAGCAGGCCGTGGCGCGGTGCGAAGAACCAGCACAGCAGGAACACCGCGGTGAGGGTGAGCACGATCAGGCCGCCTGCGGCCAGGTCGAACGCGTAGGACAGGTAGAGGCCCAGCACGCTGCCGCCCGCGCCGATGAGCGGGGCGAGCAGCATCATCACGCCCAGGCGGTCGGTGAGCAGGCGGGCCGCCGCTGCGGGGGTGACCAGCAGGGCGAGCACGAGAACGTTGCCGACGGCTTGCAGGGAGATGACGATGGCCAGGGTCACCATCACGTGCAGCACCACGTCGAGCCAGAACACCGGCAGTCCAACCGCGCGGGCCTGTTCACGGTCCAGCGTCGCGGCCGTGAACCGGCTGTTGAACAGCGCCGTGCACAGCAGCACCGCCGCTCCGATCACTGCGACCGAGACCACGTCGGAGTCGCTGATGCCCAGGATCGAGCCGAACAGGAACGACTCCAGCGAGCCGCCGTAACCGGGGGCGGTGCTGAGGATGACGATGCCCAGCCCGAACGAGGCGGCGAAGAAGATCCCGATGACGGAGTCCTCCTTGAGCCTGCGGTTCTGGGTGAACACCGCGATCAGCAGCGCGGTGATCACCCCGGCGACCGCGCCGCCGAGCACCAGGTCCAGGCCGAGCACGAAGGCGATGGCGATGCCGGGGAAGACCGAGTGGGCGACCGCGTCGCCGATGAACGCCATGCCGCGCAGCACGACGTGGCTGCCGATCACGCCGCACACCAGGCCCGACATCAACGCCACCAGTAGCGCGCGGCGCCAGAAGTCGTACTCCCACGGCGCGATCAGCGCCTCCAGGAACGCGGTCACCTGGTCACCCCCAACGTCTTGAGCAGTTGCTCGGACCGGTCCAGGCCGAAGGTGCGCAGCCAGATGTCGGTGTCGGCCAGGGCGGCGGGTTCGTCGTCGGCGATCACGACGCGGTTGAGCAGGCACAGGCGGCTGCACAGGGTCGTCGCGGCGGCGAGGTCGTGGGTGGTCATCAGCACCGCCACCCCTTCGTCGCGCAGTTCGGTCAGCAACGTGCTCAGCAGTTCCTGTGTGGGGGCGTCGATGCCGGTGAACGGCTCGTCGAGCAGCAGTACCTCAGGCCGCAGGGCCAGCGCTCGTGCGACCAGGACGCGTTGCCGTTGGCCGCCCGACAGCTCGCCGACCGGCCTGGTCCTCAGGTCCGCCATGCCGACGCGGTCCAGGGCCTCGGCTACGGCCTCGCGGTCGCGGATGGCGCGGCGGCGCAGCAGCCCGGTCAAGTGGGTGCGGCCGGTGGCGACCGCACCTTCGACCGTGATGGGAAAGTCCCAGGCGAACTCGTGGCGCTGGGGCACGTAGCCCAGCGAGCCCTGTGCCTGGCGCGGCGTGCGGCCGTCGACGACGATCGAACCGCGGTGGACCGGGATCAGTCCGAGGGCGGTGCGCAGCAGGGTCGTCTTGCCGGCGCCGTTGGGGCCGATCAAGCCGACCAGCTCCCCGCGCCGCAGGCGGAAGTCCACATCGGACAGGACTTCACGGCCGCCCAGGTGCACGGTCACACCGGAGATGTCCAGCACCGTGTCAGTCATTGCTCCTCCCGGCGGTACGACGGGACCGAACGACGAGCGTCGTGGCAACGGCCAGCACGACCACACCGCCTGCCGCCGCGATCCACACCAAAGGAAGCCTTCCGGCAGTCGTGTCGGCGGGTTGTGCCGCGGCCGGGCCGGAAGGAGAAGTGCTGGGTTCGGCCGTGGGGAACGCCGTCGCCGGATCGCCTGGTCCGACGTGGACCTTCAGCGTCGCGCGGTCGCCGCGGCCGTCGGCGGTGGCCATCTCGACATCCAGTGAGTAGGCGCCGGGTGCGGTGAACACCCAGTTGCCGTGCACGTGAGTGCCTGCTTCGACACCGGTTTCCTGCGGGTAGGGCCGTTCGCTGCTGAAGATGGTCTCCGGTGTGCCGAAGTTGCCGGTGAGGAACAGCTCGAATCGGCCGGGGCCCTCGACGCCGAGCAGGCGCCAGTCGACCTCGCGGCCGACGACGTCGGCGATGCTGGGGTCCTGGGTGTTCCAGCCCGGCCACACCACGTCGGGGTCCTGGACCTGCGGCAGCACCCAGACCTCGCCGCCCGGCGTGCCGAGGAATTTGTAGGCCGGGTCGTCGGGAACGGTCGTCTTGGCCGCGTCCGCGACTTGGAGCACCACGTCGGAGGGGTTGCGCCACACCGGCCCGTCACCGGTGTCGTCACGGATCTCGACGGTCCACTTCCCATCGACCAGGCGTGGGCCGAGGTCCACGTGGCCGTCGGCGATGACAACGGGCGCGGGCTGGGCGTGCGCTGCAGGCGGGAGGAGCAGCAGCACGGCGGCAGCCGCGAGCACGGCCTGGATCAGGCGAGGCACCGGGCGACCTCTTCCGCGTTGTGACGCATCATGTCCGCGTAGCTGCGGGTGCGCTCGTCGAAGGAATCCCCGTACAGCAGGCAGACCTGGACGCCTTGGTCGCGGGCCACCTGGCTGAGCACCGAGCCTCGTTGGGCGAGGTTGGGTTCCATGAACACGGCGGGCACCTTCAGGTTGCGGATGGTCTCGGTCAGCTTGCGCACGTCCTCGACGCTGGGTTCCTGCGCGGGGTTGGGCACCACGAACCCGGCCACGGTCATGTCGTAGGCGCTGGCGAAGTAGCCGAACCCGTCGTGGGTGGTGACCAGGTGGCGGCGCTGCCGGGGCACTGCCGCCACGGTCTGGCGGACCTGCGCGTCGAGCTCGTCGAGCCGGGCAAGGTACTCGCGGGTGTTGCGGTCGTAGTCCGCCGCGCCGTCGGGATCGGCCGTGCGCAGCGTGTCGCGCATCAGCTCGGCGTAGGCGCGGCCGTTGCGCACGTCCTGCCACAGGTGGGGATCGATCTCACCGTGCACGTGCTTGCCCAGCACCGCCTGCGGCAACTGGTGCACCGAAGCGCCCGCCGCGCCCAGGAACGCGAACCTCGCGTCGCCGGGCACGGTGGCGATCGCCTTGTTCGGCACCTCGATGACGGCCTGCGAGGCGGGCACGACCTCTTGGGTGGTGCCGCCGGCGCGATCGTTGAACGTGTACAGCTCACCGCTGTCCAGGTCGACCGTCAGGTCGGTGTGCCCCTCGTTCAGCACGGTGCCCGCGATGCCGGTCGGGTCGACTCCTACCGCGAAGGTGAACGTGCCCTCTCCCAGAGGTTTCTGCTCGCCGTCGTTGAGCAGGGACGCGCGCAGCGTCAGGCGGTAGGTGCCCGGTGCGGTGAACGCCCAGTTGAGGTGGGTGTGGGCGGCGGGAGGCAGAGTGGTGGAGTCCACATCGGACATCCCGTCACCGGAGTCGAAGTACACCACCGGTTTGCCCAGGGATTCGGTCAGGTAGGTCACGAGCTTTCCGGGGCCTTCCACCGCGGTCGCGGTCAGCCGCACTTCCGAGGTGCGGGTGGCGCCGCGCGCCTTGCCGTCGCCGCGCACGCGCAGGCCCAGCCACAGCACGTCGAGCCCGACGTTCTCCACCAACGGGATCACGTGCGCGCCGTAGGTCTCCGATGCCTCGGCCAGTGAGACGTTCGGCGTTCCCTCGCGTGCGTTGGCGTCGATGGCCTTGATCAGCCGCTGCTCTTCCAGCAGCAGGTGGTTGGTGAACGTCACGTCCGCCGCGGCGACCTTCTTCGCGTCGGCGGGGGTGGGCTCGTAGGAGTGCGGGTCGCCGCCGGGTGGTACGAGCGAGTCGACTCGGACGCGGTCTCCCCCAACGTTGCGTACCAGGTCGGCGAGGATCTCGGTGGTCGTGACCACGGACAGACCGTCACCTCCGCTTCCGGCCTTGCTGGAGGTGCACGCGGTGGTGGCGAGCAGGACCGCGCACAAGGACGCGGCAGCCCGTGAGGGCGCACGCAGGCGCATCTGTTCTCGAACCTCCAGACACCCGTCGTCGGACCGACGGAACCTCGTGAACCTAATACAAACGACAACCGTTACCAATAGACTGAGTGGACCGACACACAGCGGCCATCCGGCCCTGTTGACAATGATTGCCGTTGGCAACACTGATGATGTCGCATCACGTCGCTCCCCCCCGCGACGGCGGCCGTCGTGCCGCGGTGCCGTCTCCTCCCCGTGACGGCACCGCGGTCGCCCGCCCGACGGGGCCGAGACCGCGAAGACCCACCGCCACCGGCGCCGCGACACCGGGGAACGGAACAAAGCCCATGGCCTCCACGTCGAACGACCGCCGCAATCCCACAGGTCCGTCCACGGAGAACCCGGCCGAGGCCGAGGCGGTTTTCCTCGACGCCCACCTCGCGCTGCTCGCCGATCTGCCTGTTCGACATGGTGACGCGGTGGCGGACATCGGCCCCGGCGCGGGTTCGGTCACAGTGGCCCTGGCCCGCGCGGTGGGCGCCTCCGGCCGGGTCTACGCGGTGGACCACGACCCGGAGATGCTCGAGGCGGTGGCGCGGGCAGCACGTGCGGCCGGTGTGGCGGAGCGTGTTGTGCTGATCCACCACGACCTGGACGACGGTCCGCCACCCCTGCCGGAGCCGGTGGCGGCGGTGTGGTCGTCGACGTGCGTTCACCATGCGTTGGACTGGCGCGCCGCCGTCGCCGGACTCGCCGAACTCCTGAGTCCCGGCGGCGTGCTCGCGCTGGCCGAGGGCGGACTGCCCGCGCGCTGCTTGCCCTGGGACGTCGGAGCGGGGCGGCCCGGCCTGGAGATCCGCTTGGACGAGGCGCACAACCGCTGGTTCACCGACTGGTTCGAACACCGACCAGGGGTGACGCGGCCGGACCGGGGCTGGGTGGACCTCCTCGCCGACGCGGGCCTGGTCGACGTCGGCAGCCGCAGCGCGCTGGTCGACGTGCCGACGCCGCTGCCCGAGGACGAGCGTGCCGCGGTCGTGCGCGAATTGGCCGCGCGGGTCGATCGGGCACGGCGGTTCCTCACCGAGGATGACGTCGAGGCGTGGTCGCGCCTGCTCGATCCCGCTGACCCGGCGTGGTTGGGCAGCCGCACGGATCTCGCGCTCCTCACCGCTCCCACGGTGCACCGGGGCCGGGCGCCGGACCGCACGTAACCGAGGACATCGTGAAGCACCAGCGTGATCACGCGGGGTCATCGCGACGGCGCTTCACGCCCGGATGTCGACCTCGTGCTGGGTGGGACTGATCCATTCGGTCGTATTGATAATGATTATCGTGTGCAACACTACCGCTGCGGTCCACCCGGACCGCGAACCCGCACGATGGGAGTGCACACCCGTGCGCACGACTGCACACATCGCTTTGCTCCTGGCCGCGGCGACCGGCCTCACCGGCCTCGCCGCCGCACCCGCCACCGCGACACCGGTCACCGTCATCAACTCCGGCCACGTCGACGTCTTCGGCGTGGCCTTCGAGGACGGCGCGTTCGACCTGCACGTCCACGACGAGGGCGCCGAAGCGGAGTACGCCCCGTCCGAGGTCCTCCTGGTGGCCGAATCCGCGGCGCGCACGACCGTGCCCGCCGACCCCGCCTACGCCTTCCTCGGCGCCCCCGGCCGTCCGGTATGGGTGTTGCCGCAGGTGCAGGACCCGAACCTGCTGTGGCCCGGCATCGCCGCCGAGGAGATCGAGCCCGGCGTCTTCGTCGACGGCACGCTGCGCCTGAAGGTCCAGCGCGTGCGGGGTCCCGGCGACTTCAGCATCTTCACCACCGACGCCGTCGGCGCGCCGACCGTCCTGGTGGACAGCGGCAACGGTCTGCCCGACCGCATCGATCTGGTCGCGGGCGATCACCAGCACGCGAACTGGGCGTTCGAGGCCGCGGGCACCTACAAGGTCACCGTCCGCGCTTCGGGGACCCTCGCCGCCACCGGCGAGAAGGTCGTGTCCGAGCCCGCCACCTACAGCTTCAAGGTGAACCGATGATCGCCCGCCTCGCCGCCGCCGCGCTCGCCGCCGGAATCGCCCTGCTCACCACCGGCACGGCCCACGCGGCCGTCACCCTGTCCTCCGGCCACGTCGACGCACTCGACGTGGACTGGACCGGCAGCGCGCTGACCCTCGACGTCCGCGACTCCACGGTCTCCCCCGCCGTCGACCGCGACCCGTCGACGGTGACGTTCAACGCCGTCTCGGCGAGCCGGACCACGGTGCCCTCCAGCGCCGCTTACTCGTTCCTGGGCACGCCCGGTTCCCCGGTGTGGATCCTGCCGCAGAGCCAGGTCAGCGGAATCCTGTGGCCGGGCTTCGACACCGCGGGCGTTCCCAGCGGCGTTCTGCAGGGCAACACTCTGACCGTGAAGCTGGTCTCGGTCACCGGGCCCGCCGACTTCTCCGTCTACACCACGAGTTCCTTCGGCACCCCGACCGTGTGGTTCGACAGCGGCAACGGACTGCCCGACACCCGCTCGTTGGCGGTCAACACCCACGCCCACGCCAACTGGGCGTTCGAGGCGGCGGGCACCTACACCGCCGTCTTCGAGATCACCGCCACCAAGGCCGCGGGCGGCACGGTCACCAGCGGTCAGAAGAGCTACACGTTCACCGTGCAGCTCTGATCTGACCGCTTACAGGAACAACTTCCTCGCAGGGAAGCCGGGTCCGCGGCACCGTTTCGACGGTGTCGCGGACCTTCGTGGTCGCTGCTGCGGCCGCTCTGTCCGCGAACGATCGACACCAAGCACGGGGCGTCAACACGACGCCCGCATGCGGGGTTCGTCCTTGCCGGTCAGTGCTCGTCGTAGTGCTCGCCGTGCGCGGCGTGGCGGTGACCGTCGTGCACGTAGTCGGTGTGGTCGCCGTGCGGGACCGCCACATGGCCACAGCCCTCGCCGTGGGCGTGGTCGTGGGCGTCGTGGGCACCGGGTTCGCAGTCGTCGAAGTGACCGTCGTGCGCGCGGTGGAGATGGCCGTCGTGGGCGTAGTCAACGTGGTCCTCGTGCGGAACGGAAACGTGACCGCACCCCTCGCCGTGGACGTGCCCGTGATCGGTGTGCTCGAGATGTGCCGTGGTCATGATCGACCGCCTTCCCACTTCGCTTATAACGCCCTCACCCGGACGCCTCAGCATCGATAACTGAACGTAACGAGATATTAGGCCATGCGCATGAATGACGCAGACCGAGAACTCGATCAGCCCAAGCCGTTCATTGAAATGAAAATCATTTCTATTTATGCTGTCGGCATGGAGAACTCGGTGATGCTGGTGGCCGGACTCGGTGAGCACAGCGTCGCCGAGGAGGTGTGGCGAGCCACCGCCGGCTCCACCCTGGTCCGCCACGACCTGAGCAGGCTCGCCGACGGGATCGTGCACCGCTGGATCGACGGACTGCTCACCGAACTGCGTCTGGAACACGGGTGCGTGTCGTGCACCATGAGGCTGGACCTGATCCCCCTGCTGCGAACCCTGCCAGGCCCTGTGGTCGTGCACCTGGACCCGGCCCTGGAGCCCGAGGCGGTGTGCCTGGCCTTGGAGGGCGAACCGGTTCGCGTGGACGCCGTGGTCACCGTCGTGGACCGGGCGACCTGGCTGGCCGACGCGACCGGCCACGACTCCTTGGCCGGTCGCGGCCTGAGTGCCGCCCCCGGTGACCGCCGCACCGTGTCGCAACTGGTCGTGGGCCAAGCCGAGTTCGCCGACGCGCTGGTCCTCACCGGACCGTCGGGCGATGACCGGATCGAGGCGGTCCTGGACCGCCTCAACCCCTCGGCACCCCGGCAGGAGGTGGCGCACCTGCACGTGCCGACGCTCCTGGCCGCGATCGACCGCGACGCTCGGCGCGGTGAGGTGGACGACCTGTTCAGTCCTCTCCTGCGCGGCCGACCGCCCCTCGAGGCCGCACACGGCGTGCACCTGACGCACTTCACCGCCCGCCGCCCCTTCCATCCCGCGCGCCTGCACCGCACACTGGTCGCCCTCGCCCAAGGCGTGGTGCGCATTCGCGGCCGCGTGTGGCTCGCCAGCCGTCACGACACCGCGCTGTGGCTGGAAGCCGCGGGCCGGGCGATGCGCATGGCCGACGCGGGCCCTTGGCTCACGACCGCCGGCACCTCGCCCGACACGGACGCCCGCCACGCGGACCTCACCGTGGGTCAGGAGCTTCACCCTGGCGACCGTGAACAGGAACTGGTGATCATCGCCCACCGCTCGTCGAGCGAGGTGATCACCTCCGCGCTGCGCGAAGCGCTGATCACCGACGAGGAGGCGGCACTGGCCGGGGAACTGCGCTTCGCCGACCCCTTTCCCGGCGCGCACGAAAAGCAGTCCTGACCGCCGGCGCGGTTGTCGTAATCAGGGCGCGGGGCGTGCCCGCGGCGGACTCGACGGGTTTCGTGCTCGCGCGCAGCACGCGGAGCCTCCGCCGGACGCGCCACAGTGCGACGAGGACGCCCACGAGCAGAACCGCGGCGGCCAGCATCGTCCAGGACACCGCCCAGAGCGTGGTGTCCGCCGAGGCCGGCTCCACCGTGCCCGCCAAGTCCTGGGTGGCCGAGGTGACGGGCTCGGCCCGCACGTGGACGTCCAGCGGTCCGAGCGGCCAGACGCCGGTCACAGTGTGGGTCAGCGTCACGGCGTTGCCGGGCAGCAGTTCGGGCAGCACATCGCCCGTGGTCGCGCGTTCGGAGAGGCCGAACAGCGCGCTCACTTCGACGGACGGGCGCAGCGCGAGGCGCAGGTTGCCGTCGTTGACGACCGTGTAGGTCACATCGACCGCACCGGTACCAACGGGGTTGAGCGTTCCCCGGTACACGGCGGTGGGCGACTCGACGCGCACGGAGGGGACGACCGAGCCCGCGACACGGACGAAGAGCCTGCTGCCGACTCGGCGTTCGACCTCCACGGGTGTGTCGCCGGAGGAGACCAGCGCGGCGACGAGACCGCCGACATGGTCACCGGGTTCGGCGTCGGCGGGAACGGTGATGCTGAAGGGCACGACCACCGTGCCCGCGGGGGGATGACTACCACGGGCGAGGCGAGCGACACCCAGTTGCCGACCATTGTGGACGGTTCGTCCCTGGCGAGCAGGTCGAACCCGCCGGTGCCAGTGTTGACCGCGTCGCCCGCGTAGAGGTCGACGGAGAGGTCGCTCGCGCCGAGGTTGCGCACGGCCAGGTGGTCGTCGTACCGCATGCCGGGCTCGACGACGTAGTCGAAGCGCGGGCGACCGTCCGGCCCTGCCGCCGAGGCGGGCGCGACCGACCAGGTCAGCCGCTCGGCGCCCGCCTGCGGGCCCGGCTGGGCACCGACCGGTGTTCGGTCAAGCGGTCACTACCGATTTGTGCCTGCCAGGACGTGCAGCGGTTCGGGGTCGCGTGCGGCCAGGTAGCGACAACTCTGCGGTGGCTGGAAGTCGGCGTGATCGCGAAGCCACCGCAATGCATAGGGATCCGGGAGTTGCCGCGGCGATGTGACGGTCAGCGCGCAGCCCGATTCGGCTACGGCCAAGTACACGTCGAACTCGGCTCGGGTAAGGCCAAGATTCTTGCCATGGCGCCGCCACAAGGCGTTGGGTCGGTCGACGTCGACCGCGTCAAGGGTGGCGAGCCCTACAACGGACATCACTGGCGAGCTGGCGTAGATGATGATCGTGGTTCCCGGTACCGCGGATACCCGGATCCGGCGCAACTCGACAGTCTTGGATCCTTCGAGGATCGCCTCGGCGAACCGAGGACGCAACGACATCAGCAGCGGCCTGGTGGTGGGTATCCCCACCGCTCATACGCGTGCTTGACGTCCGCGTCTTGGCCAAGGAACAGCAGTTCGCTGGCCGCACCATTGGCCTTCGCGATGACATCACGAAGCCAAGCGGCGTCGCTGCCACCGGTCTTCACCTCCGGAGTGCTCTTAACCTTCGCAGGCCTGCGTTGCAGTATCTGATCCTTCAAGCCCTCCATCGCGCTTTGTCCAGTCAACGGGATGATCTCGACGTATCGGGTTGCCTTCAACCTTCCGAGGAAGGCCCCAATTAGCTCATCCCGGTCGACATAGAAGGGTTCAAGCCGAAGGAGAGGCAGCAATCCGGCCCTGCGCAGATGGCTCGCAGGGGTCCTGACGGCGCTGCGGGCGGTCGTCCACTGCTTGGCGAGGTGTTCCGCCTACTCCCATGCCACCGGCTCCGACACCCAGGTGAGGATGCCGATCTTGTCGAGATCCTTCGCGAGATCGGCAAGGCTGGCGATGTCCGGCCCGACGGCGCCATAGGCGTTAGCATCCACAACGACGGCTCGGTTGATCAGGGAGTTCCGATAGATTCCGCAGAATCACTGTATCCATCCGGGACTCCACCTTGGCCATGCGCAAATCGTGCTACCGCTGTTTTTCAGTCACCACTATGTCACAATACGGCACCGCCAAGCTCATGGCGTCGATATCGAAGATGTCGTTGGGACTCCAGCTTTTGGATGCATTGCGATGCTGCTCCGTCTTCAACAATGACGATACGGACGAGACGGGCATCGATCGCACAAACGCACGTACTGTTGCCCTGTCAACGAAAAGCGCCTCAATGTCAACACTTCCCCAATGCCGCAGCGCTTCCAACAAAGGGACCTTCAGTTCGATTCTGACTTCCTGCAGAGTGAGGAGGTCGCCGAGCTTTTGCCCTGTTCCCCACTCCGTGCTGTGATGACGCTGATGCTGATCGATTTCTGCTCTGCTCGCCGCGTATTGCCCTCTTGCGCGACGGCCTCCCGGTATCCTAGTTGCGCCAACTGCGGAAGGTCTGCGTCCGCAGGGCCACGGAGCATCCCGCGTTCAGCAAAGAGATCAGCTTCCATCATGAACTTGTCGAAAGCAGCGTTGCCCATACGTGCTCGAATAAAGTCGCTGGTGTCGCGACCATCAGTCTTGTTGCGAAGCGTGAAGCCACCCTTGATCCCGAACGCATGACTGAAACCTCGGCCGAGCAGGTTGACGGTCGAGCACGGCTCCGCAGAAGGCCCAAGCCGAGCATCGAGCATTGTCTCGATTTCCAGTCTGATGACGGTTTGGCGATTGAGAAGAGCGCTGAAGCCTGATAGCTCCTCCATCACGTCAGCGAGCCGGCCGCGCTGAGCGGGGTCCTTGATTTTCGTCATTTCCATGTAGTGGGCGCTCGCTAGGACGAACACCGCCATTCCAGCTGCTCGCGCATGCCGACATGCGTCAAGGGCCAGCCGATAGCGCTCACCGTTGACGCTGCCGCTGGCTGCTTGGGACAGGTAGATCCAGTGGTTGAGATCGAGGTAGACCAGCTTTGGCGGGGCCGTCGGCCGCACCAGCGCCTGTGGCCACAGCAGATCCGGCAACTCGGCGGCGGGAGTGGGCATCTGGAGAGTGTCAACCAACCACCGCCGCTGGGTCTAACCGATTCGAGCACTCACGTTGCCGTGTCCTGCGTTCAGGTCCGTGCGCGGTGTTCGACGCTCATTCCGGCGATGGGTCGGTTTGGCAGCGGCGTTCGAGGAAGACAGTGTCGCGCCAACGGCCGTGGTACCGGACGATGCGGTAGCCCGCGCTGTGGCGCAGAGCGAGTCTGGCGCGATTCTCCGGGAAGATCGACGTTCGCAAGGTCCACAAGTCGTCCCTGCTCATCAGCGACCTCACCTTTGGACTCCGACCACGACGGGATTCCGACGTGCACCAGCAGGAGGACTGACCTCGGCTCGGTGAACGGTGAGCGCGCCGTGCATCTTCGCGCTGTGCTCGTCGAGCCCGATGATCTCCACGGTCTTGTCGCGTGCGGCGTGCTTGGTCGTGATCGCGTCCGCCGAAGAGGCGACCCAGGGCGTGCGCGGTGATGAGGTCGATGACGACCTTGCCGGGGTCGCCCGCGTAGCCGAACTGGGTGACAAGGTCATCGCTGGAGGCGAAGAACAGTGCGCTGTTGACGGCGTGGACGACCTGTTCGCCGTCGGTGTCGACGGGCGTGGTCACCGCCGCCAGGCGTGCGACACGGCGAGCGATGGTCACCATCGCGCAGGACGTCGCGTTCAGGACAGGCGCTCGAGGGCGTCAACGGCCACGGTGACACCGTCCTGTGCCCGAATCAGCTCGCCGAGGTGTTCGGCGCGTTCACGAAGGGCGACGTCGTTCACCACCCTGGCCAGCCGGTCGGCGGTGAGGTCCTGCTGCCGCAGCGGTGCGGGTGCGACGTCCACGGCGTGCATGCGGGCGGCCCAGTGCGGCTGGTCGGCGACGAACGGGCACACCACCTGCGGGTGTCCGGACGCGAGGGCGGCGCCGGTGGCGCCGCTGCCTCCGTGGTGCACGATCGCGCTCATGCGGGGGAACAGCCAGTCGTGCAGGGCTTGGTCGATCACGAGCACATCGCCCGACTCCACCTCCGGTGCGATGCCACCCCACCCGGTGGCCACCACGGCCCGGACCCCGGACGTCCGGACCGCTTCGGCCACGAACGCCGCGGTGCGCTGAGCCCCTCGCCTGGCCATGCTGCCGAAGCCGAGTCGGAACGCAGCACAAGTCGCCCCGCGCCCTACGGTGAAGCGGGATCCCGTCCCGTCGGCGACTTCCTTTCCACAACATCGGGTCTGCGTCAAGTCCGGTCGGGCAGCAGCGGTGGCCGCCATCGCCAAGTGGGGTTGCCATCGGGTGCGATTCCTTTGCGCCACAAGGACGCGGGTGTCATCCGGATCATGGTGACCATCGCCCGATGAGCGGCTTGCGAGGTGGTCCGGTGGCCGTCTTTGCGGGCGCCGCGAGCGGTGGTTTGGGTGCGTGGCCGACGGTCGGCGTCGTAGCGGCGCAATGCCGCGTCGACGGTCGACTCCCCCGCGAGCGCGGTGGCCAGGACTACAGCGTCCTCGATGGACTGCCCGGCGCCTTGGCCGCGGTCCGGGCTCATCGCGTGCGCCGCGTCGCCGAGCAGTGCCACCCGTCCCGTGACGTAGCTGGGCAACGGGTCCAGGTCGTGGATGTCGATGCGGATCAACGCCTCGGTCGGGGTTGCCTCGATCAGGCGCGGGATCGGGTCGTGCCAGGTCCCGATGCGGCGGATGAGTTCGGTCTTCTCCTGGTCGGAGCGGACGTTCGGCTGACTGGCGGTCGTGACGTAGGCCCAGTACGCGCGGCCACGTCCGAGGGGGTGGATGAGGAAGTAGCCGCCAGGACCGAGGGTGATGCTGCCGGGCAGGTCGGTGACCTCGGCGATGCCCAACCAGGCGGTGCGGCCGAGGAACCGCGGCGGTGGAGCGTCCGGCCACAGCAGTCGGCGAACGGTGCTGCGGATGCCGTCGGCGGCGACGACCAGATCAGCGGTCAACTCGCCGTCGCCGAACCCGACAGCCGCCCTGTCCGCCTCCTGCCGCAGTCCGGTGACCTCCGCGCCCGTGCGCACCCAACTGCCGGGCAGCGCGTCCAGCAGCACCCGGTGCAGGTCGGCGCGGTGGAAGGCGAGCATCGCGGTCACGTCGCCGGGCCGGGCGCGTTGCAGGTAGCGGCCGTCGGGTGTGCGCAGGTTGCCCGCGGCGTGGGTGGGCACTCCGGCTGATCGGGCCTGCTCGCCGACACCGAGCGCGTCCAGCGCGCGGAGGGCGTTCGGGGCCTGGGACATTCCCGCGCCGATCTCGCCCAGCACCGGCGCCCGCTCCAGGACCGTGGCCCGCCAACCGATGTGGCGCAGCGCCAGGGCTGCGGCCGCACCGCCGATGCCGGCGCCGATCACGATGGCCTCTCGGGTCACGATGTCTCCTCGTCGGCGTGCAGGGGTGGTGCGTTGTCGAAGACGGTGGCCATCCACTCGAAGGTGGCGTGCGCCTGGCGGACGCGCTTCGCGCGGTCGTCGTCCGAGCCGACCAGGTCCAGGCCGTCGCGGGTGATGTCCAGGAACGAGGTGATGCCGGCGATCTGCTGGCGCACCACCGCCGACCACGCCTCCTCGGCCATGCGGTGGTAGACCGTGCGCTCACCGGGCCGGGTCCGCCAGGTGAGGAAACCCATGCTCGACAGCAGCCGCAGGTTGGAGGTCAGCGACGCGCGGCTGGCGCCGATGGCGGCACTGATCTGCGCGGCGGTCTGCTCCGGCGCATCGCAGACCATCAGCCACCCCAGCACCCGTCCCGCGATCGGCGGCACGCCATCGCGCGCCAGGTACATGGCCACCCGCTCCACCCACTCCAGCAACCGCTCCTGGTCGTCCATGTCGAGCCAACCTCCCAATTACAGATTTTTCAGCACGTACTAAAATACCTGTATCGTGGCGAGCAGGCGCCCTCGGGGCATGACATCGGTGAGCCGGGAAGTCTGGTCGGCCCGCGACCCGCCACGGTCGCGGAGAGCGAGGAGGATTACCGGTGGCCATCACCAGACCGCTGCTGGCCTGCGGTGTCGCAGCCGGTGTTCTCGTGCCCGTGCTGATCTGGGCCGACGGCGCCACCCGCCCCGGCTACAGCCTGTGGCACCACGGCGCCAGTCAACTCGGCACCGGCGAGAGGGCCTGGCTGCTGGTGCTGACCTTCGTCGTCGGTGGTTTGCTGCTGATGGCTTTCGCGGCCGGGCTGCGTCAAGCGCTGCGCCACGGCCCAGGCTCCACCTGGGGGCCGCTCCTGGTGGCGGCGGCCGGAGCAGCGCTGGCCGTGGCCGGTGTGGTGCCCACCGATCCCGCGCTCGGCTACCCACCGGAGCTACCGGCCGTGGTCACGGTCGGCGGTCGGGTACACGGCCTGGTCGGGCTGGTCCTGTTCGCCGGGCTGAGCGCCGCCGCGTTCGTCCTGCCTCGCGCCCGCACCAGGAATCCTCGCGTGGACACCGGCCGCGGATGGACGACCTACTCCCGCGTCTCCGGCACCCTCATCATCATCTTCGCCGTCGCCGCGGGCATTGCGTACCGCCTCGATGTCCAGGACGTCTGGCGACCCGCCCCCGCCGGTCTGCTCGAACACGCCGCGCTGCTCGCCGGATTCTGCTGGATCATCGCGCTGGCCGTCCGACTGCTGCGCGAACCCACCTCATGATCCACACCATGGCCACTCAGGTGACGGACGGGTCGACAACCTCGCCCACCAAGGACACCACCACGTCGAGGTGAGCGGAGGTGGTCAGGTGGCCGACACCGGGAAAGACCCGGAGATCGAGGCCCATCGTGCGGCGGACGGCCGGTGCCAGTCGACGGGGCGGCAGGAACCGGTCGTGCTCCCCCACCCCGACCACGCACGGCAACTCGGCGCGACGGGCCAGCAGTGCGACGGGCAGGGGTGGAGGGGCCAGCGTCGTGCGGCACGCGGTGGCCATGAGGGCCATCCACTCCACCTCGGTCTCGGGCGGCTCCTCACCGGGAGCGACGAACAGCCGGAGCATCCGGCGGGCGTGCTCGGCTGTGGGACGCACCAGCCACACGGCCGATGCCAGAGCCAGTGCCGGGTCCACGCCGAGTCGGATGAACCCCGCAGGTGAGACCAGCGCCCGCGCCGCGATCCGGGGCGAGTCGGCCGCCAGGACCACTGCTGCGCCCAGAGAATTGCCCACCAGCACGACACCGTCGGCATCCACAGCCGCCAGGATCTCGTCCAGCACTCGGCCGTACCAGGCCAGCCGGTCCCGGCGGGGCCTGCGCGGGTCGCTGAGGCCGGGTTGACCCGGCAGATCCACCACGGTGGTCGCCCAGTGGGCCGACAGCGCCTTCAGCCACGGCAGGGCAACCGCGGCGTTGAAGCCGGTCCCCGGCACCAGAACGACCCGCGGCGGCCCGGTTCCGGCGGAGGTGAGTTCCACCCGACCGACGCTGGTGTCCACGGTCGTGTGGGTGAGGGGGAAGTACGCGCGTGCCAAGGTTTCCGCACACCACCGCCGCACCGCGCGTTCACCCCGTGGGCTCTTGTACACGGTCGGCATCGCGCCAGTGTGTTCGGTGGCTCGTGGTTCGTCCAGCCCTGATCATTGAAGGCGGGTTACGCAACGCAGGTCGGCGTCAGTCGTTTCCAATCTCTCCCCGAGGAGTGTCGTGGGCGACCGCGCAGCGCAGACCGCCGAGTATCCGGTGGTACGACGTGTGCTGACGGCACCAGCAACGAAGAGGACCCGCGGGTTCGGTACGTCCCGCGGCGGAGGGATGAGCAAGGACCCTGCGGTCCAGACGTCCGGTCTCACCAAGCCGATCAAGATCGGTAGCTCGATCCGCTCGTCCAGGCCTGCACCACCCTGATCGTGAAGCATTGACCTGGCCACAGAACAGTGCGGTCTGCGAACGGTCGTTCGGCCCGCAGGACCGAGGCTGATGGCCGCGAGGGCTTGTCGACCCGTTGATACCGACGACGGTCAGGGCAGCCACATCGCACGTATGACAACCGCGAAACGGTTGCGGATCAGGTCGGCTGATATGCCGACGTGATGCGCTCCAGGGCGGCCACGGCGACCGATACCCCGTTCTCGGCCCGCACGCTGCGGCCCAGTTGCTCCGCTGTTCGCGCCATGTCCGGATCTCCGGTCACGGTGGTGATGGCGGTGGCGAGCCTGGAGGCGGTGAGGTGGCGTTGCGGCACAGGTGTGGGCGCGACGCCACGTTGCTGGGCCAGCCGGGCCCAGAACGGCTGGTCGACGGCGAACGGGCACACCACTTGCGGACGTCCGGCGGCGAACGCGGCGCCGGAGGTACCGGCACCACCGTGGTGGACCACGGCGGCGACACGGGGAAACAACCGCTGGTAGTCGACCTCGTCCACGACCAGAACGTCGTCCCCTGGCGTACTGTCGGACAGCCCACCCCATCCGGTACCGATGACCAGACGTGTCCCGGTTCGACGGGCGGCCTCCAGGACCTCGGCGGTGCTGCGCCGCGGGTCACGGCCCGACATCGAGCCGAACCCGACGAACACCGGCGGGTCACCGGCAGCCAGGAAATCCTCGACACGGTCCGGCAGCCCGTCGCCCGACGCTGGAAGGACCCAGTACCCGGTGGTGGTCACCGAGTCCGGCCAGTCCGGCGGCGGGGGCAGCACGGCGGGGCTGAAGGCGTGCAGGACCGGAGTGGGGCCGTTGTCGGGGCCGCGCAGCGGATCGTGTCGTCCGCGACGACGCGGTAGGCCGAGTGCGTGTTCGCGCCATCGGTCGACGACTCGGCCGAACATCACGGCCGGGGCGGTCATCCCGAGGTAGGTGGCGCGATGGGCGATCGCGGGCAGCCACCCCGGAAAGGTCACCCCCGGCCAGGGGAATTGCCTGGTCGGCACGTACAGGGGGATCGGCAGCGCCAGCACCGCCGGAACACCCAGCGCCTCGGCGACGTGCTGCCCGGCGAGGATCTGACCGTTGTGCACCACCACATCCGCGCCGGCTCCCGCACCCTGCGAGGCGACGGTCCAGCAGTCCTGCAGCACCTGGGTGAACATCGACGGCATGGTCCGCGCCTGCCGTAGCCGGGCGCGTATCCCACCTTCGATCACCGTGCCCGCGTTGGCCGGGTCGTCCATCAATCGCATCGGGCCGTCGTCCACGCCGGCGAACGGCACGCCGTGCCCAGCGACGAAGCCGGCGAACCGGTGCGGTGCGGTGAGCACCACCTCGTGGCCCGCGGCCAGCAGTCCCCGCCCCAGTGCGACGAACGGTTGGACATCGCCCCGCGTCCCGAGCGTCATGATCAAGACCTTCATCGGTGTGTCTCCCTTGTCAGGTCAGGTCAGGTCAGGTCAGGTCAGGTCAGGTCGCGTCGGTTGAAGGACCACACACCCACGGCGAGCAGGACCGCGGTCATGGCCGCGAGGATCCCCGCGTCAACCCACTGCACGCCGTTCCTCAACGGCTCACCCCCGAGGTAGTGGTGAAACGGCGACAGGTCGCGGGCCCACCCGACGCCCAACTGGGCGCCGAAAGTGTTGGCCGCGTAGGCCAGCACGCCGATCCCGGCGCTCACGCCGAGTACCAGGCCGCGCCCGGCGCCTGCCGCTCCCAGCGCGATGGCCAGCGCGCCGAACGTCATGGCGAGTAAGGCTGCGTTGAGACATTGACCGGCGAACCCGCCGATCAACACGGTGTCGAGCCGGGCACCCGACCGGATGGCGAGCATCACGGCGAACACCACACCCGCGATCACGGTCGCGCCGGTGGCCAGGGCGGCGAAGCGGTGCACCAGCAGGCGGGTGCGGCTGACCGGGTGGGTGATCAGCACGTCGAGGTGACCGGCCTCCTCGTCACCCGCGAGGGCACGGGTGCCGGTGGCGATCCCGTACATCGTGATCAGCAGCGGAACGAGCAACCCGAACGTGGTGGACTGCAGGTACCCGGCGGCCGAGGAGATGTCGTCGAGCCGGAACGCGTCCCGCAGCGCTTGGGGGAAGGTGGCCAGGACGTCGGTCATCGCACCACCGGCCAGTTGCGGATAGAAGCTCGCGTACATCGCGGCGACCGCGGCGGTGCCCAGCGCCCACGCGCTCAGCGCCCGTCGGCCGTCCCGGACGGTCTTGGTGAACACGTTACGCAGCAACACTGTCGTGTCCTTCGTAGTAGGTGAGGAACAGTTCCTCCAGGTCGGGTTCCTCGCTGAGCAAGTCGACGATCGTGTGCCGTGCGGCGTGCTTGACCAGCGCGTCCGGGCTGCCGTGCACCCGGCAGTCCAGAACCGTGTCCACAATGGTCAGGTCCGTGACGTTCGGCAGCGCGTCGAAGTCCGCGGTGGGTACCGGAGTGGCGAACGTGATCCGCACGCGGCGGACCGCGCGGTGACGCAGGGCGGCGACGCTGTCCACGGTGACCAGACGGCCGTCGCGGATGATCCCGACCCGGTCGGCGACGCGTTCGACCTCGCTCATGATGTGCGAGGACATGAAGACCGTCTGCCCCGCCGCCTTGGCCTCGGCGACCAACCGCAGGAACGTCTGCTGCACCAACGGGTCCAGCCCGGAGGTGGGTTCGTCGAGGATGAGCAGTTCCGGCTGATGCATGAACGCCTGCACCAGACCCACTTTCTGCCGGTTGCCCTTCGACAGCGCCTTGATGCGTGCGCCGAGGTCGAGATCGAGCCGTTCGGCCAGTCCGGTGATCCGGGCACGGGAGATACCGCCGTGCAGGTTCGCCAGGAACGTCAGGCAGTCGTCGACGGTCTGCCGGGTGTCGACCACGAAGTCACCCGCCAGGTAGCCGATTCGCCGCTGCACGGCGACCGCGTCCGACCGCGGGTCCAACCCGAGCACGCGCACCGTCCCGCTGGTCGGGCGGATCAGATCGACCAGCATCCGGATGGTCGTCGACTTTCCCGCGCCGTTGGGGCCGAGGTAGCCGAACACCTCGCCGCGGGCGATGTCGAGCGACAGGCTCGCGAGGCCGCGGCGATGCCTGTAGGTCTTGGTGAGCTGGTCGAGCCGGATGACCGATTCCACGCTTCTAGACTGTACTGAGTGTTCGCAAATTTCCAAACACTTAAAACTGTTAGGATCGCGTCAAGACGATCGAGGGAGATGCATGTCCGACACCGCCGACGCGGCCGAACAGCTCGCACTGATGCTGACCCAGAGCGGTCTGCAACGGATGACCGCACGCGTTCTCGCGGCGTTCCTGTTCGCCGAGCAGGACACCGTCACCGCGGGCGATATCTCCGAACGACTCGCGATCAGCGCCGGTTCGGTGTCGACCGCCATCAAGTCCCTCATCGGCGTCGGCCTGATCGAACGCGTGCCGGCGCCGGGCAGCCGCCGCGAACACTTCCGCGTCCCCGACGAGGGCTGGGCCACGTTGATGTCCACCCAGAACACGGTCGTGCAGATGATGCAGGACGCGGCAGACAAGGGCATCGAGGCCGCCGGTGAAGACAGCATCGCCGGTCGACGCCTGGCGACCATGCGCGACTTCTACGCCCACGTCATGCACGAACTGCCCGCCGTCATCGACCGCTGGCGCGCCGAACGCAGCACCGGCAAGTGATCCGCCTCCAGCACAGGCGTTCGACCGTGTGATGTGCCGCCGGGCCGTTGCCAGTTCAGGGTGGATTGGGTGGATAGGGCGCGGCTGCCGTCGTCAGGAGGGTTGCCATCGGCAGTAATGCCGTGGCGACACAAGGGCGCGGCCGTCATCCGAATCATGTGACCATCGCCCGATGGTCAGCCTTCGAGGTGCCCGGTAACCCTCTTTGCGAGCGCCGCAGCAGTGGATTGCGCGTGGCCCGGCGGTCGACGTCGTAGCGGCGTCATGCGGCGCCGACTGCCGGCTCGCCCACGAGCGTGGCGGACAGGCCGGCGGCGTCTTCGATGGACCGCCTGACACCTTGGCCGCGATCCTGGGCTCATCGCGTGCGCGGCGTCGACGAGCAGCCATCCACCCCGTAATGCAGGTCGGCACCGGGTCCAGCTCGTGACTATCGATGTGGATCACAGCGTCGGGCGAAGCGGTCTCGATCAGACGTGGGATCGGGTCGTGCCGGGCACCGACCCGGCGGGCGAGTTCGACACGCTCCCATTCACAGCGGCACCCAAGCTGGTCGACGATCACGGCTTCCGGCGCGGTAACGGGCCCTCCAACCTCCGCAGCAGGTCGGCGCCCCCTGTATCACCGCTTGCCAGGGCCACTGCCGCCCCACGCACGACCGGAGCAGTCGCCACTGGGCAAGGCCGGTACTCGGTGGTACGTTGTAGCGGTACCCGGTAGCACCGAGTACCGGGAGATCGAAGAGGGCTCACGATGGACGATCTGACGGAGATGCTGAAGGGCACGCTGGAGGGCTGCGTGCTGGAGATCATCGGCAGCGACGAGACCTACGGGTACGCCATCACGCGTCGGCTGAACGATCTCGGTTTCACCGACGTCGTCGAGGGGACGGTCTACACCATCCTGCTTCGACTGGAGAAGAACGGGCTCGTCCAGGTGGCGAAACGACCGTCCGAGGTGGGCCCACCGCGGAAGTTCTACGCGCTCAACGACGCCGGACGCGAACAACTCGCGACGTTCTGGGTGAAGTGGGAGTACATCACCTCACGGATCGACAAGCTCAAAGGGAGCGGGAGATGAACTTCTGGGAGACCATCACGGGCAGCGATCTCACCAGGGAGTGGAAAGCTTTCGCGGCCAGGGCCGAGGTATTGCCTGCCGATTATCGAGCGGCGTGGGGAGAGGTCATCGGTCATCTCTTCCCCTACGGGGACTTCACCGGTCGCAACCTGATGCCGATCCTCGACGGTGCCCTGGGACTGCTCGAAGAAGCAGCGGCTGACGGGCTGGGCATCCACGAGGTGCTGGGTGATGACATCCGGGGCTTCTGCGCGGCGCTGGCCGGCGGAGAAGGAGCTCGGACCTATCGCGACCGGTGGCGCGAGCAGTTGAACAGGAACGTCGCGAGGAAATTGAGCCGACTAGGGGGCTGACGTGGGCATTCGGGACATCATCGAGGGCAAGAAGCAGTGGCGGGCGCACCTGGCGCGGGTCAAGGCGCTCCCGCCAGACTACCGGATCGTCTACCAGGAGATGCAGCGGTACATCTTCAAGGTCGGACCGATCGACCTGTATAACGGGACGCTGCTCTCAGGGATCGTCGACTTCTTCGAAGAGGGCGTCGCGGCCGGCAAGGGAGTCCTGCAGCTCATCGGCGACGACGTCGCCGCTTTCTGCGACGACCTCCTCAAGGATTCGCGCACCTACGCGGACGTCTACCAGGAGTCCATCGGCAGGGAACCTGGCACGGCCGAGAAGTAGTTCCTGCTGCCCGAGTGCACCGGCGGGTGCCTTGACCACCGGGATGTCATAGCCCCGGTCTGTGTAGAGCCGCCGCCGAGAAGCGCACATCCCGCCACCAGGCTGGAATTTTCCACCGCGCTGAACACTTCGCGTTAACCCTTGATCGTTCGTTCGATACCAGTGCGAAATCGAGTCCGCATCTCGTATTTCATTGCGGATCATGGTCACGTTGCCCAGCGACTCCGTTTCGTCAGCACGGTGGCGGTCCTGCCTTCGAATGGTGGGCGATCAAGGCTGCCGCGATCAGTTCAGCGTTCGTGGCCGCCGGGCTGCGCCAAACAGGCCGAGACAAGACCGTGCTGGACGTTATAGACCAGGAGACTGCCTACCGACCCGGAAAGTCCGAGAAGCCTGTCGAGATGCACGGGTGCGCACCTCGACGGTGACAGGAAGAAAGGAAATCATGGCCATCACACCTTCAGCCTGGACCGGCATGGTGTCGGTCGACGACACCGCGCTGTACGTGCGCGACACCGGCGGCCGCGGACGCCCGGTGGTCTACCTCAACGGCGCCTATGCCGACCAGACGCACTGGCGGCGGGTCGTTGCCGACCTCGGCAGCGACTACCGGCACATCACCTACGACGAGCGTGCCCGCGGCAAGTCCAAGCGCTCGGCGGACTATTCGTTCGAGGCGTGCATCCGGGACCTGGACGCCGTCCTCACGGCGAGGGGTGTGGACCGGCCGCTGGTGGTGGGCTGGTCCTATGGGGGCATCCTGGCCTGGCACTGGGCCGACCGGAATCCGGACCGCGTCCTGGGGGTGGTGACCGTGGACGCCTTTCCGATCGGCCTGACCGGAAAGGCCGGTCAGGAGCGGATCCGGAAGCTGTTCCGCCGGATGCGGTTGTTGTTTCCGATCGCCGCCCGGCTGGGATTGGCCGCGCGGATGACGGCCGACCAGCACGCCGAGGTCAACATCGAGCTCAACGAGATCGCCGCCGCCAGCGTGCCGGTCCTCGACCGTATGACCTGCCCCGTGCGGTTCGTCCTGGCAACAGGTGACAGCCTCGGGACCCAGGGAGGGGAAATGGACCAGGGGCGGACCGTGCTCGAACCGCTGCTCGCCGGCAACCCGAACCTCAAGGTGAGCGCGAAGGTCGCGAGCAACCACAGCAAGATCCTGCGCAACGACTCCCCCGCGGTCGCCCAGGCCGTACGTGAGCTGGCCTCCACCTGCGGTCAGGCGGCCCGCAGGTCCACGTGACGGTGATGTGCAGCCGACAGGGCCCAGTCGGTTCGGTGCGCCGACCGACCATGTCCTCAGGGTGTTCTACGCCGCATCGCGCCCCGAGGACATGGTCGGGCTCGTGCTGATCGCGGTGTCGACGTCGCTGAACGGTCGGAACAGGGGGTAGCCCACAGTTCGGGTTGGATCATGCGGGTCACGGCGGCAGCGACGGCTTGAACCCGGACTCCGCGGCCCTGCGGTGCCCGGCCGCTCGCGTCATCGACGCCTGCGACCACTCGGACGCCATTGAATGCGAGACGTGCTCGATACGACTTCCGCTGACGATGTTCGCGACGACACCGTGCAACTACGTGAGGAACTCCTCGCCGAGGCGCTGGATTGGATGGTGTCGCGAGTGAGCACGTTGTCCAACGACCGTCCTCATGAGACAGCAGGCGTCACGCGGACCTTCTAGCATGGGTTTCGCCCGCCGCTCCGACCCGCTGGGAAGGTTTCATCATGACCGACTGCGACATGTCCGCGTTGCGGGAACGCGCCGGCAACGGCGACAAGGACGCGGTCGACGAGCTCATCCAGCTCGCGGGTGAACTCGGTGACATGGATGAGCTGCGACGACTGGCCGACCAGGGCAACGCGACCGCTGCCGACGAACGCGTCCAACTCGCCGGTGAGCGAGGCGATCGCAACGAGTTGCGGCGACTGTCCGACAAAGGAAACTCCACCGCCACCGACCAACTGGTCGAACTCGCGACCGAGTTGGAAGACCTGGAGGAGTTGCGCCGCCTTGCCGCCCCAGGGCCACACCGCTGCCCGCGAGCAACTCAATGAACTGACCCACGGGTGACCCACCGGCTGTGAATCGTCGTCACGCCGACGGCACGTTGCCGACGAGCCTGCCCGCGGTCGATGTTCGCTGCACGGGAATGGACAGGACGTTCCGGTCGTACTCCTCCTCGGGCACAGTGGCACGGGTGGCCCTGATGGTGGAGGCCAGGGCGAGCCCTGTCAGGGCGCACAGCAGGAGTACGGCGGCGTCGCCGCGCGACTGCGGGGTGAACGCCAGTTCACCGTGTCTGCCGAGCACGAATCCGGCGTGCAGGCACCAGCAGACGACAGCGGTGGCCAGGGTCGCGCCGACGGAGGACAGCAGGGCGATGAGGTCGACGACCGCGACGAGCGCTAGCACCGAGAGAATCGGCTGGCCGGTCGCGCCGACGGTGACGGCGAGTGCGGTGGCGGTGACGCCGAGGACCGCACCGAGGGGGAATCCGAAGCCACCGGGCATCGGGGGTGACGTGCGTATGTGTCCAGTGCAGTCCGTGCACGCCCGCGGTGGAAGGTGCCTTGCCACGTTCCGCACACCGGGGGCGCGAATATTGACGCGTCCCTGATCTCTACCGCCACGCGATGGTGTGTGTGCGTCACAACCACCACGTGCTGAACGTGGCGGCGGCGGCAGGCGTGGCCGCGTTGACGTCGACGTTTCCGCGAGTTGCCGGCCTACACCGTGGGTGTGCCGAAGCAGCGGGTGTTCGTGCTCATCGCCGAGGTCGAGCCCGAACACGTGTGGCAACGAGTGCTGCGGAACCAGCGCGGCGCTGTACTCGCGCGCGCTGCGGCGGCGCACCGATTCCGTGGTGTGCCGCTTACGCTTCCACATCGGCCCGTTGGACGCGCCTCGGCGGTCGTCGTCACCATGGCGTCAACGTATTCGGCTTCCACGTCAAGAGTTCGTGCGAAACGGTGTCCGCTGGGCAGGAAGGGATCAGGCTGAGCCCGTGGACGACTTGACTTGCGCGCTCGTGTTGATCGGTGTCTTCCTCCTGGTGGCGCTGGGGCTGCGTGCGGTGCAGTCCTGGCCGGTCGGCGCACCGGACGCACGCGAATCCGACGACCACCTACTCGACTAGGAGCGCCCGGTGGCCGAAGAACAACCGATCCCGACAACAGGGCCGATGATCACCGTGGAGATCGCCGTCGTCCTGGCTGAGGACGCCGCGGATCCCGATCTTGCTGTGGCCGTCGCTCACGTCTCACCCGCGCTGGTGGTGTCCGACGGCTCGCGCGTCGATGGCGACGCGTCCGGTGAACTGCTCGTCTTGGGCTTCGCCCGGATTCCGCTGGACGCCTTCGCCCCTGCCGTTGCGTGGATGGTCATGACGCGGGGAGGCGAGGTCGTGGCCCAGCGCTCGGGCCCGGAGTGCCTGGGTGATCCGGTGGAAGCACTGCGGCGATACGCGAAGTCGACGACCGCACCGCTGGTGAAAGGCCAGGTCGTGCTCACCGGTGCCCTGGGCCCGGCAGCGCCGGTGAGCGAGGGTGACCTGGTCATGGCCCATATCTCCGGGCTGGGCACGGTGAGCGCGATGTTGCAGGCCAGCACGAAGTAGCGCAACCACAGGTGGCTCAGGCTCAAGCGGTGAGCTCCCCCGCCGCCAGGATGACCTCCAGCAGGTGCGAGGCGGTGACGACGCGTGGATCGTGTCCTTGTCGCTCACCAGCAGCAAAGGGGTGCGCAGCCGCGTCATGGTGGCGGCGCACTCGATGACGGTGGCTCCCCGGACACCCTGGGCAGCTCGTAGCGATTCTCCCTGGGCGGCAGCAACTCCTTGACCGTGCGCCCGTCGAGCTTGCTCACACAGGCCTCCGCGCCGCCGCGCTCGTCGTACCCCCTCGCCAACGACGGGTCTTCCAGCACGTAGCCAGGCACGATGAACCGGAGCAGTCCCCGGCAACGCTTTCGTGCTCACCGGCGATCACGAACCCGTGGCGTCGATCCCTCGACCCCGATGAACCAGCCTTCGACCGACGTGATCGCTACAGACACCGGTTTCGTTTGAACATCCGGTGCAACACCAAGCCGGACAGGGAAATCACCCCCATCGCAACCTCCGTACCTCGGGATGGTCAGGCGTTGGGGCGCAACCGGAAATCGCGGCCGTCACTCCGCTCCTGCCCTCCGTTTGCGTCGAGCAGTCTGCAGACGTGTGCGCGACCATGAGAGTGCTCCTTCATGTGTCTGCAAGGAGACAAGTCCGGGCGGTAGCCGAGACAACCGGATGCCGCCCAGATCGAAGGACGGCAACATCAGGCCGCCGCGGCGGTACCCACTCCCGCAGTGCGAGTCGAGTTCTCGTGATCCTCTCGGACCGTTCGGGGTCAGACTGCGGGTTCAGCCGCCGACGTGGATGCCCGGCCGTCGGTCCGGGTCGGGTTCGCTGGTGCGGATGATCTCCCGCACGACCGGCGCGGTATCACCGCGGCCGAGCAGCAGGTAGCGCAGCAGGTGCCCCAGAGGGTTGCCTTCGCTCCACTCGAAGTGGCAGTGCGGGCGTACCCCGGTGGCATCGCGCAACGCCAGCAGGATCGCCGCGATGGCGTTGGGCGCCGCCGGACTGCTCGCGCGCAGGACGCGATATCCGTCGACCTGCACCCCTCGAACGTGTAGGGCTTCGCTGAATCCGGAGGGGTCGATCACGTCGATCTCGAGGAACAGCACGTCGGCCGTGCCTGGGACCGGGTTCATGCCGCGTTGTTCGGTCTCCTTGGCGCGGTACTCCTCGGCATCGCCGGCTTGGCGACGGTTGGCGATGATGGTCAGGTTGCCGTCGCAGGCGATGGAGTCGGTGATGAACCGGCGGGCGTCGTCGTCGAACTCGATGTGCTCCACCCGCAGCTCGGTGGTCCGGGAGACGCGTGACACCAGTGAGATGGCGATGATGCCGAGGATGAAGAAGAACGAGATGGTGATGCCGTCGGGCTTCTCGATCACGTTCTCGACCAACGCGTAGAGCAGGATCAGGGTCAGCACGGTGAACGCGATAGTCGCCTTGCGCTGACGGCGGCGAGCGGCGGAGATGGCCACGGCGACCGACGCGGAGACCATCATCGCCAGGATGCCGGTGGCATAGGCGCCGGCTTGGGCGTTGACGTCGGCGTTGAAGACGATCGTGACCGCGATGCAGATCGCGGTGTAGACCAGCACGACCGGCCGCACGGCGCGCGACCACTCCGGCGCCATGCCGTACGAGGGCAGGTACCGCGGAACAATGTTAATCAACCCGGCCATCGCCGAGGCGCCCGCGAACCACAGGATCAGGATGCTGCTGATGTCATAGGCGGTACCGACCCACTCGCCAAGCAGTTCGTGGGCCAGGAACGCCAGGGCACGGCCGTTGGCTTCGCCGCCGGGCTGGAACTGCTCGGCGGGGATCAGCACGGTGGACACGAAGCTGGTCGCGATCAGGTAGACCGACATGATCACCGCGGCGGCGGTGAGCAGCTTGCGGGTGTTGCGGACGCGGTTGTCCAACCGTTGCTCCGCGGTGGAACCGTCCGCGGCGACCAGGGGCATCATGCTCACCCCGGTCTCGAATCCCGAGAGTCCCAGCACCAGCAGCGGGAAGGCCAGGATCGCCGGACCGATCACTCCGGTGAGCCCACCGCCGCCGGTGGTCAACGCCTCGACCCACCGATCCAACGCGACCGGTTCGGCCAGCACCTGCATGACACCGGCCACGACGACCACGGCGTTGAGCACCAGGAACACCGCCACCAACGGGATGGCCACACCGACGGCCTCGCTGAACCCGAGCAGGAACACCGCGCCGAGGATCAGCAGCAGCACGACGGTGACGAGCACTTCGTGCCCGTGCAGGAAAGCGGGAGCGTGCGGGTTCTCCACGGCGTGCACGGTGGCATCGGCCGAGGACAGGGTGATGGTGATGATCCAGGAGGTGGCCACGAACCCCAGTAGCACCAGCACGAACACCTTGCCCCGCCAGAAGGGCAGCAGGTTCTCCAGTATCGCCACCGAACCCTGTCCGTGCGGGCTTTCCCTGGCGACCCGCCGGTACATCGGCAGCATGCCGAACAGAGTCAACGCGACGATCAGCAACGTAGCCAGCGGCGAGAGCGCCCCGGCTGCCAGCGCGGCGATACCGGGCAGGTAGGACAGGGTGGAGAAGTAGTCCACCCCGGTCAAGCACATGACCTTCCACCATGACTGGGGCGTGGTGTGCTCGTCACTGCTCTCCGGCCCCACCACGGGTTGCACCCGGTGCTGCAACAACCACCGGCCGAGTCCGCTCGACGGCGCCGCACGCCGCACCGGGCTGTCCACCCGTGCCGGCACCGCGAACTCAGGTGTATCGGTCATGCCACATCTCCAGTCGGTAATCACCGTGCCGAACGCACGGACACAGAGTCGGTATCCCCGGCAAGTACCCGGTGACTGTCCACCCGGCGCGCTCAGAGCCAACAGGGGTGATCACAAGCCCGGTCGCCGCCGTGGCCGAGATCTGCGGGGACGTCGCCATGAATCAGGATGTGCCGAGGTCACCGGGCACTGGCTCGTAGCCGATCCGCTCGCTCCAGAGGGCTGCAGACTGAGCCGGTCTTGTCCGCGCTGTCGCTCTCGACGACGTCGCTACCGAAGTGCACGAGCTGCTCGCCGCGCCGCCGCTGCGCCCACGTGCGGCCATCGGTCAGCGCCGCCATACCCGGCCAACAACACCAAGTGCCCCGAAGGGGCCAGACCGTTCACAAGCCGAAGTCAACCCGTGGGCGTGTCCTGTACTTGTAAAGGCCGGGCATGTGAGCCGTAAGGATCGCGTAAAGATCGGCGGCGACGGGCTCGGATGGCTGTACTGGTGAACTCTGACGACACCTGCTCACAAAACCGGACGGCGCTGGTGGGCACCGAGCATGATCAATATTCGTAGAATCCGACGACACGGGGCCCGTCCTCACAGCCGATTGTCGCCGCTGCTCGCTGCTGATCCAGGCCGTTGGCCCTCTCTGCGCTGCAGGCGCTCCACTGGGACCAGTGGCTACGACATGGCGGAATGTCCAGGACAAGCGGACCCGACAACCATGTCCCACACCGGAAATGACGTCGAAATTTACCAATGCTGCGATGCTCCGGAATGCGGTGATGTCGCTGTTACCGGAGAACCGACGTCGAGATTGACGTACAAACCACTCCAGACCGCACCACTGTCGATCGTCGTACCTCAAGTGGGCGTGTGTTGTCGAGACCGTCAGTGTCGATCGAGTGGTGACGACCTGCCCTGGATCGGTATGCCATTCCGACACCAGGACGAGGCCGGAGGTTGCGACGACGAGGCGGGACCAACCAAACAGATTGCGTCACGCTGCTCTGCCTTGAGTGCCGTCATGTCCCAATGACGACGCACCCGTGATGAGCGCCGCCAGCGCGCGATGGCCACGAAGCCCTCTCGACCGTCTCGCAAGCTTCTGTCAATAAATCGAAACAAACTGTCCACATTCTGACCACTATTAGAAGATTTCGATTTTGAACATCAAGCTGCCACCACTCAGCGACGAGGTACTTGCATTCGTTCACAATATTGCGTAGCGCTTGGCGAGCGTTCGACGATACGACTCATGTGCAGCCCAGGAAAATTTGCTGCACCGGATCAGGGGAGTTGAACATAGTGAGCCTTTTTCATCCGGCGGTGACCTCGTAGTTCTGTAGCACGTGGATGGCTTTGGAGTAGTTCTGTAGCACGTGGATGGCTTTGGCCAGTCGGCCGGCGCGGCGGGGGCAGCAGCGGAGTTTGCGGAGGATGCGCCAGGTCTTGAGTTGGGCGTTAGCACGTTCGCCGGGACCGCGGAAGCGGGCATGGGCGCGGTTGGCGTCCTTCTGGGACTCGGGCTTGTTGCGGCCCTTGTACGGGGTGATCACCTGGTGGCCGGTCTGGTCGTACCCGTGGTAGCCCTTGTCGGCCAAGGCGATCAGTCCGGTGTCGCGGAGTGCGGCGAGGATGTTCCAGATCCGGGCGGCCGCGGTGTCATGGGTGCTACCCGGCAGTTGACCTGATACCCACAGGATCGTGCCGTCCGGCGAGGCGATCACCTGCAGGTTCACCCCGTGCATCTTGTGCTTGCCCGAGTAGAAGGGTCGGTCGGCGGCGATCCGGTCGATCGGGATCAGGGTGCCGTCGACGACCACGTAGGCCAGGCCCCGTCGTTTCGCCGTGCGCAGTGCGGCCCGCAGCTTCGGTGCCCGTGCGGCCAGGAGTTCGACGGTTTCGTTGACATAGCGCCAGCAGGTCGTGGTGGAGACGCCGAACCCGGCGCCGATCTCGGCGAAGGTCTCGCCCTTGCGCAGGTACACCAGTGCCAGCAGGGCCTGCTGGCCTGGATTGAGCTTGCGCCATACCGAGCCCGACCGCCGACGATGGGCGCGGACCAGGCCGGACACGAAGGTCAGGGTCTGATGTGACAACGGCAGTGCGGCACGGTAGAACAGCATGCGAAGCCCTCGGTGTAACAGGACTGATCTTGGTCGACAGCCCTCCTACCGAGGGCTTCATCCGCTGTCACACCGACACACCGACGATCCTCGGCTTGTGGCCCACATCCCTTGCCCGCCAAGGCATCCGAATCAGGATGAAAAAGGCTCAGTGAACAAGAGTTCCCGACTTGGCTATTCCGGACGTCGCATGGCGCTGACGGCATGCGTCACTGTCG
This sequence comes from Umezawaea sp., assembly GCF_036375055.1. GTDB lineage: Bacteria > Actinomycetota > Actinomycetes > Mycobacteriales > Pseudonocardiaceae > Umezawaea. Next base: position 44,848 of record NZ_DASUSQ010000007.1, read on the forward strand.
CTTCGGTGACCTTGGCGATGACCGGCGCCTCCATCGCGCAGGCGGACACGGTTGACGACCCTGCGGTGGTGACGACCGTGACTGATGCGTCGGTCGTCGAGCAGGCCACCGAGGCCGCTCAGGTGGTCGCCGCCGTTTCCGACGGCACGACCCCGGCGAGTGTGGAGATCTCCCAGGAGGGAGACACCCTTGCCCGCACCGCCACCGGCGCGACCGTGACCGTGCCCGCCGACCCCGCGGAGCAGATCACCCTGAGCACTCCGACCGGTGCGAGCATGGCGATGAGCGTGCCCGGCGCGCACGAGGCGGAGAACGCCGTGGTGGTCGACGGCACGACCGTGTACACCGAGACTGCGGCCCAGACCGACATCGCGGTCAAGCCCACCTCTACTGGTGTGCAGGCACTGATCACGATCGACGGTCCTTCCGCCCCCACGTCGTTCGACTTCGGCGTGACCGTTCCCGAGGGCGGGCAGATCGCCCTGCAGACCGACGGAGGAGCCGTGGTGCTGAACGCGGCCGGCGAACCGGCGGCGACCATCGCCACGCCGTGGGCACGCGATGCCAACGGTGCCGCGGTGCCCACTCGGTTCGAGTTGCAGGGAACCACGCTGCGCCAGGTCGTCGAGCACGGCCAGAACACCGCCTACCCGGTCGTAGCCGATCCGGCCTGGTTCGTCGTCATCGGGGCTCGGATGCTGTTCATGGTGGTCGTCGGGCAGGCCACGAAGTGGTGGTACGAGCGCAACGGTTACAGCTGCACCACCTACGGTCCGTTCTGGTGGCACATGCTAACTTGCGCCAAGCCCGTCCGGTAGGTGCTTGAGGGTGGATGCCCGGCGTCCTACGCCGGGCATCCACCCGCTAAGTCGTCCAGGACACGAACCGCCAGAAATCCCGAAAGTTGAACGGACAGGCTTCTTCAGCTGGTGTTCGAACATGAACCCACTGTCCACCTGCGACAAGTCGCGACCGTCCACATGCGGCAGTAACGTAAGTTATGAGTAAAGCCACTACTGCGTCCACCACCCGACGCAACCAACATCATCGTCCGTCCCAAGCGCAGGGCAGTGTCGAACAACTGCCCAGCGGCTCCTGGCGGATCCGCGTCTACGCCGGGGTCGACCCGTCCACCGGGCGGTCCCGCTACGCCAGCGAAACCATCCCCGACAGCCCGACCGCGCTCATCGAGATCGAGGAAGCCCGTCAACGGCTCCTCACCGCCGGCCGCGGCAGCCATCAAGGCCACGGCGACAGCACCGTGGCCGGGCTGGTCAACCGGCACATCGCGCTGCTCTCCCTGACCGAAACCACACGCCAGCGATACTCCGAACTGGCCGCCACCCACATCGTCCCGATGATCGGCCACATCCGGATCCGCTACCTGACAACCGAAACCCTCGAAGACTGCTACGCGCAACTCCGGCGCTGCCGCGACCACAACTGCCACACCACGGGGCGCCGACGACAAACCCGTGAGCACGTCTGCCGCCCCCTGGCGGCCTCGACCGTCCGCAAACTGCATTTCCTCATCGGCGCCGCCTACCACAGCGCCCTGCGATGGAAGTGGCTCGCCCGCAACCCCGTCGTCGACACCCGAGCCCCCTCCGCCGGACCACCTCGGCCACGACCACCCAGCCGAGAACAGGCAACCCGGATCCTGGCCGCGGCCTGGACCGATCCCGACTGGGGCCCCATGGTGTGGCTGGCCATGGCCAGCGGCATACGCCGCGGTGAACTGTGCGCCCTGCGCTGGACCGACCTCGACACCGCACGACGACTCCTCGTCGTCGAACGCAGCATCGCCCACCTCGGCACCACCCTGTGGGAGAAGGACACCAAACTCCACACCCGCCGCCACATCCTGCTCGACCACAAAACCATCGCCATGCTCACCGCCTACCACCACTACCGCCGACAACGAGCAACACAACTCGGCGGCACCCTGCCCGACGACGCATTCCTCTTCTCCCCCGCACGCGACGGACACACACCACGCCCCCCGGCCACCGTCACCCAGTGGTACCGGCACCTGACCCGCGCACTGGGCATCGCGACCAGCTGGCACAAACTGCGCCACTTCAACGCCACCGAACTCATCACAGCCGGAGTCGACCTGCGCACCGTCGTAGGACGACTCGGCCACGCCGACGGCGGCACCACCCTCAAGTACTACTCAGCATGGATCCGCGAAGCCGACCAACGCGCCAGCACCACCCTGGCCCGCCTACTCCCCTTGCCCAGCAGCACCGACAACCCGCCCGGCACACCGACCCCGTTGACCACCCGCCGCGGACAACCGACCTCCTACCTCACCATCGCCCATAACCTCCGCGACGACATCGAAAACGGTCGTCTCCCCTGCGGGGCAACAGTTCCCTCCACCGCCGAGCTCGCCGCGACCTACCACGTTGCACCCAGCACAGCCCACCGCGCCATCACCCAACTCGCGCACGATCACCTCGTCGCCACGACGCCGGGTCACCGCGCCATCGTCACGGCGCACGACGCCGAACCACGAGAGGAGGGCTCAACCCCACACCGCCAGGCCGAGGCAATGACCGCACCAGTGACGGCGTCCGGCATTGCGCGGTCGCCTCGAACTCGTCATCGACCAGCGACGGCTCGTCCACGCAAGCCGAACCTGATCAGGTGCGCCCGGGAGGCATCACCGGTCGCCTAGCCCGATAAGCCAGCCGGGTCCAACGCAGCCGCGCCACCCTCCGACGCCTCCATCGCCGCTGACGCTCGACAGATCAGAACGGCCCGTCGAGGCAGACGACACTGCGCTGAGTAGTCGTACTCCATGACTGCAGCCACCAGCGGTCCCGACGTGCGAGATCGCGGAGGCCTCTGCGCGCTGCCGCAGTCGACATCACGCCCCGACTCCATCACCCGTTTACTTATTGACACAGAAGAGCCACATGGGCGTACTCTCATGTCAAGAGGTAAGGAGGCGGCATGCCGGACGGTGACTACCTAGCGTGGCGAGCTGGCGGCAAGTGGCGCAAGGTCGCCAACCTGCTGAAAGCAGGCGCGTCCTCGACCGAGGTCGAGGACGCCATGGTGGCAGCGATCGCCGACTCCATCCGTGCATCCGGCGGTGTTCCCCAACTGGCCGAGGTCGCGGAGAGCGTCCGACTAGCCGCAGTCCAGGACAGCCACGAAGCCCTCGTGCAGATCCCCATGCAGTCACGCGCCGGCGTCATGGGCCGACTGCTCGACGAGGTAGCACCAGCGCTGGCGTCCTCGATGCAGGAACGCATGAACCTGGTCTCGCCCGACACGGCCACCGAGGCTCTCGCGGAGCGCCTGCTGGAACGAGTCGCCGGGGCCGGGCTGGATCACATGCTGCCCACCCTCATCGCCGATGGGTACTACACCATGGCTCAGCTACGCGATCTGTTCACCAGTCTGTCCAAGTCCCCGCCCATGGCCGCACTTCGCGATCGCTTCATCCGCCACCCCACTGGTGAGGGTCTGCGCGCTCCGGACCGCCGGTCACCCACCAAGCCTCTCGAGGAGCTGCTGCGCACCGGATTGGACGACCTGTGAAGACTGTGGACGTGACTCCTTCCGACGCGGTGGTCAGGTACTGGTCGGACGAATCCCCGGACGAGCAGCGCGTCCGGTTCGGCGTGGACGCCCGACTCGATGGTGGCGGTGTGGTCGACCTGCTGTCGCGTCACCTTCCGGTGGTGGCGGCGGATCTGCTCGACTTCGCCGGAGCGGTCTACGCGATCGACCGGATGGTTCGACGGCCGCGTTACCTCGGCTACGACAACGGCCCGGATTGGGGTCGCGGGATCCGCGCGATCATTGCGGTTCGCGAGCCGGACCGGTGGACAGCGGCGCTGGAGTCGGTCCACTCGCTGCTGGAGTGGTTGACCGACGACCAGTGGGACTGTTCGTTCGTCCCGGCCGAGGGCACGGGCTTGTTCTCCGGGCAGGGGTACCTGCTGGACGTCCTGCCGGACGGCTTGGAGCCCATGCTCTTCTCCGGCGGCCTGGACTCCTCGGCGGGCTTGGCGACCCAGGCTTCCCACCAAGCCCTTCTTCCGGTCAGTGTCGTAACCAACAACCACATGCTCGGAGTGCAGCGCACAGTCCTGGGTCGCCTGGGCCCCGATGTCGACGAGGACCGCCACATCCGCTTCAACATCAATCTCACCCGTGGACTGACAGGAGACTTGGCCAGGACCGAGTCTTCTCAACGCTCCCGCGGGCTGGTGTTCCTCGCTGCCGGTGTGGCCACCGCGTTGACACTGGATGTTCGTCGTCTGTGGTTCTGTGAGAACGGCATCGGCGCGGTGAACCTCCCCTACATCCGATCTCAGCTCGGCGCCCAGGCGACGAAGTCGGCTCATCCGAAGACGACGGCGGGGATGGAGAACCTGCTTCGCGAACTCACCGGGAACGACTTCACGATCCACAATCCGTTCCTGGGCATGACCAAGGCTCAGGTGCTCTCGGCCGTGCCATCGACGGCGGTCGCGGCGATGTCGGCGAGCGTGTCGTGCGACACCAGCTTCGCCTCACGGGTGGCGGGCCATCCGCGCTGTGGTGTGTGCACCTCGTGCCTGCTGCGCAGGCAGGCAGTGGCCGCATCAGTGCACCCGTCGATCGATGACCACCTCGCCTACAGGAAGAACGCCACCGCCTCCACTGAAGGCTTGGTCGCGATGCTGTGGCAAGCCTCGCGCATGCAAGCCTGCCTGGAGGCTGACGCACCGTGGTCTGCGTTGATCGACGAGTTCCCGGCGTTGACACGTACCGCCGGGCTGGTGTCACGCGAGACGCTCGCCAGTATGTTCGCGACCTACACCCAGGAATGGCCGATCTTCATGGACTCGCTAGGTTTGCGCGTCGATGACTGGTTCGGCACACGGCTTCAGGATGTCAGCGATGGGTGTCACAGTGGATGAGCACGAGTCGACCGAGGCATTGGCCACACGGATCCGCAGCGCGCGGGAGACCGTCCGGCTGACCCAGGCCCAGGTGGCGGCAGAGCTTGGAGTCAGCCGCCCGACGCTGATCTCCATGGAGAAGGGCACTCGCGCGGTCAGTTCCGCAGAGCTGGTCAAGCTCGCGGAGCTCTACGGGCAGGACGTCGCGACCCTGCTGCGCCCCTCGGCCCCTCCCGCGTCGATCCGCGCCAGGTTCCGCACCGGTTTGATGACCAACTCCACCGACGGCGACCTGGAGCAGGCCGTCGACGAGTTGGAGCGGTTCGCGGACGGCTACCTCGACCTGCTGCGTCGATCCCAGTTCAGGCTTCCGGGACGACCGCCCGCAGTCAGGTCCACCGACTACCTCGGACCCGAGAGCGCGGGGGAAGCCCTCGCGACCGAGGAACGCAACCGGCTCGGACTCGGTGACGGACCACTTCAAGTGCTGCGCGAAGTCCTGGAAGTCGAGGTCGGCCTGCGGATCTTCTTCCTCGACCTGCCCTCCAAGGTCGCCGGCCTGTTCATCCACGTCGACCCGCTGGGCGGCTGCGTGGGCATCAACCGCAATCACCCACCGCAACGACGCCGCTGGACCATGGCCCACGAATACGCCCACTTCCTGGCCTCACGCGACCGGCCCGAAGTCACCCGGCTCGGCGCCGGTCGCGTCAACGACACAGAACGCTTCGCCGAGGCCTTCGCCGCCAACTTCCTCATGCCCCGCAACGGCATCGTCCGTCGCTTCCACGAGCTGAAACAGGACAGCGACGGCAAGGCGACACCAGCCACCCTCGTGCAACTCGCCCATGCCTACCGCGTGTCGGTCCAAGCCCTGTGCCTGCGACTGGAAACCCTCGACCTGATCAAGCCGGGTACCTGGGATCGACTCAAGGACAACAAGTTCCAACCACGCGCCGCCGCGGACATGCTCAACCTCGCACCCATCCAGGACAACGGGGCCCCACTCCCGTATCACTACCGCACGCTCGCCACCCAACTTTTCATGGACGGGGAGATCACCGAAACGCAGTTCGCCCAGTACCTGGACATGAGCATCGTGGAAGCACGCACGGAGTTCCACAAACTGACCTCCACGCAGGATGTCGGCGAAGACGGACAGTCACAGATCGTCGATCTCCTGGACAGCGTGGAGTGACAGGTAGTGCGAAATCAGCTGCTCTTGGACGCATGCATCGCGATCAACCTACTGGCAACGGACAGTGCCTCGGAGATCACGGCGGCCCTCGACATCCACTTCCTCATGGCCAAGCAGGCAGCCGCGGAGTGCGGTGAACTGCACGTCGACCAGGAAACCATCACCGTGTATCGACGAGGACGAGTGTCGGATACACCGCCTCTGGCTCACGTGCTGACACTCGTCGGCCCTGAACTTGACGCCTATGTCGAACTGGCGCGCGACATCGACGACGGTGAAGCCGCGACAATCGCTATTGCCTGCTCGCGTTCACTGCCCATGGCGACCGATGACCGGAAGGCTCGACGGGTCGCCGTCGAGGCCGGCATCGCCGTGCCGACAGGAACCACGACGATCCTCCGGCAGTACACAGAGGCCATCGGGCAGAGTCGGCAAGAGATTGCCGTACTTCTCCAGCGCGTACGGGACGAAGCCAGCTACATTCCCCGCCACACCGACGAGAACTTCGCCTGGTGGCAGCACCACATACAGCACTAATTGAAACGCGTAGCATTGCGCAGAGCATCAATCATCTCAGAGAACTTGAACCATACATTCAGACCTATTGGCCTTCACGAGAGAATAACCATTGATCTGCTTATTCTGCAAATGTGATTCACTCGACTCCAGAAGCGTTGAACACGTCATACCCGAATCTCTTGGCAATACCACCCTCACCCTGCCGCCGGGTGTCGTTTGCGATAAATGCAATAACTATTTTGCACGCAAGGTCGAGAAGCCCCTTATGGACTTGGCCAACGTTAACGCGCTTCGCTTTCATCAACGCGTATCGAACAAGAAGGGGAGAATACCGCCGCTTGCCGGAACTGTCGGACCCGATGCGGAAGTTCTTGCACGACAGTTTGCTTTAGGTTCGAATATCGGCTCCGTCGAGGTATCACCCGAGGCATTTGATCTAATCTTTCACCATGGCGCTAATGTGATCAACCTTCCCACCCCTCAGGATACATGGGACGAGAAAGTAACCTCTCGATTTCTGGCAAAAGTCGCCCTGGAAGCTATGGCCACGCGCCTCGCTTTTTCCGAAGAGGGTCTTCACTACTTGGCCACAGAGCCACAATTTGACCCCATCAGGGAATATGCACGGCGTGGATCGCGACATCCTTGGCCCTACTATAGCCGCAGGATCTACGACTCGAATAAGTCATGGACTCTCGCCGACGGCTCAACAGTGCAACGAGTATGGGAGTTTGAAGTTCTACACACCGAGCGGGGAGAATATTATTTCGCGCTTGCCCTGTTCGGACTTGAGCTAACCATAAACTATGGCACACCAAGCATAGTCGGCTACCTCGAATGGCTCGGTAAACATGCCGACGCCAGTCCTCTCTACTACGACAAGAATGTCAACAATCCAAATAATGGAATCTGAAACAAGAGCACAATTTAGATGGCAGTTGAACACTTCAGCAACCATGCCCTTCCGGCCACACCGTTCAGACACTCAACAATTAGTGAGCCAGGTACATAGTCCACCTCATGAACAAGCCGGATCATGTGCTCGCAAGTTCGCCCTCGACACACGGGATCGGTTGCTCCAACCGGGAGCAGGCTTGGCTGTCGCGATGACAGTAGACAGAATCTCGTCGCCCCACCCGCGGCCGAGTGCATGTCGTCCACGAGTCAGCGATCAACTTGGCGAGGCAGGAGCCGCAACACGCCCGACACGAGCAGCAAAATAGTGATCTGTACCACTAAAAACTCGACCATGAACCGCGCTGCATCGTGACATCAAACGTGACACGAACCAGGGTCAACCAGAGGAATTCACGAGACCCCTGGAAGCCTGAATGAGAGTATAGTTGCAGGTAGAGACGGGTGATAGCTTCCAGGCCTTCCCTCCGGAGGCGGGAGCGCAGGTTCGAATCCTGCCGGGGGCACATCGTCTGACCACTGCGAAAAGGCCCTTGACCAGCGTGAACGCGGTCAAGGGCTTTGTTTTTTCGCCCGGCCGTCTACGGCGCTCAGGCCGAACCAGTCGCCGGAGAGCCACGAACGGGTGGCAGTTGCGAGCAGGTCGTCCTTCGCGTCTTCGGGCGGGCGGAAGGTCCCCCTCGCGTGTGGCTGTCACCCCAGGCGATGACGACCCGTTCGAGAACTGAACGGACCTGCGCTGACGTGACACGGTTCCCCGCCTCGGACCGTGCCGTTGCCGTCGGGCGGGACGGTCGCTGAACTGCGACCGGACAGCAGGCCTTCCACTGCCTGCCGCAGTGGCACGGCGATCCGGGAAATGCCCATCGGTCCCACTGTCGCCGGGCTGGTGTTCGCTGTGATCGGGATGGTCGTCAGCGTGTTCGCCGTCCTCAGCACCGTGCGGCCCACGTGGGCGAATGCGGTTGTCAACTCCAGCGCGTCGAGACAGTACGTGGACAACTTGTTGCCATCACGGGTATCGGGGGCGGGTGGCGCGTTTGCTTGAGGCCTGGGCTGGTGGTGGGGCTGGGGAGTGGGATGGGTGGGGATGAGGTGTACGACGTTTGCCTGTCCTTCGCGGGTAGTGAGCGGGTGTACGCGGAGGAGCTTGCCGGGGTGTTGCGGGAGCGGGGGGTGTCGGTGTTCTACGACGCCTACGAGACCGAGGACATGTGGGGGCGGAACCTGTACGACCACCTGGTCGACGTCTACCGGAACCGGGCGCGGTTCTGCGTGTTGTTCGCTTCCGCGGGTTATGCGCGGCGGGTGTGGACGACGTTCGAGCGGCAGGCCGCGCAGGATCGGGCCATCCACACCGCTGAGCCCTACCTGCTCCCCGTGCTGTTCGACGAGACCGAGGTGCCGGGGATCCACCGGACCACGGCGTGCGCCGACGCGCGGTCCACGTCGCCCGCCGAGTTGGCGGCGATGCTGATCGCGAAGCTGGGGCGGGTGGCGGAGGCCGTCGCGGTGCCGTCGTCGGTGGTCGTGCTCGTGACGGACGAGGCCGATGCCGAGCTGGACCGGGTGCTGGACACCGCGCTCGAACGGTGCGGGATCGGGGTGGAGCGGGAGCGGCGGTGGTCGACCGCGCGGCGGGTGGTGGCGGTCGTGCCGGAGTCGGTGGCATCGGTCGCGGACGTGGTGGCGGACCTGGCTTCCGCCATCGCCTCCGTGCACGAGGAACGTGGATCCGCCGCCACGGGCGGGAAGTTGCGGATCGCCGTCCACTGTGGACAATTTTCCGGGGATCGGCGGAGCGTCGACGTCACGGGCACGGTGGACGCTGCTGCCTCCGCCGTGGTGGGGGAGGTGCTGGCCGCTGCCCGCAAGGGCGTCTGCGCCGTGGTGGTGTCGCAGCGGGTGTACGACAAGGTGGTCCGCCACGGTCACGGCGGCAGCAACCCGGCCGCGTTCCGGCGGGTCCGGCTGCCCGACGGGGTCGGGGTCCACGTCCGGGTCGTGGGGTACCCGCGACCGCCGTCCGGAGACGAGGCCGAGAAGACGCCGGGGCCGGTGGTCACGAAGGTCACCACGTTCAACGGACAGGTGACCGCGGGGCAGATCGGTGACAACTACGGCTCCGGGGTCGGCGATGGGCACCGATGACACGACCGACGCGGCCGTGGATCCGGATCCCGTCACCGCCGAGGACTCGTCGGACGAGGAGCGGAAGGACGAGGACGACGAGGGGTTCTCCGCCGCGCAGACCAAGGCGTCCGACCCGGACAGCGCGCACGAGTGGAACGCCCTGCGGGACATGCTGCACACGGCGAAGCAGATGCTGGGCGGGGTCGGCGGGACCGCGAACTTCTTCTTCCGCGAGACGAGCGTGGGCCAGGTCGGCGACAACTACGCGACCGGCAACTCCAGCCACGTGGGCATGGTGGTGGACAGCGGGCCGGTGCCCAGCACGACGTTGGCGCGGATCCGCGAGTCCTACGTGGAGCCCGCGCGGTACTCGGCGCTCCGCAGGGCGCTCCAGTCGCACCAGGTGGTGGTGATCCACGCCCGCGGGGGGACCGGGCGCACGACGACGGCGCTGCGCCTGCTGGACGAGCTGTGCCGCGAGGGCGTGCTCAAGCTCGACCCCGACGTGAACCTGAAGACCCTCGACGGGCAGAACTTCAAGGGCCTGCACGGTTACCTGCTCGAATCGCTGGACCCGGACCAGGCGCGCGACCTGCGCTCGTTCCACACCGAGCGGCTCAGCAGGCTCATGCGGGACACCGGGTGCATGCTCGTCGTCATCGCCGAGGACTCCACCGAGCTGCCGGTCGCGGACATCGGGCACCTCGTCGTCGACGACCTCGGCGGGGTCGAGCCCGCCGAGCTGATCCGGCGCCACCTGTCCTGGGGGATGGCGGTGTCCGGGGCCGGGGGAACGGGTCTCGCGGTGCTGGAGGACCCGGAGGTCGAGGAGATCGTCGCCGAGCTGACGGACGACGTGCCGCGGCGGGAGCTGGCCCACCTCGGCTCCCTGCTGGTGGACGTGGCCGCCGGGCGCATCGACGTCGCGACCGTGCGCGAGCGGTACTCCCGCACGAGCCGCGCGAACTTCCTCGACTGGTTCAACCAGCAGACCGACGTCGAGCAGCGGGCCTTCATGATCTCGCTCGCGGTGTTCAACGACGAGTCCGTGCAGCTGGTGTCGCAGGCGGCGACGATGCTCGCCGACCGGATCAGGAGGATCGAACGGCGTCGCCCCGGCGAGCGGGGCAGGGCGCTGTTCGCCACGCCGCTGGGCAAGCGCCTGGAGGACGCCCGCGCGGAGGTGGTCGAGTCGTTGGAGGACACCGCGTTCGGCCCGATCGCCGTGCGGAAGGTCAGGTTCCGCAACGACAACTACCCGGCGTGGGTCCTGGAGCACCTGTGCACCGAGTACGACCAGGGGATGGAGGTCGTCGAGGACTGGCTGCGCGGGCTCGGCGGCGCCCTCGGTGAACGGGTGCGCGTGCGGACCGGGATGGCGGTCGGGTTCCTGAGCCTCTTCGACTTCATCGGCATCCACAACCGGGTGGTGCTGCCCTGGGCGGAGTCGGACGACCCCGCGATGAGGGACTCCGCGGTGGCGGCGTTGCAGCTCCCCGCCGAGCACCCCGCCCTCGGGCGCGTCGTGCACCGGATGCTCGACAGGTGGCTCAAGGACAGGGGCAGCTGGTCGCGGAGGAAGACCGCGGCCCGCGCGATCGGCACCACGACCTCGGCCAGCCCCGGCACGGTCCTGCGGCTGCTCAAGCGGACCGCCAGGCACGCCGACTGGCCGACGGCGTTCGCGATCAGCGAGAGCGTCAGCGACGTGTTCTGCCGGGTCGACGACCCGGTGCAGGTCCTGACCGCGCTCGTGGCGTGGAGCGACGACGACGAGTTCCCGAACCGCCGGAACACCGCGCTGCTCGCCGTGCTCGTCGTGGGCAACTACCTGACGGTGACGGTGCCGGAGAGCTCGGTGAAGTGGCCCGCGCTGCTGTGGCTCGCCGAGGAGCACCCCGAGCACCGCGAGCGGATCGTGGTGCTGTTCGCCCGGATCATCGAGACCGCGGGTTTCCTGCGGCGCGGCTACGGGCTGCTGCGCGACTGGGTCCGCCTGGCCCAGCGCGACAACACCCTCCGCGCGCCCCTCGCCCGACTGCTGCGCGACATCGCCGTCGAGGCCGACGACGTGGACAGCGTCCGGTACGAGCTGGAGCACTGGGCGTCACGGCCCGGCGGTCCGGTCGACGCGGTGCGCGCGGTGGTGGACCACTTCGACCAGGAAGGGCCATGACGTGGACAGACCAACCGGCACGGGTGTCGTCCGGACCATCGAGGCGAGCAGGGCGAACCTGCGCAGGTCCAGTCCGGCGTCGTCCGGGCACTCGGCGATCGTGTACGTCACCAAGCGCGGTGAGTACGTGGTCGTCAAGGGACGGCTGACGATGGGCGAGCTGTGGCTCGCCACGCCGAGGGAGGTGTACGCGGTCGACGTGTCGACGCACCAGGACACGTTCGACGTCGAACTCCCGTCCAAGGAGGAGGCGTTCTCGTTCTCGGCGAAGGTGGACGTCACCTGGCGGGTCTCCGACCCCGTCGCCGCCGTGCGCGCCCAGCTGGACAACCCCGAGGCCTCGATCAAGCAGCACCTGGTCGTGCGGCTGCGGACGGTGTCGCGGCTGTTCGACCTGGAGAGCAGCGCCGCCGCCGAGAAGCGGATCAACGAGGACCACGAGGACTTCGAGGCGCACTCGATCCCGCTGGCCAACGGGGTGAAGATCCTCGGCTGCCGGGTGGTGGTGACGCTCGCCGCCGAGGCGAACGCCCACATCGCGGGCCGGACGCGGGCCAGGTGGGAGCGGGAGAACATCGAGAGCACCGGCATCACGGAGCAGCACTCCCACGTGCTGGAGCTGCAACGGGCCGAGTTCCAGCAGAAGTTGGACGCCCTCAAGCAGAAGCACGACCTCGACCTGAAGGTGGAGCGGATGACCGTCTACGCGGACGCGCTGCGGACGGACAACCACAACGTCCTGGCGCTGCGCCTCTCCGACCACGGGGAGGACGTCAACGACGTGATCCAGCTGATGATGAAGCAGAAGCAGATGGAGTTCGACGGCGCGAACGCGGTGCTGAACTCCCTGCTCGAGGCGAACCTGGTCAACCGCAAGGACATCGCCGCCATCATGGCCAACGCGAGCAGCACGGTGATCGAGCAGTTGCAGGGCAGCAGGTCGCTCGACGGGGAGAAGCCCGCCGGACCCCGGAGGCCCAAGCCGGTCGAGGCCGTTCGGACGGATCAGGAGGAGGACGAGGAAGACGATGGATGACGTCCTCAACCCGGTGGCGGGCGTCCCGCTGGTCGGTGACCTCCTCGTCCTGCTGGACGGGTTCGCGACCCAGCTCGGGATGCCGTTCTGGATGCGGGCCTTCGTCGAGTTCGTCCTGGTGGCGTACCTCGGCTTCGCCCTGCTGAGGCTGCTGGCGACCAGGGGCCTCCCGCTGCTGGGCGCGGCGCTGGTCACGCCGGTCGTCCTGCTCGCCGAAGCCGTGCGCGTGTGCCTGCTGGTTCCGGACCTGGCGGTCAGCCGGGTGTTCCGGCGGTTCGACCGCGTGCCGCCCGAGGTGGTCTACGGGTACGGCGCCGCCGTCGTGGCGGTGGTCGACGCCGTCCAGGGCTTCGCGCGGCAGGGCCTGCCGAAGCTCGCCATCACGCGCGCCGCGCCGCGGTGGGTGCTCGTCGTGGCCCTGACCGCCGGGTTCCTGGTGTGGAACGACCGGGAGTGCCTGCCCGTCGAGAACGCGGTGTGCACGAGTCCGGTGAACCACTGGACCACGTCGCTGACCACCTGGATGGACCAGCAGTAGTTCGCGATGACTTTCCCCGGTCCGGGAGGTCTGCACCTCGACGGAACGAGTGGAGGGTGGTCCGATGGCGGCGCTGCGCGAGTTGCTGGTGGCACGGGTGGAGGCCGGGGTGGTGCCGGGGGCGGTGGGGCTGGTCGCGCGTGGCGACCAGGTCGAGGTGGCGGCGGTGGGGGCCGTCGACGTCGACGGGTCGGCACCGATGGCGCGGGATGCGATCTTCCGGATCGCCTCGGTCACCAAGCCGGTCGTCACGACCGCCGTGATGGTGCTGGTGCAGGACGGGCTGGTGGGGCTGGAGGACCCCGTCTCCCGGTGGCTGCCGGAACTGGCCCCGGTCAAGGTGGTGCGGGAGCCGGGTGCCGCCGTCGACGACGTGGTGGACGCGGTGCGGCGGTTCACGGTGTTCGACCTGCTCACCTTCCGGTGCGGGTACGGGTTCCCGGACGACTTCTCCCTGCCCGCGGTGCGGTTGCTGTTCAGCCGGTCGATCCAGGGGCCGCCCGAACCGGGGAGGACGGTGGGGTCGGACGAGTGGCTGCGGCGGCTGGCCGCGGTGCCCATGCTGCGGCAGCCCGGTGAGGCCTGGCTCTACAACACCGGGTCGGACATCGCCGGGGTGCTGGTCGAGCGGGTGGCCGGGTGTTCGCTCGGGGAGTTCCTGCGGGAGCGGGTCTTCGCGCCGCTGGGGATGGTGGACACCGGGTTCTCCGTGCCGCCGTCCGACGTGGGGCGGCTGGTGACCTACTACCAGCCCGACGACAACGGCGGGTTGACGCTGGTGGACCGGCCCGACGGGCAGTGGAGCAGTCCGCCCGCGTTCGAGTCCGGAGCGGGTGGGCTCGTGTCCACCGCGGACGACTTCCTGGCGTTCGGGCGGATGCTGCTGGGCGGGGGGCCTCCGGTGCTGACCGAGGAGTCGCTGCGGTTGATGACCACCGACCACCTGACGCCGGAGCAGCGGGCGGACGCGGTGCTGTTCCTGGAGGGCCAGGGATGGGGGTTCGGCGGGTCCGTCGACGTCGCCGCCGTCGACCCGTGGAACGTGCCGGGGCGGTACGGCTGGGTCGGCGGCACGGGGACCTCGGCCCACGTCGTGCCCGCCACCGGCACGGTGTCGGTCCTGATGACCCAGGTGGCGATGACCAGTCCCACCCCGCCGCCGCTGATGCGGGACTTCTGGGCGTACGCGGCCGGGGCTGCTCGACTTCCTTGAGGACCCGCTCGACGGACGCGACCCTCGTGTCCACCGTGGACAGCTGGTCGGCCGGGCTCGCCGGGCGCCGGTCGACGTCCCGCTGGGCGCGCACGGCGGGACGCTGATCCCTCCTCGGAGTCCTGCTCGCTCAACGACCGCGCCGCGACCCCGACCGATTCGGGTGCGGGGTCACGCGGCGACGCGCTCCCGGACCAGGGCCAACGCCGCCTCGACGTGGGCGAGCACGGACACGTGGCCGTCGGCCGGGTACGGGAGCAGTTCGGCCGACGGGCAGCGGCGGGCGAGCCACTCGCCGTGCGCGCCGGGCACCATCCGGTCCTGCCCGCCGTGCAGGACGAGCACCGGAGCGGCCACGAGCGCCGGGTCGAAGCCCCACGGAGCGACGAGCGCCAGGTCGTCGTCGACCAGTCCGTCGAGGCCCGCGGCCATCGCGGCCCCGGCGTTGTCGCCCAACGAGGACCACGGGCCCGCGAGGGCCGCGAGGTCGGCCTCGGTGAACACCTCGGGGTCGAAGTCGGCCGACGCCAGGTAGGACTCCAGGGCGGTGCGGCCCGCGACGGCCGCGCGCAGTTCCGCCGCCCCCGCGGGCGCCATGCCCGCGAACCAGTCCAGGCCGTCGGCGGAGAACGGCGCGGGACCGGAGACGGACACCACCGCGAGGACGCGATCGGGCAGCAGCGCCCCGCACGCCAGCGCGTGCGGGCCGCCGCCGGAGTGGCCCGCCACGGCGAAGCGGTCGATGCCCAGCGCATCGGCGACGGCGGCCACGTCGGCGGCGGCCGATCCGGTGGACCGGCCGGCCCGGCGGGTCGAGCCGCCGTAGCCCGGCCGGTCGTAGCCCACCAGGCGGACGCCCGGCACGGCCGCCAGGGGTTCGAGGAGGTCACCGGTCTGCGGGGAACCGTGGTGCCAGAACACCGGCAGACCGGGGGAGCCGCTGTCGTGCACGCGCACCGTGCGCCCGTCGGGGAGGTCGAGATCCACCCGGCGAGCCTACGGCGGGGTCACGCGTCCCGCCCCGGATCACGGGGTGGCCGCCGAGGAGCGCGGCCACCGTCCACGCCGCCAGCACGGGCGGTCCGGCCCGCGGCCCGCGGGCCACCAGGGCGACGCGGACCGAGGTGGAGGTGGCCCCGGCGGCGAGCCCGCCGCCCACAACGCCCGCGGCGGTCGGCCGGTCGCGCTGGAGGAGCAGGCAGGGGTGCGGCTCCGGCTGGCGGGCGCGTGATCGGGTCCGCGCGGTGGCCCGTGCGCGCCTAGACCGGGCGCAGGTCCTTGGCGTACCAGACCTCCGCGTACCGGCCCCCCGAGAACGCGGGCACCTCCGCGTACCCGTGCCGGCCGTAGAGCGCTCTGGCCTCCACCAGGTCGAGCCGCGTGTCCAGCACGATCCTCTCGGCCCCGAGGTCGCGCGCCGCCGTCTCCACGGCCTCCATCAGGCGGGCGCCGCCGCCGGTGCCGCGCCGGTCGGGCCGGACGAACACCCTCGTCAGCGTGACCGTGGTCGCATCGAGCACGCTCAGGCCCGCGCACGCGGCCGCGACGCCGCCGTGGCGGCCGACCAGGAAGATCCCGGTCGGGGGCGCGAGGTGGTCGCTCGGCGCGTCGGCCAGGGCCTCCTCGATCTCCTCCGGCGTCGAGTCCCGCCCCTCGTGGAGCCGGTGGTAGCGGTCGGCGACGTCGACGAGGTAGGCCCGGAGCAGGTCCAGCGCCTCGGGGGAACCGACGGGGGCGGGGGCGATCGTCCAGGTGGAGCCGGTGGTCATGCCGCGGAGTGTGGCCGCACCGCTCCCGGCGGCGCACGCCATTTTCGTCCGCCGCCAATGGATTCCCATTCAAGTGGAAATCGCCAGAAATCATGGTAAACGAACTCAATCAGACCAACTCTGCGCAGGTCAATTGCACTCCGTAACGCAGGCGAAGACATCCACGACATAGCGCTCAGAGCACCGGTGGTATTTCAAGGACGAAAGCCTGCCAGACACAACGAAACGGCGCGGTATCGGATAAACGGCCCGCGCAGTCCCGCACGGAGGGCCGATGGCCACCTCACCAAGCAAGCTCATGACCGAACTGAAAGCGCTGCGCCGTGGCCGTGGAGTGCAGACGCCGGGCATCGACAGACAGGTCGGTCCCGCATTGCGCGCCGCTTGCGGAATAACCGAATTCGATGGTGCCGAAGTCGTCCGGGAAAAACTCGGTTCCTGGGTCAACGCTCTGGTCAGCACCTTTCCGCACGACCTCAGACTCGCCGTCACGACCCCGCTCGCGCTGCACGACGAGGCGCAGCACGCGTTCCTCGCGCACCGGATCCAGTGGCTCGCCGACCTGGCCGACCGCGACTCGCGCACGATCCGCCGCCGCATCGACGACGGCCTGACCAGGCTGGTCGAGGCCGCGGCCCGGCACACCTCCCGCGAGGCCGCCACCAGCCCGGACGGGTGGCACATCCAGCAGGTTCACGTGCTGCTGCGGCTCGACGGGCCCGTGCCCGCGTGCACCGAGCGGTGGACGGTCGCGGCCGAGCGCGACGGCGTCGAGGAGATCCCCTGGCCCGTCGCCGCGCGCCGCGACGGGGCCGAGCCCGCGGGCGACCACGACATCCGCGTGGTGCACGGCGTGCTGCTCACCGACGGCGGACTCCGCCTCCCCCGCCCGCTGTCGGCGGGGGAGGCGCTGGAATTCTCCCTGGATGTGCGCATTCCTCGAATTCAGCGGATGCGACCGGTATACCGGTTCCGCACGTCCCGGCGCTGCGACCGGTTCGACCTGGTCGTCCGCTTCCACCCGGATCGTTTGCCCGTCGAGGTGAAGGGGATCGGCGACGTCGGGGAACAACCCGTCGTCAACTCGGTCGGAGAAGTCGAGATGTCGTTCCGCGACGTGATTCCGGGCAGCGACAACGGAATCAGCTGGACACCCCGACCGGACGGAACGACCGCCCCGGAGAACCCGTCGGCAATCGGCACGCACACCGACCTCCCGACCACGCACGGTGATCGCGCGGAGAGCGCCTTCGACCACTCGCCCCCCGCCGGGCGGACCTCGTGGACGGCGCACCTGGGGCAGACCGGCACCTGATCCCCGAGCCCTTCCCCGTTGACATGCACCCTTCCGGCTGCCTATCGTCAGGCAGCCGGAAGGGTGCATGTCTGTGGACGAGGTGTTCAAGGCGTTGGCCGACCCGAGTCGGCGCAGGCTGCTGGACAGCCTCAACGCGCGCAACGGGCAGACGCTGCGCGAACTGTGCGCCGGGCTGGAGATGGCGCGGCAGTCGGTCAGCAAGCACCTCGCGGTGCTGGAGACCGCGAACGTCGTCACCACGGTGCGGCGCGGGCGGGAGAAGGTGCACTACCTGAACGCGGCGCCGATCAACGCCATCGCCGAGCGGTGGATCAGCCGGTACGACAGGGGGCGGGTGGAACTGCTCGCCGACCTCACCAGAGCATTGGAGTCCGAGCCGATGGACAAGCCCGAGTTCGTCTACACCACCTACGTCAACACGACCGCCGAGAAGCTCTGGCAGGCGCTGACCGACCCGGCCTTCACGAGCAGGTACTGGGGCGCGACGTTCGAGTCCGACTGGACGCCGGGCGCGACGATGAGCTGGACCGAGGGCGGCCTGAGGACCGAGGACCCCGCCCAGGTCGTGCTGGAGGCCGTCCCGCCGCACCGGCTGTCGTACACGTGGCACACGTTCACGCCGGAGTTCGCCGAGGTGCACGGGATGAACCCCGACCTGGTCGCGGCGATGGCGGAGGAGCCGAGGTCGAAGGTCACGTTCGACATCGCGCCGCACGGGAAGCTGGTCAAGCTGACCGTCACGCACGACGGGTTCGGGCCGGAGAGCACGGTGCAGGCGGGCGTCAGCGAGGGGTGGCCGGTGATCCTGTCGAGCCTGAAGTCGCTGCTGGAGACCGGCGAGGCGCTCTGACGGAGACCTCGATCACAGACCGAGACCGACGCTCCTGCCAACTGCACGAAAGGGGGATAGCACCAGCCGGACAGGCGACCGGAGCGGTTGCGGAGCGCACTCTTCTCCACCAGCGGGAATTCCACCGACCGAGTGCTGTCCGAGCGCCCTTTGCCCGATTTCGACAAACCCCTGGTCAGGAGTTCGCCCGTTCTCGACGACATCACCGCGAATCGGCGTCGTCGCTGGTGCGGCATTGATCCCGGGCAGTCGTGCACGGGAAGGCGCGCCTGTTCGTTGGAAGCACACCAGGGTCACGACCTGCGGCGACACCGAGAGTGCCGATCGAGCACTACCCGCAAAAATGGGTTAAACGGAAATAGTGTCACCCGCCTGTTGGCCAGGCACCACGCACACAGGTACCTTTTGCTCGGCACGGGCAGGAACACCGAGGTGCACTGTGGAATCAGCTTTACATTCTCCGTCTATACACTGGCACGACGCACGGTCCGGCACGCCCGCATGAGGGCGCTGGGTAGCGCGTCGACATTGACCATGGCTCCGTTCGTCACGCGATCGGGCCAACGGGTGGAACTCGCGCGCAAATGGGCGAATTCGCTCTGCGGGACCGCCTACGTGCCGCTGGAGTTCACCCGGTTCAGGGTCATGCTGGAGGATGTCGTCGACGAACTGGCCGACGCCGTGATGGCGGAGCGGTTCACGCCCGAGGCCGTGCAGGCCCACGGCGCCGCCCTGGTCGAGTGGGGCTGCACCGGGACGACCAGCCTCCAGGTGACCATGGAGGTGCTCGGCCGGGGCATCCTCGCCCTGCCGGAGCTGCCCGCGCCGGGGTGGTGCGCCGAGCGGGTCGTGCTGGTGCTGGGCTCGTTCGCCGCCGGGTACACCGAGGCGCTGCGGCTCTCCACCATGGCGCAGCAGGAGAGCATGAGCCAGGCGCTGCTCAAGACGCTCGCCGAGACGCGGCACCGGGCGCGGGCGATCGAGGCGGAGTTCGACGAGGTGGTCGCGAGCACGACGAACGGGGTCGTGCTGACCGACCGGAACGGCACGTTCCTGCGCACCAACGAGGTGCTGGGCGAGATCCTCGGCTACACGCGGCCCGAGATGGTGGGGCTCACGGTGTTCGACCTGGTCCACGAGGACGAGCGGGACGCGCTGCGCGACGGCTACGCCGAGCTGCTCGGCGGCGCCGCGCCGCGGGTCCAGAGCGAGCAGCGGCTCCAGCGCAAGGACGGCGACAGCGCGTGGGCCACGCTCACCGTGACCGCGCCGCTGCCCGACGACCCCGAGGGCCGGTTCGTCGTGGTGGTGGAGGACCGCACCGAGCTGAACCTGCTGCACGGACAGCTCAACCACCAGGCGCTGCACGACATGCTGACCAGGCTGCCCAACAGGCAGTACTTCACCACCAGCCTGGAACGGGTGCTGCGCCACGCCTCCCCGTCCACCGGGATCACCCTCTACCACCTCGACCTGGACGCGTTCTCGCTGATCACGCACGGCCTCGGCCGCCGGGCGGGCGACCTGCTGCTGGAGAGCGTCGCGCGCAGGCTGGAGGCGCTGTTCGAGGACGAGGCCGCGATGGTCGCCCGGTTCGGCGCCGACGAGTTCGCCGTGCTGGTGGAGAACTCGCCCACCACCCCGGACGCGGCGAGCACCGTGCGGCGGATCAACGAGGAGCTGTCCGAGCCCGTCTACGTCCACGGCCACGGCGTCGCCTCCCCCGCGAGCATCGGCGTGGTGGACCGGCCGAGTCCGGGGATGGGCGCGGCGGCGCTGCTGGAGGCCGCGGAGATGACGCTGGCCAGGGCCAAGCGCAACGGGCGCACCCAGTGGGAGCTCTACGACCCCTACCAGGACGACCGCGACCGGGAGGGGTTCGGCCTCGCCGTGTCCCTGCCCGGCGCGTGGGAGAACGGCGAGCTGTCCGTGGTGCACCAGCCGCTGGTGCGGCTGGACGGCGGTGAGGTCGTGGGGCTGGACGCGCTGCTGTCGTGGGAGCACCCGGTCCGCGGTCGGCTGCCGCACGAGCGGTGCGCGGAACTGGCCGAGGAGACCGGACTGGTCCTGCCGCTGGGCAGTTGGCTGCTCGGGTCGGCCTGCGGCGAGGCCGAGCAGCGGCGCAGGGGACGCGGCGTCGACCAGCCGCTGCACGTCGGGCTCACGCCGAACCAGTCGTCCGACCCCGATCTGCTCAGCCGGGTGCTGACCGTCCTGGACGAGACCGGTCTGCCCGCCGACCTGCTGTGGCTCGGGATCCCCGCC
The DNA here is from genome assembly GCF_036375055.1 of Umezawaea sp. GTDB lineage: Bacteria > Actinomycetota > Actinomycetes > Mycobacteriales > Pseudonocardiaceae > Umezawaea. The sequence continues at coordinate 65,685 of NZ_DASUSQ010000007.1, forward strand.
GCCGCGCTGTCGCACGGCGACGGCGAGGCGGCGGAGAACCTGCGGCTGCTGGCGAGCGCGGGCGTGGCGACGGAGATCCTCGACTTCAGCACCTCGCCCGGCGACCTCGCGCACGTGGAGGACCTGCCGGTGCGGGCCGTCCGGATCGCCCGCTGGATGGTGCGGCGCCAAGCCCGGTGCGACCGCGAGGACTCGCTGGTCACGTTGGCGCTGCGGGGGATCCTGTCCGTCGTGCACCGCACGGGCACGACGGTGATCGTGGACGGCGTCGACACCGAGCGGCAGGCGCGGTGGTGGCACCGCGTCGGCGCGGACATCGCGCAGGGGACGTTCACGACGGGCACGCGCGGTGACCGCTGACCCCTGCCGGGTTTCGCGGTCACCGCACTAGCCCGGTGCCGCTCCCGCGCGCTCCAGCACGACGACCGGCAGCGTCCTGGTCGTGGCGCGCTGGTAGTCGGCGTAGCCGGGCGCGGCGGCCACGACGAGGTCGAACAGCCGGTCGCGCTCCCGCCCGACGGCGGGCACGGCGCGCGCGGCGAACAGCTCCGAGCCGCGCTCGACCGTCACCCCCGGATGGGCGAGGACGTTGTGGTACCAGGCCGGGTGCCGGGGTGCGCCGCCCGCGGAGCCGACGACCAGCAGCCGGTCGCCGTCGCGGACGCAGCCCAGCGGAACGGTGTGCTCGCGGCCGGACCTGGCGCCGGTCGTGGTGAGGAGGACGAGGTCCGCGCCCTCGAACGGGCCGCCGACGCGGCCGCCGTTCGCGCGGAACTCCTCGATGATCTGACGGGTGAACTCGTGGTAGCTCAAGGGATTGCGACTCCCGAGACGGTGCCTCCATGAGTCGGCGTTCGCTTCACCGACGTCACGCGACCCCGTCATTCGACCCGTTCGCCCCGGCGGTTGTCAACCCGGTCGAGGCGAGCAGCACCAGGCCGCCCAGCGCGGCCACGGCGAGGTTCGCGACGATCTCGTACCCCGCCAGGAAGTCGATCCTCGGGATGACGACCCGGTTGACGAAGTTCAGCACCCAGCCGAAGATCGGCTGGTACCAGAGGTGGTCGATCACGCCGCTGATCCCCTCCGCGACGAGGAGGAGCCCCACCAGCTCGACAGGTTTGCGCATGGCTCGACGCTAGCGGCGGGCCCGCGGCCGGACATCGGTCGTCGGAACGGCGCGGCTCGTCCCCAAGTACCGCGGGGCTCCGACTTAGGTATCGATCCGGCGCGCTCCGCCGAACGGGTCGGTACGTTCGGGCCATGGACGGTTCACCGCGGCGGCGGAGCCCACGGGACTGGGTCGTGGACGTCGTGCTGTTCGCGCTCTCGGTGCTGTTCGGGCTGGCGCTCGGGCTGGACCGCCTGGCGTCGGGCGCGATGCCGGACCCGGTGTGGCTGTTCCACCTCGACGCCGCGTCCTGGGTGGTCGGCTGCGTCGGGCTGTGGTGGCGGCGGCGCTGGCCCGTGCAGTTCGCCGTGCTGATGATCGTCGTCGGCACGTTCGCCGAGATGTCCGCGCTGCCGCTGCTGCTGGCGCTGTTCACCGCGGCGATCCACCGTCCGCCGCGCACGACGATGGTCCTGTTCGCGCTGAGCGTGCCGTCGGCCGCGGTGGCGGTGGTCCTCCGGCCGGAGCCGTCGGTCCCGTGGCAGGTGCTGCTGGGGCTCGGCATCGCCTTGCAGGGCGCGGCGATCGGCTGGGGCCTGTTCCTCCACCACCGGCGCCGGTTGATCGTGTCGCTGCGGGACCGGGCGGCTCGGGCGGAGACCGAGGCCGCGCTGCGCGCCGAGCAGGTGCAGCACGAGGTGCGCGAGGCCATCGCCCGCGAGATCCACGACGTGCTGGGGCACCGGCTGTCGCTGCTGAGCGTGCACGCGGGGGCGCTGGAGTACCGGCCGGACGCCCCGGCCGAGGACGTCGCGCGGGCGGCCAGGGTGATCCGGGAGAACTCGCACCGGGCGTTGCAGGACCTGCGGGAGGTGATCGGGGTGCTGCGGGCCCCGGTCGGTGAGCTGCCGCAGCCCACGTTCGCGGACCTCGCGCAGCTCGTGGCGGAGTCGGCGGGCGCGAACATGCGGGTGTCGCTGAGGTCCGACGTGGTGGGTGACGTGCCCGACACCGCGGGGAGGACCCTGTACCGGATCGTGCAGGAGAGCCTGACCAACGCGAGGAAGCACGCCGCCGGGTCCGAAGTGGACGTACGGGTGTCCGGGTCGGCGGACGACGGGCTGACCGTCGAGGTCGTCAACAGCAGGCCCGTCGTCGCGTCGAGCAGGGCCGGGGGCGGTCGGGGACTGCTCGGGCTGGCCGAGCGGGTGGACCTGGCGCACGGGACGTTGGAGCACGGGCCGACCCCCACGGGTGGCTGGAGGATCTCGGCGTGGATACCGTGGCCGCTGTGACGGAGCCCGGTGCGATCGGTGTGCTCATCGTGGACGACGATCCGCTGGTGCGGGCCGGGTTGGTGATGATGCTGGGCGGGGCTCCGGACGTCCGGGTCGTCGGCGAGGCCGGGGACGGGTCGAAGGTGCCCGCCCTGGTGGCCGAGCACTCCCCCGACGTGGTGCTGATGGACATCCGGATGCCCGTGGTGGACGGTCTGGCCGCCACGGAGGCGCTGCGGAGCAGGCCGGGTGCGCCCGAGGTGATCGTGCTGACCACGTTCGACGCGGACCGGCACGTGCTGCGCGCCCTGCGGGCCGGGGCGGCCGGCTTCCTGCTGAAGGACACGCCGCCGTGGGAGATCGTGGACGCCGTGCGGCAGGTGGCGCGCGGGCTGCCCGTGCTGTCGCCCGCCGTGACCCGGCGGTTGATGGCACGGGTCGCGGAGAACGGGCAGGACGAGCGGCGGGCCTCGGCCGTGGTGCGGCTGGAGTCGTTGAACGCCCGCGAGCGCGGGGTGGCGCTGGAGGTCGGGCGCGGTCTGTCCAACGCCGAGATCGCCAAGGCGCTGCACATCAGCGTACCCACGGTGAAGACGCACGTGTCCAGCGTGCTGACGAAGCTGAACCTGAACAACCGGGTGCAGATCGCGCTGCTGGTGCACGACGCAGGCCTGCTGGGCTAGCGCCGCCGGTCCACCCAGGACGGTCAGAACGCCTCGGCCGCGTGCGGCACGTAGTGCTCCTCCAGGCGGGCGACCTCCTCGTCCGACAGCACCAGGTCGACGGCGGCGACCGCGTCGGTCAGGTGGTGCTCCTTGGTCACGCCGATGACCGGGGCCGTCACCGCGGGCTTGTGGAGCGTCCACGCCAGGGCGACCTGGGCGCGGGTGGTGCCGCGCTCGGCCGCGACCGCCGCGACGGCGTCGACGACCTCGCGATCGGTGTCCTCGGTCTGCCGGTACAGCTTCTGCCCGAACGCGTCGGTCTCGCCGCGGTTCGTGGTGGCGTCCCAGTCCCTGGTGAGCCTGCCCCGCGCCAGCGGGCTCCACGGGAGGACGCCCACGCCCTCGTCCAGGCAGTACGGGTGCATCTCGCGCTCCTCCTCGCGCATGATCAGGTTGTACTGGTCCTGCATGGAGACGAACCTGGTCCAGCCGTTGAGGTCCGCCGCGTGCTGCATCCGGGCGAACTGCCACGTCCACATCGAGGACGCGCCCAGGTAGCGGACCTTGCCCGCGCGCACGAGGTCGTGCAGGGCCTCCATGGTCTCGGTGATCGGCGTCTTCGGGTCGTAGCGGTGGATCTGGTAGAGGTCGATGTAGTCCGTGCCCAGCCTGCGCAGGCTGTTGTCGACCTGGGTCATGATCGCGCCGCGGGACAGGCCGGACCCGTTCGGGCCGTCGGCCATGTGCCCGTGGACCTTCGTGGCCACCACGACGTCGGAGCGGTCGGCCAGTTCGCCCAGCAGTTCGCCGACGATCTCCTCGCTGGAGCCGAGCGAGTACGAGTTGGCGGTGTCGAACGTCGTGATGCCCGCCTCCAGGGCCTGGCGGATGAACGGCCTGGCCTCGTCGACGCCCATCGACCACGGGTGCGCGCCCCTGGTCGGGTCGCCGAAGCTCATGCAGCCCAGCACGATCCTGGAGATCTCCAGGCCGGAGTCGCCCACACGCGGGTAGTCCATTCCCATGCCCTCCACCGTGCCTCAGCCGAGTGCGGCGCGCACGGCGGGCAGCACCTCCGAACCCAGCAGCTCGATCCCGCGCACCGCGTCGGCGTGCGGGACGCTGCCCGGGCTGATCTGCGCCAGGAACCGCTGGTGCCCGAACAGCTCGTGCTGAAGACCGAGACCGGGTCGGCGGAGCTGAGGACCGTGACGGCGCTGGTCGGCCGGATGCGCTCGGTGCGGGCTGCGACGGCGGACAGCAGCACCGCCGGGGAGGTGGCCGCGAAGTCCGCGCGGTGGTGCTCGCCGATGCCGAACACCGACAGCCCTGCCTGGTCGGCCGGCTCGACCAGCTCGATGACGTCGCGCACCCGCTGCCTGGCGCTGACCACCTGACCGGTGTGCGGGTCGTCGGTCGGCTCCGCGAACGTGAACACGCCGATTTCCACGGATCCGACGACAGCCGAAAAGCTTGATGCTTCAACTTTGATGTATCGTGGGGCGGTGACCGGAGAAGCGCCGCGCTGGCTGACACCAGCCCAGAAGAGGGCCTGGATCGCCTTCAGCGGCGTGCTGATCAAGTTGCCGTACGCGCTGGACGCGGACATGCGCGGCCGCACGGGGTTCAGCCACTTCGAGTACCTGGTCCTGAGCGTGCTGTCCGAGCAGCCCGACCGGACGCTGTCCATGAGCCAGCTCGCCGCGCTGAACAACGCCTCGCTGTCGCGGATGTCACACGTGGTGACCAGGCTGGAGAAGCGCGGCTGGGTCAGCCGCTGCCCCAGCACGGAGAACGGGCGGGTCACCAGGGCACGGCTCACCGACGCGGGGTACGAGGTGCTGGTCGACGCGGCGCCGGGGCACGTGAAGGCCGTGCAGGAGCTGGTGTTCGACGCGCTGACGCCGCAGGAGCAGGAGCAGTTGGCCGCCATCTCCCTGAGCGTCCTCGGCAGGCTCGACCCCGGCGGCGACTGGCCGCCGCACGAGATCCGCGTGGTCACGGACTCCTGAGCCCTACGCTGGAGCCGTGGTGAACGCCGTCCTGTCGGACGCGGGGGGCGCGCCACCGAGCGGAGGAGTCCGACCGTGATCACGCTGGCGCACGTGAGCGACGTCCACATCGACGGGAGCGAGCGCAACGCCGCCAGGACCAGGCAGGTGGTCGAGTACCTGGCCGCGCTGCCGGGCCAGATCGACGCGGTGCTGGTCAGCGGCGACCTCACCCAGATCGGCAGACCCGTCGACTACGCGGAGCTGCGGGAGATCCTGGCGCCGCTGGAGGTCCCGGTGCTCTGCTGCCCCGGCAACCACGACGAGCGCGGGGCGTTCCGCGCCGGGATGCTCGGGATCGAGGGATCCGGCCCGATCAACCAGGCGCACGAGATCGCGGACGCGTCGATCCTGCTGTGCGACTCGCTCATCCCCGGCAGCGACGCGGGCAGGCTCGGACCGGAGACGCTGTCCTGGCTGGACGCCGCGCTGACGGGGTCGGACGAGCCCGCGTTCGTGGTGCTGCACCACCCACCGGTGGCCGTGGGGATCCCGGAGCTGGACGCGATCCGGCTCCAGGACGCGGACGACCTGGCCGCCGTGCTGACCCGGCACCCGAGGGTGGCCGGGATCCTGTGCGGGCACGTGCACGCGTCCGTCGCGTCGACGTTCGCCGGGATCCCCGTGCGGGTCGCGCCGGGCGTCAAGTCGACGACGACGCTGCCGTGGGAGCACACGGGCGACCCGACGAACCTCGACCTGCCCGTGGGGCTGGCGTTCCACCACCACGAGAACGACGTGCTGACCACGCACTTCCGCTCGCTGTGAGCGCGCGGGCAGTCTGGTGGAGGCCGTTCCGCTCCCCGACGAGCGGGTTCGCGCGGGCACCGCGGAAGTGCCCGCGCGAACCGGGTGGAGCGGTCAGAACGGGAAGTGGTTGTGCTCCCCCGCCACGGTGATCCAGCGGGTGTTGGTGAACGCCTCCACGGCCCACCGGCCGCCGAACCGCCCGTAGCCGGTGGCCCCCACCCCGCCGAACGGCGCCTGCGGCTCGTCGTCGACGGTCTGGTTGTTGACGTGGACGATGCCGGTGCGCAGCCTGCGGGCGACGGCGAGGCCGCGCCGGACGTCCTCGGTCAGCACCCCCGCGGTGAGGCCGTACTCGGTGTCGTTGGCGATCGCGATCGCCTCCTCGTCGCCGTCCACCGCGATGACCGTGACGACGGGTCCGAAGATCTCCTCGTGGTAGAGCCTCATCTCCGGTCGCACCCGGTCCAGCACCGTCGCGGTGCAGAGGGAGCCGTCGGGGTCACCGCCGCCCGCCCGCACCCGCGCGCCGTGCGCGACCGCGTCCTGCACGAGTTCGGCGACCCGCTTCGCGGACCGGTCGTCGATCATCGGGCCCACGACGGTGTCCGGGTCGGTCGGGTCGCCGTGGGGCAGCAGCGCGACCTTCGCCGCGAGCTTGGCGGTGAACTCCTCGGCGATCGAGCTGTGCACCAGGACCCGGTCGGCGGACATGCAGATCTGGCCCGCGTTGTGGAAGCCGCCGAACGCCACCGCGTTCACGGCGTAGTCGACGTCGGCGTCGTCCAGCACCAGCACGGCGTTCTTGCCGCCCAGTTCCAGCACGGCGGGCGTGAGGTGCCGCGCCGCGGTCGTGCCGATGATCCGGCCGGTGCCGGTGGAGCCGGTGAAGTTGACGACCCTGACCCGCCTGTCCGAGATGAGCGCCTCGGCGACGGCGGCGGCGTCCTCGCGGGCGTTGGTCACGACGTTGAGCACGCCCGGCGGGAGGCCGGCCTCGCGCAGCACGTCCGCGAGGAACAGCCCGCACGCGATCGGGGCGTCCTCGCTGGGCTTGAGGACGACGGTGTTGCCGACGGCCAGCGGCACCGCGACGGCGCGGACGCCCAGGATCAGGGGCGCGTTCCACGGCGAGAACGCGCCGACGACGCCGACCGGCTGGCGCACCGCCATGGACAACTGGCCGCCGGTGTCGCTGGTCAGGACCTCGCCGAGCGGCTGGGAGATCGCGGCGGCGGCCTCGCGCAGCATGCCGGTGGCCAGGGCGGCGTTGAAGCCCGCCCAGCCCGCGACGCCGCCCACCTCGCCCGCCATGACCTCGATCGCCTCCGGCACACGGGATTCGAGGACGTCGGCGGCCTTCAGGAAGATCGTCCGCCGGGCCGACGGGGACAGCGCGGCCCACGCGGGGAACGCGGCCTCGGCCGCGTCCACGGCGCGGACGACGTCGGCCGGACCGCCCGCCGCGACGGTCGCGTAGACGTCGCCGGTGTAGGGGTTGAGGTCCTGGGTGGTGCGCCCGTCCAGGGCGGGAACGTCCTCGCCGCCGATGAACAGTTCGCGGGTGATGGTCACGGAACCCACTCCTTGGTTGTCGCACTGCGAAACGGGATGGTGAGAACAGGATCTACCCGTCCGACGCCGGGGTGCGCCCGCGCGACGGCGACCGGGGCCGGGACGGGTGCCACCGGCCGTCGAACCGCCCGGTGAGCGGCGCGGGCCCGGACCAGGCCGATCACGACGAGCAGCGGTACGGCGCCAGCACGGACTCGAGGGCCGCGTGGCGGGGGTCGTCGCCCCGGGTGGGCGCGGGACCGCTCATGGGGGGACTCCTTCGGCCCGGCCTGCACAGTGTTCGCCCAGCGAACTTTAGTTCGCTAAAGTTTCATGGGAGTGTGATCCCGGCGACCCGGAGGCGTCAAGAGGCCCACAACTACGATGTCGTGAGCACCGAGACCACCCGGTCCGGTCCTCACGAGACGGGGCGTGACGTGCGGGAAGCGGCAGAGGACACCGCGGGCCCGTTCGAACGGGGCCTCGCGGTGCTGCACGCCGTCGCCGCGGACCCCGAACCCCGCATGCGCCGCGTGGACCTCACCAAGGCCACCGGACTCGCCCGGTCCACTGTGGACAGGATCACCGCGACCCTGCTGCACCTGGGCTTCCTGCGCGCCGAGGGCCAGGACCTGCTGCTCGCCCCGCGCGCGATGGAGCTGGGCAACGCCTACCTCGCGTCGTGCGGGCTCGTGACCCCGCTGGCACCGCTGGTGACGCGGCTCGCGGACGAGCTGGACGAGTCGGTCTCGCTGGCCGTCCCGGACGTCGACGGGGCGCGGCTGATCGCCCAGTCGACCCGGCGGCGGGCCGTGTACCTGGCCTTCCACGTCGGCGGCCTGCTGCCCGACGACCGCAGTGCCGCCGGGGTCGTGCTGGCCACCACGTGGGACGAGAGCCGCCACGAGACGTGGCGCGACCGCCGGACGGCCGACCCGCTGGACGCCGGGTTCCCCGCCGTGCCGACGCTGGTGACGCCCGTGCCGAACCGCGAGGCCGTGTTCCGCGCACGGATCGCCGACGCCGCCGAGGAGGGCTGGTCGCTGGACGACCAGTGGGTCGAGCCCGGCCTGCTCGCCCTCGCCACGCCGGTGTTCGGCCCGGCGGGCCGACCGGTCGCCGCGGTGAGCGTGCTCAGCCACACCAGCAGGCACAGCGCGCGGACGTTCCCGGACGCCGTGCTGCCCGCGCTGCGGAAAGCCGTGTGGGACATGGAGGCCGCGCTCCGGCGACCGACCGGGTCGGCCGAGCGGTCGGTGCCGACGGCGCGGGAGCTGCGCTCCACCAAGGACGAGCTGGGCATGGAGTTCCTGGAGACGCTGGCGCGCGGGATCGCCGTGCTGAAGGCGTTCCGGTTCGCCCCCGGCGGCCTGACGATCTCGACGGCCGCCGCGGCGAGCGGGCTCCCCCGCGCCACCGCGCGGCGGGCCCTGCTCGTGCTGCGGGAGGCGGGGTACGCCGAGAGCGACGGCAGGGTGTTCACGCTGCGCCCCACCGTGCTGGACCTCGGGTACTCGCGGCTGTCGTCGCTCACGCTGGCGGACATCGCCCAGCCGCACCTGAAGGCGCTGGCGGGCACCGTGGGCGAGTCGGTGTCGATGGCCGTGCTCGACGACGACCGGGTGCGGTACGTGGCGCGGGTCGCGACGACCCGGATCATGCGGATCGACATCGCGGTCGGCACCCGCTTCCCGGCGCACGCCACGTCGATGGGCCGGGTGCTGCTGGCCGGCCTGCCCGCCGAAGAGCGGGCGGCGCTGCTCGACCGGTCGGACCGGGAGCCGCTGACGAGCCGCACGCTGGTGTCGGCGGAGGACCTCGCCTCGGCCGTGGACGCCGTGGCGCGGCAGGGCTGGGCGGTGGTCGACCAGGAGTTGCAGGACGGCCTGAGGTCGCTCGCGGTCGGGGTGCGCGACCGGTCCGGCGCGGTCGTCGCGGCGGTCAACACGGCGCTGCACGTCGGCCGGGACACCGTCGAGGAGACCGTGGATCGCCTGCTCCCGGCGTTGCGCGACACGGCGGCCCGGATCGAGGCGGACCTGGCCGTGGCCTTCGACCAGGCACAACTGGTCGTCGTCTGATCGTCGCCCCCTGTGGCCGCGACCACACTCGTCGTTCAAATTCAAACTACCGGCGTAGTGTTCGCGACGGCAGTCGAACCAGCCGTCGATCGGAGCCAGCCGTGACCTCCTCCCCCACCCGCGCCTCGGTCCGCACCAGCGTCCGGGTGCCCCTGCGGTTCGGCGACGGCTTCAGCACCGCGGCCGAGACGATCACCTTCCACGGCCTCGCCGACCAGGCCGAGCACCTCGCACTGGTCTTCGGCGAACCCACCGCGAACCCCGCGCCGCTCGTGCGGATGCACTCCGAGTGCCTCACCGGGGACGTCTTCGGCTCGGCGCGCTGCGACTGCGGCCCCCAGCTCCGCGAAGCCGTCGAACGGCTGTCGAACGAGGGCGGCGTGCTGCTCTACCTGCGCCAGGAGGGCCGGGGCATCGGGCTGTACAACAAGCTCGACGCCTACGCGTTGCAGGACCACGGCCTGGACACCTACGAGGCCAACAGCGCGCTCGGCCTGCCGGAGGACGGCCGCGACTACACCGCGGCGGCGCAGATGCTGACGGCGCTGGGCATCGGCACGATCTCCCTGCTGTCCAACAACCCCGACAAGGGCGCGCAGCTCAGCGCGCACGGCATCACCGTGCGCCACCACGTGCCGACCGGCGTCTTCGCCACGCCGACCAACGTCGGGTACCTGAGGGCCAAGGTCGAGCGCACCGGGCACACCATCGCGCTCGCGGGCTGACAGTCCACTGAGGACCGTTCCGCGCTAGTCGCGCCGGGCGGCCACGACCTCGAAGGCGCGGTCGATGAAGTCGGACATGTCGGCGGCGCCGTCGGTGGCAGTCCACGCCTGGAACGCGGCGTCGAGGCAGCCGAGCCCGGCCGCGACCAGCGCCCTCGGCCGCGGGTCGCGGGGATCGTCGGAGATGCCCAGCCTGGCGGCGATCTCGGGGATGAACAGGTCCTGCCAGCGCGACTGCTTCTCCTGCTGGCGGGCCTTGAGCGACGGCGTGTCCAGCAGCATCCGGCCCAACGGCCGCCCCGGCGCGTTCTTGTCGCTCGCGTAGGCGGCGCGGAACCCGAAGTGCAAGGTGTCCCACGGGTCTTCCCCGGCGGGCCGGTCGGCGAGGGCGCGGGCGACCAGGTGGCCGAGTTCGTCGAGATGCCCCAGTACGACGTCCTCCTTCGTGGGGAAGTAACGGAAGAAGCTCGTGCGCGACATGCCCGCGGCACGCGCGATGTCGTCGACCGTCGTGCCGTCGAACCCCCGCTCCGCGAACAGGTCCAACGCCACCACGGCGACTTCGGCGCGCATGGCGCGCCTTGCCCTGTCCCGAAGTCCAGTCGTCTCGCCCACGGAATTCATGCTAGAGCCTGCAAACGCTTGCTGTACCTATTGGTCACCGCTGTTCAGGCCAGGGGCGCCCGCCGCCGATCGTCCACTCGGGTCGTCGTCAGTGGTGGTTGTGCAAGCGGCGCAAGGCAATGGCCAGTTGCAGGCGCAAGCGTCCCGCCGGATCGCGGACGGACCACCCGAGCAGCTCCTCCACGTGGGTGAGCCGGTCCTGGAGCGTGGAGTGGTGCACGACCAGGGTGGCGGCGGCCGTGCGCAGGCTGGAGGAGGTGGCCACGGCGACGAGCGTGGCCAGCGCCCACGGCGCGGTGGACCGGGCGCGTTCGAGGTCGCGGACGTCCGGAACCGGTTCCGCGCCGGGGCCCACGGCGGCGGCGAGCACGGCCAGCCCGCCGAGCTGGTCGGCGTGCACCACACCGGGACCGGGGTCCTGCTCGGTCCCGGCGGCGGCGAAGCGCAGCGCGGTGCGCGCTGCCGCCCACGACGACGGCAGGTCCTCCACGGGCACGAGCGGGCCGACGCCGGCCCTGGTCGCCGCGACGGTCTGGTCGGCGGCCAGGACCCCGGCCCGGCCGCCGTCCAGCGCGACCGCCCTGGCCGCGGGACCGAGGCCGAGCCTGCGGGCGGCGCGCCGCCTCGCCGGTTCGGCGACCGCCGCGTCCAGCACGGCGGCCACGTCGTCCGCGGGCGCCGGGCCCCTGGTGCGGGACAGGGCACCGCGGGCCGCGGACAGGGCCCGTTCGAGGACCATCGCCTCGACCGGACCCGCGGGCCCCGCGCGTTCGAGCCACAGCGCGGGCGGGCCGCCGGGGTGCAGCGGGGCGTTGAGCCAGCTCGGGTCCGGTGGGCCGTCGGACGGCCGGACGGCTCCGGTCCCGTCCACCCGGAGGTCGACGCCGCGATCGGAGTCGACCAGCCGGGCGGCGCAGCCGGTGAGGACGGCCGCTCCCCGGACGACGGGTTCGAGTCCGGCCCGGCCCTCGACCAGCCGGTCGAAGTAGGCGATCACCTTGACCGCGGCGCCCGCGTCGGGATCGAGCGCGCTCAGCCTGCCGACGAGGTCTTCCACCTCTTCATCGTGCCACCGGGTCAGAGCCCGAGCACGCGTCGCAGCCAGGGGCCCCGAGGTCCGCCCGCGGCCCTGGAGAGCTGCGACTCAGGGGCGAGCAGCTCGAACCCGTGGAAGCCGCCGGGCCACACGTGCAGCTCGGCGTCGCCGCCCGCCGCCCAGATCGCGGACGCGTACGCGACGACCTCGTCGCGGAAGGTCTCCGCGGAGCCGACGTCGAGGTAGGTCGGGGGCAGGCCGGAGAGGTCGGTGGCCCGCGCGGGCGCGGCGTACGGCGACACGTCCGGGCCGCCGCGCTCGTCCCCGAGCAGGGCCGTCCAACCGGTGTCGTTCGAGGTGCGGTCCCAGATGCCGAGGCCGACCATCTGCCTGCCCGACGCCGACTCGTTGCGGTCGTCCAGCATCGGGCAGAACAGGAGCTGCGCGGCCAGGGCGGGACCGCCGAGGTCGCGGGCCATCAGCGTCGTCGCCGCGGCGAGACCGCCACCCGCGCTGGCGCCGCCGATCACGATCCGCTCGGGGTCGACGCCCAGCTCCTCGGCGTGCTCGACCGTCCACACCAGACCGGCGTAGCACTCCTCCACCGGCACCGGGTGCGGGTGCTCGGGCGCGAGCCGGTAGTCCACCGACACGACGGCCAGCCCCAGCTCGTGCGCCAGGTCGAACGCCTTGGTCGAGTCGGCGCCGCGGTTGGAGCCCATGACCATGCCGCCGCCGTGGATCCAGTAGACCGCTCCGACCAGGCCGGTCGTGCCCGCCGGCCGGAGGACCAGCAGGGGGATGTCGCCGTGCGGCCCCGGCACGGGCCGCTCGGACACCTCGAACGCGCCGCCGCGCCGCAGCTCCTCGGTGGTCGCGTCGCGCCCGATCATCCCCGCGCGCATGACGGGGATGAGGTCGGCGGTGATCGAGCTGGGCAGCTCCGTCATCGTTTCGAGCGCGGCGGCCAGTTCGGGGTCGAACGGCGGCGGCGGGCCGACGCGGGTCGAGTCGGACCCAGTGGTCGTCATCGGTGTCTCCTCCGGTGCTCGGGGCCACCCCGGCGTGACCACCGCCACCATCGTCGGGCCGACGGCGGCGCCGCCGACAGTGCCACGCGGCGGAGATCACCCGCCAACTGGCGGTTAGGGTCGGGCATGGACGCACGGCAGCTGGAGCACTTCCTCGCCGTCGTGGACCACGGCGGGGTGCGCAGGGCCGCGCAGGCGCTGTTCGTCGCGCAACCCTCGCTCTCCCAGTCGATCCGCGCGCTGGAGCGGGACCTCGGCCACGCCCTGTTCCACCGCGTCGGGCGGCGGCTCGTGCTGACGCAGGCCGGGCACGCGCTGGTCGAACCCGCCCGCCAGGTGGTGCGCCTGCTCGCGGTGGCCCGCTCGACCGTGGACGCGGCGGCGGACCTGGAGAGCGGGTGGGTGGAGGTCGCCGCGATGCCGTCGCAGGCCGTGGAACCGCTGAGCTCGATGGTCGGGGCGTTCACCGCGCGCCACCCCGGCCTGTCCGTCGTGATCAGGGCGGCGGCGACGGCGGACGCGGTGGTGGAGATGGTGCGGACCGGCGTGACCGAGGTGGGGCTGCTGGCGCGCAGCGAGCCGGTGAGGTCGGCGGGCGTCGTGCTGGAGGACGTCGGGACGCAGCGGTTCGTGCTGGTCGCGCCGCCGGACTGGCCCGTGCCCGACGGCGGGGTCGTGCGGCGGGAGGACCTGGCCGGGCAGCGGCTGGTCGTCGGCCAGGTCGGCACGGGCATGCGCGGGCTGGTCGAGGACATCCGCGCGGACGGCGTGGAGCTGACGGCGGTCGTCGAGTCGGAGCACCGGGAGGCGATCCTGCCGCTGGTGCTCGGCGGGGTGGGCGTCGCCGTGCTCGCCGACTCGTGGGCTCCGCTCGCCCGGCAGGCGGGCGCGCTCGTGCTCGACCTGGAACCGCCCGCCCACCTGCACCTCGCGCTGGTCTGGCGCCGCCAGGAGCTGTCACCCGCCGCCGAGGCGTTCCTGGCCGCGGCCCGCGGCGTCCGATAGGCACCGCCTATCTCGACGACCGGGTTCACGTCTTGGACGGGAGCCCCGTCGAGGTGGTGCCATCGGGGCATGACCACCCACCGGATCGCCCTCGTCCCCGGCGACGGCATCGGCCGCGAGGTCGTCCCCGCCGCGTGCGCGGTGCTGGACGCGGTCGGCGCGCGCCACGGCGTCTCGTTCGACTACGACGAGTTCGACTGGTCCTGCGAGCGGTACCTGCGCGAGGGCGCGATGATGCCCGCCGACGGGCTCGACCTGGTCCGCGGCCACGACGCGATCTTCCTCGGCGCGGTCGGGCAGCCCGGCGTGCCGGACCACGTCTCGCTGTGGGGCCTGCTGATCCCGATCCGCCGCCGGTTCCGCCAGTACGTGAACCTCCGGCCGATCCGGGTGTTCGAGGGCCTGGAGAGCCCGGTCCGCGGCGCTCGGCCCGGCGAGGTCGACTTCGTGGTGGTGCGGGAGAACGTCGAGGGCGAGTACAGCGAGATCGGCGGGCGGCTCAACCGCGGCTTCCCCGAGGAGATGGCCGTGCAGGAGTCGGTGTTCACCCGCGCGGGCGTGACCCGCGTGCTCGACCACGCGTTCGAGCTGGCCGGGACCCGCCGCGGGTACGTGACGTCGGCGACGAAGTCGAACGGGATCGTGCACACCCTGCCGTTCTGGGACGAGCTGGTGGCCGAACGGGGAGCCCTGCACCCGGACGTCCGCTGGGACCAGGAGCACATCGACGCGCTGTGCGCGAAGTTCGTGCTGGACCCGGCGCGGTTCGACGTGGTGGTCGGGTCGAACCTGTTCGGCGACATCCTGAGCGACCTGGCGGCGGCGGTCGCGGGCGGCATCGGGATCGCGCCCGCCGCGAACGTCAACCCGGAGCGGGAGTTCCCGTCGATGTTCGAGCCGGTGCACGGGTCGGCGCCGGACATCGCCGGGCGCGGGATCGCGAACCCGATCGGAGCGGTGTGGACGGCCGCGATGATGCTCGACCACCTCGGGCACGCCGAGGCCGCGGCCGAGGTGGAGGCGGCGGTCGCGGCCGTGCTGGCGAAGACCGACGTGCGCACGCCCGACCTCGGGGGGACCGCGACCACCGCGTCGTTCACGCGGGCGCTGCTGGGGTTCGTGGGGCCGTGAGCGTGCCGCTGCCCGCCGCGTTCGCGCACCGCAGGCTACCGCTGGTACTTCCTCACCGCGGGCGGCGGCACCCCGGAGCGGTTGATCGGCGGCGACCCGTGGTTCTGGCTCCGCGCGGACGACCGCCCGGCACCGGGGCGGCGGGTCGGCTGCCCCGGTGCCGGCGCTGTGGGACGGGCTGGGGGGTCAGGCCTTCCAGTCCACGAGCTGCACGATCACGCCGTTGGGGTCGCGCACCTGGAAGGCGCGCTCGCCCCACTCCTCGGAGGTGAGGGGCATGGTGATCGTGACACCCTCCTCCTGGAGGCGGGCGAGTTCGCCCTCCAGGTCGGTCACTTCGAACGCGAGGATGAGGCCCGTGGCGTGCACGTCCCGCTGGTCCTCGGGGAGGGTCGGCAGCCCCCGGCGCAGGAAGACGACGTTGAGGTGCGCGTCGTCCCTGGTGAGGGAGGCGAAGCCGTCGGCCGCCATGACCTCGTGGAAGCCGAAGTGGTCGGTGAGGAAGCTGGCGGAGGCGGGGACGTCGTCGACGTTCAGGGACACGGCGGACGCGGTGATCTGCACTGGCGCTCCTTTTCTCTATACGTTGTACATTGTACGCTGTAAAAAGTAAGGATGCACGTGGCCGACGAACGAACCAGCGCGGGCGACCCCGCGCGGACCCTCCAGCTGCTCTGGCGCGAACCGGCGGCCGTTCCCCGGCGCGGACCCCGCCAGGGGCTGACCGTCGACGCCGTCGTCGAGGCGGCCACCTCGCTGGCCGACACCTCGGGGCTGGAGGCGCTCACCATGCGGAAGGTCGCCTCGGCGCTGGGGGTCGTGGCGATGACGCTCTACACGTACGTGCCGGGGAAGGCGGAGCTGCTCGACCTGATGCTCGACGCCGCCTACGGGCGGATGTCGCGGACCTCCACCGAGGGGCGGCCGTGGCGCGAGCGGGTCACGGCCGTCGCGGCGGAGAACCGGCGGCTGTTCGAGACCCACCCCTGGGCCGCCTCCGTGTCGACCGTCCGCCCGCTGCTCGGGCCGGGGCAGATGGGGAAGTACGAGCACGAGCTGGCCGCGCTGGACGGGCTGGGGCTGTCCGACGTGGAGGTGGACGCGGCCCTCACCCACCTGCTGAGCTTCGTGCAGGCCTGGGCCCGGTCGGCCGCCGACTCGGTCGCCGCCGCGGCCGAGAGTTCGCTCAGCGAGGCGGAGTGGTGGGCGGTCAACGCGCCGCTGCTGGACCGGGTGCTCGACCCGGCGGTCTACCCGCTGGCCACGCGGGTGGGATCGGCGGCCGGGGCCGAGCACGGGGCCGCCTACTCGCCCGAGTTCGCCTACGGGTTCGGGCTGGCGCGGGTGCTGGACGGGCTGGCCGCGCTGGTCGAGCGGGCGTGACGCGGACCGCTCGGGGAACCTTCGCGGCACCCCCGGACGTTGGAGGGACGTCGAAGGGATGAGCGGATGGCCATGATGCGCAAGCTCGCGGTACTCGCCACGGCGGCTGCCGCGGCCAAGAAGTACGCCCAGAAGAACCCCGAGAAGGTGAGCAGACTCGCCGACCAGGCGGGGACGTTCCTCGACCGGCAGACCAAGGGGAAGTACCACCACCAGATCGACAGCGCCGTGCGCAAGGCGAAGAACGCCTCCAGGCCCGGCTACTGACAGCCGCCAACGGCCGGATCGCCTCACCGCGATCCGGCCGTTGGCGTTTTCGCAGGTCAGCGGTGTGCGAAAAGTTCTTGAAGAAAATCCGGCGGACGTGTCGATCCGGGTCGCTCCCGTTCGACGCAGTGGTGTGGGCAGGGAGAAGGCCCGGCCACCGACAACCTGGGAGCAGTCGTGCGTTTCATGGTGATCATCAAGGCCGACGAGAAGACCGAGGCGGGCGTCATGCCGACCGAGGAGCAGCTCACGGCCATGGGCAAGTTCAACGAGGAGCTGGTCAAGGCCGGTGTGATGCTGGCCGGTGAGGGTCTGCACCCCAGCTCCAGGGGTGCTCGCGTGCACCTCAAGGGCGACCAGAAGACCGTGGTCGACGGGCCGTTCACCGAGACCAAGGAGCTGATCGCGGGCTTCTGGCTGCTCGACGTGAAGTCGCGCGACGAGGCCGTCGAGTGGGTCAAGCGGATGCCCGTGTTCGAGGGTGAGGACTCGGTGGTCGAGATCCGGCAGGTGTTCGAGGCGTCCGACTTCGGCGACGAGTTCACGCCGGAGCTGCGGGCGGCCGAGGACGCGCTGCGGGAGCAGCTGGGGCAGTAGGGCGGCCGGGGCGGCTTCCGGCCCCGAGGTCGTTTGCGTGGTCGTCGCGGGTGCTGGTAGTCAGTGGCTGTGACGGCTTCGGAGGCTCACCGCGCGGTCGACGCGGTCTGGAGGATCGAATCTGCTCGCGTCATCGCCGGGCTCGCGAGGCTCGTGCGGGACGTCGGGCTCGCCGAGGAGCTTGCGCAGGACGCCCTGCTGGCCGCTCTGGAGCAGTGGCCGGTCGAGGGTGTCCCGCGCAACCCCGGCGCCTGGTTGATGACCGCCGGGAAGAGGCGGGCCATCGACCTCATCCGGCGGGAGCAGAACCTCCGCAAGAAGGTCGAGGTCCTGGGGCACGAGCTGGACCCGCTCGGGGCCGCGCCGGAGGTCGAGGACGCGCCCGAGATCGACGACGACCTGCTGCGGCTGGTGTTCGTGTCGTGCCACCCCGTGCTGTCGACGGAGGCGCGGGTCGCCCTCACGCTGCGGCTGCTGGGCGGGCTGTCGACCGACGAGATCGCCCGCGCGTTCCTGACCTCCGAGGCGACCGTCGCGCAGCGGATCGTGCGGGCCAAGAAGACGCTCGCGAAGGCCGAGGTGCCGTTCGAGGTGCCCACCCGGTCGGAGTGGGCCTCCCGGCTGTCGTCGGTGTTGGAGGTCGTGTACCTGGTGTTCAACGAGGGGTACTCGGCCACCGCGGGGGACGACTGGCTGCGGCCGTCGCTGTGCAACGAGGCGTTGCGGCTGGGGCGGGTGCTGGCCGGGCTGGTGCCGGATGCCGCCGAGGTGCACGGGCTGGTGGCGCTGATGGAGATCCAGGCGTCCCGGTCGGCCGCGCGGGTGGACGCGGACGGGCGGCCGGTGCTGCTGCTCGACCAGGACCGAGGGCGGTGGGACCACGTGCTGATCCGGCGGGGGTTGGCGGCTCTGGCGCGGGCCGAGGAGCTGGGCGGGGGTGGGCCCTACGCGGTGCAGGCGGCCATCGCCGCCTGTCATGCGCGGGCCCGTACCGCCGAGGAGACGGAATGGGGGCGGATAGCTGATCTGTATGACGTGTTGGGGGAGATCATGCCCTCACCCGTGGTGGAGTTGAACCGGGCCGTGGCCGTGTCCATGGCTTTCGGGCCTGCCGCCGGGCTGGAGTTGGTGGATGAGCTGGTGGCGGTGGGGGCGTTGGAGAAGTACCACCTGCTGCCCAGCGTGCGGGGGGATTTCCTGATGAAGTTGGGGCGGTTGGGGGAGGCTCGGGGGGAGTTCGAGCGGGCTGCCGGGCTCACCCGGAACGGGCGGGAGAAGGCCCTGCTGTTGGAGCGGGCCGCGGCTTGTGGGGATGCTCGGTAGCTGTCGGTTCCAGCGGATCGGCCGATGTGACTCGGGGGCTTCTAGATTTGCCGCTTGATCGGGCTTGCGGGCAGAGGCGTTGGCCTAACCGATCAACAAGGTGGGGGGCGGGTCCCCGCGTGAAATGGCCGTGGTTCGAGAAGGCCCTCGCTGCCTGTTTGTGGTTATGGGCTGGTCCACGGGGTGGTGTTGTAGGCGTCTGCCAGTTTTTTGTGGCGATGTTGGTCCACGGGGAACTCCAGGTCGTCCACCGCGCTCACCGGGACGATTCCCCTGGCGTTGGTGAGGAACGCGGCGTCGAACTGCGGTAGGTCTTCCAGGTGGATCTCGGCCAGGCGTGGTGGGGTTGGTAGTGCGGCGTTGATCAGTTGCATGGTGACGCCCAGCAGGAGTGGGGCGTCTGGCCAGACGACCGTGTCGCCCTGGAAGAAACCGATGTTGGTGGTGGTGCCCTCGGTGACCAGTCCCTCCGGGGTTACCAGCAGTGCGTCGTCGTAGCCGTCTCGGCGGGCCAGGGTGGCGTGGTGGGCCTGCGCGAAGCCGCCCAGGTGCTTGAGGTGCGGGAACGGCCGGGTGTACGGGACCGAGCGCAGGCGTTGTGGGGTGCTGGGGGGCTCGCCGGGCGGGTTGACGGTGACCATGATGGACAGCTCGTCCTCTGGCTGGAACACGTAGACGCGCAGGGAGGCGTCGACCACGTCGTCCGAGAGGGCGTGGCGGACGTGGGCCAGGACCAGGTCCGTGTCCAGGTCTCGGTCGAACATCTCGCGCGATGCCGCTCGCAGTCTGACCAGGTGGAGGTCGAGACCGCGGACCTTGCGGTCCCGGACCTGCACGGCGGTGAAGTTGCCCGTGGTGGACGTCGCCGGGTGCGCGAGGGTGTCGGTGGTGGCCGGGCGGCCGTCGATCTCGATGCGCGTCATGCGTCCCATCTCACCACCGGGGGGAAGCGGCCGTGAGCGGTTCGGGGGGCCGCTCACGGCCGCGGGCTCAGCAGGCGCCGCTGTCGCGCCACACCCCCCACTCGCCGGTGGTGCCGGGCTCCTCGCCCTGCGTCCACCACTGGGCCGTCCACCTGCGGGTGTTGTGGGAGACGACGTTGGTCGCGGTGTAGACCTTCGCGCGGTCCCAGGCCGCCGGGCAGGTGCCCGGTGGGGTGGTCGTGGTGGTCGTGGTGGTGGTCGTCGTCGTGGTGGTTTCCCAGGGGACCTGGGTGGAGCGGTAGAAGTTGATGCCCTGGGCCGACCACCTCGGGCCCTGGGCGGCCAGGCGGAGCTTGAACTGGTCCCAGTTGTGCGTGGACCACGGCGACCAGCCGAGTTCGGCGATGGCCGCCAGCCTCGGGAAGGCCATGAACTCGATGTCCGCCGAGGTGACGATCGTTTCGGTCCACAGTGGAGCTTCGACGCCGCGGACGGCGGATTCGCCCACGCCGTTCAGGTAGGCGCCGGGGTTCCAGCCGTAGGCGTCCTGGACCTCGATGCGGCCCGCCCACTCCAGACCGAGCGGGGTGCTCGCGTTGTACTTCATGTCCAGGTAGGCCTTGTTGGCCGGGGACATCAGGACCTTGTTGCCGCGGGCCACCGCGGCGGCCACCGAGGCGTTGGACGTGGTGGTGCCCCAGAACTGCGGGACGGCACCGGTGTCGGTGGTGGTGCGGACGAACTCGTGCCAGCCCATGGCCTGCTTGCCGTACTTCTTCACCAGGGGCAGGGTCTTGTCCATGAACGTCTGGTAGTCGGCCTCGCTGGTGGCCTGGGCCTCGTCGCCGCCGATGTGGAAGTACGGGCCGGGCGTGATGGCGGCGATCTCGCGGATCACGTCCTCGACGAACTGGTAGGTCACGGCCTTCGAGACGCAGAGCGAGCTGTAGCCGACGGCCGTGTCCGTGCGCAGCGCGGGCGCGACGCCGTTGCAGTTCAGCTCCGCGTACGACGCCAGCGCGGCGTTGGTGTGGCCGGGGAGGTCGACCTCGGGGATCACGGTGATGAACCGGGAGGCCGCGTGGGCGACGATCTCCTGGTACTGGGCCTTGGTGTAGAAGCCGCCCGCGCCGCCGCCGACCTGGGTGCTGCCGCCGACCGCGGTGAGCCTGGGCCAGCTGTCGATCGCGATGCGCCAGCCCTGGTCGTCGGTCAGGTGCAGGTGGAAGTAGTTGACCTTGTACAGGGCGAGCTGGTCGAGGTACTTCTTCACCGACGCGACGGGGTGGAAGTGGCGGGCGACGTCGAGCATCGCGCCGCGGTGCTCGAAGCGCGGGTGGTCGAGGATGGCGGTGCCGGGCAGGGTCCACGGTCCGGTTTGGACGGTGGAGGCCTCGACCTTCGCGGGGAGCAGTTGGCGCAGGGTCTGGACGCCGCCGAAGAGCCCCGCCGCCCTGGTGGCCCTCAGCACGACGGTGGAGGCGGTGACGTCGAGCTGGTAGCCCTGCTCGCCGACGCTCGCGCTGGCGCCGGTGAGCAGCAGCGAGATGCCGTCGGCCGGGGTGCCGGAGGCGTCGGAGACGGGGAGGGCGAAACCGGTCGACCGGCGCAGGACACCGGCGAGGTAGTCGCCGACCGCGCGCGCCTGCGCGTCACCCGCCTGCGTGTAGATCTTCGACGTGCTGGTCAGCGTGTGCGTGACACCCGCCGCGGCCTGCACCGACACGGGTGCGGGCACGATGCTCTTCAGGGGTTCGGCGGCCTGGGCGACGTTCGGGGTCTGGGCACCGACCGTCCACACGACCGTCCCGCTGACGACGAGCGCCGCCGCCGCGAGGGCTCGGCCCACCCGACGCCATCGGCTTCCCCGGAACGCTTGGGTTTCCACGTCGTCCTCCTCGGTCGGGCCGATCCCCCGTTCGCAGCCTGCTGAACCACCACCCTCCTTGTCAATGGTCTGTACCACTTGATGGCCTCGGGCCAGCCGGTTGCGCAGTATCGGTGGAGACCAGCCGCCGCCGTGGCGGCACGACGAGGGGAGCGTGGCGGAATGGTGAGCTTCACGACGGCCCTGACGACCCACCGGTTGGTGGCCATCGTCCGGGGCGACGAGGCGCGCGCGGTCGTGCGCGTGCTGTTCGAGTCCGGCGTGAGGCTGGTGGAGGTGTCCTTGACCAGCCCGGACGCCCTGGAGGTGATCGCGGACCTGGCGTCGGAGGTCCCGGAGGGCGGCTGGCTGGGGGTCGGCACGATCCGAACGCCCGGCGATGTCGACGACGCCGTGGCGGCCGGTGCGACGTTCGCCGTCAGCCCGGCCACGACGGTCGCCGTGCGGGCGTCGGTGGCGGCCGGCTTGCCGGTCCTGGCGGGGGCGTTGACGCCTACCGAGGTGGAGACGGCGTTGGGGTTCGGGGCTGATGCGGTGAAGCTGTTCCCGGCGTCGCTGGGTGGGGTTGGGTACCTGGCGGCCCTGCGGGCGCCGTTCCCGGACGTGCCGTTCGTGCCCGTGGGTGGGGTGGGGGTCGCCGAAGCCGCGGCCTACCTGGAGGCCGGGGCGGTGGCCGTGGGGGTCGGGTCGCCGCTGGTGGGCGGCGGTGTGGCCGGGTTGCCCGCCAGGGTCGCCCGGTTCCTGGACGCGACCGGGTCCCCGGTATGAGCGTGGACGTGGTGACGTTCGCGGAGATGATGGCGGTGCTGCGGGTCGGGGCGCCGGGGTTGGCCCGGTCGTTGGAGCTGGGGTGGTCGGAGCGGAGAGCACCGTCGCGATAGGACTGACGCGGGTGGGGCACCAGGTGGGGTGAGGGTGGGGTGAGGCGGTGCGGTGAACTCCCCCCCCCGCTCGGTTCAGTGTCTCCATGCCCCGTTTCCCTTGTCAAGGCTGGAAAGATGCCTTGACAAGGGAAACGGGACATGAGGATTGGGAAAGCGGGGGGGTGGTTGGGGAGGGTGAGCCTTCCAAAACCCCTGGAACGGTGCGGTGGCGTCGCTGGTCCCGATTTCGGGAAGTAGTTGGCAGCGGGTGGACCGGCGCGGTGGGATTGCTGGTCCCGATTTCGGGAAGTGTTGGCAGTGGGCAGGTAGGTGGTGCTTTGCGTTCGGCCCTCGCCGGCTGGCGGGTCGCCAGCCCGCCGCTCTGCGGTTCCGCGGTCATCTCCTGCCCGCCTCACAACGGACGCCTCCTGGAAGGGCCTGACTCCGTCTCCGCAGGGCGCGCCCGCCCGTTCGGTGGCCAAGAGGGTTCGTGCGGCGATGACATCCCGATCATGACTCTCGTCGCAACCGGTACAGGTTCGCCGCTGCTGGCCTACTCCCAGTCGTCCGATTCGACGTCTCCGCACTTCAGCGACCAGACGACGCCGTACTCGCGGAAGCAGTGGGCGACCGAGCGCTTCTGCGAGCGGGACGTCCTCGCCTCACCGGAGCTGAGGGTCGTGCGGGTCCGCCAGGGCCGCTGACCCGGCGCACGAGGGCCGTCCCCGCACGTCGGGGACGACCCTCGCGGTGTTATCGACGCTTCCACAGTTACGGTAGCGTCGATACGATTCCCGTGTTAGCGTTGCTTCCATGAGCACGAGAGCACGGATTCTCGAAGCAGCGGCCGAGCTGCTCGCCGAATCGCCGATCGCGGACGTGTCGACCAGGGCGGTCTGCGAAGCCGCCGGTGTCGGCGCCCCCGCGCTGTACCGGCAGTTCGGCGACAAGGAGGGCCTGCTCTCAGCGGTCGTGGACCACGGCTTCGAGAAGTACCTGGCGGGCAAGCGGGCCGCGGTCCCCTCGTCCGACCCGGTGCGGGACCTGCGGGACGGCTGGGACTCCCACGTGGCGTTCGCGCTGGAGAACCCGAGCTACTACCGGCTGATGTACTCCCCCACCGTCAGCGGCACGCCCGCCGCGGCCGTCGAGGCCCACCGGCTGCTGCTGGAGGTGCTGGAGCGCTGCGCCGCCGCGGGCAGGCTGAGCGTCTCGCCCGAGGTGGCCGCGCAGATGGTCATGTCGGCCAACACCGGCGTCGCGCTCGTGCTCATCACCCGGCGCGACCTGTACGGCCGGGACGTCTCCACCCGCGTCCGGGACGCGATCCACGCGGCCATCCTCGTGCCCACCGGCGAGGCGGCGAGCCACGACGGCGGTTCGGCCTCGGCCCTCGGTGTCCGGCTGCGCCGGACACCGCCGGAGGAGCTGACGGCGGCCGAGACGGGCGTGCTGCGGGAGTGGCTGACCCGCCTCACCGACTGACCCACCGAGAACCCAGCAGCACCAGCGGTCGTCGCACGCGGCGACGACCGGCGCTACCCCACACCCAGGAGGAGAAGGACCATGAGCAAGCGCGTCGCGATCATCACCGGTGGCTCCCGCGGCATCGGCCGGGACACCGCCGAGCGACTCGGCCGGGAGGGCTTCGCGGTCGTCGTCAACTACGCCGGGAACGAGACCGAGGCGAGGGCCGCCGTGGACGCCATCACCGGCGCGGGCGGCGACGCCATCGCGGTCAGGGCGGACG
Source organism: Umezawaea sp. (assembly GCF_036375055.1). Classification (GTDB taxonomy): domain Bacteria; phylum Actinomycetota; class Actinomycetes; order Mycobacteriales; family Pseudonocardiaceae; genus Umezawaea. Next base: position 89,717 of record NZ_DASUSQ010000007.1, read on the forward strand.
TGGCCGAGGTCGACCAGGTGAGCGCGCTGTTCGACGCGGCCGAGTCCGCGTTCGGCGGGGTCGACGTGGTCGTCCACGCGGCGGGCACCATGTACCTGTCGGCCGTGGCGGACATCGACTTCGACGCACTGGACCGCATGCACCGCACCAACGTCCGCGGCACGTTCGTGGTCGGCCAGCAGGCCGCCCGCCGGGTGCGCGGGGGTGGCGCGATCATCACGTTCTCCACGTCGGTGCTCGGGCTCCGGGCGCCCACCTACGCCCCGTACGCCGCGACCAAGGGCGCCGTCGAGGCCATCACGATGATCCTCGCCAAGGAGCTGCGCGGCCGGGACATCACGGTCAACACCGTCGCCCCCGGCCCGACCGCCACCGCCCTGTTCCTGGACGGCAAGGACGAGGAGACCATCGCGAACCTCGCGAAGGCCGCCCCGCTGGAGCGCCTCGGCCAGCCGTCCGACCACGCCGACCTCGTGGCGTTCCTCGCAGGTCCCGCCCGCTGGATCAACGGCCAGACCATCCGCTCCAACGGCGGCATCGTCTGACCCCCACCGTCTCGAAAGGACACACGTCGTGAGCGAGGTAGTCCTGATCACCGGCGCGTCCAGCGGCATCGGCGAGCTGACCGCCAAGGCGCTCGCCCGCGCGGGCCACACCGTGCACGCCGGGATGCGGAGCACCAACGACCGCAACGCCCCCAAGGTCGAGGAGTACGCGAGGTTCTCGGCTGAGCACGGCGTCGACCTGCGGTCGGTCGAGCTGGACGTCTCCAGCCAGGCGTCGGCCGACGCCGCCGTCGCCGCCGTGCACGCCGCCCACGGGCGGATCGACGTGCTGATGCACAACGCGGGCCACATGGTCACCGGCCCGACCGAGGCGTTCACGCCCGAGGAGATGGCGCGGGTGTACGACACCAACGTGCTCGGCGCGCAGCGGGTGAACCGCGCGGCGCTGCCGCTGCTCCGCGCCCAGGGCCGCGGCCTGCTCCTGTGGACCGGCAGCACCAGCACCCGTGGCGGCACGCCGCCCTACCTGGGGCCGTACTTCGCCGCCAAGGCCGCGGTGGACGCCGTCGCCGTGAGCTGCGCGGCCGAGGTCGCCCGCTTCGGGATCGAGACCGCGATCATCGTGCCGGGCGCGTTCACCACGGGCACCAACCACTTCCCGAACAGCGGCCGTCCTGCCGACCGGGCCACGGTCGCCGCGTACGAGACGCGCTACGCCGGGCTCGCGGAGCAGGTGTCGGAGCGGCTCGCCGCCCTCGCGCCGGACTCCGACGTGTCAGCCGTCGCGGACGCCGTCGTCGAGGTGGTGGGGAAGCCCTTCGGCACCAGGCCGTTCCGCACGCACGTCGACCCGGCGAACGACGGGTCGGAGGAGGTCTCCGCCGTGGCGGACCGGATCAGGGTGGAGTTCCTGGAGCGCATCGGCCTCGGCGACCTGCTCACCCCCGCGCGGACCTAGCCGTTGCGAGCGCCTCGTGGCCGGTCAGGACGCTGACCGGCCACGAGGCGCTCGTCAGTGCGCTCCCCCGCAGCACTCGTGCGGCTGCTCGACCTCCGCGGGCTGGAACACCCCGCCCGCGGCGGGTTCGACCAGCAGCACCAGCAGCCCGTCGCGGTACCGCGGCCGGACGAACCCGGCGGTGTCCACGCGCGTGTCGGGCGTGACCGAGGCCCCGATGCCGACCACCTGGTCGATCGCCGTGGCCTCGACGATCTCCGCGACGTGGTGCACACCGACCAGGCTCGACTGGCCGGGGAACCGCGCGCAGCGCCCCTCTGCGGGCGGGTCGACCTCGGTGCCGGGCGCGAGCCCGCCGGTGATCCTGGCGAACACCACCGTCGCGGCCACCGGGTCGCCGCGCTCGACGTGCGTCAGCACGAGGTCGGCCGCCACACCGGCCCTGTCCAGCGCGGACAGCACCTCGCGGTCGAAGTGCGCGCCCACCGAGGTGAACTCCGGAACCAGTCGCACCCAGCGCACTAGACCACGTCCACGAACACCGGGTTGGCGTAGAACCAGAGGTCGTTCCACGGTTCCGCGTCGCCGACGACGTCCATGACGGGTCCGCCGTCCGCGGTGAGCCGCTTGCCGTCGGACCCGCGCACGCGCAGGTAGAACGAGCCGGGGACGTCGCGGAACACGTGGGTGAACCTCGACCGGTTCTTGCTGACCTCGAACGACTTCACCACGGTCGTGCCCGGCGCGGACAGCGCGTCCCGGTCGCTGACCGGGCCGGTGACCGGACCCGCGACGAGGTCGAGCTTCGCCAGCTTCGGCACCGCGCCGGCGAAGTTCGGGCCTCCGGCACCGGTCACCTCGATGGTGACCTCGACCGAGCCACCGCGCTTCACGAAGGTGCGACCGCCCAGCGTGACGCCCTGCTCGTCGCCCTCGCCGAGCGCTCGCACGCGCAGGTCGAGACCGTCGATCAGCCTGCCGTGCACCGCGATCACCCTGCCCGCCTGGAGGCCGCGCATCACGTCCGCGTAGGACCGGGAGCGCGACCCGACGACGGTCTGGCTGTAGAAGCCGGGGAAGAAGTCGCCGAACCCGGACTGCTTCACGCCGGAGTCGACCGGCGCGCCCCTGCTGCCGGTCTTGTCGTGGTCCTGCGGGCCGGGCGTGAGCGTGTCGTTGAAGACCTGGTGCACGTCGGAGGTCGACGTGATCCACCACGGCCTGCCCTCGGCCAGCATCGAGTCCCAGAGACCGCCGACCTTCGCGGTCATCCAGTCGAACCCGCCGTAGGTGCGGTACGGGTTCTCGGTCGCGGTGGGCGCGTAGCCGGGGTGGCTGTCGACGCCGGGCGACGAGTCGTAGTAGCCGCGAGCGCCGCCGCGACCGCCCGAGGCCTTCGAGATGCCCGCGGCCTGGTGGCCGGGCGCTCCCTCCATGCCCACGGCCACGCCGGGTGCCGCGTCGCGCCAGCCGCGCAGCTCGTGCGGGCTGTCGACGCCGCGCCGCGACGGGTGGTTGGCGAACATCAGGGCGATCTCGGTCCGTCCACTGAGGACCTGCGCTTCCAGGTACCGCAGCGCGGCGAGCGCGTACGGCTCGCCGTCGGCGGACGTGGAGCGGGTGATCAGGCCCCTGCCGCCGTTGGCGACCGAGGTGGACAGGATGCCGCCGTCGTACCCGGCCTCGAACGCGCGCAGGATGTCGACGGTGCCGCGGCCCGGCGGGAGGAACACCGTCGCGTGCTCGGCGCCGGGGATGTTCCACTCCAGGCCCTGGTAGACCAGGATGTCGCGGTTCGACCGGCGGGCCTTCTCGATGTCCGGCGCGACCTGGTCGATGGAGAGCTTCTGGTGCGCCACCCCGCCGTGGTCGGTGATGACCATCCAGTCCAGCCCGTGCTTGCGGGCCTCGGCGACCTGCTGGGAGACCGTGTACTGGCCGTCGCCGGAGTACTGGGTGTGGATGTGGTGGTCGCCCGCGTACCAGCGCTGGGGCGCGCCCCACCGGTTCGTCGGCCGGGGCGTCGCCGCGGCGGTGCCCGCGCCCGTGCTCGCCAGCGCGGCGCCGCCGACGGCGACGCCGAGTCCGGCGAGGAACCTCCGGCGGGCGACCGCGATGGGGCGGTCGTCCGCCGGGTCCTGCCAGCTGCCCTCGACGGGTTCTACCTCGTGGTGGTGGTGCTCGTGGCCATCGTGGTGGTGGTGCGACATGTCCTGGGCTCACCGTTCGCGGGTCGGCAGCTACGTCGTCGCGGAGTATGTCCAGGCAGGGACCCTGACAACGTGGGACAACCGGTGAACAGCCGATGAACCCTCACGTCCTACCGCGCGCGCTTCGCGTTGGCGGTCACCGCCTCCACGACGGTCGGCCACACGTCGAGCGGGAGGTCGTGCGCCATGCCGTCGACGATGATCAGCTCGGCGTCCGGGATCGCCGCCGCCGTGGCCTCACCGCCGGACCGGTGCACCAGCGGGTCGTGCGAACCGTGGATCACGAGGGCGGGCGCGGTCACCCCGCGCAGACCCTCGGTCCGGTCGGGCGACGCCACGATCGCGGCCAGCTGCCGCAGCGTGCTCATCGGCCGGTTCGACCGGTCGTAGCTCGCCGCGATCCGCTCGCGCACCGCGTCCTCGTCCGCCTCGAAGCCCGGCGATCGGGTCATCCGCGACGCGGCCAGGCGCTGTTCGACGACCTCCTCGCGGGTCGCGGCGGCGGGCTGGCCGAACGTCGCCACGATCTCCGGCCTGCCCTGGCCGACGCTCTTGTCGCCGGTGGTCGACATGATCGAGCACAGGCTGAGCACGCGCTCCGGGTGGTCGATGACGGCCTGCTGGACGATCATGCCGCCCATCGACGCGCCGACCAGGTGCGCCCGCTCGATCCCGAGGGCGTCGAGCAGCCCGACGAGGTCGGCCGCCATGTCGGACATCAGGTAGGGCGCGGTCGAGGTGTCACCGGCGGCGAGGGCGGCGAAGTCCGGCACCGGCAGGTGCGCCAGCTCGGTCGAGAGGCCGATGTCCCGGTTGTCGAACCGGACGACGTGGAACCCCTGGTCGACGAACAGCCCGCACAGCCGGACGTCCCAGTTGATCATCTGGGCGCCCAGCCCCATCACCAGGACCAGCGCCGGGTCGGCCGGGTCGCCGAAGGTGTCGTACTCGAGTTCGAGGTCCTGGAACTTCACTCTTGGCATGCGTGGCGGCCTTTCCCCAATTCAAATGTTCACATGGATGAATAATCTTAGTCTGACCGGTCGTGCATATAGCGGGTAAAAAATTTCCGGTACTGGAAAACATTGACCTAACTGGTCTGGACCATCGACACTGGCGGTCTCCCCAACCCCTGCGAGGAGACCCGATGACCCCTTCACCCTTGCGCGCGAAACTCGTCGTAGCAGCCCTTTCCGCCCTGCTCACGGTAGCTGGGACACAGGTGGCGACAGCAGCCGCTCCCGCTCCGGCCGGTGACGTGACGATCGCGGCCCCCGCGACCTTCACCCACCCCGGAGTGCTCGTCAGCAGGCCGCAACTGGAGTTCATGCGCACCAAGGTGCTCGCGAACGCGCAGCCGTGGAAAGCCGCTTACGACCAGATGATGGGGAGCAAGTACGCGTCCCTGACCCGCACTCCGAAGCCGCGAGCGGTCGTCGAATGCGGTTCCTACTCGAACCCGAACCACGGCTGCACCGACGAGCGCGAGGACGCCATCGCGGCGTACACCCTGTCGCTCGCCTGGTACGTCACGAAGGACGCCCGCTACGCCGACAAGGCGATCCAGATCATGGACGCGTGGTCCCCGGTCATCAAGGACCACACCAACAGCAACGCCCGGCTCCAGACGGCGTGGTCCGGGTCGTCGTGGCCCAAGGCCGCCGAGATCATCCGCTACACCTACACCGGCTGGCCCGCGGCGAACGCGACCCGGTTCGCGACGATGCTGCGCACCGTCTACCTGCCGGAGATCCAGGCGGGCCTGGCGAACACCAACGGCAACTGGGAACTCAGCATGATGGAGGCCTCGATCGGCATCGCGGTCTTCCTGGAGGACAAGGCGGCCTACGACAAGGCCGTCTCGATCTTCCGCACCAGGCTGCCCGCGTACGTCTACCTGACCAGCGACGGCGCCCTGCCCAAGACCCCGCCGGGCAGCGGCATCGACACCCGCGCCGAGATCGTGAGCTACTGGCACGACCAGTCCACGTTCCAGGACGGCGTCAGCCAGGAGACGTGCCGCGACTTCACCCACACCGGCTACGGCCTCGCCGCCGCCGCGCACATCGCGGAGACGGCCCACCACCAGGGCCAGGACCTGTGGGGCGAGAACCAGGACCGGATGCGCCACGCGTACGGCCTGCACGCCCGCTACCAGCTGGAGGCGATGCCGTCCTGGCTGTGCGGCGGCACCCGCAAGCAGAACCTCGGCCCGACGACCGAGGTGGCGTTCAACGCGCTGAACACCCGGCTGGGCATCGGGATGGCCAACACCCAGCGCTACACCGAGCAGCAGCGCCCGCAGGGCACCGACAACCTGTTCATCGCCTGGGAAACCCTGACGCACGCCCAGAACCCGGCGTAGTCAGCGCGACCACGTCGGCGTAGGTCGGCACGCCGTCCGCGACAGCCCCACCGTCGCGGACGGCGTTCGCCGCCTCGACCGCGGCGTGCAGCGCGGCCCGGAAGAGCAGCGAGCCCGTGCTGATCCGCCGAACCCCCAGTTCCGCCAACCGCTGAACGCCCAGCGCGGGCACGTGCAGCACGTTCAGCGGCACGTCGACGGCGGCCACCACCGCCGCGATGTCCTCCTCCAGCACCAGTCCCGGCACGAACACCCCGTCGGCCCCCGCGTCGCGGTACCGCAGCGCCCGGTCCACAGTGGACTCTTGCCGCACCCCGAGCCAGTGGGTGTCCACGCGGGCGTTGACGAACAGCCCCGGCCCGCCCTCCCGGACCGCGCGCACCACCCCGGCGTGCTCCTCGGGGTCGGCCAGCACCCCTCCCGGCCGCCCGTCCTCCACGTTCACGCCCGCGACGCCCAGCTCGGCCAGTTCCGCCGCCAGTTCCCGGACGTCGCCCCCGAAACCGGACTCGACGTCCACCGTCACCGGGACCGGCAGCCCGACGATCCGCCGGGCCAGGGCCACCGTCTCGTCCCGCGTGGCGCCCTCGCCGTCCGGCAGCCCGGCGGCGGCGGCCACGCCGAGGCTGGTCGTCCCGATCGCCGCGAACCCGGCGGCGCACAGCGCGGCGGCGGACGCGAAGTCCCAGGCGTTGGGCAGCACCAGCGGCCGGTCGGCGTGGTGCAGGTCGTGGAACGTCACCGGGTCAGTCCTTCCGCGATGGCGAGCGCGTGCCGCTCGCCGGGACAGGCGTGCGCGCCGAGCCCGAAGGGGTGGTCGGTCAGGTCGACCTCGACCACCGCGCCGTCGGGCGTGACGCGGCGGGTCGTGGGCACGGGCGGGTGGACCCCGGCGACCAGGGCGGCCGTGGCCGCGCACGCCTGCACCAGCAGGCCGATCCGGTTGGCGGTGACCTCGTCGTACCCGCCGCACGCGGCGACCAGCCGGGCCAGCGCCTCGTCGGCCTCGTCGGTGATCACCTCGTGGGGCTGGTAGCAGCGGGCCACCACCTCGACGTCCGCCGCGTCCACCGGCAGCCCGAGGGCCTCGGCCAGCACGTCCACGGCGGTGCCGCGCCCGCGCGAGGCCGACTCCCGCAACGCCTCCGGGTCGATTCCCGCCAGCTCGGCCTCGACCAGCGCCCGGCGCCGCGCGTGCGCGGCCCCCTCGCTGAACCGGACGACGGAGGCCCGCAGCCACGCCACGCCGTCGGCGGCGTCGGGCACGGACGGGACGGTGCGGCTCAGGTCGGTCACCATGCCCGAGACGGTAGGCCGTCCACGGTTCGGTGCGCGCC